>JBHEOO010000004.1:0-24154 GCA_046260765.1 Chromatocurvus sp.
GGGGTGCCTGTACCTGCAGTTCGCCCGCGTGCCACAGGCAGGCAAGGTAAAGACCCGCGTTCAGCCCAGTCTCGGTCCCCAGGAGGCCTGCGCGCTGCACTGCGAATTGCTCGTTCATACGGCGAGCCAGCTTAATCGCGTGCCTGCAAGTGCTCGCGAACTGTGGGTTACCGGAGACGTCGCGCACCCGTGGTTGTCGCAGGTAGCCTCTCACTATGGCATGTCGCTGCATCTGCAGCGTGGTGCGGATCTGGGTGAGCGCATGCTGCATGCGCTGCGCGATGGGCTGTCCAGGTACCGCAAGGTGGTGCTGGTGGGGAGCGATTGTCCGGGACTCGATCCGGGCTATCTCGGCGAGGCCGCAAGTGCACTGGATGATGCCGATATGGTCTGGGGACCCGCCGCGGATGGGGGTTACGTGCTGGTGGGCGCCAGTCGCGTCCACGCTGCCTGTTTCGACGGCATCGACTGGGGTAGCGCGGCTGTCATGTCGCAAACCCTTGAGCGTGCGCGCCAGGGCGAAGTTTCTCACGCGATGCTGCCGCTGCGCGACGATATCGACCGTCCCGAGGATCTGCCGCTCTGGTGGGCGATACGGGATCGGGAGAGCGGGCAGCCTGATCGCCAGGCGCTTGATGCGCTGCTCGCCAGCGGCCTGCAGCTTTGCGAGGACGACAGCTGACTGGCGGTCGGTCCGACCGGACGTCCCGATCAGGCGTCCCGATCAGGTGTCCCGACGATGCGCCGCGGAGTAAAGGATCAGCCCCCCGCAATCCTGACGCTGTAGCCCTCGTCAGTAAGCAGGGTCTTCAGCAATTCGCGCTGGTCCCCCTGTATTTCCACCGCACCCTCTTTCACGGCGCCCCCGACCCCACAGCGCTGCTTGAGCTTTTTCGCCAGGGCCTTGAGTTCCGGTTCATCGAGGGGAAGTCCCCGAATGATCGTTACGGCCTTGCCGCCACGTCCCTTGCTCTCGCGGTGCAGACGGACAATGCCGTCTGACGGTGGGCGCGCAGTTTTCATGGATCGACAGCGACATTTGTCCACGGCCTCTCTGCAACCGGGGCAGAGCCTGCCGAGATCGGTAGAGTAAACGGTGCGACTGCTGTTGCGTGGCATTCTTGCAATCCTCTGCTTTCTTCGCCTGCTTGCGCGTGGTGTGAGGGCGTGTACGCTGCGTTTGCCAACGTCGAGTTTAAGGTCAATATGGAAAACGCGAATATTACGCGAGCTGAGCTCGAGCGTCTGCAGACTGAGCAGGCGTATCAGTCGGATACCATCCGGGCACTGAACGATGCGCTGTCTGCACAGCAGATGGAGCTGATCGAATTGCGCCACCACATGCGACTTCTGGAAACCAGACTGCGCGAGATTCTGGCAGATTCCGCGCGGGAGGATAGTGTAGAAGATAGTGTAGAAAATAGTGCAGAGAATGCCGCCACAGAGCCGCCGCCCCCACATTATTGAAAGCGCATCGCGTGTGCGTTGCGTGTTGCGGCGAGGCCATGAATACACCACACTTTCACCAGGAATTGAGCGACGAATCAGTTTTATTGAGGACGACTCATGAGCACTAGCGAAAAACGAGACAGCGCGGAGCAGGCAGAATTTCGCCGCTACTGCCGCGACTGGCTGGCTGATCACCATCCCGGGGAGCCCTCTGTGCGTCTGCCGCAGTCGCCACTGGAAATCATGACCCGTGATCAGCTCGACTATCTGCAGGGCTGGCAGAAATCTGCTTACGACGCGGGCCTCGTGGGCTGCGACTACCCCGTGGACGTCGGCGGCGGCGGCCGCAAGGATTGCCAGCGCGTGGCCAACGAGGAGATGCAGGCGGCGCGCACGCCGTTCTTTCCCAACGTGATCGGTCTGGGCATGGCGGCACCGACCGTTCTCCATCACGCGCGGGATGACGTCAAGCGGGAGCTGTTGCCCCGGCTGTTTTCCGGTGAGGATATCTGGTGTCAGGGTTTCAGTGAGCCCGGCGCGGGCTCTGATCTCGCGTCGGTGCAGACTTTTGCCGAGGCGAAGGGCGACAAATGGGTGATCAACGGTCACAAGGTGTGGACATCGCTTGCCCATTTCGCCGAATGGATGATCATTCTGCTGCGCACCGACAAATCCCATAAATATGAGGGGCTGTCCTATTTCGTGGTTCCTATCCGCGGCGCCATCGGCAGCGGTGTCAGCGTCCGGCCGCTCATAAAAATGACCGGCGAGACCGGCTTCAACGAGGTGATCTTCGACGGGCTGGAAGTGGATGATCGTTATCGGCTGGATGAACTCGGCAAGGGCTGGCAGGTAGCCATGACGACGCTGCTGCACGAGCGCGGTGCCGGTGAACTGCAGGCGCCGCGTGCCGGGGGACTCAAATCCCGTGAGTCACACTCGGCAACGTCGCGAAGTCTCCTCGAACTGGCCCGCAAGACCCCCCGAGGGGCCGGCACGGCGGCGGATGATTCCGTTTTGCGGGATCGTATGATGCAGCAGGTGATTCGGGAGGAGGCGCTGAAAGAGAACCAGAGGCGGGCGCGGGTGCCGGCGCTGCTGGATCACCCCATGCGCCTGCCGCTGCAGAACAAGCTTCTCGCCACCGAGCTCGCGCAGGACACCGCGCGTATAGCGCTCGAGGTGGCAGGTGCCTCTGCCACGCTGTACATGGCGGATGAGCATGCGCCGGACAGGGGGCAGTGGCCTCTGGCGTATATGAATTCCTTTGGCATGACCATCGCCGCGGGTACCAGTGAGGTGCAGCGCAATATTCTGGGCGAGCGGGTGCTGGGACTGGCAAAGTCAAAATAGGGCAAACATCATGGGTCAACCGAATAACTATGGGTTTGGTGAGGAAGCGGCGCTTTTGAAAAGCTCGGCGGCGAAGTTTTTTGCCCAGCATCTGCCGGTCGACAGGCTGCACGCACTGGTCGCCGGGTCGCACGATCCGGATAGACAGCCCGAGGCGCCCTGGCCGCAGGATCTGTGGCAGCAGATGGTCGACCTGGGCTGGACATCGCTGGCTGTGCCTGAAGCCGCGGGCGGTCTGGGCATGCCCTGTGTTGCTGTGGCGGGGCTCGTTGAGGAACTCGGCAGGGCGGCGTTTCCGTGTCCACTGCTCGGCACGCTGGCGGTAGGCTATGTTCTTGCCGAGTGCGGCGATACCGCCCATGCGGCGCTTGAGGAAATCGTCGAGGGCTGTGCCGTCGCCCTGGCGCTGACAGACCGGACCGGCTCCTGGGATATTGCGGTCAGCGGTGTCAGTTACGAAGGTGATGTTCTCAGTGGCAGTGCCCATTTCGTCCAGGACGTGCGTAAGGCAAAACGGCTTCTGGTCAGCGCAAACGGCGAGCAGGGGCTGCAGCTGTTCTGGGTGGCGGTTGATGCGGATGGGGTCGGCGTGGAATCCGATGCTATTGTCGATCTGACGAGAGATCAGGGCCACGTCGCGTTTGCCGGCGTTGTTGCAAAGCGACTGGGTGATGATGGTGCGACGGCGCTGGACCGGGCGATGCCGGCGCTGTGGACGCTGCTCGCGGCAGATATGGCGGGTGCCGCAGAATGGTTATTGCAGACAAGCGTGGAGTACGCAAAGTCCCGCCAGCAGTTCGACCACCCGCTGGGTTTTTTCCAGGCGGTGAAACATCCGTTGGTGGACGTCATGATTCATATTGATGCCACCCGGTCGCTGCTTTACAGCGCTGCCTGCGCCATCGACCATGAACCGGAGCGGGCAAGGCAGCTGGCGCACATGGCGCAGGCCTCGGCCTGCGACACAGCCGCGTACTCGGCGGGCCGCGCTGTGCAGACCCACGGTGGTATCGGGTTCACCTGGGAGTGCTACGTGCACCTGTACTTCAAGCGGCAGAAACACAGCGAGGTACTCTGGGGAGATGCCACCTGGCATCGCGCAAGGCTGGCTGACATACTTCTCGGCAAGCCCGTAAGCGGGGGCCGGTCAGCGCAGGGCGCGGAAGCAGTCGCGTAGCTCCTCGACAAACAGCTCGGGCTGCTCAAAAGCGGCGAAGTGACCGCCTCTGGGCAGTTCGTTCCAGTGAATCAGATTTCGGAAGCGTTTCTCTGCCCAGCGGCGGCTGGTCCGCAGAATTTCGCCCGGAAACAGTGAGCAGCCGACCGGCAGCTCGATAGGATCGAGAGACGTGTTGTGGAAACTCTCCCAGTACAGCCGCGCCGCGCTGCCCGCCGTGTTGTTCAGCCAGTAGAGCATCACATTGTCGAGCATTTCGTCACGCCCCAGCGCATTTTCGGGATGCCGCACGCCGTCACGCTCGCAATCCGTCCAGGCCTGAAATTTCTCGATTATCCAGCTCATCTGCCCGGCCGGTGAATCGGCAAGGCCATAGGCGAGGCTCTGCGGGCGCGTCGACTGCTGCCGTGCATAGCCGGAATCCCAGCGCTGGTAGTGCTCAAGTGCCGCCAGTGCCTGCTGCTCTGCCTCAGACAGTGAATCCATGCAGTCCGCGTCTGGCGCGGCCACCGGCATGTTGACATGCACGCCGGCCAGGCCCTGGGGTCTGGCTGCGGCCATTGCCAGCGTGACAAGGCTGCCCCAGTCGCCGCCCTGGGCGGCAAACCGCTCGTAGCCGAGCCGCTGCATCAGCGTTGCCCACATGGCCGCGATCCTCTCGACGGAGGTGCCTGTCTGCGAGGGCTTGCCGGAAAACCCGTAGCCGGGCAGGGACGGAATAACGAGATGGAAGGCATCGGCGCTATCAGCCGCATGCGCCGAAGGATCCGCCAGGGGCTCAATCACTTTGTGAAACTCGATGACCGAGCCCGGCCAGCCGTGGGTTATCAGCAGGGGCAGGGCATTCGGGTTCGGGCTCACCCTATGGATGAAGTGGATTGCAACACCGTCTATGTCTGTCATGCAGTGCTGCCAGCCGTTCAGCAGCCTCTCGCAGCGCCGCCAGTCGTAGCTTTCTGCCCAGTAAGTCGCCAGCTCTTTCGCGTAGGACAGGGGTGTTCCCTGTTCCCAGCCATCGCATGTTTCCGCATCCGGCCAGCGCGTTGTCGACAGTCGGCGCTGCAGGTCATCCAGCTGCGCCTGTGGGATGTCGATACGAAAGGGCTGAATGGATGTCTGCATGGTTTCGTGTCCTATCCTGCTGCGTTGGCAACCTCAAATCCTTCCAGAAAGGTCCGCAGCTTTTCCCGCTCTTCCGGGGTTTCCCGTGTGTTGCTCCGAAGGTGTGTTGTCCTCGGCTCTCGGTCCAGGAACAGTTTTCCACTCACCGCACCTGCCTCGGTCGCTGCTGCGAGCCATACGATGGTGTCGGCGCCCTCGGCCGGGCTGCGCAGAATGCGACGGGTCAGGCGGTGAAAACCCGGTAAGGCTGACTCCACGCCCGGCGTGTCGGCCCAGCCCGGGTGCATGGCATTGACGACGATATTGTCGTCCGCCCAGTCTTGTGCCCATTGCTCTGTCACGACCATAAGGGCGCGTTTGGCGCGGGCATACGCGACGCTCCCGGAATAGTTTTTTTCCCGCGCAACAAGCTTGTGGACCTCGAGCGGCTGGCTGTACATGCCCCCGGAGACCACATTCACAATGCGGCCCCCGTTTGATGCGGCGAGCAGTGGCTGCAGACCGCGACTCAGGCGATACGGGCTCAGCAGGAGCAGGGCAAAGCTGGCTTCCAGACCCTCGGCCGTTACCTGTCTCGGGTTGAACAGAGCACCTGCATTGTTGATGAGCACGTCGACGGGACGCCCCGCTATCACCAGTCTTTCCACTAACTGGTCGACATCGTGCATGAGAGACAGGTCGGCGATTTCCGCCGAAATCCTGAGATTGCCCGTCTCATGGATAAGGGATTCGACGGTTGCGGCTGCTTTTTCCGGGTTACGTATAACGAGCGTGAGTTGGGCACCCCGCTCCGCAAGCTGCCGCGCGGCAGCAAGGCCGATCCCTGAATTTGCCCCGGTGATCACCATATGCTGATCGCGCAGGTCGGCAGAGACCGGATTCCAGTGCTTGCGGCCGCGGCGGTAACCCCATCGGCTGAACATCGCGAGCCCAGGCAGCACCATGTTGTCGGCGCGACGGTTGCAGTCGGAAATTGTCGGTGCGGGAAAATTATCTTCCAGTGCCCGCTGCATACCCTTCAGCGAATTCCTGCCCATGCGCTGCATGCCGGGGATGAGTGCGTTCTCGGCCACACGCATTGCGCCTTTGGGGGTAATTTCGGCCACGTAATCGATATGCGTTCCTGGCCCCGAGTCTTCAAAGGTGATGCGATCGACGATATCAAACAGGGATGCGGAACCGTGCAGCTCGATGTAGTGCTCCGGCTCCAGTGCCACCACTCTGTAGTTGATGGCAACAGAGCCCAGGGGCAGGCGGCAGTGCACGAGAAATTCCGTGCCTTTGTCCACTGCCCCCGGGGTTGTTTTCTCCGCCCTGATCGCAGTGGCGTCCCATTCGGTCGTGGTCCGAAAATCGGAAATGTAGTTGAAGGCTTCGCTTCGGGTTCGGTCAACGGTGATGGTTTCGTGCAGCGTAATCATTGAAAGCTCCTGTCCTGTGCCGATATACGGCAAGTGCACAGCCGCAGTTCACTGCAGTGTCGGTCAGTCGTCAGTCCAGACGTGTCGAAGCGGTTCGCCAAAATCATCATAGATGACCTTGCGACGCTGTCGTTTGCGTGCTGTTGCCGGTGCCTTTCGGGGTGGTTTGCGTCGGGCTTCCAGTGCAGCGATGACTTCCGGAATCTGTGTTCGCTCGGCACGGGGTTCAGTAAACAGCTCGCGTGTGTTCGATCGGAAAGGCGCGCCCGTCTCGCGGCCACTCACGCCCTGATCCACGCTACTGATCGCGCCGCCCTGGTTCAGGTACTGCTCCATCTCCTGTGCCAGTTGCGCGCGAAGCTCGGCCTTGGTCAACAGCTTTTTCATTGGCTTGCCGGGTGGGCTCCCTGGGGTGCTGCGCTCTCTGCCTGAAAACAGGTCAGTCTACGCTATCTGACGACCAATGCATCTGCGCATTTTTCAAGAAGCTCATTTTTCAAGTTCAGCAGAGTCTGGTTTAATGCGGCTCTCGTTTCATGGGAGTACCTGCATGATCTGGGTCATCTTGATTCTCGTCGCGCTGGTCTGGATCAGCGTCAGCTACCTTCGCGGAGAAAACCTGCGCTATCTGGATCGGCCGCCACAGCCGTCTCCCAGCACCCGGCCCAGCGATGCCCACCACGCTGTGGTGGAGCAGCTGCGGGGGTTCGCCCATGTCGGTGATGGAAAGTCCGGTCACGGACTGATCAAAGCTATTCGTGAACTGATGGACACTATCCCTGCCGGTAAAAGCTATGCCAGCACATTTACAGCGGTCCAGCGCGACGGCATCAGCGGCGAGTGGGTGCAGTCGCCTGGTGTGGACACCCGGCGCAGGGTGCTCTACATCCATGGCGGCGCCTGGTTTGCGGGGAGTCCTCTGAGTCATCGGCCGGTTACGGACAAGCTTTCACATACGCTGAATGCTGCCGTGTTTGCACTCGATTACCGCCTGCTACCGGAATACCGCCGGATAGACGGCATTGTCGATTGCCGCGAGGGTTACCGCTGGATACTGCACAATGGTCCCGAAGATGCAGAACCGCCGGAATTTCTGATGGTTGCCGGCGATTCCGCGGGCGGCAGCCTGACCCTTGACGTCATCGCCTGGGCGCGGGATGCCGGACTGCGCATGCCCGATGCCGCGGTGGCGCTGTCGCCCTCCACGGACACTACAATGACGGCGCCCAGCCTGCGCGATAACATCGAAACGGATCCGATGCTGGGCCCTGCGTTTGCGAAACTGATGAAGGTACCGACGCCGGCGCTGTGGTGGTACTACTGGTTCACCTGGCGGATGCCGCCGAGCGACCCCCGGGTGTCACCGCTCCGGGGTAATCTGGAGAAACTCCCGCCGGTGCTGATACTTGCAAGTGAAGCAGAGATGCTCATCGATGATGCCCGGCGCTACGCCGCGAAGGCGCAGGCTGCGGGGTCTCCCGTGCAGCTGCAGACCTGGCCTCACATGGTGCATGTCTGGCCCATGTTCACACCTGAGCTGCCGGAAGCGGAGGAGGCCTACGCCAACATCGCGGAGTTTGTCGCGGCATTGGAAATGCCGAAGCGGGTGCAGGCCGGATCTGCATGAATGCACTCCGCTCCCTGCTGGTTTTCGCCTGGCTCGTCGTGACACTTGTTCTGCTGGGAGCGGGATTACTCATCTGTTCTCCGTTTGTGTCGTCGGAAAAGTTGTGGTGGTGGTTTGCCGTGCCGTGGCTGCGGGGTGTTGTCGGCGCGGCGCGACTGATCGGCGGAGTTCGCTATCGCATCACTGGCTGGGACAATCTGCCAGGTCCTGCTGATATGCAGCGCGTGATTCTGTGCCCGAAGCATCAGTCGACCTGGGAAACGTTTTTTTTCCCAAGTATTACGCCGCATCCGCTGGCCTATGTCTTCAAACGCGAGCTACTGCGTATACCGGTCTTCGGCTGGGCGCTTGGCCGCCTCGAGATGATCCCGATTGATCGCAGTCAGCGCTCCGCTGCCTGGACTCGCGTTGCCACGCTGGGTGCCCGGCTCATGGATCGGGGCAAGTGGGTCATTATGTTCCCGGAGGGAACCCGCGCCGCGCGTGGTGGGCAGGGTAGTTATAAGTCCGGCGCCAGTCGATTGGCTGTGGCGACTGGCGCAAGCATTATTCCTGTTGCGGTAACGTCGGGACGTTGCTGGCCAAGACGTTCGTTCTGGTTACTCCCTGGTACTATCGATGTATCGATTGGTCCACCCATCGACGCTGCGGGTCGCCGGCCCGGGCCGGTAATGGACGAGGTGGAAGCCTGGATAGAATCGGAAATGCGGCGTCTCGACCCCGAGGCGTACGCAGCGGCAGCACCGGGACAGGATAGCGCCGGCGGCAGGTCTGCAAATCAATGAGAGGAGTTTTCCATGGCGATTGAAGAGCGATTGATCGAGTACGACTGTGACGGCACTCTGCTGGAGGGGTATCTGGCTTTTGACGCCAACGCCTCCGCGCCATTACCCGCGGTGGCCGTTGCCCACGCCTGGGGTGGCCGCGGAGACTTCGAGATGGCCAAAGCAAGGGATCTCGCGGCAAACGGCTATGTTGGCTTTGCTCTGGACATGTTTGGCAAGGGAGTGCGGGGAAATTCCACAGAGGAGAACCAGGCTCTGATGATGCCGTTCATGGAGAATCGGGCGATGGTGGCGTCTCGCATGCACCGGGCGATCGATGTGCTCCGCGAACAGGCAGAGGTCGATGCCAGGAAGGTCGCCGCGATGGGCTTCTGCTTCGGTGGGCTATGTGTCCTGGATCTGGCACGCAGCGGCAGCGATGTTCGTGGGGTCGTGTCGTTCCACGGGCTGTTCGCGCCGCCCGTGCCTGTCGGTGACAAGCCCACGCCAATCAGCGCAAAAGTCCTGTGCCTGCATGGCTATGACGACCCGATGGTAGAGCCCGGGAGCATTCTCGATCTGGGCACAGAGCTGACGGCGGCCGGTGCGGACTGGCAGGTGCATGCTTACGGCAACACGATGCATGCGTTCACGGTGCCCGAGGCCAACGATCCTGATTTCGGGGCGGTGTTCAGTGAATCGGCGAATCGGCGCGCCCATCGCTCGCTATACAACTTCCTTGAGGAACTGTTCTAGTGTCTTGAGCTGGACCTTCGCAATGTTTCAGCGCGCCAGATAAGGTCATAGGCAAGGCGCGGCTCGCGGGCAATGGCCGCAGCCCTTGTCGAAAGCCGCAACGCGGTCATAGGCCCTATCTGTCACGCCCTTCGGGAGCCCGCCTATGGCAAAGCCCTTACATCCAGTGATTATTGGCGCTGGCCAGCGCACGTACCGCGATAGCGATCCGGGGCGTACGCCCCTTCAAGGCATGCTCGACAGCGCACGTCTTGCAATCGCGGATGCCGGCTGCGACAGGCTTCTTCAAACCATTGACTGCGTTGTCAGCATACCGTTTCTTGCGCGCCAGGTGCCTGAACTTGCGGCGATGTTTCCAAACACCGCTGGCTCGGGCCTCGCCGAAGCGCTGGGTATCGAGCCTGCAACCCTGCTCACCGCCGACTTTGGCGGCAATCTGCCGCAGTGGTTCGTCAACCGCTGCGCCGATGACATGGTCCGCGGTGAGTACAGCGCGGTGCTGCTGAGTGGCTGCGAACTCATGTCGACTTTGTTTGCGGGCCTGCGCAGCGGCGCTGACTTTTCCGCGTGGCAACGCGGTGGCACACGCGAATCCATTGACCTGGGTAGTGGCCTCGAGCCCTGCCTGCC
This sequence comes from Chromatocurvus sp., assembly GCA_046260765.1. GTDB lineage: Bacteria > Pseudomonadota > Gammaproteobacteria > Pseudomonadales > Halieaceae > Chromatocurvus. The sequence goes on from JBHEOO010000004.1 coordinate 10,300, forward strand.
GGCGGAGCGCGCACACGGGCTGTTCGAGCCCATCAACACCTATCCGCTGTTCCAGAGCGCCCTGCGCCATGCGTATGGCTGGTCTGATCGCGAACAGGCTGAACGCCTGGGTGGTCTTGTCAGCCGCATGAGCCAGGCCGCCTCGATCAACCCCCTGGCCTGGAAGCAGGATCCGCTGTCTGCTGATGCCGTCCTCAGCACGGAAGCCGGTAATCGCATGATTACCAGCCCCTATACCCGGGCCATGAACGCCATTCTTGCCGTGGATATGTCGGCCAGCGTGATTCTGACAACGGACGTCCATGCACGCGGTCTGGGTATCCCGCCCGAAAAAATGGTGTACCTGCAGGGCGGAGCCGAGGCAAACGATGTCTGGTATACCTCAGAGCGTGTAGATTTTTATCAATCGCCTGCGATGTCGGGGTGCATGGCTCAGTCACTGGATATGGCAGGTATTGCCGCCTCCGGCATAGACCATTTCGACCTGTACAGCTGCTTTCCCTCTGCCGTGGAAGTCGCCTGTGACGCACTGGGCATTGCACCGGATGATCCGCGTGGTGCTACGGTCACCGGCGGACTGATGCGTTTCGGGGGGCCGGGCAACAATTACTCCATGCATGCGATCGCCAGCATGTACGAGCGCTTGCGCAGCGCCGGCAGCGGGTGTGGTCTGGTCAGTGCCAACGGCGGCTATCTCACCAAGCACGCAGTCGGAATCTACGGTGTTTCTGAGCCATCCGTACCCTGGGTGGAGCGAGATCGAGACGCACTGCAGGGCAGGCTGGATGCCGAGGACCACCCCACGCTCAATGCGCAACCCGAGGGTGGGCGGCTTGTCGTGGAGGCGCACACTGTTTCCTTCAAAGACGGCATGCCTGCGCGAGGAATTGTCATTGGCCGTCTTGATGATGGCAGGCGTTGTCTTGCCGAGGCTGGGAATGAGGCGAGCCGTGACGCGCTGCTGCATAAAGACTGCGTGGGCCGGGAAGGCCGCGTGGTACCCGGTGAGCCCGTAAACGACTTCCGCTTCGGCTGAGCGGCGTCAGCGCAGCGATTCGAACCGGTTCTTTTCGAGGTTTTTGGTCACGTTGTCGATGTGGAAAACGCGCCCGTTCATGGCGATATACACCCCTGGGTCAACGCACTGAAGCGCGCCGATGGCACAGCCGATATTGAAAATCGCATCTGAGCCAGCGAAAGCGGCCGGCTGCAGTGCTCCGGTGAGCACAATGCGTTTACCGGCGACGTCGCGGGCCAGTGCAAGGCCCGTCGTCACCATACCGTCTGTGCCATGAGTAATGAGAATGTGGTCACTGTCCGCTGCTCGCACACGATCCCTGATGAGTTGCCGATCGGCGTCCGTGATGTCGAGACTGTCCTTACGCATGGCCGATTCCACGCTGAATTCGAAGGCCACGCCCATCTGGCGCAGAAGGTCTCCAATGACAGGCTCGCCCACCTGATAATCGCTTTTGGCATCGAAATAGATCTTGTCGATCGTGCCGCCCGTGGTAATGACATGTGGGTGCATCCGGATTTCCTGCCTGGATCAATGACTGATGCGTCAGTTTTTGCCCAGCGCATCCTCGAAGCGGTTGCACAGGGTACTCAGGATCTGCACCCGTGCAAAGCGCTTGTCCTCTCCGGCAACGAGTGTCCATGGCGCATGGGCGGTGCTCGTTCTTGCCACCATATCCTCTACCGCTATCGCGTAATCATTCCAGCGATCGCGGTTGCGCCAGTCATCGTCGGTAATCTTGTGACGTTTGTGTGGGGTCTCCTCGCGTTCCCTGAAACGCTTCAGCTGCTCCTGGGGGCTGATGTGTAGCCAGAATTTCGCGACAATGCAGCCGTGGGCGGCGAGCTGGGCCTCGAACTGATTGATCTCGCTGTAGGCGCGCTGCCACTCTGCCTCCGTCGCATATTCTTCAATACGTTCAACCAGGACTCTGCCATACCAGGAGCGGTCGAACAGGGTGGCGCAGCCATCGCGCTGGAGACGCCGCCAGAAACGCCAGAGGTAATGCTGGGCGCTTTCCTCGTCGCTCGGCGCGGCGAACTGGAACAGCTTGTAGAGTCGCGGGTCGATTGCGCTTGTCACACGACGGATGGCCGAGCCCTTGCCTGCCGCGTCCCAACCCTCGAATACCGCTACCAGCGATCGTTTCTCCCGGTGAGCGCGCCAGGCGTGATCTTGCAGTGTCTCCTGCAGCGACGCGAGCTTTTTCTTGTACGCCGTCTTTTTCAGGGACTGAGCAAGGTCGACCCGATCGAGCACCGTGGGTAGCCGTCTCCTGGATGGCTCATCGGGATCTGTGCCGTGTTGCTCTACAGCAGGTGCTGCTGAATCAGCCTGCAACCGCTTGCCACGCCGTCTGTCGTGTGACTGCATGGCTTTTAGAATGATATCGGCAACCGCGATGTCGCGATAATTGTGGTCGTCTGCCTCCAGACGATGCCAGGGCGAGTGGCTGGAGTCGGTGAGGCGGAGCATTTCTTCGGAAACCTCCAGCGCCCGGGGATAGCGTTTCCACCAGGCTTCTGCATTGGCCGGAACCCGAGGATTTCTGGCCTTCTGGGGCAGCTCCTCCGCGAGCTGCTTGCGCTGGGTCTCGCGCGTGACGTGCAGCCATATCTTGACAATCAGAACGCCGTCAGCGCTCAGCATACGCTCGAAGGCTTCTATGTCACGCAGTCGGGATACAAACTCCCGGTCGGATATGTCCTCCGCCATCGCCTGATAGGCGGGTTCCTGGTACCACGCTCCCAGCATCACGCTGGTGCTACCCTCGGGGGGCATGCAGCGCCAGAACCGCCAGTAGCGCGGGCGCGATTCCTCCTCGTCCGAATGCAGCCAGAATGCATGCGTATCAATCAGCCGTGGGTCCATCCATTCATTGATGCGGTGGCTGACACCGCCCTTGCCGCTGCCGTCGAGACCGCCGAGGATGATGATCACCGGATAGCCGAGCGCCTGAAATTCGAACTGCTGTGACAGCAGGGCAGGGCGCAGCTCATCGCGCAGGCGCTTGAATTCCTTGCCCTCGAGTGTCTTACCGGTTTCCAGTGCTTCAAACACGCGATTCACTCCAGAGCAGGTGCACTAATGCGTCAATCCGTCCGATGGGCCCGGTCCCATCAGCGTTCGCTGGGGTGGATGGAGGCTTTGGCTCATGCAGCTGACACCGGTTTTGTTGGCGATTGTCCGAGTCTTGTGTCAACCCTCGGACAGAACCTGCGCCTGTGCCGCGGCAACCCGCGCCACGGGCAGGCGGAACGGACTGCAGGACACGTAATCGAGTCCAAGATCGTGGCAGAATTGTATCGAGCGGGGGTCGCCGCCGTGCTCACCGCAGATTCCGTACTTGATGTTCTTGTTCGCGTTCCGGGATTCCTCTACCGCCATGCGCATCAGGCGGCCCACTGCGCGCTGGTCAAGGCTGACAAAAGGGTCGTGCTCTATCAGCTTGTTTTCAAGATAGTCAGGAATGAAGCGTCCGGCGTCATCGCGCGAAAAGCCGTAGGTCATCTGCGTCAGATCGTTGGTGCCAAAGCTCATGAACTCCACCTCGGGTGCCAGGCGATCAGCGCCGAGGCAGGCGCGGGGCGTCTCCATCATGGTGCCGACCTTGTAGCGTAGCGACACGGATTTTTCCTCGAGCATCCTGCGGATGCTGCTGTCGATGATCTTGCCGATCAGGCGTATTTCACGCACGTTGATTACCAGGGGAATCATGATTTCAGGGTAGGGCTGGTAGCCCTGTTCGATCGCCTCGATGGCCGCGCCAATGATGGCACTGACCTGCATCCGCGTAATCTCGGGCATGACCACCGACAGGCGACAGCCGCGGAAGCCAAGCATGGGGTTCACCTCCGACAGCGACGCCGCAGCCTCGCGGACCTCGTCCGCGGAGCGATCGAGTCGCCTCGCCAGTTCGACCACATCCTCTTCGCCGTGTGGCAGAAACTCATGCAGCGGCGGGTCCAGCAGACGCACGGTCACCGGCAGGCCATCCATGACCTTGAACAGCGCAAGGAGGTCTTCCTGCTGGAAAACGCGGAGTTTCTGCAGATAGGCTTCACGCTCTTCCTTGTTACCCGCCAGGATCATCGCGCGCATGAGATCAATGCGCTCGCGGTCGAAAAACATGTGCTCGGTGCGGCACAGACCTATGCCTTCTGCGCCGAGGTCACGCGCGCGCTGAGCGTCCTCGGGCGTCTCGGCATTTGCCCGCACTTTCAGGCGGCGGTGTGCATCGGCCCAGGACAGGAGTGTCTGGAAGTCGTCGCTGGAGCTGGCCTCGGTTTTCGGGATGTCCCCGAGCATGACCTCGCCACTGCTGCCGTCGAGGGTGATCACGTCACCGCGTTTGATTACGTGCCCGTCGCGCGTGGTGGCCTTGCCCGCTTCGATGTTGACACCAAGCCCTGTGGCGCCCGTGATGGCACACACGCCCATTCCCCTGGCGACGACGGCGGCGTGTGATGTCATGCCGCCCAGTTCGGTCAATATACCCTGGGCAACTTTCATCCCGTGTATATCTTCAGGTGTTGTTTCCCGGCGCACCAATATGACGGGAGTGCCATCGCGAGCGACCTTCACCGCCTCGTCAGCAGAGAACACCACCTGTCCGGTTGCGCCGCCCGGGCTTGCCGGCAGGCCGGTAGCAACCACATCCTTTTTCGCAGCGGGGTCGACCATAGGATGCAGGAACGCCTCGACATGCTCGGGTGATACCCGCAGCAGCGCCTCTTTCTCGTTAATGAGACCCTCATTGACCATATCGACGGCGATCTTGATGGAAGCGCGCCCGGTGCGCTTGCCGCTGCGGGTCTGCAGCATATAAAAGCGGCCTTCCTGGACAGTGAACTCGATGTCCTGCATATCCCGGTAGTGCCTCTCGAGAAGGCGCTGGGTTTCATCGAGCTGCTGGTAGACCGCGGGGAGGCGATCCTGCAGCGTGGAGATCGGCTGCGGCGTGCGCGTGCCGGCCACGACATCCTCTCCGGCGGCATTAAAGAGAAATTCTCCAAAAAAGGTATGTTCGCCGGTAGAGGGATTGCGGGTGAAGGCCACGCCCGACCCCGAGTCATCGCCAAAGTTGCCGAACACCATCGCCTGGACGGTTACTGCCGTGCCCAGCGAATCCGGGATATTGTTCATTTCCCGGTAGACGTTGGCGCGAGGTGTGTGCCATGAGAGGAACACGGCCTCGACGGCCTTGCGCAACTGCACGAAGGGATCCTGCGGGAAGTCGGCGATACCCTTGAAAGTCTCGACGATGGCGCGCCAGTCTGCGGCGCTCATGTCGACATCGCTCTGGTAACCCCGTGAGTGCTTATACTCTTCAATTGCCTGCTCGAACTGCGCGCCGTCGAGATCCATCACGACGTCGGCAAACATCTGAATGAAGCGACGGTAGGAATCGTAGGCGAAGCGCGGATTGCCGGTTTTCTCGGCAAGACCGGCTGCAATATCATCATTCAGTCCCAGGTTGAGTATCGTATTCATCATGCCGGGCATTGAGACCGGCGCCCCCGAGCGCACGGAGAACAGCAGGGGATTCTCCGGGTCGCCGAAGCGTGCCCCCATCTTTTTCTCGACCAGGTCGAGGGCAACGCGATACTCCTGCTCAAGCAGATTCGGTAGATGATTGCCGTTTTCAAAGAACTCCCGACAGGTCGGTGTGGTGATGACAAAGCCAAAGGGTACCGGGAGACCCAGGTTGGTCATTTCGCAGAGATTCGCGCCCTTGCCTCCGAGGAGGTCCCGATCGTCACGGTTGCCTTCATTGAACAGGTAAACGCGCTTTGCCATGGTCTCTCCCGGTGCTGCCTGCGGCTTGAGTAGGAGCGCGATTATACTGTTTCATGTACCATGCGTCATTTATCCCCGACGACTTGAAAACTATGCCTGAGGTGTTATTCAAGGAGCGTGACGTCTTGTCAGCCGGCCGGCCGCTGCCGGGCACGGGCCACCCTCGCGCGGCGGCGGCCACGCGGTGCAAAGTCGGCAGCTTGCGCGCCTTGTGCCTTGGCGTTAGTGCTTTTTTCCTTGCGGCCTGCACGCAGACAACTCAGGAGCGAAGTGAACCCTCGGCAGCTGCGCCGGTGGATTTTTCCGGTCATTGGGAGCTGAACTTCGCCCAGAGTGATAATGTTCAGGCGCAGATGGGCGCTCTCGTACGCAATCTTCGCAAGCAGGCTGAGCGTCAGGCGGCGATGCGCAGCGAGCGAGGAGGGCGCGGCGGACCGGGTGTCGTGCTCGGTGGCGGTGGCACAGACAGCGCCCCATCGATTATTGGTCTCGCCCGCATGGCCGAAATGATCACCGAATCACAGTTGTTCGAGGTCGAGCAGAGCCGCACTCGCATACAGGTCAAGCGTGAAGGCAATTTTGCGTTGACCTGTGACTTCCTGCGCCAGGCGACCAGCGTGCGCGATCTCGGCGTGGGTCGCGAAGCCTGCGGCTGGGATGGCTCACAGCTGGTGTTCCGCATTGCGCTGCCGGAGGGTTTGTCTATTCGCCATCGCTTCAGCCTGGCGCCCTCGGGTGATCAGCTGGGCGTTTACACGACAGTATTCTCTGATCGCGTCAGCTCTCCTTTCAGCGTCCAGCGTGTCTATAATCGCTTCGAGCCGGGAGAGCGTGGCTACAGCTGCGAGATGACGGTCACCCGCGGCCGCGTCTGCACGACGGAGAGCAAATGATGCGAACGTGGCTGAACGGCGTGTTGATCTGCCTGTGCGTCGGGTTGCTGGGTGCCTGTTCGTCGTCGCCGTTATCTCGGTCTGCACAGGTGGCTAAGCCAGCGCCTGTGGATGCATCCTGGCCTGATCCCGTGGGCGCTACGCAACTACAGCGCGTCGCTCTCCCGACGAGTGGGCCGTTGCTGGATGTTGCCGTGCTGGTCTTCGATGCCGGTCTCAGCACGCTGAAACAGGACAGTGTCGACACCGTTTTTGCCGAGGTGCGCAAGGCAGAATCATTGTTCATGCCGGTGCAGCTGCGCCGTGCTCTGGAGAAGAGCGGTCATTGGGGTGTGGTCCGCGTGCTGCCGGAGCGTCCCGACTCATCGGCGCTGATTGTGTCGGGAAAGATTCTGCATGCCGATGGTCGCGACCTGCTGCTGTCGGTCACCGCCACCGACGCGACCGGGCGTGAATGGCTGTCGCGCGTCTACAGGGGGCGTACATCTGCGAGCGACTATCCGGTCGCGAATGGTCGTGATCCGTTCGAGAATGTTTACCACCGGATCGCCAATGACCTGCTTGCGGTTCGTTCCGACATGGATCCCGCCGATATTGCCGCGTTGCCCGATATCGCGTTGATGCGGTTTGCAGAACGACTGGCGCCTGCGGTGTTCTCAAAGTACCTGGAGCGCAACTCACAGGGGCATTTATCCCTGTCGGGCCTTCCTGCAGAGGGCGACACCATGCTGCAGCGGATTCGCCGATTACAGCGACAGGAAAATCTGTTTATCGACACCGTGGACGAGCAGTACCGGGTTCTGGTGGAGGAGTTCGCCCCGACCTACCACCTGTGGCGCGAATACAGTCGTGAACTTGTGATGTATGAAGAAGACTACGTGGTGCGTGCGTCACAGCGCGAGATGCAGAGTCGCAGAGGGACGTTTTCAGCCATGCAGCAGACTTACAACACCTTTCGTCGAGCCAAGGTGCACGAGCAGGACCTGTATGAGCTGGCTACGGGCTTCGATAACGAAGTCACCGCAACGGTGGTGGATGTCGACGATCGCATCTTCCGGCTTCAGGGTTCACTGCGCGAGCAGTTTGTTGAATGGCGCAGTCTGCTGGAGCGGATATTTGCCCTGGAGGCGAACGCGACGCCATGAATGCTGACACCGTGCGCGAGTTCCTTGCCCTGTGCCCGCGCGGTGTCGGGTCCCTGCTCACCCACGAACTCGCCACGTTGGGAGCGACAGGGGTGCGTGAAACGCCGGCAGGGGTTTTCTTCTCCGGCAGCCGGGCAACGCTGTATCGCGCCTGTCTGTGGTCCCGACTCGCGAACCGGATACTCTTACCCCTGGCAGATTTCGATGCAACAGACCCGGACGCGCTCTACCAGGGCCTGAGGGAAATACCCTGGCCCGAACTGTTTTCGGCACAGCGATCCTTCGCAGTGGACTTCCATGGCCAGACGCCGGCAATTCGCAATACGCAATTCGGCGCCCAGCGCAGCAAGGACGCTATCGTCGATAGATTCCGCGATGACGGCCATCAGCGGCCGAACGTGGACCGGCGGCAGGCGCATATCCGCATCAGTGTGCAGCTGTTCAAAGGGCTTGCCAGAGTGGCACTGGATCTGTGCGGTGGCAGCCTGCATCAGCGAGGCTATCGGGTCCGTGCGGGTGAGGCACCCCTCAAGGAGAATCTTGCGGCGGCGCTTCTGCTGAGGGCGGATTGGCCGGGTATGGCGGCTCGCGGCGGTGCTCTGGTTGATCCCATGTGCGGTTCTGCAACATTTCTTATCGAGGGCGCATTGATGGCCGCGGATTGCGCACCGGCACTCTCGCGCCAGCGATTTGCTTTTGAGGCCTGGCTCTCTCACGACGCCCGGCAGTGGGAGGCCGTGCTGGGTGATGCCCGCGCCCGCGCTGCGGGCGGGCTCGAACGGGACCTTCCAGAGATACGCGGCTATGATGCCGATCCCGCTGTCGTGCGCTATGCGCAGGCCAATATCGCGGCGGCAGGCCTGCAGCGCCATGTCAGGGTGAGCTGCAAACCCCTGGCGGAGTTGCGCCGGCCCAGTCATCGGCCGATGGGGCAGGGGCTGGTGATCTGTAACCCGCCCTATGGCGAGCGACTTGGGGAGAAGGCGGCGCTGCGTCATCTGTACCAGCGTCTGGGGCAGGTTCTTCACGACGAATTCGATGGCTGGGATGCGGCGGTATTTACTGCTGATATGGAGCTGGGGCGGGCAATTGGCCTGCGCAGCCAGCGGCAGTATGCGTTCTACAATGGCGCACTGAAGTCGTCACTGCTTCTGTTTGCGCTGCGTGATAATCGGCTGCGGGATGCACCATTGCAGCCTGAAGCGCAGAGTGCGTCGCAGGGTGAGGCGCCGGTGGATAAAGCCCTGTCGCAAAACGAGTCGGCGCTCAGCGAGGGCGCAGTCATGTTTGCCAACCGTCTGCGCAAGAATCGACGCCATCTGGCCAGTTGGGTAAAGCGCAATGGAATTGAATGTTACCGTGTTTATGATGCCGATATGCCCGAGTACGCAGTTGCCGTCGATATCTATGCCGACTGGGTGCACATTGCCGAATACGCTGCACCCGCCGGCGTCGACCCCGAGGCCGCCCGCGTTCGCCTCGAGGATGTCCTGCAGGCGGTTCCCGGAGCACTGGACATTGCGCCGTCGCGCATCGTGCTCAAGCAACGTCAACGCCAGCGCGGCGCCGCCCAGTACACGCGGCAGGGCAGCAGCGACCATCTGCTGACGGTCAAGGAAGGTCAGGCATCACTTCTCGTCAACCTCCAGGATTATCTCGATACCGGCCTGTTTCTGGATCATCGGCCTCTGCGCTTCCGTCTCGCCGAGGAGGCGCGTGGGCAGGATTTCCTTAATCTGTTCTGTTACACCGGCTCAGCGACAGTGCACGCAGCCCTTGCGGGCGCACGCTCGACAACCAGTGTCGACCTGTCGAACACCTATCTCGACTGGCTGCGGAAAAACCTGGCGCGTAATGGACTGGCGGAGACCCGCCACCGACTCATTCGCGATGATGTTCGTGCATGGCTGGAGCAGGGCGGTGATGATTTTGATGTCATTCTTCTGGATCCACCTTCCTTTTCCAACTCGAAGCGACTGGATGACGCATTCGACCTGCAGCGAGACCACCCGGACCTCATCCGGGCCAGCATGCGGCGTTTACGGCCCCATGGCGTCATGTACTTTTCCAGCAACAAGCGCAGGTTTCAGCTTGATCCCGCCATGCCTGATGAGTTTTGCTGCAAAGACGTCACGGCACAGACTCTGGATCCCGATTTTCGGCGGGGGAGAAAGCCTCATGTATGTTTCCGCTTCTCGCATCGCGCCGTGAAACGAAAGTGAAAGTGAATACGATTGCCGGTAACTGCCGTCTACCAGGGAGTTCTGTTTACGACCGATAGTCACGGAGTGTTTGCCGGGTGCAGTTTTCAGGAATTTTGTCATGAAATCGCTTCTTGTTGCCTACCACAGCCAGAGCGGTGCCAGCGCAGGGCTGGCTTTGGCCGCTGCCGCTGGCGCAAGAGCCAGCGGTGAGGTCGCTGTCCGCTACGGTCGGTGTGCCGACCTGGGCAGCTCTGACCTCGCGCAGGTGGATGCCCTGCTACTGGTCTGCGCCGAAAACAACGGTCGTCTCAACGGCGGCGCGAAAGATTTTCTCGACCGCGTTTTCTATCCTACGATAGGTAGAAACCTGGTTCTGCCCTACGCGCTGATTGTCAGCGCCGGCAGTGATGGACAGGGCGCGGTCGCGGAAGCGCAGCGAATATTCAAGGGTATTCCTTTTACATTGGCAACTGAGCCGCAAATACTCCACGGGCCGCCTGGTGAAGTTGAGCTAAAGGCAGCCCGGGAACTTGGCGAGGCCTTTGCCACGGGCGTGGCGATGGCGATTTTTTAGTCGGGCAAGGTCACGTGCCGTAAAGTCCCACCACAAACAGGAGAAAACCTTGTCATCAGATAGCGTACCCGAGGGATTTGAACTCATGCCGGAAGGCCTGGCATACAGCGACTGTCTTCAGCCTTATTATCGAAGGGTGGGTGAAAACAAGGAATTGATGTTCGGTCTGCGCGTGCTCGATCAGCATTGCAATCTCATGGGGATATGCCATGGCGGCGCCCTCATGACGCTCGCAGATATTGCCGCGGCATCGACGGTGAGCTCGCAACTGGAGGAACCGCGCGGACTGCCGACTGTCAGTCTGTCTTTCGACTTCATTGCCCCTGGACGCAAAGGCAGCTGGCTGCAGACACACACGGATCACGTGGAGATGAAACGGCGCTTCGGTTTCTGTTCTGGCGTTATCCGCGATGGTGATCACGATGACAGGATTATCGCGCGCTACAGTGGCACGTTCTATATTCCCGATCACCTGGGCGTATGGAAAGACGATGCGGGCCGCGCCGCTGCGGCGAAGATTTTCAGCGCATGATCTCGCTATCGCCTGCCGTGCGCAGTGCTGCAATCATAGCGCCGGCGGCGCGTGAGGGTGAGCGCTGCCGGTGATTGGCATAGCCCAGCGTGCGTTCCAGCTGCACACCGTCTACGGCAAGGCAGCGCAATGAGTGATCGCGCATGCGGCGCGGCAGCACGGTCCAGCCGAGGCCCACCGCAGCCATCATTCGCAGCGTCTCCAGATAGTTGGTCGACATGGAAACCTGGGGCTGCAGCCCCGCCTCGTTGAAACAGCGGGAAACCAGTTGACCCGTGAAGGTTTCGAAGCCCGGCAGCACCGCCGCAAGAGTCGAAAGCTCTGTCAGCGTCGTGCGTGAGCTGCTGGCAAGGGGGTGATCTGCAGCCACCATGAAATCCAGTGGATCCTGCCATAGGGGATAGCTGGCGAGCTGCGGCTCGTCCCGCGGCGCCAGCGTGGCGATCGCGAGCTCGATGTTTCCCGCAGCCAGCGCTGCATACGCCTGTTCGGAATCGATGAACTGGATGTCAAGCTGCACACGGGGATAGGCGCGCTTGTACGCGCTCAGTATCGGCGGCAGTCGGTGCAGCCCGATGTGGTGACTGGTGCCCAGCTGCAGGCGGCCGGAGACATCCCCGTCCAGGTCTCTCACGGCCTGTTCGGCCGCCGCGAAACTCAGCTCTACGGCCGCCGCGTGGGGCAGGAGTGCGGAACCTGCCTCTGTCAGCAGCACGCGTCTTCCCACGCGATCAAACAGGGCGACGCCAAGATGCGTCTCCAGTAGCGCAATGCGTTTGCTGATCGCAGGCTGGGACAGGTGCAGGCGCAAGGCCGCGGCGGAAAATGAGCCGGTTTCGGCGATGGCGCTAAAAGCCCGCAGGTTATGCAGATCGAGATCGGCTGACATGGGGAGTGGCCTTGTGAAAAAAACCTATAATAATTCGTTATGTAATGAATAAAAATAATAAATTTGAGTAATTGTAGCCGGCGCGATACGCTGGGGCTATACGAATTGACCAGACATACCGGGGAATCCCATGACTGCAATGACGCTGTACGACAAGCTCTGGAATAATCACCTCGTTGAGCAGTGGGACAACGGCTCGGCGCTCATCTACATAGACCGTCACCTCCTTCATGAAGTGACCTCGCCGCAGGCGTTTGAAGGCCTCAGGCTTGCGAATCGCAAGCCCTGGCGACTCGGCGCCAATCTCGCCGTCCCCGATCACAATGTGCCCACCGGCGCCGATGAGCGTCGGGGTGGGGTCGCGGGTATCCTCGATCCCATATCCCGGCTGCAGGTGCAGACCCTCGACGACAACTGCAGCGCGTTCGATATTGTCGAAATCCCGATCAATGACGTGCGCCAGGGCATCGTCCACGTGATTGGCCCTGAAATGGGGGCCACACTGCCCGGCATGACGCTGGTATGCGGTGATTCCCATACGTCCACCCACGGGGCGCTCGGTGCGCTGGCCCATGGCATTGGCACCTCCGAGGTAGAGCACGTGCTGGCCACCCAGTGTCTGGTACAGCAGAAAATGAAGAATCTGCAGGTGCGGGTCAGCGGTCGTCTGCAGGCCGGTGTCACCGCGAAGGATCTCGCGCTGGCGATCATCGGCAGCATAGGAACCGCGGGGGGTACTGGCTACGCCATTGAATTTGCCGGCGAGGCGGTCCGCGCCCTGTCTATGGAAGGCCGCATGACCCTGTGCAACATGTCCATCGAAGCGGGCGCACGCGTGGGCGTCATCGCGGTGGACGACGTTACCATCGATTACGTGCGCAACCGTCCCCACGCCCCTCGGGGTGACATGTGGGACGCGGCGGTGGCTGCCTGGCGCGACCTGCACAGCGATGAGGGTGCACGGTTCGATCGCGTGGTTGAGCTTGACGGCGCCGCCATAGAGCCGCAGGTAACCTGGGGCACGTCGCCCGAAATGGTGACCTCTGTGCATGGCCACGTGCCTGATCCTTCGACGATCGATAACCCCGCCCGGGCTGCCGCCGTGCGCCGGGCGCTCGACTATATGGGGCTCCAGCCCGGTATGCCAATCACGGATATTCGCCCTGACAGGGTGTTTATTGGGTCGTGCACCAATTCGAGGATCGAGGATCTGCGAGAGGCGGCTGCGGTGGCTCGGGGCCGGTACAAGGCCGATTCAGTCAAGCAGGTTCTGGTGGTGCCCGGGTCGGGCCAGGTCAAGAAGCAGGCAGAGGCCGAGGGTCTTGACCGGATATTTATCGCGGCGGGTATGGAGTGGCGCGAGCCCGGGTGCTCCATGTGTCTGGCCATGAACGCCGACAGACTCGGCGCCGGCGAGCACTGCGCCTCCACGTCCAACCGCAATTTCGAGGGCCGACAGGGCTCCGGTGGTCGCACTCACCTGGTCAGTCCGGCCATGGCTGCCGCTGCGGCGGTTGCCGGTCATTTTACTGACGTCCGACACCTCATGGAGTCTGTCACATGAAGCCTTTCAGTCATCACAAGGGCCTGTTGGCTCCCATGGATCGCGCCAACGTGGACACCGATCTGATCATCCCCAAGCAGTTTCTAAAGTCCATCAAACGAACAGGTTTTGGCCCCAACCTGTTCGATGATCTGCGTTACATGGATGAAGGGCAGCCGGGGGAGGATTGCAGTGGTCGCCCGTTAAACCCTGATTTTCCGCTGAATTTTTCCCGCTATGAGGGCGCGACGATACTC
>JBHEOO010000004.1:24164-116207 GCA_046260765.1 Chromatocurvus sp.
CGGGAGAACTTCGGCTGCGGTTCAAGTCGCGAGCACGCCCCCTGGGCGCTGGCGGATTACGGGTTCCGGGTGATCATTGCGCCGAGTTTCGCCGACATTTTCTATAACAACTGCTTCAAGAACGGGTTGCTTCCATTGGTTTTGACGGCACAACAGGTGGACACGCTGTTCACGAGCCTGTACGCCAGCGAGGGCTACACGCTGGACATTGACCTGCCGGCACAGCGCGTGACGACACCGTCCGGCGATCAGTTCGCCTTTGAGGTTGACGAGTTCCGCAAGCAGCGCATGCTGGAAGGACTGGATGACATCGGTATGACGCTGAAAAGTGCGGATGCCATCCGGCGTTTTGAGGGACAGTGGCAGAAACGTTCGCCCTGGCTGTTCGGCAGCTTTGACCTTGCTGCGGAGGGATAGCGTGAGCCGTCGAATTCTGATGCTGCCCGGAGATCACATCGGCCGGGAAATCGTTGCCGAGGCTGACAAAGTGTTGCGCGCGGTCGACAGCCGCTTCGCGCTCGGCCTCGATCTGGAATACGGGTTGATCGGCGGCGCTGCGCTGGACAGCGAGGGTGTACCGCTGCCCGTCAGTACGCTGGAAAGTGCCCGACAGGCGCATGCGATATTGCTGGGCGCGGTCGGCGGGCCGGAATGGGATGGTGTGGCCCGGGAACTTCGCCCGGAGCGGGGCCTGCTGCAGATCCGCAGTGAACTCGGGCTTTTTGGCAATCTGCGTCCTGCAATCCTGTATCCGCAGCTGGCAGATGCCTCTAGTCTGAAGCCGGAAATTGTCGCCGGTCTTGATCTTCTTATTGTTCGAGAACTGACGGGCGGCATTTATTTTGGCGAGCCCCGGGGCATCCGCACCCTGGAAAACGGTGAGCGTGAGGGTTTCAATACCGACGTTTACCGTGAATCGGAGATCGAGAGGATTGCCCACCTCGCTTTCAGACTGGCGCAACAGCGCGATCGACGGCTGTGCTCGGTCGACAAGGCGAATGTGCTGGAGGTGACGGTACTCTGGCGTGAAGTTCTCGAGGCCGTGGCAGCGTTCTACCCCGACGTCGAGCTGACGCATCTGTACGTTGACAACGCTGCCATGCAGCTGGTCATGGCGCCGAGGCAGTTTGACGTGATGGTCACGGGTAATCTTTTCGGCGATATTCTGTCTGATGCGGCCGCAATGCTCACCGGATCCATTGGTATGTTACCCTCTGCATCGCTCGATGAAGCAGGCCGGGGCCTTTACGAGCCCTGCCACGGGTCAGCGCCTGATATATCGGGGCAGGGTAAGGCTAACCCGTTGGCGACAATACTGTCAGTCGCGATGATGATGCGTTACACGCTCGCCGAGCCAGAGGTGGCGGGTGCCATCGAGGATGCAGTGGGTGAGGTCCTTGACGCCGGTCTGCGGACCGCGGATATCTGCGCGGCGGGACAGGCACCTGTGACGACCGAAGAGATGGGTGACGCGGTGGTTGCCGCGATTTCCAGACATAGCATGTCCTGAATCATCTGAAAGGGAGAAACCGCCAGATGTCCAAAAAATACAATGTGGCTGTCGTTGGTGCAACCGGAGCCGTTGGCGAAGTCATGCTCGAGATTCTGGCCGAGCGAAAATTTCCCGTAGACAAGCTCTACGCACTGGCAAGCGAGCGCTCCGCGGGCAAGACGATCAGCTATGGCGACAGGCGCATCACTATCAGCAATCTCGCCGATTTCGATTTCAGCAAGGCGCACATCGGACTCTTTTCTGCCGGTGGTTCCATTTCCGCAGAGTTTGCGCCGAAAGCGGCAGCAGCCGGCTGTGTAGTCATCGATAACACCTCGCATTTCCGCCGCGACGATGACATTCCACTGGTCGTGCCCGAGGTGAACCCAGGGGCGCTGGCCGCCTGGCGCGACCGCGGCATCATCGCCAACCCCAACTGCTCGACCATACAGATGCTGGTCGCACTCAAGCCTATTTACGATGCCGTCGGCATAAAGCGCGTCAACGTGGCGACCTACCAGGCCGTCTCAGGCACAGGGAAAGAGGCGATCGAAGAACTGGCGGGGCAGACTGCCCGACTGCTGAACGGCCAGCCGGCGGAGCCCGAGGTCTATCCCAAGCAGATCGCGTTCAATGCCTTGCCACACATCGACACATTCCAGGACAACGGCTACACGCGCGAAGAAATGAAGATGGTCTGGGAAACGCAGAAGATTTTCGGTGATAGCGAGCTTCTGGTGAATCCCACGTGTGTCCGCGTGCCTGTCTTCTTCGGGCATTCCGAGGCTTTGCATATAGAGACGATTGACAAGATCACTGCGGCAGAAGCACAGGAACTGTTGCGCAACGCGCCGGGCATCACGCTCCTCGATGATCGCGCTGATGGCGGATACGCCACGGCAGTAACCGAGGCTGCAGGCAAGGATCCGGTGTTCGTCAGCCGCGTGCGCGAAGATATATCGCATCCGAGAGGTCTGGACCTCTGGGTGGTCGCCGATAATGTCCGCAAGGGAGCGGCGCTCAACAGCATACAGATCGCTGAACTTATGATCCGCGACTATCTTGATTAACGCATGGCCTTACTCGATACTTGATGCCGCCGGGGAGGGGATAGAGAAAAATACCCCGGTGTCTTTTAGCTGTTTTTAATATTGCGTTGCAAGCCGTTGTGAATAATGGCATTTTGCATTGTATGTTGTGAGTCCCTGAGGGGGGATCCCAGGCAATATCGCCTCCGGGAGTCAGGACAATAACAAGGCTTGATACATGGCAAAGCGAGTTCACCTTTCATCAGCTGCTTTAATCGGTAGTCTGCTGCATGCTGGAACGGTGTCTGCTCTCGGCCTTGGTGACATCACCCTCAACTCCTACCTTAATGAGCCCCTCGACGCCGAGGTCAGGCTCATCGACACACGTGATCTCGTCGCCGACGAAATCAAGGTCCGCCTCGCCGGGGCAGAGGATTTTGAGCGTCTGGGCGTTGACCGCAGCTACTTTCTGACGCGTATTCAGTTCGATGTCAGCATTGACCGTGATCGCAACATCGGGGTCATCCGGCTGACAACGACTGAGCCGGTGCTTGAGCCTTTTGTCGATGTCATTATTGAGGCGCGCTGGCCTTCGGGCAGGCTGCTCAGAGAGTACACGGTTCTGGTTGACCCCCCCGTATTTCGTGAAGAGCCCCTGGTCGTTTCCGCATCCGATGAGGTTGCCGCCACAGAGTCCGCTGTACCGATGCCCGACGATGAGTCGGAGGCTGCCGCAGAACCCCCCGGCAAAGACGGAGTCGCAGGACAGGTGTCCACCCGTCGCAGCGATTTGCCGCCGGGTGAAATGCCGCAGCGTGCCTTTTCCGCTGAAACCTCAGAGGAACCTGCGCCCGGTCAGCGTTACATGGTGCGACGCGACGAAACGCTGTGGCAGATTGCCTCCCGTGGACGGCCGCCGGGTTCGAGCGTGCAGCAGGCGATGCTTGACATTCAGCGACTGAACCCCGAAGCCTTTATCAACGGCAATATCAATCGTGTGAAGGCTGGCTACATTATCTACCTTCCGGCTGCGGGCGATATCACTTCAGAGGATTTTTCCGAGGCGCTTGCCGAGGTTCGGCAGCAGAATGCTGACTGGGCGAGTCAGCAGGCCGGTACGCCCGGCGTTACGGCAGCTGCGTCTCTGCGTATTTCCGCGGATCCTGCAGACACATCCGATGCGCCGTCCGATGACGAACCAGCCCCGCAGGTGGCTGATGCCCGTTCCACGGTTGCCGAAGATGACACCACAAGAACGTCCGATAGAGATCAGACGGCGCGACCCGGTCGTTCGGCGGCATCTTCCGCCAGCGGTGACCGCGCGCCCGGGCAAGCAGCCGTGGCGCAGGACGAGCTTGCCGGTCAGTTGGCAGAAATGTCCGAGCGGCTCGATACGCTCGAACAGATCGTTGCCCTGAAGGATGAGCAGATCGCTACACTGGAGCAGGCACTGCAGGAAGCCCGTGTTGCTGCGCGGAACGCATCGGCAGCGGCGGTCGAAGCAGTGACGCCGCCTGCCGAGGCAAGCGCGAGGCCCTCGCCGCCAGCAGAGCCTACCCCTCGCGCAGCGTCGCCGCAGGAGGCCCCGGGTATTCTCGAGCGCCTGGGCAGCTGGCTCTACGCTGTTATTGGCGCACTGCTGCTGGCGCTGCTCGGTCTGCTTTTCTGGCGCCGAAGGCGTAGCGAGAGCCTTGCCGATGAGGAGCTTGCCTCCGACGATGACGCGATGCGTGATGAGGACAGTGAGGATGTGTTTGCCGGCGTCACGCTGCGCGATGAGCCCGCCACGACACAGGCGCCGTCAGCAGTGCCCATTGCGCCCGTTGCCTCCACAAAGCCTAAATCGGAAAGCCCTGATGCTGCGTCGCCGCGAGATAACAGAGGGTATGGCGAGCGCCGTTACGATGATTATATCGACGATTCGGGTGCCGGAGATGCACTGGCCGAAGCCGATATCTACATAGCGTACGGACGCTATCTGCAGGCGGCAGAGCTGTTGACCACGGCGATAGAGTCCGAGCCCGATAACGCGGCTTACCGCTTGAAGCTGATTGAGCTTTACGTCGATATGGGCGAGCCGGAAAAAGCCCAGGACGAGCTCAGGGCATTGGGTGAACTTGGCGATGCCGATGCCATGCTGCGCGCAGAAGCTATTGTCGGCAGCATTGTAGAGACCGGGCATGCTGCACCCGCCTCGGAATCATCGCTGGAGCTTGATCTGGCGCCCGAGATCGGAGCGGAACCGGCGCCAGAGCCAGAGCCAGAATCCGGGCTTGAGCGCCGGCCAGACTATGGGTCAACGCCCGAACTCGAAGCGAAGACCGAACCCAGGCTGGAACAAGCGCAGCAGCCAAAGGCTGACTCAGCGGAAGAATACTGGCTCGAGTCGTACCAGGGGTCATCAGCCGCGCGTGACGAATCGGCCGGACGGGTAGTGAGCCCAGTTGCCGAAGACGCGTCAGCCCTAGACGAATCAGGGGAAGACGAGTCAGTCGACGCTACCGGCTACGACACGCCCGAAGACCGGCCGGTGGAAGAAATCGATTACGAGCCGCTGGAGTTTTCTCTCGATGACGTGTCACTGGATGGTGACGACGTCGATACTGCTGGCAAACGAGGTGTGTCTGGTGATGCCGTAGAAGCCGACGCTACGGGAAATCTGCAGGCCCAGGAAGAGGGCATGGAACTCGAACTTGATTTTGATGAGTTGGAGATCGAGGACGACAGACCCGTGGCGGCACCAGACGTCGAGGATGACGAGCTCGACCTCAGTGAGGCGTTGCGCGAGGCGGAATCACCCGAGGAGCTTGTGCGAGACGCCTCGGGCAGTGACGAGCCGGGTTCAGACGACATGATGTTTGCGACGGATTCGGACCAGATTGCGACGAAACTTGATCTGGCGCGCGCCTATCTGGATATGGGCGATGACGACGGCGCGAGCCGGATTCTCGAACAGGTCGCCTCTGCGGGGTCGGAAGAACAGCAGCGGGAAGCCCGGGCTCTGCTCGACCGCATTGGCTGACAAAGCGGTCATTCACGGTGGTAACACTCTCCCCGGTGATGTTGTCGCGTGCTGCGTGGAATACAACGGCAGCGGCTATTCGGGATGGCAGTCGCAGTCCGGTGTAGACACGATTCAGGATTCACTGGAAAGCGCCTTGTCGCGCGTTGCCGACCAGCAGCTCAGGGTGTACTGCGCCGGTCGAACCGACACCGGTGTCCATGCAGCCGCGCAATGGGTCCATTTTGTGAGCCCGTGCGAGCGGGCCTTAAACGCCTGGGTCAGGGGTGTAAATGCCTATCTTCCCAGCGATATACGAATACTTTACGCCGCCAACGTGCCCGCTGATTTCCACGCGAGGCACAGCGCCCTGGCGAGACATTATCGCTACATCATTGCCAATACGCCCGTGGCATCCGCGCTGTTCCGTGACCGCACTACCTGGGTACGAGAGTCGCTGGACGCATCGCGCATGCATGAGGCCGCCCAGGCACTGCTTGGTGAGCAGGATTTCAGCGCATTCCGCGCGGCATCCTGCCAGTCCCCCACAGCGATGCGTTGCGTGTACCGTGTGTCGGTAAAGCGTGACGGGGCTCTCGTGGCTATCGATATCTCTGCAAACGCGTTTTTGCACCACATGGTGCGCAATATAGCAGGCAGTCTGATTGCGATTGGCTCAGGCAGGCATGAGACAGGCTGGGTGGGTCGCCTGCTGCGCGAGAAAGATCGCACTCGTGCGGCAGCCACGTCGGGGCCGCAGGGTCTGTACCTTATGGGAGTGGCGTATCCCGCGCACTTCGGCCTGCCGGATGATTTGGCGCAACAACGTCCCCTTTTGATGCGCGTCTGACGCCAAGGCCGTCGGGTTTCTGATATGATTGGTGCATCCGATTTCTGGTGAGGTGGTGACCCTGAATGCTCAGAACTCGCATCAAGATTTGTGGCGTGACCCGCCCCGGCGACGCTGAGGCGGCCGCGATGGTGGGTGTGGACGCTCTCGGTCTGGTCTTTTACAACCCAAGCCCGAGGTCAGTGTCCATCGCGCAGGCGGCGGAGATCGCCGCTGCCGTGCCACCGTTCGTCACCCTGGTCGCTTTGTTTGTGAATCCGGAAACACAGTTTGTGGAGCGTATCATCGAGCGTCTGCCTGTGGGTATGCTGCAATTCCATGGTGACGAATCAAGCGGATTCTGCGAACAATTCTGCATGCCCTACCTCAAGGCGCTCAAGATGCGGCCGGATGTCGATCTTGCACAGGAAGCCATACCCTACCGTTCCGCCAGTGGACTCCTGCTGGATACCCATCGACCCGAAGCGCCGGGGGGAACGGGAGAGGCATTCAACTGGGACGCAATTCCCCCGGGGCTCACACGGCCGGTGGTGTTGGCCGGCGGTCTGCACGCGGGAAATATCGGACAGGCTATCAGCCAGGTACGACCGGCAGCTGTAGATGCCAGCACTGGCGTTGAAGTCGCTCCGGGTGAAAAGGACCCGCGCATGATCGCCGGGTTTGTTCAGGCGGTGCGCGAAGCGGACGATCAACTTAACAGCGAGACAGACGAATGACGAGCAAACTGGATAGCAGACTGATTGCGAGCATGCCGGACGCGCGGGGTCGCTTCGGCGACTACGGTGGCAAGTTCGTTTCCGAGACACTGATGCATGCGCTGGCCGAACTCGATGACGTGTATCGTATGCTGTCGAGTGATCCGGATTTCCAACGCGAACTCGACCACGACCTCGCCCACTATGTCGGGCGCCCCTCACCGCTGTATGAAGCCCGCCGATGGTCAGACATGATCGGCGGTGGACGTATTTACCTGAAGCGTGAGGATCTGAACCACACCGGCGCGCACAAGGTGAACAATACAGTGGGGCAGGCTCTGCTCGCCAAGCATATGGGCAAGCCCCGCGTTATTGCTGAAACAGGTGCGGGGCAGCACGGCGTTGCAACCGCAACCATCGCAGCACGACTCGGGCTCGAGTGCCATGTCTTCATGGGCGCTGAGGATGTGCAGCGTCAGTCCCTGAACGTGTACCGCATGAAGCTGCTCGGTGCCACGGTAGTGCCGGTCACCTCCGGGTCGAGTACCTTGAAGGACGCGATGAACGAGGCGATGCGTGACTGGGTGACCAACGTTGATAACACCTTCTATATTATCGGCAGCGTCGCCGGTCCACATCCGTATCCTATGATAGTTCGCGATTTCCAGTGCGTTATCGGCCGTGAAGCGCGCGCGCAGTCTCTCGCGCAGACAGGCAAGCTGCCGGACGCATTGGTGGCCTGTGTCGGTGGCGGGTCGAACGCCATTGGATTGTTCCATCCGTTCCTTCAGGACGACGCGGTAGAGATCTATGGGGTCGAAGCGGGTGGTCACGGAATCGGCACCGGGCGACATGCGGCGCCTCTCTCGGCCGGCTCGCCCGGCGTGCTGCACGGCAATCGAACGTATCTCATGCAGGATGAAGACGGCCAGATCACCGAGACGCATTCGGTATCTGCAGGGCTGGATTATCCCGGTGTGGGTCCCGAACATTCATGGCTGAAAGATACCGGGCGCGTCACCTATGTGTCGGCGGATGACACCGAGGCGTTGGCGGCTTTTCACCGCGTCACGCGCACGGAGGGCATCATGCCCGCGCTGGAAACCGCGCATGCCCTGGCTTACGCCGAGACACTCGCCGCCAGAATGACACCCGAGCAGAGCATCATCGTCAATCTCTCCGGTCGCGGTGACAAGGATATACTCACTGTCGCCAAGATAGATGGCATAGAGCTTTAGGGGATCGCATGAGTCGAATAGCGCAGCGCTTTGCCGACCTGTCTGCGGCCGGTCGCAAGGCACTGATTACCTACGTGGTGGCTGGTGACCCGACACTCGATCTCACCGTGCCTCTGTTGCATGCACTGGTTGATGCTGGCGCCGACGTCATCGAGGTGGGGGTGCCGTTCTCCGACCCGATGTCGGAGGGTCCGGTTATCCAGCGAGGTCACGAGCGCGCCCTCGTGAATCGCGTGCGTCTTCGTGACGTGTTGTCGATGGTCAGTGAATTTCGCGAGAACGATCCCGATACCCCCTTGCTCCTGATGGGCTATGCCAATCCGGTAGAGCATATGGGTTATCCGGCATTTGCTGATGCGGCAGTCAAAGCCGGTGTAGATGGTCTGCTCTCGGTAGACGTCCCGCCAGAGGAAGTGGAGCGCGTCAATCGTGAGCTCAAGCGGGTCGGCATGGACAATATCTTTCTTATCGCGCCGACTACGCCGGAGGCACGGCTTCGTCTGATTACTGATCAGGCCAGTGGCTTCATCTACTACGTGTCGCTCAAGGGCGTCACCGGTGCCGGGAATCTGGATATTGCCGACGTCCAGGACCACGTGTCGCGGATTCGCCGCGGCACCGAGCTCCCCGTCTGTGTCGGGTTTGGCATCAAGGACGCCAGGTCGGCCGCTGCCGTTGCGCGTGTTGCGGACGGCGTTGTAGTGGGATCCGCCCTCGTCAGCCTGGTGGCGGATGTCATTGCAGATGGCGGCGATCATGCCGCCGCGATTTCCGCAGCCGCATCGCTGCTGCGGGAGATTCGTTCTGGAATCGATGCAAGGCCTGGAATTGACGCAGCGTGACGCCGGACCGGCGCGGCTGGAAAGATAGCGAGGGGGAGAAATGAGCTGGATTGACAAGATTTTGCCGTCGGGTGTCAACCGTCAGTCGGGCAGCCGTCGGACGACAGTTCCGGAGGGACTGTGGAAAAAGTGTATCAAGTGCGAGGCTGTTCTCTATATCCCCGATCTTGAGCGCAATCTGGAAGTCTGTCCGAAATGCGACCACCATATGCGTATTGGCGCTCGGCGGCGACTCGATATTTTTCTTGATCCCGAGGGGCGAGAAGAGGTTTTCAGGGAGATCGAGCCGGTGGACCGGCTAAAGTTCCGGGATAAAAAACGCTATCGCGACCGGCTCTCCGCGGCCCAGAAATCAACCGGCGAACGCGATGCACTGGTTGCCATGCGCGGTAGCGTGCAGCAGCTTCCCCTGGTGTCGGTTGCCTTCGAATTCAATTTTCACGGGGGCTCCATGGGGTACGCCGTGGGAGAAAAGTTTACTCGCGCGGCGCAGCTGGCCCTGGAGAACCGGCAGCCTCTGGTCTGTTTTTCGGCCTCTGGCGGTGCCCGCATGCAGGAAGCGCTGATTTCACTCATGCAGATGGCCAAGACCAGCGCCGTCATTGAGCGCCTGCACCAGGCCGGTGTTCCCTACATCTCAGTGCTCACGGATCCCATATACGGCGGTGTATCTGCATCCCTGGCATTGCTCGGTGACCTCAACATTGCCGAGCCCGATGCCCGCGCCGGGTTCGCTGGACCCAATATCATTGAGCAGACCATACGTCAGAAACTGCCCAAGGGGTTCCAGCGCAGTGAGTTCCTGCTGGAGCACGGCGCTATCGACATGATTGTGCATCGCGAGGACATGCGCGACACCATCGGTCGTGTGCTGGCCAAGCTCATGGCGGTCGCTACGCATCCGGATCACGTCGATGGGGACGAGAGTGCAAACGAAGCAGACGAAGCGCCCGGCGATGCCCAGAATCAGGACGCCGTAGTGATTGCCGCCGCGGCCGTGGTTCAGGGCGGTGCAGCAGATACCGGCGAGTTTGCCGCTGAGTCTGCTTCTGAACTTGAGCCGGGTGACGCTTCTGAGGCGTCAGCCGAGTCGCCCGCTGCCTCCGAAGCCGCGGTGGCTGACGAGGCTTCCGAGTCTGTTTCTGCGGATGCAGCGAGCAGTCCATCGGAGGACCACGATGCAATGGTCCCGGAAGCAGAGGCTGACGATAGTGACGTCTCCGAGGACAGCAACGATGCAGCGGCGTCAATGTCGCTGGATGACGATGACCCGGAAAAGAAGCCTGCCCGCGGAGATGACTGACAACCGTGACCTGAACGCCTGGCTAACGTATCTAGAGACACTCCACCCGCGTAAGATTGATCTGGGACTGGAGCGGGTCTCCACCGTGGCGAGGCGACTCCGCCTGTTACCCTGTCGCATCCCCGTACTTACCGTCGCAGGCACCAACGGCAAGGGCACCGTGGTGCGCTGCGCCACAGCGTTGCTTGTTGCCGGTGGATGTCGGGTGGGAACGTATACCTCGCCGCATCTCGTGCGTTACAACGAACGTATTTGCGTTGACGGCTTGCCGGTCCCGGACGCGATGATTGTGAGTGCCTTCATTGCCATCGATGAAGCCCGGGGCGAGATTTCACTGAGTTATTTCGAGTTCGCCACCCTTGCAGCGCTGTATGTCTTTCGCGAACAGGAGGTTGACGTCGCGGTCCTCGAAGTCGGGCTTGGCGGCAGGCTCGATGCAGTAAACGCCGTAGACGCCACGGTGTCGGTGATAACACACATCGCGCTGGACCATCAGAAATGGCTAGGCAATACGCGCGAGGCGATCGCAGCGGAAAAAGCCGGCATTGTTCGTGAGGCGAGGCCGGTCGTGCTCGCAGAATCTGATTATCCGGCGTCTCTCTATGGCGTTATAGGTGAGCGGTCGGCGGTCGCTCATCGTGCCGGTGTCGAGTGGCAATGGCAGCGGCTCGCGGGGCAGCGCCTGGAGGTAACGCTGGCGAACGGGCAGACGCGGCAGGTTGAGCTACCTGCAGGTCTGCAGCCATCCAACGTGGCGGCAGCGCTTTGTGCCGTTGGCCTGCTAGGCATTGACATACCCCAGGCTTCAGCCGAACAAGCGCTCGACGGTCTTTTGTTCCCCGGTCGGCAGCAGCATCTGAAGATCCAGGGGCTCGATGTCATTTTCGATGTCGCCCACAATCCCGATGCGGCCCAGGCACTCGCCGCGCATCTGGCCAAACTCCCGGTGGCTGAAACCCTTGCTGTCGTGGGAATTCTTGGCGACAAGGACGTCAAGGGGGTCATCGAGCCTCTGGCGCCACATCTCTCTGGCGCCATGGTCTGTGGTCTGCCCGATACCTCCCGCTCGATCAGTCCTGACACGCTCTCTGCCATCGTGAGCGCGGCCGGTGTGAAGGTTATTGGTGAAGCAGAGAGTCCGATGCAGGCATGGCATCGGCTACTGGAGAACCTCCACCCCGACATCGGCAGGGTCGTCGTCTTTGGGTCCTTCCACACGGTCGGAGGTATAATGTCCGGGTTACCGGGTACCGGTGTCGCAGGCGATCTGGAGAATACGTGGAAGCCCCTCTGAAACAGCGCCTGGTCGGGGCACTGATACTGGTCGCTCTCGGCGTTGTATTCTGGCCGATTATCTTCGTGGCGCCGGAGCGGGAATCGCCAACGCGGCCGGAGGGTATTCCCCCTGCACCGCGCGTAGACAGCAGTTTACTGCCAGCCCCGGACAGCGAGGGTCTGCGCACGTCTCCAGCACCTGCCGTCGCCAGAGAGGTGCAGGAGATAGACGTAACCCTGCCGGCAGAGCCTGTTGACACGGATCCGTTGCCTGTGTCGGAGACGGGTCCCAGACCCCGCGATAACTCCCCGGAGTTGCCCGCTCTGGACGCCGATGGCATTCCGATCGCATGGTCGCTTCAGGTTGCCACCATGGGTTCCCGCGGAAAAGCACAGCAACTTCGCGACGAACTGAATCAGCAGAATATGAAATCCTACATCAAGCCGCTCAGGCGTGGCGGCGACACACTGTATCGGGTCTATGTCGGACCCAAATTCGAGCGTTCGCAGCTCGAGACCATCAAGCAGAGGGTTGACGCCCGCTACGGCGTCGAGTCCCTGGTGGCGCGCTATGTCCCCTGACCTGAGTGCCTTCAATGGCTTTGACTGGTTTGTCGTGGTGCTGCTGTCGGTCTCCATGCTCATCAGCCTGTGGCGTGGTTTTTCCCGGGAAGCGCTGTCACTTGCCGGCTGGGTGATCGCTTTCATTGCCGCCAATATTTTTGCGAGCGACGTCGCAACGCTGCTGACGGGCCTGATAGAAAATCTCACGGGACGCTACATTGTCGCCTGGTCCCTGGTGTTTGTGGTGGTGCTGCTTGTCTGCGGCCTGCTGGCAAAGGTTTTTTCGCGCGCGGTCAGAGCGTCCGGTCTGGGATTGCTCGATCGGCTCCTCGGCACGGTTTTCGGTTTCCTGCGCGGTCTGCTGATCGTCCTGGCCATTGTTTTCGTGCTGCGTGATCTGGTGCCGCCACGGGACCAACAGGTGCTTTACGAATCTGCGCTTATGCCCTCAATCGACATGACACTCGACTGGAGTTTGCGCGTCTTCTCTGACGTCCGTGCCGGTGGGGTGCCATCGCTTTCGCTGTGATGGCGAAAAAATCTTTGCGTTATAACCTGGAAAGTAGTCTATGTGTGGTCTGGTAGGTCTGGTGGGTAGTGGCAATGTCAACGTGGCGCCGGAAATATATGATGCCCTGACAGTGCTGCAGCATCGGGGCCAGGATGCCGCAGGGATCATGACCTGCAGTCGCGGAAAATTCAATCAGCGCAAGAGTGAAGGACTGGTTCGCGACGTCTTCCGGCAGCAGCACATGCAGCGGCTTGAAGGCTCCATGGGTATCGGGCACGTGCGCTATCCGACAGCCGGCAGTTCCGGCCCTGCGCTCGCGCAGCCTTTCTACGTTAATTCACCCTACGGGATTGCTCTGGCACATAATGGCAACCTGACTAATTCAGCGGCGCTGACGCGTGCTCTGTTCGAGAGCGAGCTGCGGCACCTGAATACAGATTCCGACTCCGAAGTGCTGCTGAATATCTTTGCCTATGAACTGCAGCAACTGGGCAAGCTGAAGCCCCAGCCCGCCGATATCTTCACCGCGGTGAGCGCTGTACATCGCCGCTGTCGCGGTGCCTATGCAGCGGTGGCCATGCTGGTCAATCACGGAATGGTGGCTTTCCGCGATCCCTTTGGCATCAGGCCGCTGGTCATCGGCTACCGGGACAGTCTCGGTGGCCGCGACTATCTTGTAGCCTCCGAGAGTGTGGCACTCGATGTTGTCGGTTTCACGCTCATCGACGATGTCGCACCGGGCGAGGCTGTGTTCGTCGATGCCGATGGCGTGCTGCATCGTCAGCAATGCGCGCAGAACCCCGAACTGCGCCCCTGCATTTTCGAACATGTGTATTTTGCGCGCCCCGACAGCATGATCGACCGCATTTCTGTCTACAAAACGCGCATGCGACAGGGCTCCACCCTGGCGCGGAAGATCCAGCGTGAGCGACCGCAGCACGATATCGATGTGGTCATACCCATCCCTGACACCAGTCGCACCGCCGGGCAGTCACTGGCCCACGATCTGGGCATCAAGTTCCGCGAGGGCTTTATCAAGAATCGCTACATTGGGCGTACCTTTATCATGCCCGGGCAGCGGCAGCGGCGTAAGTCCGTGCGCCAGAAGCTGAACCCGATACGGCTGGAATTTGAGGGCAAGAACGTGATGCTGGTGGATGATTCGATCGTCCGCGGCACAACATCGCGGGAAATTATCCAGATGGCCAGGGATGCCGGCGCGGCGCGGGTCTATGTTGCCTCTGCGGCGCCGCCGGTGCGCTACCCCAATGTCTATGGCATCGACATGCCATCGGCGACAGAGCTCATTGCGCATGGCCGGACGGTTGATGAGGTGTGCGCCGCAATCGGCGCTGACTGGCTGGTATATCAGGATCTTGAAGATCTCGTGCACTGCTCCCAGGAGGGGAACAGCAACGTCAGGGGATTTGATTGCTCGGTATTTGACGGTAGGTACATCACGGGGGATGTGGACGCCGGGTATCTCAGGGATCTCGACGTGGCGCGCAATGATGAAGCGAGAGCACAGCAGGATGAGAATGAACCCGCCCATGGTGCCGTCGTCGGCATACATAACGACCGTTAGTGACCCAATACCCGGGAGGTATCATGCGAGAGCTCGACGAGGCGTTTCTTGAGACACTGGGGCAGCAGACCCGCGCAGTCCGCTCCGGGGTGGCGAGGACCGCCGAGGGGGAACACTCGGAGCCGATTTTTGCGACCTCCAGCTACGTGTTCGATTCTGCCGCCGATGCCGCAGCCCGTTTTTCGGGAGAAAACAATGGCAATGTTTACTCGCGTTACACCAATCCGACGGTACGTACCTTTGAGGAGCGGCTCGCCACCCTTGAGGGCGGTGAGCAGGCAGTAGGGACCAGCTCCGGTATGGCCGCGATTCTTAGCGTCTGCATGGCACTGTTGAAATCCGGCGATCATGTGATCTGTTCGCGGGATGTCTTTGGCACCACCACCGGCCTCTTTTCCCGTTATCTGGAAAAGTTCGGCGTCAGTACAAGCTTTGTGCCTCTGGTCGACGTTGACGCCTGGCGCGCGGCTGTTCGTCCGGAAACGGCAATGCTGTTTCTGGAGACGCCGTCGAATCCTCTGTGCGAGGTCGCGGATATCGCTGCGATGGCGGAAC
The DNA here is from genome assembly GCA_046260765.1 of Chromatocurvus sp. Classification (GTDB taxonomy): domain Bacteria; phylum Pseudomonadota; class Gammaproteobacteria; order Pseudomonadales; family Halieaceae; genus Chromatocurvus. The sequence goes on from JBHEOO010000004.1 coordinate 39,104, forward strand.
TCGCCCGCGCCAGCAACAGCCTGCTGGCTGTGGATAATTGTTTCTGCACGCCGGCCCTGCAGCTGCCACTGGCGCTGGGCGCCGATATCGTGACACATTCGGCGACCAAGTATCTCGATGGACAGGGCCGCTGCGTCGGCGGCGCGGTGGTGGGGCGTGCAGAACACATGCAGGCAGTTGTCGCGTTCCTGCGCACCTGTGGCCCGACAATGAGCCCTTTCAATGCCTGGGTGTTTCTCAAGGGTCTGGAAACACTGAAGCTGCGCATGCGGGCCCACAGCGACGCGGCGCTGACGCTTGCCCTGTGGCTGCAGCAGCAGCCCGGGGTGGAGCAGGTGTACTACGCGGGTCTGGAGTCTCACCCGGGCCATGCACTGGCGGCCCGTCAGCAATCTGCTTTCGGTGGCGTGCTGTCATTCGTCGTCGCCGGAGGCAGGGAAGCGGCATGGCGCTGCATCGATGCGACCCGCGTCATGTCCCTTACCGCCAATCTCGGTGATGCAAAAACGACAATCGTACATCCGTCGACCACGACCCACAGCCGACTGACCCAGGAGCAGCGCGACACGGCGGGCATTCGGGACGGCCTGATCCGCATTGCAGTGGGCCTTGAAGATGTTGCGGATCTGCAGGCGGACCTGGCGCGCGGGCTGGCGGCGATGGAGTCACAGTGAGTAGCAATAAGGAAGCTATCGACGCCGCGGTGGCGTCGGTGTCAACGGTGTTGCTCGGGAAATCGCAGCCGATACGCCTCGCCCTGTGCTGTTTGCTGGCTCGCGGTCATCTGTTGATCGAGGACCTTCCCGGCATGGGGAAGACGACGCTGTCACACGCATTGGCGAGAGTGCTCGGGCTCTCCTACAATCGAGTGCAGTTCACCAGCGATCTGCTGCCGGCGGATATTCTCGGCGTTGCAGTGTATCAACGTGACGACAACAGTTTTCTTTTTCATCCCGGGCCTGTGTTTACCCAGGTATTACTGGCGGACGAAATCAATCGAACCACACCGCGGACGCAAAGCGCGCTGCTGGAGGCGATGGCGGAAGGACAGGTGAGCATTGAGGGCGAGACGCGGCCGCTGCCGAAACCGTTTTTCGTGATTGCTACTCAAAACCCTACTGAACAGTCAGGAACCTACACGCTGCCGGAGTCGCAGCTCGACCGCTTCCTGATGCGCATCGAGCTTGGCTACCCCGACCCGGGTGCAGAGCGCGATCTGATGAAGCGCGGTGACGTGGGCAGTCAGGCGGCGACGCTTGAGCAGGTAATGTCGGCCGAGCGCCTGCGTGCCATTTGTGATCAGGTAGAGTCGGTGCACACATCGGAAGCGCTGCTCGATTACCTGCAGCGACTGATCGCCCGGACCCGTGCCGGTGGCGATTTCTCAGTGGGTCTGTCGCCGCGCGGTGTGCTGGCACTGCTGCGCGCTGCCAGGACCTGGGCGCTTATGGAGGGCCGTGATCACGTTCTGCCCGAGGACGTACAGGTGGTTCTGGGCCCTGTCGTTGGCCATCGGCTGGTTCCCGGTGACCGATTTGTCGGGGATGGGTCAGCGCTGGTCGCGCTGCTGCAGCAGGAAGTCCCCGTGCTGTCGTCGTGATATCCGGGTATGCATCGAGGTGAGTCATCCTGCCACGTAGCGTGAAGCGGCTTTACCTGACGCGCATCGAGCGCTGGTTGGATCGACGTATCCCGGCCGCACCCAGCGTCACGCTGGATCGTCGCAGGATCTTCATTTTTCCTTCCCGCGTCGGTTTTTTCTTTTTTGCGGCACTGCTGGTGATGCTTGTCGCGGCGATCAATTACGAGAACAACATGAGCTATGCGCTCACGTTTCTGTTGGCGACGCTGTTTGTGATCGCCATTCTTCACACCTATGCCAACCTGTCTGGACTCACGGTGCAAGGTGGCGGGGGCGGCAGCGGTTTTCCCGGCGATCTCCTGCCATTTCCAGTGCAACTGATGAGTGGCGGGCAAAGCCGGTACGCACTGATGATTCGTTGGTGGGACCGCTCCCTGGATCACCGGGACGTGCGGATGGACGTGCCGCCCGGCTCAACGGCGGAGGCGCAGCTGTATGCGCGTGCCGGACAGCGCGGGCTGTTTCTGCCCGGTCGTCTCTGCATCGAGAGCAGCTATCCGCTTGGCCTGCTGCGCTGCTGGACCTGGGTAGATCTGGGGCTTGCCGGGATTGTCTATCCGTCGCCGCAGCGGCACCCGGACATCCACCGAGGCGCTGACGCGGGTCCGCGCGGACGCATGCTCCCCCTCCCGGGTGATGACGAGTTCTACGGGCTCCGGGAGTATCGAAAAGGTGATCGTCCGCGGCAGGTTTACTGGAAAGGCCTGGCCCGGGGGCAGTCGCTGCAAAGCAAGCAGTACTCCACGTATGCCAGTGACGATGACTGGCTGGATTGGGACAGCTTTCCCGGTGTACCCACGGAACAGCGTCTGTCATACCTTTGTTACCAATGCCTGCAACTGCATGGCCTCAGGCAGCAGTACGGTCTCCGGCTGCCCGGTCTTCGACTCAGTCCGTCCACCGGTGCGGTGCATCGCGATCGTGTGCTGACGGCCCTGGCCCTGCACGGACAGACGCCTGAATGAGGTCCGCAGATCTCATCCCGCGCAACGCGCTGGCCTGGATCATCGGCGCACAATTGCTGCTGCTGTTACCGCATATTTTTCGGCTTCCGCTGTGGATTGTGCTGTTATACGGCCTCGCTTTTTTCTGGCGATTGCTGATCTATCGCGGTCGCTTGTCGGTCCCCAGGCGCTGGCTGAAGCTGGTTCTCATCGCTGCGTCAATGACCGGTATCGCCTGGAGCTACGGCTCGGTCATCGGTCTCGAACCCACGGTCGCGCTGCTGCTGGTGGCCTTCGCACTGAAGCTGCTGGAGTCTGTCGCGCGCAAAGATGGCTATGTCGTGATATTCCTCGGCTTTTTTATCTGCATTACCGAATTTCTGTTCAGCCAGGATCTGCTGGTCGTGATTTACAGCTGTCTTGTCGTCTGGGTGCTGACAACGGCGCTGATCTCACTTCACCGGTCTGCGTCTATCGGCGATCGCGGTCCGATGCGGCTGGCCGCGGTCATGCTGTTGCAGTCGGTGCCTCTTATGCTGGTGCTTTTCTTTCTTTTTCCCCGCATTGGCCCCCTGTGGAATGTGCCGATAAAGACGCAGGCGGCAAAGACCGGGGTTAGTGACATGCTTCGCCCCGGGGATATATCCAGTCTGGCTCAGTCTTCCGATGTTGCCTTCCGCGCCAGCTTTGCTGGTGATGTACCGCCTGTTTCCAGTCTTTACTGGCGCGGGCTGGTCATGAGTCGGATAGACGACGGCGCCTGGCGCACCGTGTCTTATTTTGAAACGCCGCCAGTGGAGCGGCGCGCGCCAACGATTGAGAAGACCGGGGAGTCGCTCGACTACAGCATCATTATCGAGCCCACACAGCAACAGTGGCTGTATGGCCTGCGTTACGCCGAGGCGATGCAGAGCGGCATTCTCCAGCTGCCTGACTACCGTTTGCTAAACCCCGTGGTGGTGGAGCAGGAACTGCGCTACCGGGTGAGGAGCTGGCCAGAGGTGACACCTGGCAGCGAGATCAGCAGCTGGCGGAGACGGCTCGAAACGCAGCTCCCGGAAAATTCAAATCCACGCACGCGCCGCCTGGCAGCAGATCTGTATCGCGAGTCACGTGATGATGCCGAGTATGTCCAGCGGGTTCTTGCACTGTTCCGGCAGCAACCTTTTCGCTACACCCTGCAGCCGCCATTGCTGGATAACAACAGCATGGACCAGTTTCTTTTGGAGACCCGAGCCGGTTTTTGCGAGCACTACGCCTACGCCTTCGCCGTGTTGATGCGCGCTGTCGGTGTGCCGGCGAGGGTGGTTTCCGGCTATCAGGGTGGCGAGATCAACCCTGTTAACGGCACGGTCATTGTGCATCAGTTTGACGCCCACGCCTGGAACGAGGTCTGGCTGGAAGGTCGTGGCTGGGTAAGAGTCGATCCGACAGCCGCGGTGTCGCCGGCACGTATTGAGTTCGGACTGGAGAACGCCATGCAGGAAGAGGGCAGTTTTCTGTCTTCATCGCTGCTGTCGCCGCTGCGCTACCGCGGCATCTCCTGGATCAATGCGCTGCGTCTGCGTTATGACGCGGTCACCTATCAGTGGCAGTCGTGGGTCGTAGGGTTCGACGGCGAGCAGCAGATCGATGTGCTGCGAGGCGTCTTCGGCGAAATCAATGCGCGACTGTTTATCGGGCTCATGCTGGCCAGTTTCGCTGTGGTGCTTGGTTTGGTTGCGGCATCGCTGTTTCTACGCAATCGACGGCAGGCGCCTGTCGACCCCGCGACCCGGCAGATCCGACTGCTGCAGGAGAGACTTCGCCGCCGCGGGTTCGATGCCCGTCCCGGTGAAGCACCCGGTGCCATGAGTCGACGGGCAGCGCTGCGTTTTCCGGAGGCAGCCGATGAGCTGACTACCATCGCGCGCCTGGCGGATGCAGCGCTGTACAGACCACTGGGGACGGCACAGCAAGACAGGATGCAGCGCAGCCTCAGGCGCCTGGTGCGGCGCCTGAGGCTGCGTCCAGGCCGGCGACTCAGGCGCTCAGCTGGGTAATTTCCACCGCGGCAATGCGTTTGCCCTCGTCCGCCCGTTTCTGGAAATCCAGAATCTGGTCGAAATTCAGGTAGCGATAGACGTCTGCCGCCATCGCATCGAGGTTGCCCACGTGCTGCATGTATTCCTCTGGTGTTGGCAGCCTGCCGAGAATCGCGCCGACGGCCGCCAGCTCCGCGGACGTGAGGTACACATTGGCACCGTCGCCAAGGCGGTTGGGGAAATTCCGGGTCGAGGTTGACAGCACGGTGGCATTCGCCGCGACACGCGCCTGGTTGCCCATGCACAGCGAACAGCCTGGCATCTCCGTCCGGGCGCCGGCGGCACCGAAAATATTGTAATACCCTTCTTCCATGAGCTGGTGCTCGTCCATGCGCGTCGGCGGCACGATCCACAGTCGTGTTGCGATTCCCCCTTTGTGCTGTTGCAGCAGTTTACCGGCGGCTCGGAAGTGACCGATATTCGTCATGCAGGAGCCGATAAAGACTTCGTCCACGCTGTCGCCAGCAACCGCGGACAACAGCCGCGCATCGTCGGGATCATTCGGGGCACAGATGATCGGCTCGGTCACCTCCGCCAGGTCGATCTCGATCACCGCGCTGTACTCGGCATCGGGATCGGCCCGCATCAGTGAGGGGCTCGCCAGCCATTCTTCCATTTTCTGGGCTCGGCGCTCCAGCGTGCGCGGGTCGCCATAACCTTCAGCCACCATGGAGCGCAGCAGCACGATGTTCGAACGCAGGTATTCAGCGATTGTGTCTTCGGAAAGATCGATGGTGCAACCGGCGGCCGAGCGTTCCGCCGAGGCGTCTGACAGCTCGAATGCCTGCTCCACCGTAAGATCTGGAAGACCCTCGATTTCCAGGATACGCCCGCTGAAGATGTTCTTCTTGCTTTTCTTGTCGACCGTCAGCAGGCCCTGCTGGATGGCGTAGTACGGGATGGCATGTACCAGGTCACGCAGAGTTATACCGGGCTGCATGCTGCCCCTGAAGCGCACCAGCACGGATTCGGGCATATCCAGGGGCATGACGCCGGTGGCGGCGGCAAAAGCGACCAGGCCGGATCCCGCGGGAAAGGAGATGCCCATGGGGAATCGCGTATGCGAGTCACCACCGGTGCCGACGGTATCGGGCAGCAACATGCGGTTGAGCCAGGAGTGAATGATGCCGTCACCCGGTCGCAGAGAGACACCGCCCCGGGTCATGATGAAGTCGGGCAGGCTGTGCTGTGTATCGATATCCACGGGCTTGGGGTAGGCCGCCGTGTGGCAGAAAGACTGCATGGTGAGATCGGCGGAGAATCCGAGGCAGGCAAGATCCTTGAGTTCGTCCCGGGTCATTGGGCCGGTGGTGTCCTGGGAACCCACCGTGGTCATTTGCGGCTCGCAGTAGGTGCCGGGCCGCACGCCGTCCATGCCACAGGCACGGCCCACCATTTTCTGTGCCAGGGTAAAGCCCTTGTCGGAATCGGCAGGCAGTTCCGGCGTGCGGAACAGTTCCGATTCGGGCAGGCCGAGAGACTCACGCGCGCGGGCGGTGAGGCCGCGGCCAATGATCAGGTTGATGCGGCCACCGGCGCGTACCTCATCCAGAAGAACCTGCGATTTCAGTTCGAACTCGCCGATCACGCTGCCGTCCTCCGCCAGCATCCGGCCGTCGTAGGGGCGGATCTCGATGACGTCACCCATGTTGAGATCGTCCACAGGGGCCTCGAACACCAGCGCACCAGCGTCCTCCATGGTGTTGTAGAAAATGGGTGCGACCTTGCCGCCAATACAGATGCCGCCGGCCTTCTTGTTCGGTACACCCGGAACGTCGTCGCCAAAAAACCACAGCACCGAATTGGTCGCCGACTTGCGCGATGACCCCGTGCCGACCACGTCGCCGACGAAGGCCACGGGATAGCCTTTGGCCCTGATCTCGTCGATCTGCTTCATCGGTCCGATGCTGCCGGGATCATCCGGGTGAAGGCCGTCGCGGGCCATTTTGTACATGGCCAGCGCGTGGAGGGGGATATCCGGTCTCGACCACGCATCCGGAGCAGGGGAGAGATCGTCTGTATTGGTTTCGCCCGTGACCTTGAATACCGACACCTTGATCGACTCGGGGACAGCCTCGCGCGAGGTGAACCACTCGCCCGCAGCCCAGCTCTGCATCACCGATTCGGCATGTGCGTTGCCGCGCTGGGCCAGATCGGCCACATCGTGGAAGGCTTCAAAAACCAGAAGCGTATGCTTGAGTTCGGTAGCGGCGAGTTCGCCAAGGTCTTCGTTGGTCAGCAGCGCGACCAGCGTTTCTATGTTGTAGCCGCCGTGCATGCTGCCCAGCAGGCGAACAGCCAGGGGCCGGTCAATAAGCGCACACTCGGTATCGCCCCTGGCGATGGCAGACAGAAAACCGGCCTTGACGTAGGCCGCCTCGTCGACGCCGGGCGGTACCCGGTGACTCAGCAGGTCGAGCAGAAAGGCCTCCTCACCCACCGGCGGGTCCTGAAGAAGTTCGACGACAGACGCGGTCTGTTCGGCGGTCAGCGGCTTCGGAGGGATGTTTTGCGCAGCGCGTTGAGCAGCGTGGTCGCGATAGGCTTCTAGCACGGTGTGACTCCTGGTACGTGAATTCGCTGCAAGTGCCGGCGAATGCCGGCAGGCGGCGATTGAAGGGTTACCGCGCGGCGATAACCGGGCGATACTCAAAGTGCGCACAGTGTATCGCAGAGTCCGATTAAGATAAATAAATCAATCGCTTATACCGTGCATTTGCGCGCTCAATAGCGTACGCTTCGCAGCCCTTTCCAGAAGCGCCACCACAGTCGGTTGGCAGGCAGCGGGCATGTTGAATAACCTCGAGACAGACAGCGAAGCCGTTCTGGATTTTCTTTCCTGCGCGACACCTGCCGCCTGGGTGCAGACCGCCTCGCGACCGGAAAACCTGCCGACACTCCTCATCGACCACGCCAACTGCGAGAAGAAGGCGGCCTCTACTGCTCTGGCGCTGATGTACCGGTATATTGAGCGCCACGGCCTGCTGAATAAAATGTCGCGATTGGCTCGTGAAGAACTGCGACACTTCGAGCAGGTGCTCGGCATTATGCGGCGGCGCGATATTTCCTACTCGGCAATCAGCGCTTCCCGCTATGCCGGTGCCATGCGCGAATGCGCGCGCCGTGATGAGCCTGACCGTCTGCTCGATACGCTGCTGATTGGTGCGATAATCGAGGCACGTTCCTGTGAGCGATTTGCAGCGCTTGCGCCGCACCTGGACGACGAATTGTCAGCGTTTTACCGTTCGCTCCTGAAATCCGAAGCGCGGCATTTCAAGGACTACCTGGCATTGGCAGAAGAGGTGGCCAGTAGCGAATTGGTGAACCAGAGGCTGCAGGCCTTACTACAGGCCGAGGCCGCGCTCATACAGTCACCCGACACAGAGCTGCGTTTTCACAGTGGTGTGCCTGTGTTGCCGTGCTAGAAGCTGAATTCCTGCAGCACGGGTCCGCGGTCGTCAATGTCAACGCGCCAGCCGACGTGGTCTCCCCAGTCGCCCAGCACCCAGCGTGTCCCGGCCGACAATTCGTGCCTGGCGGGGCGGTGGGTATGACCGTGCACGAGCCTCTGCACCTGCCAATGGCGCATGCTGTCGCGCACTGCGTCGGGGTTGACGTCCATGATGTCTTCCGCCTTCATGCTGTTGGCGTCCTGACTCATGGCGCGTAATTCACTCGCCAGCTGTCGGCGCTCGGCCAGTGGCTTTGCCAGGACACTGGCCTGCCACGCGGGGTCGCGGGTCATCTGCCGGAACGACTGGTAGTCGAGATCGCCCGTGCACAGGCTGTCCCCATGCATCAGTAGTGTTCGCACACCGCCGAGAACATGGACGCAGGGGTCGGGCAGCAGGCGGGCACCGATACGATCGCAAAAAGAGTCACCCAGCAGGAAATCGCGATTGCCGGGCATCAGGTAAAGAGTGATGCCCCGATGGTGCAGGTTTGCTAGCAGACTTGAGACGCGCTGCACCAGCGACCTGTCATCATCGTCACCTACCCATGCTTCGAACAGGTCCCCGAGAATGTAGAGGGCGTCGATGTGCTGCAGGGAGTCGATAAAGGCCCCCAGGCCGGCAGTTACGGCGGGTCTTGTTTCGTCAAGATGAAGGTCTGAAATCAGGCAGGCCGAGGCATGTACCGCCGGCGCCTGCCCGTGCTCGTCATTGATCGCTGTCATCATCCACAACGATGGACTCAATAATCACTGCCTCTTTCGGCACATCCTGGTGTCCGCCCTTGCTGGTTGTCGGCACGTTGCGAATCTTTTCCAGAACATCTTCACCGCTGACAATCCTGCCAAACACCGTGTAACCCCAGCCCTGCATGGTCTTGCCGGTGTGGTTGAGGAAGTCGTTATCCTTCACGTTGAGGAAGAACTGGGCGGTAGCCGAGTGGGGCTCCATGGTCCGTGCCATGGCGATGGTGCCGAAATCATTCTTCAGGCCGTTGTCCGCTTCATTCTCGATCGGGTCCTGGGTCGGGCGCTGCTTCATCTCGGTATCGAATCCGCCGCCCTGAATCATAAAATTGCTGATGACGCGGTGGAAGATGGTGCCGTCGTAGTGTCCACTGCGGGCGTAGGCGATAAAATTCTCCACCGTTCTGGGCGCGCGCTCGGCATCCAGCTCCAGTGTGATCTCGCCAAAGGTCGTTTGAATCTTGATCATCTGTCAGGGCCTTGAGGATTATTTCCGGAAGTCAGGATGATACGTACTTTAGACCCTCAGTAGAACTACCGTGGCGCGTTCCTGTGACGGATTTACGCAGACCTGCGCGGAAACTCGACGGGTTGTCCGGTAAGCTATCTGCCCACTGCGTCAGGCGCTATACTGCCTCGCTTCATTTTTCAGCGAAATATTCACATGGAACACAGCAAGTCAACGGGTAACTTCCTGCAGTCTATAATCGAGGAGGACCTTGCAAGCGGGCGTGTCGACAAGGTCGTGACGCGCTTTCCGCCTGAGCCCAACGGGTATCTGCACATCGGCCACGCCAAGTCGATCAGCGTCAATTTCGGTCTTGCGGAGCAGTTTGGTGGCCATTGCCACCTTCGATTCGACGACACCAACCCGGAAAAGGAGACGCAGGAGTATATCGACGCCATTCAGGAAGATGTCCGCTGGCTGGGCTATAAGTGGGAGGGGGAAGTCCGCTACGCATCATCCTATTTTGAGCAGCTGTATGCCTGGGCGGAGTACCTGGTAGAGCACGGCGACGCCTACGTCTGTGAGCTGGACGCCGATCAGGCGCGCGAGTTCAGAGGGACACTGACGGAACCAGGTCGCGACAGCCCTTTCCGGGAACGCTCTGCCGCAGAGAACCTCGACCTGCTGCAGCGCATGCGGCGGGGAGAATTTGCCGACGGTACCCGCGTGCTGCGCGCAAAAATCGATATGGCTCACCCCAATATGAACATGCGCGATCCGATTCTTTACCGGATCCGCAAGCGCCATCATCACCAGACGGGCGACGCCTGGCCGATCTACCCCACCTACGATTTCGCGCACGGGCAGGAAGATGCGGTAGAGGGCATCACCCACTCTATCTGCACGCTGGAGTTTGAGGATCACCGGCCGCTATACGACTGGTTTCTCGATCATCTCCCGGTAAAAAGTCGACCGCGTCAGTACGAGTTTGGTCGGCTGAATACCAGTTACACGGTGACCAGCAAACGAAAGCTGAAACAGCTGGTGGACCAGGGAGTAGTCGATGGCTGGGATGACCCACGCATGCCCACAATTGCCGGACTGCGTCGACGCGGCGTGACACCGGCGGCAATCCGCCGCTTCTGCGAGATGGTCGGTACGTCCCGCGCCAATGGTGTTGCGGATGTTGCCATGCTGGAACACGCCATCCGCGATGATCTGAACGAACATGCGCCACGCGCAATGTGTGTGCTTGAGCCGCTGAAAGTCATCCTGACCAATGTAGATGAAGGCGTTGGCGACCTGCTCGTTGCGCCCCGGCACCCCGGCAACCCGGAACTGGGCGAGCGCCAGCTGCCGTTCTCCCGCGAACTGTACATCGATGCCGCGGATTTCCGTGAAGAAGCCAACAAGAAGTACAAGCGGCTGGTGCTGGGCAAGCGCGTTCGCCTGCGCAGTGCCTGTGTGATCGAAGCGCACGACGTGGTGAAGAACGCGGCCGGCGAGATGGTAGAGGTGCACGCCACCGCCATCCCCGATACCATCGGCAACGATCCCGCAGACGGCGTGAAGCCAAAGGGCGTGATCCACTGGGTCTGTGCACGTGGCGGCAGACGCGCCACCGTCCGCCTTTACGACCGGCTGTTCCGGCATCCGGCGCCGGACCGCGGTGATACTGATTTCATGGCGCAGCTGAATCCCGATTCACTGCGCATTGTCGAGGGCGCGCTCATTGAACCCGCGCTGGCCGACGCCGAGCCGGGGGATCGGTTCCAGTTCGAGCGCGAGGGATATTTTGTCGCCGACAGCATTGAGCACAGTGCCGACCATCCCGTCTTCAACCTGACCATCGGTCTGCGCGACGTCTGGGATAGTGCTGGAGATAGCGCTGGAGATAGTGCCGGAGATAGCGCCGGGGGTGACGGATGAGTCTGCGCCTGCATAACACGCTCAGCGGTGAAAAGGAGCGCTTTCAGCCGCGGATTGCCGACAGCGTGACGCTGTATGTGTGCGGCCCGACGGTATACAACCTCGCGCATATCGGCAACGCGCGCCCGGTTGTGGTGTTCGATACGCTGTTTCGCGTGCTGCGGCAACGCTATGCCACTGTGACCTATGCTCGCAACATTACGGATATCGATGACAAGATCATCGCCGCGGCTCGTGACAGCAATCGCAGTATTGCTTCGGTCACCGATGAGTACACGATGAAGTATCGCGAGGATATGTCAGCGTTGAATGCACTGCCGCCGACGCTGGAGCCTCACGCGACCCATAATATTGACGCCATGATTCGCCTGACCACGCGACTCATCGAGCGCGGCCATGCCTATGTATCCAAAGCACACGTCCTGTTTGCGGTCGAGTCCATGCCGGAGTACGGGGCGCTCTCAGGGCGCAGGCTCGAGGACATGCTGGCGGGCGCCCGCGTTGAGGTTGCCGATTACAAGCGACACCCCGGCGACTTCATTCTGTGGAAACCCGCCGCCGATGACGACCCCGGGTGGGATAGCCCATGGGGACGCGGCCGGCCGGGGTGGCATCTTGAGTGTTCAGCGATGATTCGTGAGCATCTTGGCGACAGCATTGATATCCACGGCGGTGGTCGCGACCTGATTTTCCCCCACCATGAAAACGAGATTGCGCAGAGCCGCTGCAGTCATGATGGTGAATTCGTTCGGTACTGGCTACACAATGCCTATGTGGATATTGATGGCGAGAAAATGTCCAAGTCGCTCGGTAACGTTCGCAGCGTTCGAGACCTGATGCAACATTACCGGGGTGAAGTGCTCCGGCTTGCTCTGCTCACAGCGCATTACCGTTCACCGCTGAATTTCTCGGGTGATCTGCTTGAACAGGCCAGGCACACGCTGGACGGTTTTTACACCACCCTGCGCAGCGTCGAGCATATCGAGTCGCGGGACGACGTCGATATAGCGGCAGAACCTGTTTTTGCTGCGCTGGAGGATGATCTGAATACGCCTCAGGCACTGGCCGAGCTGCACGCGCTGGCCAAGGGGCTGCACAAGGCGTCGGATGCGGAGAAGCCACTGCTCAAGGCGCGTTTTCTCGCGGCAGCAGATATCCTTGGCATCCTGCAGGAGGCGCCTGCGTCCTGGCTGCAGCCCGCGGCTGACGACGGTGGGCTGGATGCCGCGGCGATAGAGCAGCTGGTCGAGCAGCGGCGCCGCGCGAAGGTGGACCGGGACTATGCCCGGGCGGATGCGATACGCGAGAAACTGACGGCCGCGGGAATAGCGCTCGAGGACACGGCCGATGGAACCCTGTGGCGGCGAGGGAGCCGATAAGAGCAGTGTGGCAGCTGGCAAGTTCTGGGCCCCATCCGGCGAGCGCAGGGTCGGATAAATACAAATACGCTACACTGCGATACGGGCGTTGATTTTGCAGTGCCGCGTGGGTATAGTGCGCCCTCCTGAACACGGGTTACTTTTTCGACACTCAGGATTATCGGGGTATAGCGCAGTCTGGTAGCGCGCCTGCTTTGGGAGCAGGATGTCGGGAGTTCGAATCTCTCTACCCCGACCACTTTTCGACTGTCTTCTCGACTGTGAAGGGTCGGTCTTTTCGGTGTCAACCCGGTCAATGGTGGCCGTAGCTCACCAGGTAGAGCACCGGATTGTGACTCCGGAGGTAGCGGGTTCGAGACCCGTCGGCCACCCCATTTTTCTGAATTCCCCATCTGCTCTGGTCGGGTTAGACTTTACATTCTGCGCCTATAGCTCAGCTGGATAGAGCACCGGCCTTCTAAGCCGGTTGTCCCAGGTTCGAATCCTGGTGGGCGCGCCAAACTGTTATGGTCTTTATGGCCTGATGACATTCTCACTGATTAAAAATCCCGACAGGATGGCCCTCATGTCAGACATTTCGCAGCCTGAGTGGGTGTTCGGTTACGGATCACTGATCTTCAAGGTCGATTTTCCCTGGCGGGACCGGCGGGCAGCCAGCATCAACGGCTGGTCCCGACGATTCTGGCAGGGCTCCCATGACCACCGAGGCACGCCGGAGGCGCCGGGCAGGGTGGTGACTCTGATCGAAACCCCCGGTGTCGAATGTCCTGGCGTTGCCTATCTTGTCTCGCCGGAGGTCTTCGGCCACCTGGACCACCGTGAAAAAAACGGATATGCGCGTCACAGGGTGAGCATGGCTCTCGAAGGCTATCACAGCGCGGTTGATGGTCTTCTTTACGTGGCCACGGCAGAAAACCCTGCCTATCTCGGACCGGCACCCCTCGATGATCTGGCTTCGCACATTGTGGCGGCCAGTGGTCCAAGTGGAAGCAATGAAAGCTACCTGAGCGAGCTCGCACGGGCGCTGCATAACCTGGGATTCTACGATGACCACGTGCATCCGCTGGCGAGCCGTGTCGATGCGCTGCTGCAGAAAAGCCTGCGTTCAGCCTCTGTCGGGGATTGATTTCCCGGGAGTGTCTGGCGCCGGTGCCGGCTCCACCACCCGCACAGGTATCGGACTGTCTGCGTCCAGGTGCACGTCCCGCTGTGGGAAGGCGATGCTGAGCCCGGCGACATTGAACCTTTCATTGATCTCCGTGCGCAGCTCTGTCCAGACCCTTGGGTACTCCCGCTCTGCGTAACAACGCAGCCAGATAACCAGCGCATTGTCGCCGAAGTCCTCGAATGTTGCGGTTGGCGCTGGATCTTCGAGGACTGAAGCGTTGTCGTGCGCCACCTCGATGAGAATGCGCATAGCCTCGCGGACATCCGAGCCGTAGGCCACGCCAACGGCGATAACCACGCGCAGATTCGATGTCGAGAGCGACCAGTTGGTCACCACGCCAGTGATCAGTTCCTTGTTCGGGATCATCAGTTCTTTGCCCTCAAAGGATTCGATGACCGTGGCGCGGGCGTTGATCTGTGTGACCGTTCCGTCGCCGCCACCGGCGGTAATAATGTCTCCCACCCGAATAGGTCGCTCGAAAAGCAGGATCAGGCCACTGATAAAATTTGCAACGATCTCCTGCAGGCCGAAACCAATGCCAACGCCGAGAGCCGCAACCAGCCACTGCACTTTGCTCCATTCCCAGCCCAGCAGTGACAGACTCATCGCCAGGCCTGTGCCGATGATGACGTATTGCATAAGCACCTTGATGGCGTAGCGACTGCCTGCAGTGATGCCGGTCCATTCCATCAGTAATACATCGACTAGCGGCGGAAGGTGTTTTGTTACGAGGGTTGTGATGACCAGAATGAAGATCGCGTTGATCAGCGTCGCAAGGGACACCACGCGCAACTGACCATCGGGCAGCGTCGCATCGGCGACGTTCCAGAGACCGATCTCGTTGAAGATATTCAGTGCAGGCAGCGCGGGCGCCCATATCAGCCACAGGGCGACAGCGAGACCGAGGACGCGCAAAAGGCTAAGCAGCTGCGTGTTGGCACCAGAGAGAGACGCCACCGTTGCAAGGTCATCGGCATTGTCGATCGCGCTTTCGCCGCTCTCCTGGAGCGCCCTCGACTCGTCGCGGGTACGTCTCTCGATCTGCGCATTGAAGATAATGCCGACCCGATAGAGGATATTGGTCACAAAAAGAATCAGAAGAAACGCCGCAATAGACATCCCCAGAGAGTCCAGATAGAGGTGCGCGGCAAAGAGATGTCCGGTGATATGCATGACGGCAATAGCCGCTGTCAGCACGACAACAGCCCTGAAGCCATAGAGCACAATCCGATCGGCCGTGAAGAGCCCACTGCGCAGTGCCCGCAGGCCCGCGAGAAGCAACGCAACAGCGATTGCCAGTGTGGCAATGGCCGTGAGTGGGCCACCGCTGTCAGTCGCCGACGTAGAGAGACCAAAGCCGGCAAAAAATGCGCCGGTGACAACCACCGGTGAAAGCCACCTGAGAGCCGGGCGCAGGCAGTCCATTTTCTGGCCATTCCACTTCAGACGGCGACGGCCTACCCCCAGGCGACCCGTAATATGGCGAAGGAAGCTGAAGGAAAACAATACGAACGATGCGAGTATGAGCCCCGCGCTGATACCCCCCAGCTGTGCATTGTCAGCTGCGGCATTGCCGATTATCAGTGAAATGACGAACACCGCGAGCGGCACAGCCGACGTGTAGGCCACACCCAGGAAAATGCCGGTAAAGATGCGGTCACTGCGCTCATCGCGAGGTCGGATGGGTTTGCCAAGTTGCTCCTGTAGTTCATTCTTGATCCGGCGCCGGAAAATCAGCAGTAGCGCCACCAGCGACCCCAGAAGTAGAGGCTCTACCTGCAGGATGGCCCGGGACGAACGATCCTGCAGCCGGGAAAAGCCATCCATTGAGATGAGGAGCTTCACCTGATCTTTCAGGCGTATTGGATCAACGTAGCTGTGATTTCTCGTCCACAGAAGGTTGCTGGTCAGGAACTCTTCGTAGCCTTTTATCGCATCGTAAAGGCGAGCGGCGAGTTCGTTGGTATCGATAAGGACCTGTTGCAGTTGTGACTGCGCCTGCGCATTTTCGCGCAACAGGCGCATGTGCTGGTCCAGAAGTTTGTTTAGAGAACCGCGGGTGGCGCTATCCCATTTGGCGTGATCCGGAAAGCGCATCGTCAGAAGTGACTCCCGATCGGACATCGCCCGTACGTCCTCATCGTTATCAATCGCTGCTATCGCTACCTCGTTGATCCGTATGTTGCGCTGGTTGATCGCAGAGGCAATGCTGCGCTGGCTGGGCAGCGTGCGCAGCCGACTGAGCATGACATCGGCGAGTTCCGGCTGCAGCCCCGAGACGGCCAGTCGTCGGCGCGACAGAGATGCATCCCGCTCTATCCTGTCGAGTGTCTCCCGGATTTCAAGTATCCGGCTGCGCGCAGTGTTGAGCTCGAGACCAAGTAGCTCCTGCCGCTTTGCCAGAGACATGTTTTCCTCAGCCAGCGTCTGCAGCTCGGGGCGACTGTCGCCGATCTCCGACACGATCTCCTGTGTTGCCTCGATCTGCTCCTGCGCAGCACTCTGACGCAAATCTCTTGCCGATTCAGAGAGAGCTGCAAGACGCCTGTCCTGACGGTTGATTTTCACGTCGAGCCAGTTGCGTTCAGCCACCAGGATAGTTTCCAGCGCTGGCTGGCCGCGAACCCGCAGTGCGAGGAGCTCTGCCTCGGTGGTGAGCTGCGTGCGGCGTGCCTGTGTCACCGCATCCGCAATACGCTCCTGTATCGAAGCTCCCTCGGCGAGGGTTGCACTGGGCAGTGACTGCAGCTGGCTTTGAATCGCGACAAGGCGGTCGCGCTCAGCCGTGCCTTGCTGTCGTGCCGCTGTCAGCTCGGCAGCGATGGCGGCCCGGCGCGCGGTGGCGCTGCGCCGATCAGCGACCATGAGCTGGATCTCTGCTTCCAGTTCGTCCAGCGAGGCGTCGCTGGGTGGCTGTTGGACTGACTCCTGCGGGGCTTCCTGTACCAGGGCGTCAAAGCGGGCCGCCTCTTCTTCGCTGCGCTCTATACGGTCCGAAACCTCATTGATCGCTGTCTGCAACTCGCGAGTTGCGGCGAGCGTGCTGGCCGCTGCCTCCAGTTCGGCCTCGAGACGCGCTTTCTCATCCCCAGAGAGTTCGGTTGATTGCTGCACCTGCTGCGAGAGGATTTCGAGCCGACTCGCAGACACACTGTCCGACGACTCGGTTTGCGCTGTGGCCGATTGCGTGATCAGCAGACAAGCCAGCAGACAAATAAGCAGAAATAAGCCGCGCGCACTGGCGCGAAGGAGATCCCTAGCGGGCCTGAAAGAAATAGTCAAGAGCCGGTCTCACCGCGGTATTTCAAAGGCGGGAAGGGTAGCATATTTGATCGTTGGGAGAGTGTGACGTAACGCTTGAACAAGATGGTCGGGCAGGACGGCTTGCTTGCAATCCTGCTATGCCCGATAATCCCGGCTCCGCGAAAGCGGGGCTATGGTGGTCCGGATGGTCCCCTCGCAACGACAGGCAGTAAACCCCGCCAGGCCCGGAAGGGAGCAACGGTAGCTGCCCATGCGTGTGCCGGGGTGTGGCTGTTCGGGCTGCCTCCAAATTTGGGTAAAACCCTTTATGAAAACCTATAGCTACACATAAGCGCCCGGTTAAAAGCTGAATATATTCAATTGCTTGAAGTCGGCATCCTGTTCGGATCTGTCGGTGGCCTCGAGAAAAGCCTTTTTTTCGGTGTTTTCTCGAAAACGCTGGCGGAAGGAATCAGTGACAAAGTGTGGGGGAAGCCCCTGTACAAGGCTGACTCTGCTTACGAACAGTGTGCACCTCTGCAGCTACAGCACGTCGAAGCTCCAATTGCCCATTCGATTACCTACCACAAGACAGGAGCGCCCGGGATGAGGCGTTAAATGCTGGTTGACCTGCAAAAAATCGTCCGCAGCGACGACAACTACAGCTTTGCGGCCGACGTCGCCATTATCGGTGCTGGCGCCGCCGGCATCACCCTTGCCCGCCGTCTGCTGCCGGCCGGCGCACGCATTCTGCTGATCGAGAGCGGCGATGCGGACCACCGCAAGAACCGACAGGACCTGTGCCAGGGCGACAGCAGCGGCCTCGACTACTACGCACTCCGCGATTCCCGATTGCGATTTTTTGGTGGCACAACCGCCATATGGGGCGGGCGCTGCGCACGGCTTGATGCGATTGATTTCACCCGCCGCGACTGGCTGGACCATTCCGGTTGGCCGCTGTCGCTTGCAGACCTCGACAGCTGGTACGCTGAGGCTCAGCAGGCTCTTGGTCTGCCTGTGGTCGCGGCGAACCGGATGCCCGGATTTACCGACCCCCTTGATGGCGGCGAATTAAAAAGTGCTTTCTGGCAATTTGACGACGAGTTTTCACGCTTCACCCTGCCCGCGTGCGGCGATCTGAGCCAGGCCAGCGGCGTTACGATCCTTCTCAATGCCACGTTGGTGGGGATGCAGACATCAGACGATGGCCGCTCGGTCACTCGGGTGACTGTCTCCACTCCGGGGGGTGCTCGCAGGACAATTACGGCAGGGCATTTCGTCCTGGCGAGTGGCGGATTGGAGAATCCGCGACTCATGCTTGCATCGAAGACCACCGCGCATCCACAGGGTATCGGCAACCACTACGACCAGGTTGGCCGCTACTTCATGGAGCACCCACACGCCCGCGGCGCAAAGATCACGACTCCGGATCCTGCAAGACTGTTCCAGACATTCCCCTCGTTTTTGCGTGACAGCAGAAACCAGCGCTACGGCCTGCTGCTGCGCCCCGAGGAGTCGACTCAGGCAAGGCACAGCATACTCAATGGCTGCTTCACGCTCGGTGTGTTCCGACATGCGGGGGAAAAGCCCGCGCTGCACAAGCAGACTTACAACCAGCTCAAGCACGACATGGCCCCCGGCAACTTTGGCCGCGCTTTGTGGCGCCTGGTGAAAAAGGGCTCGCGCTGGAGGAAGGAAAACCGCAGCCCGGCCAGCCGGACACGACTCCTGGGCAATCCGAAATACGGCATCTATGCAGTCATGCGTGCAGAGCAGGCACCCAACCCGCAGAGTCGCGTCACCCTGTCCGATCAACGCGACGCGCTTGGCATGCCGAGGATCCATCTTCACTGGCAGATGCAGGAAATAGACAAGCTCACGGTTCGAGTGACCATGCAGGCGCTGGACCGCGACCTGCGTCGCACTGGTCTGGGTACAGCCACCCCCAGCCCCTGGGTGACCAATCCAGATATTCCCTGGGAATTCGATCACCTGGTCACGAGCCATCCCTATGGGGGCTATCACCATATGGGTACGACCCGCATGGGTACTGACCCGCGCACATCAGTCGTGGATGCCGACTGCCGGGTGCATGGATTGGACAACCTGTACGTCGCGGGATCATCGGTCTTTCCGACCGGGGGCTGGGCCAACCCGACGCTGACCATCATTGCCCTCAGCATGCGGCTGGGTGATCATCTCGGGCGTTGCCTTGCAGGCCATAGCGCCTGAGACGGGCCAGTAAGTCCAGACTGAGCGCATCAGATTTTTGTCTTCACTGCATTTTCGCCAGTGCCGGGACACTTCTTGATGCGCAAGTGGAGATTTTTTGTGCGGAGCGAGACGGCGCGAGATGTGGCTGTTGACCCTCAGATCGTCTCCATTTTCTTATAACATGTCGTAACGATAGCCCACCGCCAGGTCCGCATAGCGGCACCGCCGTTTCCTCTGTTTCGGCCGCTGCGTTATGCTGGCAGGCTGAGACCGCAGGAGTGACGCGCACAGCATGTCCTATCAGGTACTTGCCCGAAAATGGCGTCCGGGCACATTCAGCGAAATGGTCGGGCAGCAGCACGTGCTCAAGGCCCTGTCGAATGCACTGGATCACGATCGCCTGCACCATGCTTACCTGTTCTCCGGTACCCGCGGTGTCGGCAAGACCACGGTGGCGCGTATTCTGGCCAAGTGCCTCAATTGTGAGCGGGGTGTCAGTTCGCAGCCCTGCGGTATGTGCAGCGCCTGCCAGGAGGTTGCCGAGGGACGCAGTGTCGACCTGATAGAGGTAGACGCCGCATCGCGGACCAAGGTCGATGACACCCGCGAGCTGCTCGACAACGTGCAGTATGCGCCCACCCGCAGTCGCTTCAAGATTTATCTCATCGACGAAGTGCATATGCTCTCCACGCACAGCTTCAACGCGCTCCTGAAGACGCTGGAGGAGCCACCGCCGCACGTCAAATTCCTGCTCGCGACCACCGACCCGCAAAAGCTGCCGGCCACCGTGTTGTCGAGATGTCTGCAGTTCAATCTCAAGAATATGCCGCCGGAGCAGGTAGCGGGCCACCTGCGCACCGTGCTTGAGGCCGAAGGTGTACGTTACGATGAGAGTGCGCTGCGGCTGCTCGGACGCGCCGCCGATGGCAGCATGCGCGATGCACTCAGCCTTACTGATCAGGCGATAGGGTACGGTGGCGGGCAGATTGCCGAGGCAGAGGTCAGGGCCATGCTCGGCGTGGCAGATCGTACGGCCATTCTCCAGCTTCTGGATGGGTTGTCACGCGACGATGCCCGGGCCGTGCTGCAGACTGTCGCCTCGATGGCGGAGAGCGGTGCAGATTTCTCCAGTGCCGTGGACGAGCTCATAGCGACTCTGCATGAACTTGCCGTCGTGCAGGTCGTGCCCGATGCGGAGCCTTCATCCGCCGATGATCCCAAGGAGCTCAGACGCCTGGCGGCGCTGCTGACGGGGGAGGATGTGCAGCTTCACTATCAGATGGCGCTCAATGGCAAGCGCGATATGGCGATCAGCGTCGATACCCGCAGTGCGTTTGAAATGATCATGCTGCGAATGCTTGCTTTCAGACCGTTGACCGCCAGCGCGCCCGTGGCGGTGGACGCCGGTCCAGCCGCTCCGGGGTCAGGCCCTGTCGCGACGACATCGGAGACTCCGCCCGTTGCCAGCTCGGCGCTGCAGCGAGCGCCGGAGCGCCCGGTCGCCCCGGCATCGCCGCCAGCGGCTGGCAATCACAGTGCCGGCGAGGTCGGCGATCGCGGAAAAAAGCCTGAGGCGCCGCGTGACGGCGCAGAAATCGACTGGGCCGATCTCCTGCCGTCGCTGGGTTTGACGGGGAGCACCCTGCTCACGGCGAAGAACTGCGAATGGTACGGGCAGACGGCTGACACAGTGGAGTTACGGCTGGATCCGGCGCAGTCGAATCTGTTCAACGCCCGACACGTCGAGCGCATCGAGAAAGCGCTGCGAAAATCTCTGGGAAGAGCGACACTCAAGGTCAGCATACAGCCGGGTCAGCTGAGGTCTGAAACGCCCGCCCAGAGGGAGCACAGACAGGCGCGGGAGCAACACGAGGCCGCCGTTGCGCAAATGCGGGAGGACCCCCGGCTGTCCGCGCTCATTGCGCGCTTTTCGGCCACGCTCGATGAACCCGGCATTGAGATAACGGTCAACAGGGGATGATCCCGCGTGATGGTAAGCGCGACTACAATGAGTTAATGCAAGTTCACGCAACGGTATGCAAGCTATTGGAGACTGGCACATGAAGGGAAGTATCACTGAAATGATGCAGCAGGCGCAGAAAATGCAGGCTGATATGCAAAAAGTTCAGGAAGCGCTGGCGGAACAGGAGGTGACGGGTGAGTCAGGCGCGGGCCTCGTGCGGGTCACCATGAACGGACGCCATGACGTACGCTCCGTGAGCATCGACGACAGCGTTCTGCAGGAGGAGAAAAGTGTCCTTGAGGATCTGCTTGGCGCCGCGGTCAACGATGCGGTGCGCAAGGTCGAGGCGGAGAACAAGAAAGCCATGTCGCAGCTGACCTCGGGACTGAACCTGCCCGAGGGCTTCAAGCTGCCATTCTGATCGCATGAAATTCAGCCCTGCCCTCGAGACACTCATTGAGTCGCTACGCTGTCTGCCCGGTGTCGGACCGAAGTCGGCGCAGCGCATGGCGCTGTATCTGCTGGAGCGCAATCGTAACGGCGCATCCGCTCTCGCCGATGCGCTGCGAGACGCCGTCGACCGCATCGGTCACTGTCAGCGCTGCAGGAATCTGACAGAACTGGCGCTGTGCGAGATCTGCAGCGATCCACGTCGCGATCAGCACACGCTGTGCGTGGTAGAAACGCCCGGCGACGTACTGGCGGTGGAGCAGGCAGGGGGTTACCGAGGGTGTTATTTCGTGTTGATGGGACATCTTTCACCGATCGACGGCATCGGACCCGAGGATATCGGCCTGGATCGTCTGCAGGAGCAGGTGGAAGCGCAGGGCATCAGCGAGGTGATTCTTGCGACCAATCCCACCGCCGAGGGTGAAGCGACGGCGTACTACCTGACTGAGATGCTCGGTTCGCGCGGAATACGCATGTCGCGCATCGCGCACGGCGTGCCGCTCGGTGGGGAGCTCGAGTATGTGGATGGCTCGACGTTGATGCATGCATTCACCGGCCGCACGCCCGTGGTGCGCTCATGAAGTGGACACTGGTGGAAACGCAGCAGCAGCTGGACAGCGTTCTCCCGGCGCTCTCGCGAGCGAGCGAGCTTGCGGTCGATACCGAATTCATGCGCCGCAACACCTTTTTTCCACAGATCGCCTTACTTCAGCTGAGCGCTGGTGAACACGCCATTCTCATAGACCCTCTGGGTATAGAAGATACAACGCCGATTCGCGATCTGTTTGCCGATAAGCGTATCGTCAAGGTACTGCACTCGGCGAGTGAGGATCTTGAGGTATTTGATCGCTGGCTGCAGCTTTCACCGCAGCCCTTGTTCGACACCCAGCGCGCTGCCGGATTTCTTGACCGGGGTTTCGGCCTCGGGTACCGCGCCATGGTCGAGGCCTATTGCGATGTCCAGCTGGACAAGGGTGAGACCCGCTCTGACTGGCTGCAGCGTCCCCTCAGTACATCGCAATGCGATTACGCTGCGCTTGACGTTGCTTATCTGCTGCCAGTGTATCGCGACATGCGCGCGGCGGTAGAAGTGGAAGGCAAGCTCGACTGGGTATTTGAAGACGGACAGGCTGCCTCTGACACTGCCGGCAGCGCCGCAGAGTCCTACTACCTGCGCATCAAGTCTGCCTGGAAGCTCAGTGGCCGTCAGTTGGCAGTGCTCCGGGCAGTCTGCGACTGGCGGGAATCAGAAGCTATGTCCCGTGACAAACCGCGCAGCTGGATTATTCCTGACGCTGCCTGCCTGGACATTGCACGCAGCGCTGAACTCGACGCCGAGAGCCTGGCGAGGGTTCCAGATCTCTCTACGGGAGTCCTGCGTCGCTACAGCGATGAGTTGCTGGCCTGTGTGACAGCGGCGCGTGCCTTGCCGGACAACGAGCTGCCGCCCCTGCTGCCGGGGCCATTAAGCGCTGACGAGCGCCGACTGTTGAAGGCGCTGAAGCAGCGTGGCAAGCAGCTCGCAGGGGCCCTTGGCGCCGCCCCCGAGTCGCTACTGCCGGCGAAGGATTACGAAAAGTTGTTGCGCGAATCCCTCGGCGACATGGTCACCGTGCCCGGCCATTGGGACGGCTGGCGCAAGGCGCTGGTGATTGATCCACTGCGCAATTTCCTGACGGATAGGCGCACATGAGACGGGTTATCGAGATCTTTGCCAGTTCGCGTCGCGAGGGTATGTACCTTTACACGCGACGCGAGCAGGTATGGAATGAACTTCCGGGGCCATTGCGACAGGCCTTTGGCGACCCCAGACGCGTCATGACGCTGATGTTGACACCTGAGCGGCGGCTCGCGCGCGCCAGCGCCGCCGAGGTTATTGCGGCGATCGATGACAAGGGGTTTTTTCTGCAGATGCCACCCGCTTATTCAGATGCAGTGATGCGGCAACCTGATGAATGATGCTTGGTGGAACAGATTGACGCTGAGCGAACTGTCGACCGAGCAGTGGGAGCAACTCTGCGACGGCTGCGGGCAGTGTTGCCTGCATGTCCTTGAAGACGATGAGACCGGGGAATTTGTGCGTACGAGTGTGCACTGTCGCTACCTCGACCCGTCGGCATGCCGCTGTACAGACTACGCAAATCGCCTGCACAACGTGCCGGCCTGTGTTGCGCTCACGCCCACAACGGCGGCACTCTACGACTGGCTTCCGTCCACCTGTGCCTACCGCCTGCGGGCGGTTGGACTCCCCCTGCCGGACTGGCATCCACTTGAGACCAACGATTCAAACAGCGTCCACCATGCCGGTATTTCTGCGCGCGGCCGCATCATCAGTGAAGAATTCGTACCGGAGGATCATATGGATGAATATGTCATGCACTGGGTCGGGCAGGGGGACTGAGACATGTTGACCGAAACCGGATACCTGGTCGCGATGACGGTCTATCTGATTGCCGGACTTTTCACCTGCGTGGTCGGCGCGCGCTGGGTAGCGAAGCGGCCGGGTTGGCGGCTGGGATGGTTTCTCACTGGCGCGGCACTGCTGTTAACGCCTGCGTTTCCTTCGCCGGGTATGGATACCCTTGCGCCGGCGAGCATCGTGGCCGGTTTTCAGCTGGCTACCGCGGGTGTCGAGCCGGCAATGCACGCACTGCGTCCGCTCGCGCTCACTGTTGCGGCAGCGTGGCTGTTTACCCTGGTGGCCGCCGTCGTGCTCTGGCAGCGCAGCAGACGCTAGCGGTTGCCCGACTTGCGCAGGCACCCTGGCAATCGGTAACCTTCCGCATTCTTTTTTGTCACGGGCATGGGCATATTATGAAATTCACTGGAACCAGGAACTACGTCGCTACCGACGATCTGCGCATGGCAGTTGATGCTGCGGTCAATCTGCAGCGGCCCCTGCTCATCAAGGGAGAGCCCGGCACAGGCAAGACCATGCTTGCGGAAGAGGTGGCAGAGGGCCTGGGCAAGCCGCTGATACAGTGGCACATCAAGTCGACGACCAAGGCGCAGCAGGGCCTGTACGAATACGATGCTGTTTCCCGCCTGCGCGATTCGCAGCTGGGCGACGAAAAGGTCTACGACATCGGCAACTACATCAGGCGCGGCAAGCTCTGGGACGCCTTCGCAGCGGAAGAGCAGGTGGTGCTGTTGATTGACGAGATCGACAAGGCGGACATCGAGTTCCCGAATGACCTGCTGGTAGAGCTGGATCGAATGGAGTTCTATGTCTACGAGACGGGAGAAACCGTTCGCGCGGTGCACCGGCCAATCATTATCATTACCAGCAACAATGAAAAAGAACTGCCAGATGCGTTTCTTCGTCGTTGCTTCTTTCACTTTATTAACTTCCCCGACCGCGACACCATGCGACAGATCATCGATGTGCACTATCCGGGTATTGCGCAGTCGCTGGTGCAGGAGGCAATGGAGATCTTCTTTGATCTGCGGTCTGTACCCGGCCTGAAAAAAAAGCCGTCTACCTCAGAGCTGATCGACTGGCTCAAACTGCTGATGGCTGATGATATTCCCGACGAAATCCTGCGAGAACGCGACCAGAGCAAGGCGATACCGCCACTCTATGGCGCTTTGCTCAAGAACGAGCAGGACGTTCATCTGCTTGAGCGTCTTGCATTCATGCATCGAAGAGAGTCTCGCTAAGCGCCATGCTGGTCAATTTTTTTCACGGGCTGCGCGACGCCGGTATACCGGTGACGACGCGCGAGCTGCTGGATCTGCTGGAAGGACTCAAGCAGCATGTGGTGATGGGTAGTGTGGATGACTTCTACCTTTTCAGCCGTACCTGCCTGGTCAAGGACGAAAAGTATTACGATCGTTTCGACAAGGCCTTTGGCGCCCATTTCAAGGATCTGGAGGCGCTGGATGACGTGATAGAGGCGCTTATTCCGGATGACTGGTTGCGCTCCGAATTCCTGAAGAACCTGTCCGAGGAAGAGAAGGCAAAAATCGAGTCCCTGGGCGGCCTCGAGAAGCTTATCGAGGAGTTCAGGAAACGGCTTGAAGAGCAGGAAAAACGGCATGAAGGTGGCAACAAATGGATCGGCACCGGTGGAACGTCGCCTTTCGGACAGCAGGGTTATCATCCGGAAGGCATTCGCGTCGGTCCAAATGGCGGCAATCGCCGTGCAGTAAAAGTCTGGGACAGGCGCGATTTCCGCAACCTCGATGATTCGGTGGAGCTGGGCACGCGCAACGTGAAGATGGCGTTGAGGCGCCTGCGCAAGTTTGCCCGCACCGGCTCCGCAGATGAGCTGGATCTCGATGACACCATTCATTCGACAGCGCGCAACGCAGGTCTCCTCGACATCAAGATGGTGCCGGAGCGGCACAACGCGGTGAAAGTGCTGTTGTTTTTCGATGTGGGGGGTTCCATGGATCCCCATGTTCGCGTCTGCGAAGAGCTGTTCTCGGCGGCACGCACCGAGTTCAAGCACATGGAAAACTTCTATTTCCATAATTTTCTCTACGAGAGCGTGTGGCGTAACAACGTGCGGCGTCACAATGAACGCACGCCGGTGATGGATATCCTTCACAAGTACGGACATGACTACAAGGTGATCATTGTTGGCGATGCGGCAATGTCACCCTATGAAATTGTGCAGCCTGGTGGCTCTGTGGAACACTGGAATGACGAGGCGGGGGAAGTCTGGTTGCGCCGGCTGCGTCGGACCTATGAAAAGACCGTCTGGATCAATCCGGTGCCGAAGGATGAGTGGGAGTTCACGCAGTCTGTCAGTATGACCCACCAGCTGATGGATGGGCATATGTATCCGCTGACGCTTAAGGGGCTGGAGGATGCAATGGGGTTTCTCTCACGTTGATTGGCGCAGCAGTCCGGCATAACCAACCAGCGCGGCACTGACAGCCACATTGAGAGATTCGACGCCCTCGGCCATGGGAATAGACAGGGGAGAGTGCTTAAGGGTTCGGGTTTCCGCAGAGAGCCCATCGGTTTCACCGCCAAGAATGAACAGGGAACGGTCGGCAAATACCGTGTCGAACAGCGACTGCTTTGCGTCCGCTTCAAGCGTGTACAGCGTGAAGCCGGCATCAAGGCAGGCGTGCGCAGCGCCTGCAATGCGTTCACAGCGAAGAAGGGGGGCGGCATACACCGTGCCGGCGCTGGCTTTTATCACCAGAGGACCGAGTGCCGGGTTACCGTGGTCGGCATACAGCACGCCGTTCATTCCGGCGCCCCTCGCCGAGCGTAGAGACATGCCCATATTCTGGGGATTGGTGACGCCATCAAAGGCCAGTAGGCGAGTGCGGCACCCGGGCTCAAGGCTGCCAAGGTATGCCTCGAGAGATTGGAAGCCGGGACACTGCACGTCCAGCGCCACGCCCTGGTCCTGTTTGCCGTTGCGGGATATTCGGGACAGTTCGGCGCGGTTGTGCTCGCGTACTTCCATGCCGCGTTGTGCTGCCAGTGTGCGCAGCTCTCTTACCAGTCCGTCCTCACGGTTACTGCTGGCGAGGTGCAGAGTACGGCAATCGAGATCGGGGGCGCGCATGGCTTCAAGGGCAGGTTTGCGACCGTATACGGTAAGCATGCGGCGAAACTGCTCGCGACGCCGGACGTAATCATTACCGTCTTTGGAGGTAGCGCTCATTAAAATCGGGAGAATCCGCTATGAAAAGTGACAGCCGGCATCGTATCGTGCTGTACAGTACGGAAGCCTGCCACCTGTGTGAACTGGCTTCGGCGATGCTGGAAAAGGTTGTACGTGATATACCCGATGCCAGCTACACGATCGTTGATATCAGCGATAGCGATGGATTGTTTGACCGTTATGGATGGCTTATACCGGTGGTGCGCTTCGCTGATGGTTCTGAACTCAACTGGCCGTTTGACGAATCCGATGTGCGCAGTCGCGTAACGGCATCGTGAGCGCCATTGCAAATGCCACTGTGAGGTCACCCGGGGTTGATCAGCGGGATACGCCGACGCGAACCGCCAGTACATCGCAGGTGGCACCGTGCAGCACACCATTCGCCGTTGAGCCCATCAGGAGCGCCAGCCCGTAGCGTCCATGGCTGCCCACGACGATAAGGTCAGCACCGATCTCTTCGGCCAGTGCATGGATTTCCACTTCAGGCCGGCCCAGCACGACGTGTCGCCGATCGTCTGCAATGGTCTGTTCGGTTGCGAATTTTTCCAGCTGCTGCGATGCCTGCTGGTGGATTTCATCCTGAATGCCGGAGAAATCCATCGGGATATCGCCACCATAGGCAAAGCTGAGCGGTTCAATCACGTGGACGATGTGCAGCTCGGCACTGTTGTTGGTGGCTATTGCCCTTGCGCGCTCGGCGACTTCCGCTGAGTCATCAGTCAGATCAACCGCCATCAGGATTTTTGTATAGTTGGCCATGAATGCTCCGGTATCTGAATGGCTTGAACTGTGTTTTATATCACAAGCGGTGGCCGCTGCAATGCCGTCAGTGCTTTTTTCGCAGCACACTTGATCTGGGTCAGCGACTATGTGGACGTATGTCTTTATTGCGGTGGTTGTCGCGCTTGCGATTGCGCCTCTGCTGCATTTTTTACCGACAGCCACGCAGCGGCGACAGGCCGCGCTGCGTGAGGAGGCAGCGCTCGCGGGATTGTTCGTGGAGTTTCGCGATCTCCCGGGCTATGGTCCGCGCCTCGAGCGGATGAGTCGAAGCGAGCGTCAGGTCGTGTATTACGGCGCCCGGCTGCCGGCCGCCAGGGGTGAGGGCCATAAACGGCAAAGCTGGTGGCGCGTGGACGACACCTGGCGCGGTGGGCCCCAGCGCCTGGCTCCCCTGCCGTCTGCGCTGGAGGATCTGCCATCGTCTGTGCTCGCTGCAAGCGTGGACAGCAACAGCTGCGGCGTCTATTGGCGGGAGGGCGGGGACAGCGTTGATGTTGGTCGAGTCATCCACTGTGTTACGGTCTGGCGGTCGGATCTGGCAGAACGCTGATCGGGTTTCCCCTTGACCCACGCTGAGCGGGCCTTTATATATGCCAGTCGTTTTTTTGCGCCGGCTTTCTCTGCGGCCGTCACTGCTGAGGTAACACCAAAGCCTGTATGGGTAAATCACTAGTCATTGTCGAATCGCCTGCCAAGGCGAAAACGATTAACAAGTACCTGGGGCCGGACTTTATCGTCAAGTCCAGCGTCGGCCATATTCGCGACCTGCCCACCTCGGGCGGAGGCACCCGCACGCCGGACCCGAAAGAGCGCGCGGCTCAGGCGGCGCGCACCCGCAAGATGTCACCGGAAAAGAAAGCCGAGCACCGCAAGCAGAAGGCGCGCCAGCAGCTGGTGCGCCGCATGGGTATCGATCCCTCGCATAACTGGGAGGCGCATTACGAGATTCTGCCGGGTAAAGAGAAGGTCGTCAGTGAGCTGAAACAGCTCGCCGCCAAGGCCGACGCAGTCTACCTCGCTACCGACCTCGACAGAGAAGGCGAAGCGATTGCCTGGCATCTGCGCGAGGCAATCGGCGGTGATGATTCGCGCTACCAGCGCGTGGTGTTCAACGAGATTACCCGAAACGCGATCAAGGAAGCATTCTCGCGCCCCTCGGAGCTTGACATCAACCGCGTCAACGCGCAGCAGGCACGCCGGTTCCTCGATCGGGTTGTCGGCTACATGGTTTCGCCGCTTTTGTGGGCCAAAGTCGCCCGTGGCCTGTCAGCCGGCCGGGTGCAGTCGGTCGCGGTGAAGCTTATCGTCGAGCGCGAGCGTGAGATTCGCGCATTTGTGCCCGAGGAGTTCTGGGAGATTCATGCGGATCTCAAGGCCAAAGGGCTTGAGGCGGCGCGCTTTGAGGTCCGCAAAGACCGCGGCGAGAAGTTCCGCCCCAGTGACGAAAAGACAGCGATGGCGGCGCATGCGCGGCTGGCAGAGGCGGATTATCGCGTCGCCGGGCGCGAGGACAAGCCCACGCGCTCAAATGCGCCTGCGCCTTTCATTACGTCAACCCTGCAGCAGTCCGCGAGCACCCGTCTCGGCTTCAGCGTGAAGAAAACCATGACGCTGGCGCAGCGGCTGTATGAGGCTGGCTATATCACCTATATGCGTACGGATTCGACCAATCTGAGCAAGGACGCTGTTGCCAGCTGCCGCGACTATATTGGCAAGAACTTCGGTGCGCGTTACCTCCCCGAGGCGCCGAAAGTCTACGCCTCGAAGGACGGCGCGCAGGAAGCGCATGAGGCCATCCGTCCATCGGATGTCAACACGCTGCAGTCAAATCTTTCCAACATGGAGCGCGATGCAGAGCGCCTGTACGAGTTGATCTGGCGCCAGTTCGTGGCCAGTCAGATGCCCTCTGCCGAATACACCTCCACTACTATCACCGTGGCGGCCGAAGACTTTGAGTTGGCGGCCCGCGGCCGCATCATTCGATTTGACGGTTACACCCGGGTGCTGCCACCGAGTGGGCGCAAGGGCGAGGATACGGTGCTCCCGGACGTATCCAAGGGCGATGTACTTGAGTTGATCAAGCTGGAGCCGACGCAGCATTTCACCAAGCCAACCCCGCGCTACGCCGAGGCAAGCCTGGTGCGTGAGCTTGAGAAACGCGGTATCGGACGCCCGTCCACGTACGCGTCGATCATTTCGACCATCCAGGATCGGGGATACGTTCGCCTGGAGAACAAGCGATTTTACGCGGAAAAAATGGGAGATATCGTCACCGAGCGATTGCAGGGCAGCTTCAGCGAGCTGCTCGATTACGGGTTCACTGCGAGCATGGAGGAGAATCTTGACGATGTCGCCACCGGCAAGCTGGCCTGGCGCGACCTGCTCGACACTTTCTACGCAGAGTTCAGCGGCCTGCTCGAGAAGGCAGAGCTGCCAGAACCCGATGGAATGCAGCCCAACGAACCCACCATGACGGATATCGCCTGCGGCAAGTGTGGTCGGCCCATGCAGATCCGCACGGCCAGCACGGGTGTGTTCCTGGGTTGCTCCGGATACGCACTGCCACCGAAAGAGCGCTGCAAGAATACGATCAACCTGGTGCCCGGTGACGAGGCGATCCGCGAGGACGCCGACGATGAAGCCGAGTCGAGGCTGTTACGCAGCAAGCATCGCTGCCCATTGTGCAACGCCGCCATGGACAGCTACCTGATTGATGAAGCAAGAAAGCTGCATGTGTGCGGCAATAATCCTGATTGCGAAGGATTTGAGGTCGAGCACGGCAAGTTTAAGATCAAGGGGTATGAGGGCCCGGTTATTGACTGCGACAAGTGCGGTGCCTCCATGCAGCTGAAGACAGGACGTTTCGGGAAATACTTCGGCTGCACCTCCGAGGATTGTAAAAATACCCGAAAGCTCCTGCGCAGCGGCGAGCCTGCGCCGCCCAAAATGGACCCGGTTCCCATGCCTGAACTCGCCTGTGAAAAGGTGGAGGATACCTACGTTCTGCGTGACGGGGCAGCGGGTCTGTTCCTTGCCGCCAGCCAGTTTCCGCGTAACCGGGAGACACGCGCACCCTTTGTGGATGAGTTGTTGCCACACAAGAGCGAGATAGATCCAAAGTACGAGTTTCTTTTTAGCGCCCCGACTACCGATGACGCGAAGAACCGGGCGCAGATCCGCTTCAGTCGCAAGACCAAAGAGCAGTACGTCATGACAGAGAAAGACGGCAAGGCGACAGGCTGGAAGGCGTTCTATGAGAAGGGCAAGTGGGTGCAGGAGGGCAGCGGCAAACCAGCACGGGCGCGCAAAAAAACAAAAAAGGCCAGTTAAGCGTGTCACGCGGCTTCGCCAATCAGCATTTGTACCTGGCCCGTCTGTTGATCAGGGCCTGGCAGCGCGACCGCGATGAGCAGATTGTTCCGGCTCGCACCCTGGATCAGGCCTATGCGCCCGGGGCGCGTGAGCATCTGATCCTGGCTTACGGGTATTTTCTCAATCACGTGCTGGACCCGACGGGAGCAGCCAGCGCAGGACAGATGCCACGCTCCTGCGATGATTTGCCGCCACAGACCGCCGGCAAGTCCGTTCCTGGGGAAATACGTGAGTTTCGCCAGCTTGAGCGAGAAGGGTGGTTGGCACAGTTGCTGGTTCCCTTGCCCGACGCTGCCGCCGGGTCACGGGGGGCCAGGCGGCCGGACGCACTGCTGGCCGTTACCTCCGCTGCTGATTGGCCCGGCCCGGAGGAGGCTGCACACTGGGCGCAGCAACTGGAGACGATTTTTGAGCGAATGAATGACAGCCTCGACGAGTGCTGAGCGCGAGTTGTAGGTCGCGGCTCGACGCTGTTACCATCCTGAGGTAAGCACATGCTGGGGAGTTCGAGTGACTACATCTTTGCTGGAAATTGTTGACCTGGGAAATGGTGAGGTAGTTCTGCAAAAAGCGGATGATGCGTCTTCTCCACTATTGCGTATACAGTTTTCTGACGAATCCAGGCTTTATGTTCTTGATAATTGCCTTGAAGTTGCAAAGGCGATGATTCAGGCGGGCATTGAAGCAACGGCAGAGCTCAATGATCAGGGCGAGGTTGAAATAGAAGAGGAGGTAGGGCAGGCGGCCTCTGGTCCGCGCATACTACACTGAGGCCCATCCATTACTAAGGCCAAACACCAAGGTCAAACACCAAGGCCCGGCACCAATGTCTCTGGCCAAGACCGATAGCCTGTATTCACAAGTTGATATTGTCTGTCCATCCATGCCATGTTCTCTACGACATGCTCTGGCGGACTACCCCTACGCTCAGCCCTTCAATCGTAAAAGCGGTATCCCTCAGGTCAACGTTAATGGGTTCGTAATCCGGATTTTCCGCCTCGAGTCGCACCTGGTATTTGAACTTGCCCCGCTGCAGTCGCTTTACGGTTACCTCATCCTCAATTCGTGCCACCACAATGGCTCCGTTTCTGGCTTCGGGGGTGCTGTGCACGGCCAGAAGATCACCATTATGAATACCTGCATTGATCATGCTGTCGCCCGTGACACGCAAAAAGTAATCCGCCGCCGGTCGAAAGAAGCTGCCTGCCAATTCACAGTAGTCTTCGATATTCGCCTCTGCAAGCACCGGTGCGCCCGCCGCGACGCGCCCGATAACAGGAAGTCCCCGTGTCTCGGGTAGACGAATTCCGCGGGATGCGCCCGGAATCATCTCTATAGCGCCCTTGCGAGCCAGAGCCTTGAGATGCTCTTCGGCGGCATTAGCCGATTTGAAGCCCAACTGCCTCGCGATATCTGCCCGCGTGGGTGGG
This sequence comes from Chromatocurvus sp., assembly GCA_046260765.1. Taxonomy (GTDB): domain Bacteria; phylum Pseudomonadota; class Gammaproteobacteria; order Pseudomonadales; family Halieaceae; genus Chromatocurvus. Next base: position 71,981 of record JBHEOO010000004.1, read on the forward strand.
TACCCTGTGTCTTCGATGTACTGGCGGACAATGGCCAGGACCTGCTCCTGGCGAGGGGTAAGTTTAAGCATGCTACAGGCCTGTTTATCTATACAGTACCTGTGATTATATACAGTCGCGGCGCCTACGCAAGGGGCGCCCCGTGCGTAGGCGCCCCTCGCCGGGCGCCCGGCAAGGGTTCGTGCGGCGCATGGGGTGTGACCTCAGAGGTCCTCAACACCCCACATGGTGTCTGGCTCTATACTTTGCAGCGGATTACTCCAATCCTGCGGATTGAAGGGGAGATCCGGATCGATACCGTCTTCGTCGCTCAATTCGAAGGGGCTTCGCCAGTCTTCCGGCTCTGCGGCGGGTGCCAGGGTAAGTGCCGCCCAGCTCTCCCTGTCGTACTCGGCTATCTCGCCATCGAGATACTGCACTTCCGCAGTCCGGGCTCGATGGTCCCACGCGACCACCTCAAAAAGTGCGCCGGTTTCCAACTCTTTGTACCAGCGGCCTATCAGCGGCCGTTCCATTGCCATGACGGGCTCTCCCTTTGCAATGTGTATCCTTGAACACTAGCATCTGGGTTCCCCCTGTCCAGCGAGCGGCCAGGAGCAGACCGGAAAGCGGTGCGCGTGGGTTAAGCAGGGAATGGAAAAAAATGTTCAAGCGGATCAATCGCTTGGAAAAAGCAATTAAACTCAGTGATAAATGTTGGCGGGTGGTTTAGATGAAAAGAAATGGAACTGTGCTTTCCAACAGGCGCAATCGGTCTAATGGGGTATGTCGAGCCATCGCGTGCATCGCATGAAACGCCTCGCGATTCTCGGTGGTACTGGCGTGGAGCATCTCGAGGGATTTACGGTATCTGCAAAAAAGCACATGGAAACACCCTACGGACCGGTGTCGGCTGATATCGAAATCGGTCAGCTCAACGGGCTGGAGGTGGTTTTCCTGCAGCGCCATGGCAAGCCGCGTTCACTGCCGCCGCATCGTATCAACTATCGAGCAAACCTCTGGGCGCTGCAGCAGCTCGACGTCACGCATGTCGTGGCACTCAATGCGGTTGGCGGCATAGATGCATTCCTGTCCCCGGGAAAGCTGGTGCTGCCGGATCAGATCATCGACTACACCTGGGGGCGCCCACACACCTTCGACGAGGGCGGTGACTCGCCGCCGCGGCACATTGACTTCACCGAGCCCTACTCGCCCGATCTGAGACAGGCATTGCTGCTGGCGTCGGCGGGCGAGGACGCTGTCGACGGTGCAGTCATGGCGGTTACGCAGGGGCCGCGACTGGAAACCGCAGCGGAAGTGCGTCGCCTGAGGCGAGATGGCTGCGATGTGATCGGCATGACCGGCATGCCCGAGGCGGCTCTGGCGAGGGAGGCGGGCCTTGCCTACGCGTCGCTGTGCATGGTGGTCAATGCCGCTGCCGGGCTGAGCGATGCACCGATCACCCTCGACAGCATCAGACAGCACCTGCATGTGGCATCCGCAGCATCCGCCCGGGTTCTCAGTACGCTGGTCAGGGGCGATTTTCTCGCGAAAGAGTAAGGCCTTCGTGACCGGTGATCACCACGTTGTGGCGGTCTTCCCACTCCCAGTCGAGGGTCTCCCGGTAGGTCCTCACCCAGTCTGCGTCATCCAGCAGCGTCATTTTGATCAGCACCCCCAGCACCGGATGGTCGATGTAATGCAGCTCACCGCCGCGCATGCGTCGGCTCTGCTCAAGCAGTATGGCGTGGCGCCAGGGATGGTCATCGTCGGTGTCCTGATGTTCATCTCCCCTGGCGATCGCGCGATCATCACGATTGTCTACCCACAACGCTGGTGGTGCAGCGACCAGACCGTCAGGGCGCGCCACCTCAAGATCACTGAAGCTATCCAGGCGCTGCTCGTACCAGTCATCCAGTTCGGGCAACGACAGGCGCACAGAGGGGGGCGCGTGAGGCGGTTCCGGCATGCGCCAATCCGGGTGCAGGTAGTCACCCTTGGTGTTCAGCCACAGGCGTGTGTTGATGTGGAGGTAGCGTGACAGGTAGATGGTTATGCTGCCTTGAAGCGCGGGCCACGAGTCGGTGTCAGGGTCACCGGAACGGTCGAGAATGATCGCCTGTGACTCGCTTTCACTGGCAACAGGCTGCACCCACGCGCCGTGCATGAGCACGTCATAGCCTGCGGATCGCATTCGTGCTGCATCGCGGTTCAGCTCTCGCAGGCCATCGGGGAGCAGGGTAAATGCTGCGGGGGGCGGTAGAGGAATCTCAGGGTTTTCAAGATCAAGTCGTGCATCGGCGCGCGGCGGGTCAATGGGTGGCGGGCCCTCGGGCAACGCCTCGTCGGGCTCTTCCGGGGCCGCCGTGATGTCCTCCCGCGGACTATCAGTGATAACTGGCGTTGCCGGTGCGGCAGCGGGTATGTCTTCTCCCAGAGGGAGCATGGTGGCAAGCGTCTCCAGCGCTGGAGTCGAGCGGCTTTGAGGTTCTGGTAAGAGAAGGGATTGGACACCCAGCGCGTCTAGCTGGCTGCGACTTCCCCTAAACCGCTGGCGTCTATCGTCAGCCAGCTCGCGGTCTATCAGGTGGCGGTGTCCTGACGGGTAGTTCAGAGTGGGTTCTGGCGCCCAGGCCTCTGCATTGAAGCCCGAATTGCCCGGCTGTCGGAACACCAGGATTTCGATGCGGTACCATGGGTCGCCTTCTTCGGACTGCGCTGCCTGTGCCTGAGACAGGGCCGGGGTGCCGGGGAGCGGTAGAAATATCAAGAGGATTGCGACCAGTCCGACAAGCGGGCCTGCCGCAATGCGCGACGCACGATCAGGCAGCATTTTCAGAAGAACCCTCAGACAGCTTGTCGAGCAGCTCGTGCGAAAAATCCATGCGCTCCCTCACTTCCGTCAGAGTCTTGCGACAGCGCAGCCGGGTTGCGCCAGCCAGCTGATAAATTGCAGGCTCGGATTGCACCAGCGTTACCAGCGCCATGGGATTGACAGTGGTTGCATCGCGAAAATCGATGGTACCACCCTCTGCACCGAGCTCAATTCCGGCGATGCCGAGGGTTTGCGCCCGATTGCGCAGGCGGGCGACGGCAAACAGATTGCCGACCGGCTCCGGTAGCAAGCCGAAGCGGTCAATCATCTCGACCTGCAGTTTGCGCAGGCCCTCGTCGTCTTGTGCTGCGGCTATCCGCTTGTACAGGATCAGGCGGGTATTGGTGTCCGGCAGGTAGTGCTCCGGAATCAGCGCCGGCACATGCAGGTTGACGTCTGCGCGCGTCTCCAGCGGTGCGTCGAGGTCAGGGATCTCGCCTCGACGAAGAGACGCGACCGCTCGTTGCAGCATTTCCATATACATGCTGAAGCCGACGCTCTGAATCTGGCCGCTCTGGTCGTCTCCCAGCAGTTCACCGGCGCCGCGAATTTCAAGGTCATGAGTGGCAAGCTGATAACCGGCGCCGAGGTCGCCGGCCGCCTCAATGGCCTCCAGTCGCTTCGCCGCATCCGCGGTGACGGCAGAACGCGGTGGACTCAGCAGGTAGGCGTAGGCCTGGTGGTGAGATCTGCCGACGCGGCCGCGCAGCTGGTGTAGCTGGGCGAGGCCAAAGCGGTCTGCACGCTCGATGATGATGGTATTGGCGTTGGGAATATCAATGCCGGTTTCAATGATAGTCGTGCAAAGCAGGAGATGATGCCGCTTGTGGTAGAAGTCCGCCATCACCCGTTCGAGCTCTACCTCCCGCATCTGGCCATGAGCAACCGCGATTGAAAGATCCGGCAGCAGTTGACGCAGCTTGCGAGCACTCTCTTCAATGGTCTTCACTTCGTTGTGCAGGTAGAAAACCTGCCCGCCGCGCAGGGTTTCCCGCAGCACTGCCTCTTTTACCAGGGCGATACTGTGCTCGCGCACAAAGGTTTTTATCGACAGTCGACGCGCTGGCGGTGTCGCGATGATGGACAGATCGCGCATGCCGCCGAGTGCCATGTTCAGCGTCCTGGGAATGGGGGTTGCGGTGAGCGTCAGTATGTCGACTTCCGCGCGCAGGGCCTTGATTGCCTCCTTCTGCTTGACGCCAAACCGATGCTCCTCGTCGATAATCAGCAGGCCGAGGTCGCGAAAGCGGAAATCGCTTTGCAGCAGCTTGTGGGTCCCGACCAGAATATCGACTTCACCGCGAGCCACGCGATCGCCGATCTGGCGAAGATCCGCGTTGCTGCGAAAACGCGAAATGACCTCCACCCGCACCGGCCAGTCCGCAAATCGGTCGGCAAAGGAGCTGTAGTGTTGCTGGGCCAATAGGGTGGTGGGGACGAGAATCGCCACCTGCTTCTGATTGGCCGTCGCGATAAAGGCAGCGCGCATGGCGACTTCGGTCTTGCCAAAGCCGACGTCACCACACACCAGGCGATCCATCACGCCTGTCCCGGTCATGTCCGCGGTCACCGCCTCAATGGCGGCTTCCTGGTCAGGCGTCTCTTCAAAGGGGAACGCGGCGGTAAAGCGCTCGTAGTCCGATGCCGGCACCTCGAAGGCAAAGCCGGGGCGCGATTCCCGGCGCGCATACACCTCCAGCAGCTGCGCGGCGACATCGGAGGCCTTTTCCGTGGCTTTGCGGCGCGCTTTTGTCCACTGCTCTGACCCGAGACGGTGAAGCGGTGCCAGATCCGGGTCACTGCCGGCGTAGCGGCTGATCAGATGCAGCGATGCCACCGGCACATAGAGACGCGATCCTTCTGCGTATTCCAGCGTCAGGAATTCACCGGCCTCATCGCCGGTCTCCAGGTGCTGCAGGCCGACGTAGCGGCCAACGCCGTGCTCGAGGTGCACCACGGGCGTGCCCTCACGTAGCTCGGTCAGATCGCGGAACACAGCCTCGGGATCGGTCTGCTCGGCGCGCCGGCGCCGCCGTCGCTGGGCTATCCGTGAGCCAAACAGCTGGGACTCGCAGACCAGCGTGGCGGCGTCAGGGCCGCAGTACAGGCCGCGGTCCAGGGGCGCCACGGCGATGGCAAAGGGCATATCGCCGCTCATGAAAGCGTTCCAGTCCACCACGGATTCCGGCTTCTGCTTCGCGGCAGCCAGCGATTCGAGCAGGACCTCACGTCGGCCCGCAGTCTCCGCACACAGCAGCACGCGCCCGCGATGACCGTCGAGCACGGATCGCAAGCGCGTCGCCAGGTCGGCGCTGCCAATGTCAGCGGCCAGCTCCGGGGGGGCGAGGGCATCGACCTCGACGTGCACTGGCGCATCAGTGTGCAGCCTCATCTCCAGCACGGACTGCGTTTTCAGGGATGCGTAGAGCTCTTCCACAGGGACAAACCCGTGGGCCGGTGGCAGCAGCGGGCGCCTGGGATCGATGCTGTATTCCTCATAGCGCGTAGTGACCTCGTCCCAGAAATGTGTTGCAGCGCGATGATGGTCACCCACGGTGATGATGGCGGCGTTGTCGGGCAGATAATCGAACAGGGTGGCGCAGGCATCAAAGAACAGAGGCAGGTAGTATTCACAGCCGCCCGGTGCGCGCCCGGCACTGACCTCGCTGAAAACCGGGCTCCTGTCAGGGTCGGCATCGAATGCCTGGAACCAGTTCTGCTGGAATCGCCGGATTGCCTCTGCGTTTAACGGAAACTCGCGTGCCGGCAGCAGTCTGATGGCGTCTGTCCGGTCCACGGTGCGCTGGGTTTCCGGATCGAATGTGCGAAGTGTGTCGACCTCGTCGTCAAGCAGGTCAATACGGTAGGGCAGCTCGCTGCCCATAGGAAAAACGTCCATCACCGCGCCACGCACGGCAAACTCGCCGTGTTCGTACACGGTGTCGACGCTGCGATATCCCCCCTGTTCCAGAGAACGTCTGAACTCCTCCATTCTGAAGAGGTCCCCGCTTTCCAGAACCAGGCTGGAGCCGACCACGTACTCCCTGGGGGGCAGACGGTGCATCAGGGTCGGCATGGGCACAACGAGTATGCCGCGCCGGATTCTTGGCAGTCGGAACAGCGTATGCAGGCGCTCCGACACAATATCCTGGTGCGGTGAGAAATTGTCGTAGGGCAGGGTTTCCCAATCCGGTAGTGCCAGAATTTCCGTGTCGTTGCCGGCGAAGAAGGGCAGTTCGCGCTCTATCTCCAGCGCGGTCTGCATATCCTGCGTGATGACGACCAGCAGCCTGTCGCCGTCTGCCAGTTCGGCAATGCAGGCACTGCTTGCGCTGCCCGGAAAGGGTCCGGCCGAGGTTCGGGTGGCGGGTTTCTCAGGCCATGGGGTCGATTTGATCTGGTGCTTGAACATGGACTATTGGCTGCAGCGCGGCGACGAGGCGCGCCATTGTAAGCGGAACCTGGAGCAGGCTCCAATCCTGACCGTGTGATGGATAGCACGAGGCGGGGATCGTCGTATTGCGGCCGGCGGCTCCGGCAGAGATAATGCCAGCGTTTCAAGCTTGCCGAGTAAGTGAGGGTAGTGCCGTGAATGATCGCAAGAGACCACGTCCAGACGACTATTTCCGCGACTGGAAAGAGCGTGAAGCCCTCGCCGAGAGCATGATACCGATGGTGGGTTCACTGGCGCGGGAAAAAAACGTCAAGTGCTATGTCTATGGGCGCGCACTGGTGAATCGATCAGTGCTGGAAATCATGAAGGCCCATCGCTATGTACGGCAGGTGGAAGGCAACGAGCTTTCCGAATTCGAAACGCACCGCGTCCTCGGTATTCTGTCGAGCCTTGACCTTGGCCCGGCCCATATCGATATCGGGCGCCTCACCGTCGATTACTTCGACAAGCGCCAGGGTGACGGCCAGAGTCTGGAGACCTACGTGCGCAGCGAAGTGGCAGATCTGATTGGCAGCACCGCCAGGCCCGTTGAAAAACCTGTTGACGTTGTCCTGTACGGTTTCGGCCGGATCGGCCGCCTCATGGCGCGCATTCTCATCGACAAGACCGACGGCGGCGATGGCCTGCGTCTTCGCGCGGTGGTGGTGCGCAAGGGCAAGGCGGAAAACGACCTGGTCAAGCGCGCCAGCCTGCTGCGCCGGGACTCGGTGCACGGCGCTTTCGACGGCACAATCCGGGTCGATGAAGAGCGGCAGTCTTTTATTGCCAACGGCAACGAGGTGAAGGTTATCTATGCGGATTCACCGGAATCCATCGATTACACCGAATACGGCATCGAGAATGCGATCATTGTAGACAACACGGGCGTCTGGCGTGATGAGGCGGGCCTGTCGAGACACCTCGAGTCAAAGGGTGTATCAAAAGTTATTCTCACCGCACCGGGCAAAGGCAGCATCAAGAATATCGTAGCGGGCATCAACGAAGATGTCTTGACGCCGGAAGATCGCATTGTTTCCGCCGCGTCGTGCACCACCAACGCGATCGTGCCGCCTCTGAAGGCGATCGATGATCTGTTCGGTATCGTCAATGGCCACGTGGAAACCGTACACGCCTACACCAACGATCAGAACCTTATCGATAATTATCACAGCGCGAACCGGCGCGGTCGCAGCGCAGCGCTGAACATGGTGCTCACAGAAACAGGTGCCGCTAAGGCGGTAGTCAAGGCGCTGCCGCAGCTGGAGGGCAAGCTGACCGGTAACGCCATTCGCGTCCCGATACCCAATGTGTCCATGGCGATCCTCAATCTCACGCTCAAGCGGGAAACCACGGTGGATGAGCTCAACGAGCACATGCGCCACGTGGCCCTGCACTCTGCGATGCGCAAGCAGATCGAATACTCCAACTCGCCGGAAGTGGTCTCGTCAGACTTCGTGGGCTCCAGAAGCGCCTGCGTCTTTGATGCCCAGGCGACGATTGTCAACGGAACACAGGCCGTGGTGTACCTGTGGTACGACAATGAATTCGGATATAGCTGCCAGGTACACCGCATTCTCGAACGCATGGCCGGGATCAATTACATGGTGTTTCCCAAAGAGTCCTGATCTTTGCTTCAATTGAACGGCCGTCGTGGAAGTACAGAAAAATACGAGGCCAAAAACAGTGGCAGAGTGGCGGATGAGGGTGCGTTTGTTTATACTACGCCGGACTCGCGGCAGACCCCTTTCCGTCAGCCCGCTACCGTTGTGTATGAACAGCCATACGCAGCCACGGTCCGACTCCCGCCGCCATGTCACCAACGTCCAGCATATGACTGCGGGACCTCATTAGACACCCGATTAGCCCTTATATCAGACGCTTTTTGCAGGCAGGTCGCATGATCAAGATCAAACGGGGGCTGGATATTCCCATCGCGGGCAGTCCAGAACAATCCATTCACGAAGCGCCGGCAGCGCGGGCCGTTGCCGTAGTCGGGTTTGATTATCCCGGCATGAGGCCGACGATGGAGGTCGCCGAAGGTGATCGCGTGGTCACAGGGCAGCTGCTCTTCAGCGACAAGAAAACAGAAGGCGTCATCTACACCTCACCCGGGTGTGGTCGGGTGTCGGCAATCAACCGCGGCGCCAAGCGAGTGCTGCAGTCCGTCGTCATTGACCTTGACGGCGATGACAGTATCAGTGTTGATCCCATGTCCGCGGACGCGGCACGGGGCCTCGATAAGGATGCCGTGCGCGAGCGGCTGGTCGGTTCCGGGCAGTGGACGGCACTGCGAACGCGCCCCTTCAGCAAAGTGCCTGCCATTTCAGGCGAGGCTGCGGCAATTTTTGTTACAGCAATCGACACCCATCCGCTGGCGGCAGATCCCGCCGTTGTTGTTGCCGAACAGTCCGAGGCCTTTGCCTTAGGTCTTGACCTGCTTTCAGGCCAGACGAGTGGAGCCACTTATGTCTGCACTGCGCCGGGTGCAGACATACCCTCAGGCAGTGCACCGACGATCCAGCGCGTTGAGTTCGCCGGGCCGCACCCTGCTGGCCTGGCGGGAACCCACATCCACATGCTGCTCGGTGTGAACATGGAAAAGCAGGTGTGGATCGTCGGCTATCAGGACGTTATTGCCATAGGGCGTCTTTTCCTGGATGGCAAACTCTACACCGACCGTGTTATCGCCTTGGCCGGCCCCCAGGTCGAGAGCCCGCGTCTGCTGCGGACACGATTGGGCGCCGACCTTGAAGCCCTCGTCGCGGGAGAGATGCGCGGTGATGACAACCGGGTCATATCCGGCTCAGTGCTCGGCGGTCGCGGCGTAAACGGCGCCACAGCTTACCTGGGGCGGTATCACAACCAGGTTACCGTTATCGGCGAGGGGGGCCAGCGCGAGTTTTTCGGCTGGCTATCGCCAGGACGCAGAAAACATTCCAATATGAGTATTTACCTGAGTAGCTTTCTCGGCACCGGCGGCGCGCTACCCATGACAACGACGACCAACGGCAGCGCACGCGCCATGGTGCCGGTTGGAAGCTATGAAAAGGTGGTGCCGCTGGACATTCTTCCCACGCAGCTCCTGCGTGCGTTGATCGTCGGCGATACCGAAACGGCTCAATCCCTGGGTGCGCTGGAACTGGATGAGGAAGACCTCGCGCTTTGCACCTACGTCTGTCCCGGCAAATATGAGTATGGGCCGATTCTTCGGGATAATCTGATACGCATTGAGAAGGAGGGCTGACGTGGGCCTGCGCAATATTCTTGACAACGTAGAACCCCAGTTTCAGGAGGGAGGGCGGTTCAGCCGTTTTTACCCGCTGTACGAAGCGGTGGATACCTTTATGTTCTCGCCGGGCAGCGTAACGCGCAGCACCGCGCACGTGCGCGACGGCATCGACCTCAAGCGCATCATGATCACCGTGTGGATGTCAGTATTTCCCGCGATGCTGTACGGTATGTACAACCTCGGCTTCCAGGCCAATGATGTGCTTGCCGCTACCGGCGGGAGCATTGACGGCTGGCGTGGCACTCTCATCGAGACATTCGGTGGATATGATGCCAGCAGCATCTGGCATTGCCTGTGGTTCGGAATGCTGTTCTTCCTGCCAATCTACGCGGTGACAATTGTTGTCGGCGGGTTCTGGGAGGTGCTGTTTGCCATCAAGCGTGGCCACGAAGTCAATGAAGGCTTCTTTGTCACTTCAATTCTGTTTGCCCTCATCTGCCCACCGGATCTGCCACTATGGCAGGCGGCACTCGGCATCAGCTTCGGCGTCGTTATCGGCAAGGAAGTCTTCGGTGGCACGGGCAAGAACTTCCTCAATCCGGCACTGACCGCCCGCGCGTTCCTGTACTTCGCGTATCCGGCACAGCTTTCAGGTGATGCTGTCTGGACGGCTGTCGACGGTTATTCCGGCGCCACGCCGCTAGGGGTCGTTGCCTCAGAGGGCATGGCCGGACTGCAGGCGCAATATTCCTGGATGGATGCCTTCATCGGTGCAATTCCCGGGTCTATCGGGGAGACCTCTACGCTTGCCATTCTTATCGGCGGCGCAGCACTGCTGCTGACGCGTATTGCGTCCTGGCGCATTGTTGCCGGGGTTTTCCTTGGGATGTTCATTTTCTCCACCTTCCTTAACTTTGTGGGGTCGGATACCAATCCGGCATTCTCAATGCCCTGGTATTGGCACTTCGTCGTGGGCGGCTTTGCGTTTGGTATGTTCTTTATGGCGACAGACCCTGTCTCGTCGGCGATGACCAACGGCGGGCGCTGGGCCTTCGGTATCCTGATTGGGGTCATGGCGGTCATTATCCGCGTGGTCAATCCGGCTTTCCCGGAGGGTATGATGCTGGCTATCCTGTTCGCGAACCTGTTTGCACCGCTCATGGATCATTTTGTAATCCAGAGCAACATCAAGCGGAGGATTGCCCGTGTCCAGTAACGACAGCATCAAGAAAATCATTACGGTCGCCTTTTCGCTCTGTATCGTATGCTCCGTGGTGGTATCCACTGCGGCAGTACTGCTGAAGCCGGCCCAGGAAGCCAATCGCGACCTCGATCGTAAACGCAACATTCTGCAGGCGGCAGGCATGCTTGAAGAGGGGAAGACAGTAGAAGAGCTTTTCCTTCGCATTGAGCCGCGCTACGTCGATCTTCGCACTGGAGCGTTCGCACAGGACGTGCCGGCGGGATATAACCAGCAGAAGGCCTCCAAGAACCCGCAACTATCCACGAATCTGAGTCAGGATGAGGACCGGGCAGGTATTGGCCGCAAGGCACATTTTGCGGAGGTCTACCTGGTTGAGTCGCCCGATGGTAGCGGACTCGACAAAATCATCCTTCCGGTGCATGGCTACGGCCTGTGGTCAACGCTGTACGGCTTCGTTGCGCTCGAGTCCGATGCCGATACCATAGCCGGACTCGGTTTTTATGAGCACGGTGAAACACCGGGCCTCGGCGGTGAGGTCGACAATCCTCGCTGGAAGGCCCAGTGGCCAGGCAAGAAGGTCTATCGTGACGGCGAAGCGGCGATTGCGCTTGCCAAGGGTAGCGTGGATTCATCCAGCCCCGACGCGAAATGGCGGGTCGACGGCCTGTCCGGCGCCACACTCACCAGCCGGGGCGTCACGGACCTTGTGCAGTTCTGGCTTGGAGAAAGTGGCTTCAAACCTTTCCTCACTAATCTGAAAACGGGAGACGCCTGACATGCAGGGCATCAAGGATACACTGACGACACCAATCTTCAGGAATAATCCGATTGCACTGCAGATCCTCGGTATCTGCAGCGCTCTCGCGGTCACGTCGTCACTCAAGGTTACGTTGGTCATGTGCGTGGCACTGATCTTTGTAGTGGCTTTCTCGAATCTATTTATTTCGTTGATCCGCCACCAGATCCCCAGCAGCATTCGCATTATCGTGCAGATGACCATCATTGCGTCATTGGTGATTCTGGTCGACGAAGTGATCAAGGCGGTTGCCTACGACATCAGCAAGCAGCTGTCAGTGTTCGTCGGGTTGATCATTACCAACTGTATTGTCATGGGCCGGGCCGAAGCCTACGCGATGAAGAACCCGCCATTACCAAGCTTCGTCGACGGCGTCGGTAATGGTCTGGGCTACTCTGTCGTTCTGATCGCTGTTGCCATCGTGCGCGAGCTTTTCGGTGCAGGGAAGCTCATGGGCATCGAGATATTGCCCTTGGTCACGGAAGGCGGTTGGTACAACCCCAACGGATTGCTACTCCTGCCGCCCAGCGCATTTTTCCTGATTGGTTTCTTTATCTGGGCGCTGCGAAGCTGGGACAAGAAGCAGGTTGAGGAGCCGGACTTCCAGATGACCGGTCACACCACGGCGAAGGAGGGCGTGTGATGGAATATTATCTGAGCCTGTTTATCCGCGCCGTGTTTATTGAAAATATGGCGCTGGCGTTCTTTCTGGGCATGTGCACCTTCCTGGCCGTTTCCAAGAAGATCTCGGCTGCTCTGGGGCTTGGCATCGCCGTTATCGCGGTGCTCACCATCACTGTGCCGGTGAATAACCTTATCTTCAATTATCTGCTTGCCGATGGTGCGCTCGCCTGGGCCGGGTTACCCGATGTCGATCTCAGTTTTCTTGGCCTGCTTTCCTACATCGGCGTGATCGCGGCACTCATACAGATTCTCGAGATGTTTCTCGACAAGTATGTGCCAGCGCTTTACAACGCACTCGGCGTGTTTCTGCCACTTATCACGGTAAACTGCGCCATCCTTGGCGCATCCCTGTTCATGGTTGAGCGCGATTACAATTTCGGCGAGAGCGTGGTATTCGGCGCGGGCGCCGGTGTTGGCTGGGCACTTGCCATCGTCGCTCTGGCGGGCATCCGTGAAAAACTTAAATACAGCGATGTGCCCGATGGCTTGCAGGGACTGGGCATAACCTTTATCACTGTGGGGCTGATGTCACTTGGCTTCATGTCGTTTGGCGGTATTGATCTGTAGCTGCGGCCACTCTTGCGTCTGTAGTTTCGAAATAGCGAGGAAATCTGGATGGATATGACTATTGTGTTCGGTGTCGCCATGTTTACGGCGATCGTCCTTGCACTCGTGCTGGTGATTCTGTTTGCGCGCACGCGACTGGTAAGCAGCGGCGATGTGACGATACAGATCAACGGCGAGAAGACCATTACCGTTCCCGCCGGTGGCAAGTTGCTGCAGACGCTTTCAGACGCTGAAATTTTCCTGGCGTCCGCCTGCGGCGGCGGTGGCACCTGCGCGCAGTGCAAGTGCATAGTCAACGAAGGCGGTGGGGCCATGCTGCCAACCGAGGAGTCGCATTTTTCCCGCCGCGACGCATCCGAGGGCTGGCGACTTAGCTGCCAGACTGCGGTCAAGCAGGACATGAAAATCGTCGTCCCGGAAGAAGTGTTCGGTGTTCGACAGTGGGAATGTGAGGTCCTGAGCAACCCTAACGTCGCCACCTTTATCAAGGAGCTGACACTGAAGCTGCCCGAGGGAGAGAACGTCGAATTCCGCGCCGGGGGTTATGTTCAGCTTGAGTGTCCGCCACACGTCGTACGCTACGAGGATTTTGACGTCGACGAGGAGTATCGCGCAGACTGGGAGCGTTTTGGGTTCTTCAAGGTGATATCAAAGGTCGAGGAGACGACGATTCGCGCGTACTCCATGGCCAACTACCCGGAAGAGGAAGGCATCGTCAAATTCAATATCCGGATTGCGACGCCGCCGCCCGGCAGCGAGGGAATTCCGGCAGGCAAGATGTCGTCCTGGGTGTTCAATCTCAAACCTGGAGACAAGGTGACTGTTTACGGCCCCTTTGGCGAGTTCTTCGCCAAGGAGACCGAAAGCGAGATGGTCTTTATTGGCGGCGGAGCGGGTATGGCGCCGATGCGATCACACATCTTCGACCAGCTGCTGCGCCTCGACACCCAGCGTAAAATCACGTTCTGGTACGGCGCTCGCTCGCTCAAGGAAATGTTCTACGTTGAAGACTACGACAAGCTCGCGGAAGAACATGAGAACTTCACCTGGCACGTTGCATTGTCTGATCCGCAGCCTGAAGACAACTGGACCGGCGACACAGGGTTTATTCACAATGTGCTTTACGAGCGCTACCTGAAAGACCATCCGGCACCCGAGGATTGTGAGTTCTACATGTGTGGTCCCCCGATGATGAACGCGGCCTGCGTCAAGCTCCTGACTGATCTGGGTGTGGAGCCGGAGAACATCATGCTGGATGACTTTGGTGGCTGACGGGTTTGCCTTGAGCGGAAAAAGCCACCTTCACAGGTGGCTTTTTTTTGCTGTTCTGATCGTCCTTGCAGGCTGCCAGGACTCTGTACAGACGCACAGGCTGCAGGGCGACACGATGGGCACCACCTGGCATGTCACCTACACCGGTAACGTGAGCCCTGGCGCGGTGAAAAGCGATATCGAGTCTGTGCTGGAATCGGTCAATGACAGCATGTCTACCTATCGTGCAGAGTCTGAAATCAGCCGCTTTAATGCCAGTGGTATTGAGGATGCTATGGTCGTGTCCGCGTCCTTTGGTGAAGTTCTCACTGCTGCGCTTGATATCGGCGAACGCTCGGGCGGCGCCTATGACGTTACGGTTAGTCCCCTCGTGGATCTCTGGGGCTTTGGGGCAGGCAGTGAAGCGGAGTGGCAGATGCCATCGTCCGATCAGGTGACAGAGGCCCTTGGCCGGGTCGGGCAATCTTCTCTGGTATGGGATGCCGCCACCAGTACACTCGCCAGACGCAGGCCCGTGCAGCTCGACTTTTCGTCCATCGCCAAGGGCTACGGGGTAGATCGCGTTGCGGAAATCCTCGAGGCATACGGCCTCGCGGATTATCTGGTGGAAGTCGGCGGCGAAATGCGTGTTTCCGGTACCAGTCCGCGCGGTGACGCCTGGCGGATTGCCGTTGAGAAGCCCGTAGCGGGTCAGCGGAGTGTGGCCGAAGCACTGGCGGTGACGAATATTGCCGTCGCCACGTCGGGCGACTATCGGAATTTTATCGAATTCGAAGGGGTTCGATACTCACACACCATCGATCCGCGCACCGGATCACCAGTAACGCATAATCTGGTCTCTGTGACGGTGCTGCATGAAAGTTGTATGATGGCAGACAGCTGGGCGACTGCACTCAGCGTGGCGGGTCCGGATGAGGCCTTGCGACTGGCGACAGAAAACAACCTGGCAGCCTACCTGATGGTGCGTGATGGTGACGGCGTGAAGAGTCTCGTTTCACCGGCATTTACCGCACGATTCGACACAATGACAAACGAGTAACAGGACGGAGTTAGCGATGCTTTTGGCGTTTTTGGCAACATTCGTGATGATGGCGACTGTCATGGCAATCATGGCGGTCGGTGTCATGGCCGGCAGGGAGCCCATCAAGGGTTCATGCGGTGGTATTGGCGCAATCGGTATCGACCAGTCCTGCGAAATCTGCGGCGGCAGCCCACAGCGCTGCGAAGAAGAGACCCGCGATGCCGACGACGGCAATCGGCGTGACGGCGCGAGGCCTGCGTTTTACGACGCCGACAAGACTTAAGCGCGTGTGAAGGGGTCGAGGACCTACCCGCTCTTTATCGGCTACCGCTACAGCTTCAGTCGCAAACGCAACCGCTTTACGGCACTTGTGTCTGTCATCTCCATGATCGGCATGGCGCTCGGCGTGGCCAGCCTGATTGTCGTGCTCTCCGTCATGAACGGGTTTGCCGTTGAATTGCGTGATCGTATTCTTTCCCTGGTACCCCACGGTTACGTGAATTTCCTGGACGATGATGCGGCAACGCACTGGGCAGAGCAGATGCAGCAGGTGGCAGAGATGCCCGGTGTGGTCGCCGTAGCACCCTTTCTGCGCGAGCAGGTATTGCTTGGTACAGGAAGCGCGCTTCAGGGAGCCCGCCTGTTCGGCGTGTCTCCTGCCGATGAGGCACGCGTGTCGCGCGTGGCAAATACACTGGTAGCGGGCCGTCTCGAGGCGATCGACACGGAGCCCTTCGGGATTGTTTTAGGCGTAACACTTGCCCGCATGGTTGGTGCAGACATTGGTGATACGGTCATTGCGACACTTCCCCACCTCACCGTCACTCCCCTCGGCGTATTTCCCCGCAGCAAGCGGCTCAAGGTGGTTGGTCTTTTTCAGGTAGGCGCACAACAGGATGCAGAGCAGGCCTACGTGTCGATCGACACCGCGCAGCGCCTGCTCAATCGCAGCAATTCGGTGTCCGGTTTGCAGCTGAGAACCGACGACCTGTTCGCCGCGCCCGGTATCATGCACCAGGTCGGCGAGCGCCTCGGCCCCGGAGTGAGCGCCGTTGACTGGAGCCAGACACAGGGCTCGCTGTTTCGCGCGGTGCGCATGGAGAAAATTACCGTGGCGCTGCTGTTGTTGAGCGTCGTGGCAGTGGCCGCGTTCAACATCGTTTCTACCCTGGTCATGTCGGTAGCGGAGAAGCGTGGTGATATCGCTGTTCTGCGAACGCTTGGGGCAGATGCGCGCGGCGTCATGACGATCTTCATTATCCACGGACTGTCTCTGGCGCTGCTGGGTGTGGCTACCGGTGGCGTCATCGGTGTGCTCCTGTCGCTGAATATTGCCGGACTGACACAGTGGGTGGAGACGCTGACCGGTGCCGTGCTGTTCGACCCCGACGTTTATTTCATCAGTGCATTACCCGCCGTGCTGGAATGGGGGGATGTACTGACCGTCGTGCTCGCCTCTCTGGGACTCGGCGCGATCGCAACGCTTTATCCGGCCTGGCGCGCGTCGAGGATTGCACCCGCGGAGGTTCTGCGCTATGCCTGAACCCGTTTTGCAATGCATTGGTCTCGGCAAGCAGTTCACCGATGGCAATCGCGTCATCCGGGTGCTGCAGGGTGTTGAACTGACCCTGAATCAGGGAGAGTCACTCGCTATCGTCGGTGCGTCGGGCAGCGGGAAATCGACGCTGCTCAACCTGCTTGGAGGACTCGATGTTCCCAGCGAGGGACAGGTTCTGGTGGCGGGCAGGGATGTGGCTGCGATGCGTGAGCGCGAGCGATGTCTGTGGCGCAATCAGCGCCTGGGCTTTGTTTATCAGTTTCATCATCTGCTGCCGGAGTTTACGGCGGTAGAAAATGTCGCAATGCCCCTCATTATCGGTGGCCAGAGGCGGAAAGAGGCGTTGCGCAGTGCCGCCGATATGCTTGAACGCGTGGGTCTGGACCATCGTCTTAGCCATCGACCGGGGGCTCTCTCGGGTGGTGAGCGGCAGCGTGTAGCCATTGCGCGAGGGCTGGTCACCACGCCCGACTGTGTACTCATGGACGAGCCCACGGGCAACCTCGATCCCGCCGCCAGCCAGCAGATTCTGTCGCTCATTGACTCCCTGGGGCGCGACAGCGCCGCATTCATCGTAGTCACCCACGATCCCGGTATCGCTGCGCGTATGCATCGTACGCTCGAGCTGCGCGACGCGGGTCTGTATCCGCCGCTCCATGCGCGGATCTGATCGCGTTGCACTGGCCCTGCGCTACACGTTCAGTGGTGGCGGAGGCCAGCTGTCATCGTTCATGTCAGGACTGGCAATGCTTGGTCTGGTATTGGCCGTTGCCGTGTTGCTGGCAGTGCTGTCCATCATGAACGGTTTCGACCGCGAGATGCGCGAGCGCATTCTTTCTCTCGTTCCACACATCACGGTGCATGCCATAAACGGTGTCGATCCCGCCGATGAGGTGGCCGAAAAACTCCTCGCACATCCGGATGTCCTCGCGGCCAGTCCGTTCGTGCAGTTTCAGGGACTCATGATGCGGGAGCGGAGCGTCGAAGCCGTCGTCGGGCTTGGGCTGGCGATGGCAGAGGGCCTGGAACTACAGGCGATGACAGAAGACGCGGCCGGTTCCGCCTTTCTCGGCGGCAGTGAGGATGGACTCCTGCTCGGGGCGCCACTTGCAGAACGTCTGGGTATCGGCACGGGCCAGCGTCTTACGCTGCTTGTGCCGGTTGCAGCGGGTGGTCGCGGTGTCACGTCAACCAGAACACGGGTGTTTACCGTGCGTGGACTGTTGCGCACCGGCACGGAACTCGATGAGAACCTTGCCGTAGTGTCACTTTCGGCAGCGTCCTCCCTGGCGGGTCTGGACGGTGCGCCCAGCGGCTATCGATTGCATACCGTGGATATTTTTCAGGTTGCCGGGCTCGGGAGCGAACTGGCGGCGATTATGCCCCCAGGCTATTACCTCACGAACTGGACTATGACCCACGGCAACCTGTACGCGGCCATTCAGCTTTCCCGGCAGCTGATTACCTTACTGTTGCTGTCGATTATCGGTGTTGCTGCATTCAATGTCGTGTCATCGCTGGTACTGGTTGTCATTGACAAGCAGGGCGACATCGCCATTTTGCGCACGCTCGGTGCAACACCGGGCGACATCGCGACCATTTTTCTCTGTCAGGGTGGGCTGATCGGTCTTGCCGGAGGCATTCTGGGTGGATGGCTCGGTGGCATACTCAGTCTTGCGGTGCCGGCCGCCGTCGGCGGAGCTGAGCGACTTCTCGGCAAGCGCCTGCTGGCGACAGATGTCTATCCGGTATCCTTCATTCCGGTCGATCTGCGGTTTCAGGATTTTGCGCTGGTGTCCGCTGCGGCGCTTGTGTTGTGCCTGATGGCGGCCCTTTATCCGGCGCTTCGCGCGGCGCGTCTTGCACCCGCCGATGTCCTGCAGCGGGAATCATAGAAGAGCGTCTGCGCTGACGGCGCCGACGCCAGTCATGCCCCACGCGCCAGCGCCAGATGTTGCTGATCACAAAATAGCCAACGCTGCCAGCGAACAGTCCCAGTAGCAGGCAGCCCAGCAGTAAGGGCGGCCACACCGTTCCTATCTTCGCGAACAGCCAGTACAGGTCAAAGGCAGTCTCGTCGGTGCCTGCAGGTATCGCCAGTGGACGGTTGATGACCAATCCCCCCAGGCGATAGGCAAGGTAGAACAGCGGCGGCGCCGTCAGCGGATTGCTGACCCAGACGAGCGCCACAGACAAGGGCAGATTGCAGCGCAGCCTGATGGCGAGAAGGGCGGCGATGAGCATCTGCCCCGGTATTGGCAGGAAAGCGACGAACAGTCCGACGAAGAACGCCATGGACGCGGAATAGCGGTTCAGGTGCCAGTAGTTACTGGCATAGATCCATTCGCCAAACGGCTTCAGCGCACCGCTTTTGCGCAGGTCTGCCGCGTTTGGAATGGCTTTGCGTAGTCTCTTCTTGACCATATACAACCAGACTGAAAAGGGTGTGTTATTGACCCGCCAGGCATGCTTCAGTGCCGATTCTAGCGTTATTCGACACTGTAGTGATGTCATGTTTTACCAAAGACGCCGTCGGCGACTTCTCACAATTCCGTACGCATTCCAGCTGCTGCCCCCTATGTCTGGCGTCTGCCTTGGCGCCGCGCTGGTGGCCTCGTCGCCCGCTCTATTGCCAAATGCCTGGCTGCCACTTCTTGCGCTGCCGGCGTGTCTTCTTATGCCTGCTTCGCTGAGCGGCTTGCTTGCGGGCCTTCTGCTCGGAACTGCGTGGGCCACGGCGAGCGGATCCGATGTGCAGGAGAGGTGGCTGGCTTCTGAGTGTGAGAGGCTGCCCGTCGCGCTGCACGGTTATATTGCTTCTGTACCCGAGACCTCCATCGCCTTCGGTCACAAGCCGGTTCAGCGCTTTTTGCTTGATGTTTCAGCGTTTTCGCCAGCGCACTGTTCAGGGCCCACTCGCGTGCGTCTGAGCTATTATGGCACGACTGATCTTGCCCCGGGGCAGTACGGTGAGTTTGCCGGCCGACTGCGCGTACCGTGGGGTCTGGCAAATCCAGGTGGTACAGATCGTGAGTCCTGGTACGCCACCAACGGCGTGCAGGCGACGGGCAGCGTCAGTCGAATAGCGCTGGTCAACAGACGCGTGCCCTGGCGCTATTTCCATCACGTTCAGAGGGCGCGGCTGGAGCGCTCGATTGACTCCCTGTCTGGCAGTTCGCGCAGCAAGGGATTGCTGGCCGCGTTGACCGTGGGCGCCCGTCATCGCATCGCCCAGCATGACTGGACGCTGTTCAAGGAGCTTGGTGTTGTGCATCTGGCCGTTATTTCAGGGCTGCATGTATCGCTCGCGGCCGGCGCAGGGGCGGTGCTGGGTAAACTCCTGGCACGTATCGTCTTGCTCATCCGGCCGGGTGCGCAGTGGCACCCGTTGCCTGGCGTAATGGCGCTCGCTGCGGCCCTGATGTACACCGCGCTTGCCGGGTTCAGTCTGCCGACGCTGCGCGCGCTGGTCATGCTGGCCGGCGTGATAGTGGCGTTCTCTCTGGGTCGGGATGCTCTCAGGGTGCATGCGCTGCTTCTTGCCGCATTCGTCCTGGTGCTGATGCAGCCGCTGGCCGTCGTCAGCAGCAGTTTCTGGATGAGCCTTGGTGCCGTCTGCTCGCTGCTATGGTTCATAGCCTGGCAGCCGCGAAGACAGACTGTGAGCTCTGGACTTCGTGTGCATCTGTACCTTTGTCTGGCAATGCTGCCACTGACAGCCTGGTGGTTTGGCGGTGGCAGTGTGATTGCGCCGTTGGCGAATGCTGTGGCCGTGCCAGTGGTTGGTCTACTGGTGGTGCCGCTGACCCTTCTGGCCAGCCTTGTCGATGCGGTTTCGCCCGCTGTTGCCCAGTATCCCTGGCGGGCAGCGCTCGCAATTTTAAAGCTCCTGCTCTCGCTGGCTGACAACCTCGCTGACCACACCACTGTCATGCGTTATCGACCGCTGGCGGGGGGAGCTTACGCTGCCTTGAACGCCTTATTGGCGGTGGCCTTTATCGGCATGCCATTGCCCTTAAGCCTCAAACTCTCAGCGATGTGCCTGCTGTTTCCCCTTGTACTGCGGCAGGCCATTTCGTTGTCCGACCAGCGCCCG
This sequence comes from Chromatocurvus sp., assembly GCA_046260765.1. Lineage (GTDB taxonomy): Bacteria > Pseudomonadota > Gammaproteobacteria > Pseudomonadales > Halieaceae > Chromatocurvus. The sequence continues at coordinate 92,695 of JBHEOO010000004.1, forward strand.
GAACTGGCGGTGCTGGATGTCGGTCAAGGCACTTCCGTGGTTGTGAGTGACGGGCGCCGCGCCCTCGTATATGACACGGGCGGCGGACAACCCGGCGCTTACACGGCTGCCAATGCTGCGTTGCTGCCTTTTTTGCAGCGTCGCAACATTTACGCTGTTGACACGCTCGTTGTGAGTCACGCGGACCGTGATCACAGCGCGGGTACGCAGGCCCTCATGGCTGCCATGCCGGTTGGCGAGTTGTTCTATGGGCAGCCAATTCCGGGTGTGGATCGGGGCATTCACTGCCGTACCGGAGCGGCATGGACGTGGCCCAGCGGGGTCCGATTTCGAATTCTGGCCGGCGGGGAGGCTGGCGGCCGCAGTGCCAATGACGCCTCCTGTGTGCTCCAGGTGGACCTTGCCGGATTCGGCTTCCTGCTCCCCGGCGATATCAGCGCCGCGAGAGAGCGCGAGCTGGTGCTCTACTGGCGCGAGGCACTCCGCTCCGACTGGCTTCTGGCAGCGCACCACGGCAGCGGTAGTTCGACCACGGCCGCGTGGCTGCGGGCAGTGAATCCCACTGGCGTAATTCTCAACTTCGGCAGAGCAAACCCCTTCGGCCATCCACATCCGGATGTAATGGCGAGGCTCCTGGCGCGCGGCGTCGATATTCGCTCCACGGCGCGTGATGGTGCCATCGTGTTTCGCGTGAGCAACAGCGGCGAGCTCAAGGTCTTTGCAACCCGGGGCGGCTACGCGCCGTTCTGGAGGCCACCTGGCTGACTTGTGCAAGCATGACGCGCAATCATGGCGCCCTGTCGCAGGTGTTTGCAGACTGCGTATAATGCGCGGCAAACGCGGTCAGGGAGCAACAGAGTGCTGGAACTCGTCACAGCAGGTGGTTGGTTGATGGTCATCATCATTGCCAGTTCGGTGATTGCAATTGCTATCTGCATGGAGCGCTTCTACACCCTCAACCCGAGGCGAATTTCTCCGCCTCACCTGCTGTCTTCGGTCTGGAAGCGCCTGAACGCCGGGGACATGGATGCCAGCGCCCTCAAGGAGTTGCGCAAGGCATCGCCGCTGGGCCGTATACTCGCCGCCGGTCTGGTCAATTCGCATCACGGGCGAGACGTGATGAAAGAGAGCATTGAAGAAGCGGCGGCGCACGTCATTCATGAACTGGAGCGCTACCTCAACACGCTGGGCACCATTGCCGCCGTTGCGCCACTGCTCGGCCTGCTTGGTACGGTGGTCGGCATGATCCGTGTGTTCGCAGAAATCATGGTGCGCGGCACGGGCAATGCCAGTGCGCTGGCCGGCGGAATTTCAGAAGCACTGATCACTACGGCTGCAGGTCTTACTGTCGCCATCCCGGCGCTGGTGATGCACCGATATTTCACCGGTCGAATCGACGAGATAGTAATCGGCCTGGAACAGGAAGCCATCAAGCTGGTGGATGCCTTGCACGCCGGTGACAGGTCGGAGTAGGCGGTGAAGTTTCGTCGTCAGCGCCGTGAGGATCTCAACGTCAATCTGACGCCGTTGATTGATGTGGTCTTTCTGCTGCTGATTTTTTTTATGGTGTCGACCACGTTTACGCGGGAAACGCGGCTGACGGTGGATCTTCCCGAAGCCACCGGCGTGCCCGCAGACAAGGAACCGCGGCAGATCGAGATCCTCGTGGACGAGCAGGGCAGCTATCGGGTGAACGGCGAGGGGCTGGTGGACAATCGCCTGCGCACGCTGCAGGCAGCGATCTACCAATACTCAAAGGGAGACACCACCTTGTCGCTGCTGATCTCTGCAGATGCCGACGCCTCTCATCGCGCTGTCGTGAGAGCCATGGACGCAGCGGGGCAGATGGGCTTTGCCCGACTCGGCGTCGCTACACTGCAGCCAGCGCCTGATGAACAATGATGGCGCGTCCGGTTCCCCTCGAGGATTGTTTAATCGGGTTGCCATGACAGTGCAGGCCGCGTGGCGTGCAGACGCCGCCTGGCTTCGATTGCTCCTCCCGCTGTCTGTGCTGCACCGCGTAGTGCTGTACCTGCGACGCCAGCTGTTTCTGAGAGGTTGGCGGTCTGCCTATCGAAGTCCTGTGCCTGTGGTGGTGGTTGGCAATATCAGCGCTGGCGGCACGGGCAAGACCCCCGTGGTCTGCGCTCTCGCCGGCGCGTTGCTGGCAAAAGGGCTTCGCGTTGGTATAGTCAGTCGCGGTTACGGCGCGCAGCCAGGCGTATTCCCTCGTCGGGTGCTGCCGGACGGCGATTGGCGCCGCTGCGGCGATGAGCCACTTATGATCGCCCGTCAGACCGGATGCCCACTGGTAATATCGCCGCGCAGGGCCGATGCGGTGAAAGCGCTTCTGCAGTGGCAGGGGCTTGATCTCGTCATCAGTGACGATGGGCTGCAGCATCTGGCACTGGCAAGGGACTTTGAAATTCTGCTCCTTGATTCGACGATGGGGCTGGGCAACGGACATCTGCTTCCTGCAGGCCCGCTGCGCGAGCCGCCTGCAAGACTGCAGGACTGCGACTGGGTTCTGCAGCGCGAGAGCGCGGTGCCGGCGCAGCATTTCTCGTATCGGGTCGATGGGCTCGTGAACATCGCAACGGGTGAGACGCGGGCCGCAGATGCGTTTGCGGGTCGACGCGTGCTGGCGGTTGCCGGCATTGCCAATCCTGCGGCTTTCTTCTCCAGTCTGCGCAGCTTTGGTATGGAGGTTTGTGAGCGCCCCTACCCGGATCACTATGCCTTTGTCGCCGCGGATTTTGCGGGGCTGGAGGGTCTGCCAGTTATCATGACTGAGAAAGACGCGGTAAAATGTGAGGAATTTACGGGATCGGATGCCTGGTTCCTTAAAATCACTGCCGTGTTGCCGGAAAATCTGGTCGAACAGATTGCCCGGCTGGCGAAGCGGCCGACAGCGCAGGAATAAGCCACACATGTCATTCTCAGTCATTATACCGGCGCGCTATGCATCGACACGCCTGCCGGGCAAGCCGCTGCTGGACATTGCCGGCAAGCCAATGCTGCAGCGTGTGTGGGAACAGTCGTGTCAGAGCGAAGCCGGCTCGGTGATCGTTGCCACGGATGATGAAAGGATCGTAAAGGCGGCGCGCGCGTGGGGCGCACAGGTCTGCATGACAGACTCAGCGCACGCCTCGGGAACGGATCGCCTGCAGGAAGTTGTACAGATCCACGGGCTCGCCGACGATGCCGTAGTCGTCAACGTGCAGGGTGATGAACCGATGGTGCCACCGGCAGTTATCAATCAGGTTGCCGCCAATCTGGCAAAAACACCCGAGGCGTGCATGGCGACCCTGTCCGAACCTGTCGATAGTGTGGCGACGCTGCTCGACAGCAATGCGGTCAAAGTGGTCTGCGATGTCCATGGTTTCGCGCGCTATTTCAGCCGTGCGCCCATTCCCTATCCGAGAGGCCTGGATCTGGATAACCCCGAGGCACTCCAGGGCTATCCTGTCGGTCACTGGCAGCGCCATATCGGGCTTTATGCCTATCGTGCGGGCTTTCTGCGGCGATTTGTCGCCTGGCCGCAGGCGCCTGCTGAACGTCTTGAGCAGCTGGAACAGCTGCGAGCGCTGCACCATGGCGAGATCGTGCAGGTGTCACCCGCCTGCGAGAGGGTTCCTGCCGGGGTGGATACACCGGCAGACCTCGAGGCGGTACGTCGACTGTGTGCGGCAACTATCACGGATTGAGAACCCTTATGCGCATTTTGTTTGTCTGTCTCGGCAATATCTGCCGATCACCCACCGCCCAGGCGGTTTTCAGTCGCAAGCTTGAGCAGCGGGGTTTTGCGGCGACGGTCGACGTCGATTCCTGTGGCACTTTGGGGAGTCATCAGGGCGAGCCACCGGACGAGCGCGCTTCGGCTGCAGCGGCGACACGTGGATACAATCTTTCTGGCCTGCGTTCGCGTCAGCTTCGCGACACGGATTTCGAGCAATTTGACTATATTCTGGCGATGGACGAGGACAACCTTCACCAGATCCGCCAGCGTGCCGGCGCAGATTATGCCGGTAAGCTTGGCCTGTTTCTGAGCTGGGCCCCGAAGCTCGGTGTCGATGAGGTGCCGGATCCCTACTTCGGGGAAGACGATGGTTTCGCTCATGTCCTCGATCTTGTCGAGGCGGCAAGCGAGGCCTTGCTCGATCACCTGGAGCGCGAGCTTGGCTGAGCGGGCACAGCTTCAGTCAATGAATTTCCTGCGTCTTCGCGCCAGTGCGACGCTTCTGCGCACGCCGGATACGATATCTGCACTGCGCGAGTCCCTTGACGAGGCTCGCTTACTTCAACTTCCCGTCATCGTGCTGGGGGAGGGCAGTAACATCGTGCTGGCGGGGGAGTTGGATGCACTTGTGCTGCGCTATCGTGGACTCGGACGCGATATCATCAGCGAAAGCAGTCAGCACGTCGGTTTGCGCGTCGCCGGTGGCGAAAACTGGCATGCGCTGACCGTCTGGGCCCTTGAGCAGGGCTTTTACGGCCTTGAAAACCTCGCGTTGATCCCCGGCACGGTGGGCGCTGCGCCCGTACAGAACATCGGGGCCTACGGGGTGGAGCTGTCAGAGGTCGTCGATTGCGTGGAGGTCGTCCATATCGACAGCGGCAAGCTGCGTCGATTGAGCGCCGCGCAGTGCGAGTTTGGCTACCGTGACAGTATCTTCAAGCGTCAGCTGCGCGACCGCTGTGTGATTACCGCCGTGGAAATGACCCTGCAGCGCAGTGAGCGGCCGAACCTCAAGTATGCGGCGCTCTCGGATTACCTCAAGCGCGACGGACAGGAGGTCACCGCAGGTGACGTGCATCAGGCGGTAGTTGAGCTGCGTCGCGCACGCCTGCCGGATCCGGCGCTGATTCCCAATGTCGGCAGCTTTTTCAAGAATCCGGTGGTGAGCTCAGCGCAGGCGGACACGCTGGCGCGCGATCACCCCGCCATGCCCGTCTTTGATCTCGCCGACGGGAGCGTGAAGGTTCCGGCGGCGTGGCTGATCGAGGCCTGTGGATGGAAAGGCTACATGCTGGGCGGCGTCGGCGTGCACGCAGGACACGCGCTGGTGTTGATCAACCAGGGGTCCAATTCAGGCAGCGCCGTACTTGAGCTGGCTACTCGCATTCAGAGGTCCGTGCACCGGCGCTTCGGCTGTGCACTTGAGATCGAGCCCCGCATATACGGCGCAGCTGCATGACCGCGTTTGACTCCACTGCGTTCCTGTCCAGTCTGACGACCCGCTGTGGTGTCTATCAGATGTATGACGCCGATAATCGCCTGCTCTACGTGGGCAAGGCACGCAACCTCCGTAGCCGCGTCGGGAGTTATTTTCGCAACCGTGGACTCAACGGCAAGACGGTTGCACTGGTCAATCGCATTGCGGACATACAGGTGACCGTGACGTCAACGGAAGTCGATGCTCTCCTGCTCGAACACAACCTGATCAAGAGTCACCGTCCACCCTACAATATTCTGCTGCGGGACGATAAAACCTATCCGTACATCTTCATGTCGTCCGAGGATCGCTTTCCCCGTCTCGCCCTCCACCGGGGTCCAAAGCGGCGCAAAGGTCAGTATTTCGGGCCTTACCCCAGTGCCGGTGCCGTGCGGCAGTCACTGCACTTCCTGCAGAAGGTATTCAAGGTACGTCAGTGCCGCGACAGTTACTTTCGCAATCGGTCGCGTCCCTGCCTGCAGCACCAGATTGATCGCTGCAGCGCCCCGTGTGTGGAACTCGTCACCCCGGAAGAGTACGCGCAGCAGGTTGAGAACACCGTTATGTTTCTGCACGGCAAGAATCAGGAACTTATGGTGCGTCTGGCAGATGATATGGAGCGCGCCGCGTCAGAGCTTGCCTACGAGCGCGCGGCGGTGTTTCGGGACCAGCTGCGCCAGCTGCAGCATGTTCAGGCGACACAGGGCATAGAAGGCAGCAGCGGGGATCTGGATATCCTTGCTGCCGTAGTCGCCGGTGGCCAGACCTGTGTGCAGGTGCTGTTCGTGCGCGGCGCCCGGGTACTCGGCAGCAAGACCTGGTATCCGCCCCTGAAGCTTGATGAGACGCCGGATGCGGTACTCGCGGCCTTTTTGCCCCAGTTTTACCTTGGCACTGACAATCGGCCCATCCCCGCAGAAATCCTTCTGAACGCCGACATCGAGGATGCCGATGCCATAGCCGAGGCGTTTTCACGTCATGCCGGACGTAAGGTCCAGATACGCAGCAGGGTGCGTGAAGCGCGGGCGCGATGGCTGCAGCTGGCGCAACAGACTGCCGAAACCAACCTGCAGGCACATCTGGCGGGCAAGCAGAGCACGCAGGAACGGCTGCAGGCACTGCAGGAGGTTCTGGAGCTGACGAGCCTGCCCGAGCGCATGGAATGCTTCGACATCAGTCACAGCAGCGGCGAAGCAACGGTCGCGTCCTGCGTGGTATTTGATGCATCGGGCCCGAAAAAATCCGATTATCGCCGCTTCAATATCAATGATGTGACCGGCGGCGATGATTATGCTGCCATGGAGCAGGCATTGACACGTCGCTACAAGCGTCTTGCAGACGGCGAGGGCGCGTTGCCGGACATACTGTTTATCGATGGCGGCAAGGGGCAGGTGAAGCAGGCGCTGGATGTACTGGACAACCTGGGGATAGCAGGCGTTCAGGTGGTGGGTGTTGCGAAAGGGACTACGCGCAAGGCCGGCTTCGAAACGCTGATCAAGGGCGAAAGCGGCGTCGAGCTGCAGCTTCCCGGCAGCAGTGAGGCCCTGCACCTTATACAGCACATTCGCGACGAGGCGCATCGCTTCGCGATCACCGGGCATCGCGCACGGCGCGACAAGACCCGGCGCACATCACAGCTCGAGAGTATTCCTGGCGTGGGCGCCAAGCGACGCCGCGAACTGCTCAGACACTTCGGAAGTGCGTCGGGTGTGGGCAATGCGAGTGTGGGTGAATTGAAAAAAATACCCGGTATCAGTGCTACCATGGCACAACAGATTTACGACCATTTGCATAGCGTCAGCGACTGAAATCGTTTTCAGAGAAACAGAGGTACAGGCTTGCCCATCAATATTCCCAATGCGCTGACGCTGATGCGCATCCTTCTGATCCCGGTGCTCGTGGTGGTTTTCTACTTACCGTTCCAGGGGCACTGGCTGGTCGCAGCCGGTATCTTCACTCTGGCGGCGGTCACCGACTGGTTTGACGGCTATCTCGCCCGGCGGCTGGGTCAGATGACGGCCTTTGGCGCCTTCCTCGATCCCGTGGCGGACAAGCTCATGGTTTCTGTGGCACTGGTCCTTCTGGTGGAGCGTCACGACACGATACTTTTTACCCTGGCGGCATGCGTCATCATCGGCCGGGAGATCGTCGTCTCCGCATTGCGTGAATGGATGGCAGAGCTCGGCCAGCGCACCTCTGTTGCCGTCAGTTATGTCGGCAAGGTGAAAACCGCGCTGCAGATGATCGCCGTGATCGGCCTGCTCGCAGTCAACCCAGGCCGAGACGCCGGCTGGATGCTGCTGGTTTGCTACATACTGTTATACAGCGCCGCGGTTTTGACGTTGTGGTCAATGATGGCGTACCTGCGCGCAGCGGCACGCGTCATCCGCGCTCGCGATGAAGAGGCAAAACGCCTTGACTCCCGGTGATCAGCCCCTAGAATAGACGCCTCTCAAGAGCGCGGGAATAGCTCAGTTGGTAGAGCGCAACCTTGCCAAGGTGGAGGGGGGGCGCCCAGCCTCGCCGGGTACCGGCGACCACGGCGGTGGTGAAACGTAGCGACAACGCGGGAATAGCTCAGTTGGTAGAGCGCAACCTTGCCAAGGTTGAGGTCGCCGGTTCGAACCCGGTTTCCCGCTCCACAATCTTCAGATACAGGCTCGGTGGCAGAGTGGTTATGCAGCGGATTGCAAATCCGTCAACGCCGGTTCGATTCCGACCCGAGCCTCCACAATTTTATATAAAATCAACAACCTGAAGGATCGTGCGCGCCGATCAGCGATCTCCGGAGATCTATTTGGCACACCAGCTTCGCGAGTTTGCCGACCGACAATTTATACACGACCTTCTCGTAGACTATTGCCTGTACCTCGACCGAATGGAACTTCAGTCTCTCGCGGCACTCTTCACTGCGGACTGCGCAGTGGTATACGGCGAGGACCCGCGTTTGCAGTCCAGAGGCGCGGCGGCGCTCGCTGCTTCTCTTGAGCGCATGTGGCGCTGGACACGCACTTCGCATCACCTGTCCAACGTACGTATTGCCTTTGAAGGCGAGGATGTGGCGGATGTGACCAGTTACGTCATGGCCTGGCACGAGCGCCCCGACGGATCTTCGGCAACAATTTATGGGCAGTATCGGGACCGCATTGTGCGCACCATTGAAGGCTGGCGAATTGCCGAGCGGCGCATGTTCATGAACGGGTCGGACGCAGGATTTACCGTTCCGATCACACCGGTTGAGAGAAGGCCGGCGCCAGCAGGCTGGAAAGCCCCGGATATAAATCGCTGAGGGCTCTCGTTCACGGGAATCCTGATAAGCTTAACTGCGACGCAGGGAGAAAGTCGCCGCAGAAAGCGGCGATGCGTGCGGCTTGGTAATCCAGCGCACTATGGGTATGAATGCTTCCGCAGACGCAGACCGGCAAAAGACTCTTGCCTACGGTAAAGGGCATTAATTCTCTGGCAGGTCAAAAACTCCATGCAGCGCCGCATGATCTGACAGATCCCGCCAGTGCCCGTCTAACAGACGCTCCGCGGAGACGGGTATCAGTCCCCGATAGTACACCCGGTCCACGGGAAACACGGGCGCCCACACTGGAAAGGTCCGCGCATGGGCACCGTGCATTCGCATGAACAGTTCCTCCAGTCCCAGATCATCGTGCAGATGGCGTTCTGCCCGCTGACGCCAGTCATTGAAATCGCCAGCGATTATCATGGGCTCATGCCGCGGTACGTGCTGGTCGATGCGGCGGGTCAGGGCGCGCAGCTGTTCCCGCCGTTCCTGTTCAAGCAGCCCGAGGTGAACGCACAGCACATGCAGCCGTACGCCGGTTTCAGGCATATCGATAACGCCATGCAGAATGCTGCGACTGGAGCGCGGGAAAATCGATACATCAATGTTTTCCCAGGCCGTGAAGGGGAACTTGCTGAGTATGGCATTGCCGTGATCGCCCTTGCGGTAGATCGCATTGCGCCCATACGCGTAGTGGGGCCATACGCGATCGGCGAGAAACTCGAAGTGTGGCTGCTCGGGGTATGTCAGCTGCTGTTGCTTCTGGGGGCTGTTAGCGGCTGAGCCATGCACCTCCTGCAGGAAAACGATGTCCGCCTCGGTCGCTTCCAGTCGCTCGCGCATGGCGTCCAGTACAAAGCGCCGGTTGCCTGTGCAATAGCCCTTGTGGATGTTGTAGGTCAGTATGCGCAGTTCGTGGCTCATCTGCCCTCGAGTGTACCGCGTGCGTTCACTGCGCGCCGGGACCACGACAGCACGTAATGCACACCGCTGGCGACCGCCACCAGCGCCACCAGAATTGCCACTGCCGAATCGAGGGCAGGCGGCGATAGCGGAACCAGTGCATCTGCAAGCACAGCGACGAGGTACAGGACCTGAACGCCCATGTTGACCTTGCTGAGCACCGTTGGTGCGAAATCAAACGGCCCAATCAACAGTCGGTATGCGCATGCACCGAACACGATGACAAGGTCACGACCCACGACAATGACAGCCAGCCACCAGGGCAGAAGGCCGACGCTTGCCAGCGACAGAAAAGCGCAGACCATGAGCAGCTTGTCCGCCGCCGCATCCATACCCGCTCCAAAGGCGGAATGCGCATTCAGGCGGCGAGCAAAGAAGCCATCAAGGGCATCGGTGATGCCGGCGACAATGCCGAGCCCCAGTGCCCATGCGTAGTCGTTGCGCAGAATCAAGAGTGCGATAGGAACAGCCATGATCAGTCGCATTCCCGTGAGCACGTTGGGTAGGTATTGCAGTCCCTGCATAGATATCGATGCCGTTGCTCGGCAGCCTCAGTCACCGGGAAAAGAGTGCCTACTTTATCCTCATCAACCGCGAATCGCATCTGTATCTTTCCGCCGTTTGCGCGTTGTCTGCTACAAGTTGTCTGCTACAATTTTCAGATGTTGCAGATAAACCCACAGGTTGCCATCCCCCTTGAGGAAATTGAGCTCTTGCCCATTCGCGCGCAGGGCGCTGGTGGCCAGCACGTCAACAAGGTGTCCACGGCGATCCATCTGCGCTTTGACAGCCAGTCTTCGTCGCTGCCGGAGCCCTATCGCAGCGCCTTGCTGACGAGACGCGATCACCGCATTACCGCCGAGGGGGTGGTCACGATCAAGGCGCAGCGTTTTCGCAGCCAGGCGCGCAATCGCGACGATGCCCTGGAACGACTCGCGGAGCTGATTCGCCGCAGCAACACCCCGCGCAAGAAACGCGTTGCCACCCGGCCGACGCTGGCGTCGAAGAAACGACGGCTTGACGGGAAGACGCATCGAGCCCGGCTCAAGGCCGGACGGGGTCGGGTCAGCTCCCGGGACGCCTGAGGCCGCTTATTTACCCTTTATCTGCCCGTAAGCCGCCAGCGCAGCCTCACGCGCTTCGCGATGGTCCACGATAGGCTTAGGGTAGTGCTCGTCGAGCGTCAGTCCTGCTTCCTGCAACACGGCCGCCGGAGCATCCCAGGGCTTGTGCAGGTATTTATCGGGTAACTGCGCGAGTTCGGGCACCCATCGGCGCACGTATTCACCCGCGGCGTCAAACTTTTCACCCTGGGTTGTCGGGTTGAAAATGCGGAAGTACGGGGCCGCATCTGCTCCCGAGCCTGCCACCCACTGCCAGCTGCAGCTATTGCTGGCGAGGTCGGCATCCACCAGCTTATCCCAGAACCAGCGCTCACCGGCGCGCCAGTCGATCAGCAGATGTTTGGTCAGGAACGATGCGGTGACCATGCGCACGCGGTTGTGCATGTAGCCCGTCGCCCACAGCTCGCGCATGCCGGCATCCACGATCGGATAGCCTGTCTGGCCCCTTTGCCATGCCCGCAAGTGGTTTTGCGAGCCGGACCACGGAAAGTCGTCGAACGCCGGCTTGAAGGCTTTCCCAGGGATCTCCGGGAAAAAAACAAGGAGGTGGTAGGAAAATTCCCGCCAACCCAGTTCAGCAAGAAACTTGTCTGCGGCACCCCGTGACTGCGGATGCTCCTCGGCCCAGGTCTGTGTGGCGTGCCAGACGGAGCGTGGCGATATTTCACCGTGATGCAGGTGTGGCGACAGGCCGCTGGTGGCGGACTCGCCGGGCATGTCGCGTGAATCGCCATAATCGGCCACACGCTTGTCGAGGAAGTGGTGCAGCCGGGCGTGCGCGCCCTCTGCGCCGGGCGTCCAGAGATCGGACCAGCCTTCCGCCCAGTCCGGCGCCTGCGGCAATAGCCGCCAGCTTTTCAGAGTGTCTGACCCGGGTAGCGGGCTGTGCCACTGTCTGTCTTGCGGTAACGCTTTTGGCTCAGGGGGTTCGGGCAGGGCCCGGCAGGCGCGCCAGAAGGGCGTGAAGACCCTGAACGGGTCGCCGGCGCCCGTTCGCACGCTGCCGGGTTCGTGCAGCAGATGGCCGGGAAAGCGCTTGAATTCAATGCCCCGGGCCTCAAACCGCGAGTGAAGTGACTGTTCGAGCTCGCCCGCCCAGGGCTCGTACTGCCGCGAGCAATACACGGCGTCAGCGCCTGTTTCCTCGATAAGGTTGTCCAGGACGTCAGGTGCCTTGCCGCGCCGAAGCACAAGTTCAGTACCGTATTCCTGCAGCGCGGTCGCCAGCGCCGCGAGGCTGTGATGCAGCCACCAGCGTGAAGCACCGCCTGGCGTCCAGTCGCCCGGCGTTGTCTCATCAAGGATATACAGTGCAATCATTGGTCGACCCGTGGCGGCGGCCGCATTCAGCCCCGGCAGGTCGACAGTGCGGAGGTCCTGACGAAACCAGAAGATCAGGGGAGGGGTCATGGCTTGTGAATCCTTGCGTCAGTTGCAGTGCGGGCATTGGAACCGCCGCTGTCTCTGCCTGCTGCGCCGCGCGACAATACTCCCAATAAGGGCGGCAGTAACATTTCGGCGGGGTGTGACAGTTTGAGCGTCGCGAGCGGGTCAGCTCGCGTGACTCCAGGGTTGAGAATCGCAATTGGCTTGCCGGCCTCGGCGGCACGCCGGCAGAAGCGATAGCCGGAAAAGACCCGCAGGGAACTGCCGATCACCAGCAGGGCGTCGGCGCGGGCTATGGCGTCGGTACAATGGGCGACTCGCTCTCTGGGAACGGAGCCGCCAAAGAACACAACATCGGGCATCAGGTCGCCGCCGCAGGCGTCACAGACGGGAACAACGACCGATGTGACCTGCTCGATGCTCAGGTCGGCGTCACCATCAGGGCGTACCTCCACCGCGAGATCGCGAAGATGCGGGTTATGGCGTTCCAGGCGTTGCTGCATCAGTTCGCGGTGGGAAAACGCCTTGCAGGCGAGACAGATAACCCGGTCGAGACGCCCGTGCAGGTCGACGACGTTGCAGCTCCCCGCACGCTGATGCAGGCGATCCACGTTCTGGGTGATCAGCAGTTCAATGCGCTCTTCACGCTCGAGAGTCGCCAGTGTCTGATGCGCCGCATTGGGCCTGGCATCCCGAACACCGGGCCAGCCCACTAAAGAACGTCCCCAGTAGCGTCGGCGCTTTTGCTCGCAGCCGGTGAACTCCTGGTGGGTAATGGGATCGTTGCGCAGCCAGTTACCCTCGCTGTCGCGGTAGGTTGGTATGCCAGATCCCTCGCTGATGCCGGCTCCGGTGAGGATCGCCAGCCTGGGGTGCGCCTCGAAAAAGTCGAGAAGTTCGTTTTGCGCTGAATCAATAGAGGTTTGCATAGTCACATGATACGGTTTCTGCATGAGGGGTGCGCCCTGTGTCTACCTTTTGATCTGAAGCGAGAGGGTTGCGTACAGAGTAACTCTGTCGATGTTAAATAACGGGGTATATCGCATGCATATTTTACTGACGGGTGGAACTGGCTTCATCGGTAACGCGCTTGTTCCACACCTGCTCACGCAAAAGCACACCCTCACGATCCTGTCCCGATCCAGCCACACCGATACCGAGGGCTGCCGTTATATCCAGGATCTTGGTGAGCTCGCCGACAACGCGCAGATTGATGCCGTGATCAATCTTGCCGGTGCATCGCTGGCTGGTGCGCGCTGGACGGCCAGCTACAAGCGTGAAATCGTCGATTCCCGTCTTGAAACAACCAGGCAACTGGTGGCGTGCATGACGCGGCTGCAGGTGCCCCCGGCGGTGCTTCTTAACGCCAGCGCTATCGGCTATTACGGACACGGTGACCAACCTGTCACCGAAAAAGACTCGGCGGGAGAGGGGTTTTCTGCCGATCTCTGCAGCCGGTGGGAAGAGGCTGCTCTCCACGCGGAAGCCCTCGGTACCCGGGTCTGCCTGTGTCGTTTCGGCGTTGTGCTGGATGCGGGGGGAGGGGCCTTTGAAGAGCTCTTCAGGCCTTTCCGTTTTGGGCTTGCCAACTGGATTGGCAGTGGCCACCAGTGGTTGAGCTGGGTGCACCGCAGTGACGTTGTCGCTGCTCTGACTTTCCTTCTTGACCATTCTGAGTTATCCGGACCCTTCAATGTAACGGCACCGGAACCGGTGACCGGTCGCGGGATGTGTGACGCAATCAAACATCAGCGGAAAACGCTGCTGACGGCGCCTGTTCCTGCAACAGTGATGCGTATCATGCTGGGTGAGATGGCAGACGAACTGCTTATCAACGGTCAGAAAGTCCTGCCGGAGCGTCTTACACACAGCGGATTCACGTTCTCTTATCCGACCATAAAAAAAGCCCTGCACGCAATTCTTGCGTAGCAGGGCGGTGGCTTGCCTTGGCAAGCCCGCGTTTTTAACTTGATAACGCTGTGTAATCCTCGAACGCAGACTGCACATTCTGGTTGCGACTGAGCTTGGTCAACGCGGATCTTTCAAGCTGTCGCACCCACTCGCGGCTGACCGACATCTTGTCGGCGATCTCCGCCCGGGACAGGGGTGGCCCATCGTGCAATCCCCATCGGGCGATTACCACCTGTCGCTCCGCCGGGTCGAGATCAGTTATCTCATGCAGTAAACGCTCGTGTAGCGATTCCGACTCTGCCTGGGATTCTGTGCCCTGAAACGGACCGCCCGGTATCGAGTCGAGCAATGTGGCGTCATCATCCTCGTACTGTGGCGTATCCAGGGATACGCCGAGGTTGCGTAACTGCAGCAGCTGGCGCGTCTTGTCGAGGGACAGCCCGGCAGCTCGCGCCAGTTCTTCATCGCCCGGTTCGATTCCAGTGCGCGCGACCTCGTTTATCTTGATGCGGTAAAGCTTGCTGACCTGCTCCTGTACGTGCGTCGGGTACCGGATCATGCCGCCCGAGTCGCCGACGTAACGACGCACCGACTGGGTGATCCAGTTAAAACAGTAGGTGCTGAACCGGAAGCCCTTCTGGTACTCGTACTTCTCTGCCGCACGTATGAGGCCCAATGTGCCTTCCTGGATCAGGTCGAGATAGCTTACGCCGCGACCCCGGTGGCGACCGGCAATGGAATACACCAGACGCAGGTTGTGCATGGTAAGTGTGTCGCGGGCGTCAGTGTACTTGTCCAGAAGCCCCTGCATGGTCATGACAGCGGTATCATCCAGCGGCGGTCGTGCCCGCTGACTGATCCTGTGCCAGCTGACCTGCCAGTCCTGCAAAGCATTCGCCACACTGCAGGCGACTTTCTGGCCGGCCTGGCGAAGAACCACGCCGGCCAGACCGACCGTGAGGCTTGCCGGGAGCTTGAGGTCGTCAAGCAGCTTAGCCAGATGGCGCTCTGATCGCTCCTTTACCAGGCCCGCTTCGAACGCAGTCATCGCCCCGTTGCATCGACCGTCTTCCAGATAGTCGGCCAACTCGCGTCGCAAAATGAAATGATGCTCGCGGTTTTCGAAGCGGGCGATGTCCAGTGGTGTCACTGAGCAGTTTCCCGCCCACTCCAGCATGTAGTGACGCGCCGCGGGATCGCGTGCAAACAGATCCTGCAACCCTTTGACGGCCGCCCACTTGTTGGTGTCGACCTCACGTTCCTGTGCTGCCGTGAGCAGGGGGTAGCGCCGGGCTTCGGCGAACAACCGCTCAAGGTCCTTTTCTTCCGTGTCCACTATAAATGTCTCCACCGAACACCTCTCTTCCTCGGCTCATTTGTCCAGATATACGTATGTTCTTATGGTGTTGGACAGGTTTTTACTAAATTTGTCCAAGTCAAAGCAGGACAAAACATCAACATTCGACTAATATTCCTCCATCTAGTTCATATTTTGTCGCGTAACTTGTCCAATTACTTCAGGGAGTATCTCCACATGCAGCAAGCTCAGTTAGAAACACGACCCCTCTACGGTATTGGTACGGTAGCCAGGCTCACTGGGCTCAAACCCGACACACTTCGTGTCTGGGAGCGACGCTACGGGCTGGGTGCCAGCCATAAATCTGATACGGGGCGACGTCAATACACCCAGTCAGACCTCGAGCACCTGCAGCTCATCGCGGCCCTCGTGGCAGCCGGGTCGCGTATCGGCGAAATCGCAACCACTGAGCGCAAAACCCTGGAAATGCTCGTTCGCAACCGGGGCAGGTCAGGGCGCGATGTGCTGCCGGAGCGCAAGCCCCGGGCGGTATTCGTGGGCAAGCAGCTGTGCGACTGGCTGGATGGCCACCAGGGATGCATTGCTGGCGTCGATGCCCGTCTGGCACGGGTCGCGCTGTCAGAGTTTATTCCGTCCGACCAGTCGCTGCTAGAAGACGTCGACACGCTGGTGGTGGAATGTCCCAACCTCGCGAGTGGCAACGTCAGCAAGCTCCAGGCCGTTGCCGATCATTTCAAGGCGAGCAAAGTTATCGTGTCCTATCAGTTCGGTAACGACCGCTGGCTCGACGAACTTGAATCCAGGGGTTATGCAACGACAGCGTTCCCACCTGACCCGGCATATCTGGCGTTCGAAATCACGCGAGGCATCGCGGAGAGAAACGCCAGCGTGGGCGAGGGTAATCTGGGTGAGCTGATGGGTGCACGACCGCGACAGTTTTCGGAGAATGAACTGTCGGCGGCACGTCAGTTGAAAAGTGCACTCGATTGCGAGTGTCCACGACATATTTCCGATCTGATCTCCGCGCTGGCCAATTTCGAAGCCTACTCCTCTTCCTGCTCGGTTGAGAACTGGCACGATGCTGCAGTGCACTCCTGCATCTATGCCTACACGGGCCAGGCTCGGCATCTGATGGAGAAAGCGCTCCAGGCGGTGCTGGAAGAGCGCGGTGAAGAGTTCGAGGCACTGATGCGCAAAACGAAGCGCAGCGAGGGCGTTGGCAATGCAGCATGATGTAAACCGAAGTGATACGCTTCCCTGTCGCGGCTGCACGCAGGATTGCCCGAATATCCATACCTGTGATCATAGACCCTGGCGCTGCGCACCGGGCGCCTTTGCCGAGGCAGAAGAGGCGGGTGACGACGGCCCAGCTTCCGGCTGATCGGCTGATTGGCACGCGACATCACGACGGCTGTTCACGACGGGTCTTCATGACCGGATCGCGTCGCAAGGGCGCTCGGAAGAAGGCTTTGCATCACCGGGGTGTTACGCACCGCAAGCCCCCACAGTAGTATGGGGGCCAGGGGCGGTACAATAAGCGTGTTGAACTGGTACACCAGCGCAATGACATCGGCGGGGGGCGCCTGCGGAAGGTCCAGAAGGCGTTCACCGAAGGTCAGCATGAAGTTTTTCAATGTTGTGCTGATCAGGCCGAGTATCATAAGCAGCCAGAGCACCAGCAGGGCGCGCGCAAACCGCTCCCAGCTGGCAGACATTGGCGTGGCGAAATGCAGGGCGGCATAGAAGGGTATTGAATAGCTCAGCACGCGCGTGTCCACCGGCAGTCCAAGCTGGTATCCCGCCTCTTCTGCCGGCAGAAGCCGGCCGTCAACCTCACCTAGTGTAGCCATGACCATCATCTGCGTATCCTGCAGCGTCACTGATGCGATCAGCTCCGGAAACCAGCTGCCCAGAACGATGGACGACAGCCAGACAGCGGGGGCTGCCAGCAGCGACCCAAGAGCGTACCAGGCGACGAACGTCACTGGCATCAACAGCAGCACGAGTCCGAAGAACCGGGCGGGCGTGTTTGCCGGATCCGGCCTCATGCGATGACCGCTTGCCCTACGCTGGGGCGCGCGAGATAGCGCAGGTAAAGCAGGAAAACGACCAGCACATCGAGCATGATGAGAACTGGCCACAGGTACAGGTGGCTCCAGCTGAACACGTCCATGCGCCACTGACCGAGATAAAACAGACTGATAATGCGCAGAATGTTCATGGCCTGGATTGCCAGAAAGCCTGCGAGGATGGCAGCCACTTTCTGCAGGGGCCGCGCTGGAAATGCGACCACTGCCGCGATCAGCACGATGGCCGCCTCCACACCATTGCAGCCTGCTTCTATCGAAACGGCGAACTGGTTTTCCGTGTGACGAATAATACGCCCCGTCGCCGTCACCGCGTCGTCAAAAGGCATGATCAGCGCTGCGCTGATATCGGCGAGAACGCCGGTGAAGGGTTGCACGACATGCATCTGCACCGATTGCTGCATCTCGATGCCGAACAGAACAAACAGAACGGTGGCAAAGATGATCAGGAACTTGCTCATTCAGTCAGGTCCTCAGTGCAGCCTTGAAAGCCAAGTCAGGTATGATACCCCGGCAGCGTGGTTGTGGCGTAGCTCTTGACGCAATCATCGTGACGGTCGCTGCGACCGCCGTCAACCTGAGCTGGGGGCCAATATCCTCTCATTCAGGTTCCTCCCATTCAGGCTCCTCCCATTCAGCCTTGCGCTGGTGATGTGTGCTGGTGCTAAATTAGCAGATGAAAACAGACTTTCAGATACCAGCAGGCGAAGTCCTCGCAGACCACACACAGCAGTACCGGGCAGAGGCCCGCACCCGAATTTATCAGGTGTGGAGTCCCGATGATGCCGAGCAAATTGCTGCTGCAATGACCGCTACTGTTTCCTACGCCAACACATTTCATATCGATGGGCGTACACAATTGGCAACGCCGGACGATTTACAGAGAATGGACGCCGAAGCGCGACAGCAGCTGGGTGAGAAAATCAACGCGGGGGCAGCCAGCGGCGTCGGCTTTCTGTATGAACGCTACTATCTTCCCGAGCAACCCAATGCGTCTGTACCTGGACCACTGTACGGCGTTGCCGAGGCACTGAACAGTGAACCGGTACTGGCGATGGTCAGAGACGTGTCAGGGATACACGACATCAGCTGCGCGTCCATGCAGGTGACCCGCTATCGCCCCGGGCATTTTCTGACGCGGCATAACGATGTTGTGCCAGCTGAGCGCCGACGCGTTGCCTACGTGCTTGGCTTTACGCCCAGATGGCATCCGGACTGGGGCGGTCTGCTGCAGTTCTACCGGCAGGATGGGGTGCCACAGGATGCCTGGGCGCCGGGCTTCAATGACCTGATGCTGTTTGATGTGCACAGGGTGCACGCCGTGACCTATGTGACACCGTTTGCTGCGGCGCCAAGGCAGGCTATCAGCGGCTGGTTCAGCGCTGGCGACGCCCTCTGATCACTGGCGCCCCGCGGCCGTCAGGGCAGCAGATTCTGCAGGAAGATAGCGCCGATGATGAGCGGGCATACAAAGCGCACGTGCCATGGCCAAATACGCCAGAATAGTGTGTGCTCGACCTGCGGCGCTCCTTTTCTGAGCTCCTGCAGCAGCCCATGGCGATGCCAGACCCAACCCACGTAAAGACAGAACACAAGGCCCAGTAGCGGCTGGCTATAGCGTGTGGTCGCAGCGATGACAAGGCCGAACAGTTCATCGAAATTGAGAAGAATCGTGCCGCTGATTGTCGCAATAATAATGGATATCAGCACTACGGCGCGATGTCTGCTGAGACCATGTTCTTCGATCGTATAGGCAACCGGGGGCTCCAGCATTGAAATCGACGAAGTCAGCGCAGCGATGGCCATAAGAAAGAAGAACAGCAGCGACACAAAGGCGCCAGCAACACCCATGGTGGCGAACAGCTCTGGTAACACGGTAAATATCAGCGTGTCCTCTGAGATCAGCTGCCCTGCGGGTGTAAAAATCTCCACACCACTGTTCAAAGCGACGTACATGGCGGGCAGCACCAGAAATCCCGCCAGCACTGCAATACCGATATCAACACCGGTGACCAGTCCACCGACCACCGGAAGACTTTCGTGGTCGCTGAGGTAGGAGCCGTAAATAAGCATGGTTCCGACACCCAGAGAGAGCGAGAAAAACGCAGCCCCCATGGCCTTGATAACCAGGCTTGGCGCCAGCGCGGCAGAGAAATCGGGGAGCAGGTAGACGCGCAAGCCATCCATCGCGCCATCCAGCGTGAGCACGTAGAGCACCAGACCCAGCATTGTCACCAGGAGTGCCGGCATCAGCCGGCTGGACCAGCGCTCTATGCCGTCATGCACGCCGGCCGAGATAATGCCCGCGGTTGCCGTCAGAAAGACGAGCATAAACAGTGCGTTTCTCTCCAGGGAGAATCCGATCAGCCAGGCCTCGAGCGCATCAAACCCGGCGAGTGCGGCCAACGAACCCAGGCAATGCGCCATCATCCAGCCGGCCACAATGGCGTAGAAACTGAGGATAAAGCTTGCGACGACAAGCCCCACAATGCCGGCACCAGCGCCGACGCGTTTCGACAGCGGCTTGCTTGCGATGGTCTGCAGGGCGCGCACGGCATTGGCGTGTGCGTGCCGCCCGATAATCAGCTCAGCCATCAGTACCGGGTAAGCGAGGACAAATGCCAGAAACAGGTAGACAATGAGAAATGCCGCACCGCCATTGCTTGCTGCCTGCGTCGGAAATCCCCAGATGTTGCCAAGGCCCACTGCGCTGCCCGCCGCGGCCATGATAAAACCGAACCGTGAACTGAACTCGCCGCGGTCTGACGCCATAGTAGAAACGCTCCGGTTGCCCCGAAAAATCGGCGAGTGTAGCACGCAGACTTAGCCTGGGCAGATAGACGCGCAGCGGTCTGTCGATCAATCAGCCGTCAACGGTACAGGCCTGCACCTTACCCTCGGCATCCGGGCCGAGTCCAAAAAGCCGCAGCAGAAGATCCGGCACAAAGAACAGAATCTTGGCCGTGGTATCCATGGTTGCCGCTATGGGTGAGATGCTTACCCGGGGATTGTCGAGTGGTCCGCGCACGGTAATGGAGGAGGGCATCTGTACGCTGCGTTTACGGGCCCGTGGCTGCACGCGGATATCGAGTTGCCGGCCTGCAAGATCGATGGCCGCATCTCCGGACGCAATCATGTTGCGCGTCAGGATATACAGACGATCGCTGGTCGCCCGGCCGTCGCGCAGATTGAAGTTCACTGCGGCGCACTGAAAATCTGTGGCGGCGCTCAGCAGGCCACCGCTAAACAGCCAGCCCAGCAGATCTGTGGCGAGCAGATCGTAGGCCGCTCCCTCAATGTGTCCATCCGCCACCGCTGCCGACAGTCTGCCTGACAGGGAGCGGAGCATGGCATCGACACTGTCTCCCTGCACGGTCAGACCCGCCAGCAAGGATAGTGTCCCCTCTATGTCGCCACCGTAGCCGAGATCCGCGGCGACTGCGGTGATAGGCATCGCCTCGGCCGAACCGGCGAGGCTGATCCCCATCGCTTCGCTGGCGAGATCGGCAACCCCTCGAAAGACCACGCTGCCTCCCGCGTAGGCGATATCAAACTGTTCGAGAATATAGCGCCTGTCGGCGCCGGAGAGCGTGAAAGTAAATCCGTCCATGGCGGTGTTGTCACCGACGATTTCACCGATGTTTGCCTGAACACGCAGCGGGTAAGTGGGCAGGGAGTCTCGCCAGGTGAGTGATTCTGCCGTCTGTTCAGAACCACCCTCGCCGGATTCTACGTCGCGTAACCCTTCGGCCTGCGGTATGCCGATAAGATCGGGCAGATATAACCTTGGAACGTTAAGGTCCACATCCAGCCGGGTAATGTCTTCCTTGTCGCGAGTGGCGTTGAGCACAACCGAGATATCACTGTCGCCCATCAGGCTGTGCACCACCACCACGACCCGCTGGGGCTGGTAATCCAGCACAACGGTGCCACTCCCCGGGGCCAGTGGATGTCCCAGGAGCGTTGCAATCAACTCGCGATCGTCCAGCCGGTAAGCCATTTCTACCTGCGCACGCGGTATACCATCAGTCACACTTGCCGTGCCCTGGAGCGTCGCGCCGGCGGCTTCATCCGCCTGAAGTGAGAGGTCTATCTTTTCTATGGCAAGCGCGCTCACATCGCCGTTGAGGTGTGCGATACCCGATAGCCTGCCCGGCAGGGAGGCCATGGCAGCACTGGTGTCCTGCGGTTGTAGCGCCGCCGCGAGTTCAGTCAGTGGTATGTCCTGTAGCGCAATATCCAGTGCGAGATCTTTCCCGTTCAATGCATCATCGATACGCCCGCGAGCGTGCACACTGCCGGTAAGGGCATTCGCGCTGCTGATCACGTTGTCGAGAGATAGAACGGCGCCGCTATAGGATGCCTTCGCATCAAACGTCAGCGAGTCGACGAATTTGATCTGCTCTGGCAGCTCCATCCCGTCAAGTGATGCGAGAGAGGGCAGGCTGAGTGCGATCTGCGCATCAGCACCGACTATCTGGAGCGTATCCAGCGGTCGCAGCGTGGCGGCAAGGTTACGCGCATTGATGATCATGTCCACGCCCGTTGCGTTGATGCTGGCCTTTTCGAGTGTCAGCTCCCTTGATGACCCGCGAAGGACACCCGACACCTGAGCAGTGTTCAGCGCCGGCAGCGCCTGCATTTGCGGCGCAAAAGCACGCAGTAGTCCGGGGACATCTTCGGTGCTGCCTGAGAATAAAAGATCGATGCCGCTGATGTCAGGCGTAGCCGCATCGGTAAATCTGAGCGATTCGACGCTGCCGGAAACACTGCCCTTGAAGAGCGCAGAGTCACCCAGATTGAGCGCGAGTTCGCTCAGCTGGAACGCGGTATCTGTCTGGGATACGCGCAGGGTCAGTGACCAGGCACCGGGATCGAGCGGCTGTGCGCCAAGCCAGGGCTCGACAGCGGTCAGTCCCGGCGCCGACATCGAAACGACGAGTGCCTGACCGGGAAGCAGCGCCTGTTGCTGCAGCGTAAAGGTGCCGGCGTGAGGCGTCACAGACAGCTCCAGACCCCTTTGATTGCGGGTTTGGATAGCAAACTCGTCAAGCACCGGATCGGTCAGCGGGCCGACGAGACTCAGTTCTGCGGTTGCCGCGCCAATATTCCCGATATCGATATCAACCAGATCAAGCAGCTGGTCTACCGAAGCCATGCGGCCACGGGCCCGAACGTCGAGCTGCGCAGGCGATTCCAGGGTTTTGCGCACGGAACCGCTGGCCGTGAAGTAATAGATTTCACCATTGTCGAGCGCCAGCTGGCGCACGTCCAGATCGTACTGATCCAGGTCACCGGCAAGCGTGCCGTCCAGCATCAGCGTACCTTCAAATGGGTAGGCGCCATCTTCAATGGCGTTGAGGAAGTCCTGAACCCGTTCGTACTCCGCGTGCAGATCGAATCGGTACGTGATGGCCTCGTCTGTTGCCGTGAGCTCACCGTCCAGCTCAATGCGGCTGCTGCCTTGCTGCGGTTTCATTGCGCCATGAATGGCCAGGCTGCTGCTGTTCGCGCTTAGAGCGCGCCGCTCGGCGCTCAGTGCGATGATGAGCGGCGTACCGGTGTAGTCCGCGCCAGCGCTCGCTACGAAATGACTGCTGTCCTGCCAGCCTCCGTACAGATTGCTGAAGGGAAAAATATTGACGGATTGATCTTTGGAAACCACATGCAGTGTGCCGACACTCAGCTTGCGTGGGAACATGGCGGTGTATTGCAGCCACTCGGCGGGATTCGGATCCTCTGATGTGTCGGTGGCGTCCACGTAAACAAGTACGGCACCCGCAGTCACGTCGGCCCGCGAGATACCCAGCTGCAGAAGTTCAGTCGGCGCACCACTGACGCTGAGCTCGTCGACGCCCAGCATGGGGGCACCCTCATTCCCTGCGTGATGCACCTGAAGAGTGTTGATCTCCAGTTTACCCTCAAACCAGTTAATACGGGGCTCATCCAGGGTGATACAGTAGGGGGTGTAGACCGTTACGAGACGGGTTATGACGGCAAAAAAGGCGCGATCAGACAGCATCAACACAGCGACACTTGCGATCACCGCTGCCAGAATCGCCGACACCAGCCACGCCAACCCTTTCAACACCGGATACCTACCTACAGGATCAGAGCACGTCGATTCAGCTTATCACGTCGAAGCATGCGGCAGCGTGTCGGCCGGGGAGAGAGCTGTGGTATCCTTCGTGTCGTTGAGCGCTCCTGCCCGGGTGG
>JBHEOO010000004.1:116217-116658 GCA_046260765.1 Chromatocurvus sp.
CTCCCCATTTAACGGGGGATGCACCGTTTTTCACTAGACCCGATTGATGATGCCATCGGGATGCCGCACCACCCATCCACAATGGGTTAAGACCCTCAGTCGATAGTTCTCGAAATTCCTGAAGCCGTAGGCTCTCCTGGTCATCATCTCCATCTTGGTGTGGAAGCCTCTGTGGGGCCATTGCTCTTGGTAAATCGCCACATGGCGACAATGGGCTCCAGCCAGGACGTCAGTGTTTTGGCCAGGCGTCGCAGTGGGCTTTGGCGCATTTGCTCGATCAGCTGCAGGAGTTCCGGTAGCTTTTTCTCGGCTCGTCGCTTTCTCAGGTTCTTGAGAAGCAACAGGCGGCTGAGGCACTGCTTGGCCTGGTAGAGCGCAGCCAGTGCCGGATAGTCACTCAGGTAACGCTGCAGATTGTCCCGCGGTTCGGGCTTCATGTGC
>JBHEOO010000040.1:0-25250 GCA_046260765.1 Chromatocurvus sp.
GGCGCTTGCTAGCTGCTCTGTTTCTGATCCTTCTGACCAGCTTTATTCTGGTCGGCTGGATCTTCAACGCGGTCGCCCCACGGCTCGGCATCGCCTGAAAGGGAGCGTGAATTGAAAATCGAAGTGCTTGGATCCGGCTGCCGCAAGTGCGCGAAAGAGGTTTATGGAGTCGATGCGGTCGGGGATGAACTGAATGCCGACTTAAGCATTAGGAAGGTCACCGGCCCGGCCATGATGAGCCTTCTGGCCGTTCTTCTTTTGTCTCTGAGCCAGATGATCCTCGCGAACCCGACAAGGGAATCGCTCCCGACACTCACGGCCGAACAACTTGTGAAAGCTGCCATCGAAAAGCACCCGGACCTGGCCACTTTCCAGGCCCGTCTCGAAGCCGCAGGTGCACAAGCCCGTGGAAGCTCTGCCGAACGCCTGCCGCGACTTGCTGTGCAGGCCGGCACGCAGCATTTCAACGACCCCATGCGCATCCGCCCGGCGACCGCTAACAATCAGCCGGGCGAGTTTTCCCGTTAAATTTGGGCTGGCGATCTCGTTCTGCGCTGGACAGCCTACTCCGGCGGTCGGCTCAGCGCGGCGGAGGAAGCAGCTCGTCTTCTGGAAGAGGCCTCGGGGGCCGACCTGCGTTTCTTTCAGGAGCGCATGGCCACACGCGCAGCGCAGCTTTACTTCGAGTTCAGCGCCCGCAGGTCCATCATTCGTGCTTCCGAAAAATCGATCCAGTCCCTGCGCCAGCAGGCTCGGCAAGTCGGTCAACTGCTGGAACAGGGCAAAGCCGCCGAGGTCGACCGGATGCGACTCGATGTGCGGGCCGCCGTAGTCGAGCAAAGCATCATCCAGCAGCGTAACGACCGCGAAAGCCTGCGCGCCTCCATCAACTTCATGGTCGGGCGACCGCTAGACGACCGCTGGGAAAATGTCGAGCTGGTCAAAGAACCCATTGAAAGCGCTTCGAGAATCGGTCCGCCGACCAACGACACCTCGACGACCCGTTCCGACTTGCAGGCAGCCCGCCTGCGCATGGAAGCGACGGCCGCGACCATCCAGCAGGCGAAAGCCGCCGACTCGAGCTCAAAATTGCGCAACTCGATTTTACCTCAGCACTCGAACGGCTCAAGGTTGCAGTGCTCGCCACCGAGACAGCGGCGGAATCACTCCGCATTGAACAGAGCAAATACACTCAGAGCAAAGGCACAATCATTGACGTACTCGGTGCCGAGACCGCCTCGCTTGAAGCCGAGTCGCTGTTCATCCGCGCCGAAGCCGATGTCAAGATCAGCCGCGCTGCGGTCGATTTCGCACGCGGGGCGGCTCTGAGTCCACGAGCCGCCTGGCCGAGGGCGACACCGGAAGATATCGACCGCAACCTGGCGGACCCGATCGAGCGCCAACCGGCCTCGGTAGACGGGCTCGACTATCTGACCTCCAGTAGTCTGGAGGGGCTCTACCAGCTCGACGTCAATTTCCAATACGGCGTCGATGTGGATGTCGCTTATCAGGACAGCCTGGCCGCCTACCAGCGTGCGCTGCGGGAACTGCCGGACGACATGGATCCAGCGGTCATCATCAAGGCCGACCCCTCGCAACTCCCCGTCGTGCAGGCCGTGTTCGAGTCCGACCGCATGGATCTGACCGAGCTGCGCACCTGGATCGACACCTGGCTGGCCGACCGTCTGCTCGCCGCCCAAGGGGTTGCGGCCGTCGACATCGCGGGTGGTCTGGAGCGCGAGATCCGTATCTTCATCGACCCCGTCGCTCTCGAAAAACACCAGCTCAGCCTCGCTCTCATTGAGCGCCGCTTGCAAGCGGAAAATATCGAGATGCCCGGCGGCCGGGTGACCGGGGCCAACGAAGAAACCATCGTCCGCACCCTCGGTGAATTCACAGACCTGGAAAGTATCCGCGACATTGTGGTGGCCGAGAGCGAGACCGGACGCCTGCACCTGCGCGACATCGCCCGTGTCGAGGATAGCCACGAAGACGTCCGCATGGTGACGCGCCTAAACGGCAACCCCGCGGTCAAGATCAACATCATCAAACAGGCGGACGCCAACACCGTTGCTACCGTCGCCGCGGTCAACCAGCGGCTGGCCGCCCTCGTCGATGTTTTCCCCGAGGGCCTCAGCTATGAACTCGTGCAGGATCAGGCCAAATACATCAACAACTCGATCGAAGGCGTGCGTAACACCGCCCTCGAAGCGGCTCTGCTCGTTATCCTCGTGTTCTTCATTTTTCTCGGCAGTCCGCGCCAGGTCTTTATTATCGCCGTGGTGCTACCCGTGACCATCGGCGCCAATTTCTTCATCATGAAGCTGGCTGGCTTCTCGCTCAATATTTTCTCTCTTGGCGGGCTCGTCGTGGCCATCGGCGTGATGCTCGACGCCTCCACCGTGGTGCTGGAAAACATCACCCGCCTCCAGGCCGAGCGCCCCGAGGACAGTCTGCCTGCTATAGCGCAAGCCGCCACCCGCGAAGTTGGCGCGGCTCTCGTAGCCGCGACCTTCGCCTTT
This sequence comes from Chromatocurvus sp., assembly GCA_046260765.1. Lineage (GTDB taxonomy): Bacteria > Pseudomonadota > Gammaproteobacteria > Pseudomonadales > Halieaceae > Chromatocurvus. The sequence continues at coordinate 2,523 of JBHEOO010000040.1, forward strand.
TTCGCGCTCTTTCTTCCCTTCCTCTTCGTTCCCGGTTTGATCACGCTGCACTTTCGTGAGCTGGTGCTGATCGTCTTGAGCATCGTGCTGATCAGCCGCCTCTGCGCCGTGTTCCTCGTGCCCATGCTGGGGGCATGGTTTCTCAAACCTGCCGGACAGGCCACGCAAGGCTGGAACGAACGCTTCAACCAATGGCTGCAAGGCGGCTACGCCCGCAGCATCGACTTTGCCCTCCGTCAACGCGTACTCGTTATCGGCTGCTTCCTCCTCCTGGCTGCAGGCGGCGGCGTCGCCTTTATGCAAAGCGGCACGGAATTCCTTCCCGCCGTCGATGACGGCCGGATCATGATCAAGATCCGCATGCCCGCCGGAGCCGCGCTGGAGCGTATGGACACAGTGGCCGCACAGATCGAAGCACAGGTGGCAGACGATCCGGCCATGGGTTCCTATTTCAGCCTCGTCGGCGGCGCCGTACGCGGCCTCTACACCAACAAGATCGGCAACGAGGGCAAGATCGATATCGAGTTGATCCCCGCCGAGCGGCGCGACATCAGCACCACCGAATATGTCGAGCAACTCCGCCCAAAAGTCGCCAGGCTGAATGCGCCCGGAGCCCGGCTGATTGTCATGCAGAGCCAGATGCGGGGATCCGCAAGGTCGGCCAGTCCGAAATCGAAGTCGAAATCAGCGGCAACGAAATGGACCAACTCTTCCAAACTACCAATCAGGTGGCCAATCAGCTCACCGAGTCTCCGGCGTTGACCAACGTTTATGTCTCCCTCGACTATAGCAAGCCGGAGTGGCAGGTCGAGATCGACCGACTGCGCACCGGTGAACTCGGCCCCAGCGTGAGAGATGTTCCCGTCACTCTACGCGGGTATATCGGCGGCCGCGTGGTCAGCGAATACCGAGAAAACACCGAACTCTTCGACCTCCCCTGATCGTGCCGGAGCGCGAGCTGCGCACCCGCGACGATGTGGAAAACCTGGTCATTGCCGTGCCTGCTGGCGGCTACGTGCGGCTGGGGGAAATCGCCGAAGTACGCCGCGCCACCGGCCCAGTGGAGATCACCCGCCGCGACCAGATCAAGCAGGTTATCGTTCGCAGCGATACCGCAGGCACCGATCTCGCCACCGGCCAGGCCGCTGTCCGTGCGGTGATCGACAACATCGACTGGCCGGCCGGCTACACCTGGAAGATCGGCGGCACTGCCCAACAGATGGCCGAAATGAATTCCGTCGTCAAACAGCTGCTCGCCTACGCCGTCTTCTTGTCCTTCCTCGTGCTCGCCGTCCAGTTCAACAGCCTTCGACTGCCCTTCTTGGTGCTGCTGGCGATGCCCTTCTGCCTGGCCGCGATGGGCTACGGGCTCTTGCTCGCCGGCACCGCTTTCGGTGCCACCGTTATCATCGGCGTGATGGTCGTGCTCGCCGCCAGTGTCAACGACGCCGTGCTGCTGATCCAAACCGCACGCGACCGCATTGTGGGCGGCGAGCCAACGCTGTCCGCCATTCGCGAGTCCGCCATCATTCGCATGCGTCCCCGTCTTTTTCAGCCTCAGTTTCAAGTCAGGGAAAGGTGACGAATAAGACTCGCTTGCGGTGACATCGTGCCAGCGGACCAGCTCATGCTGTTATGGACGCTTTGCACGCTCGAAAACTGACGCTTGCGGTTCAGAGCTTCTGCTGACTCACCAGCACCAGATCAACCTTGTGCACCAGGGAGACAACTTCCAGAAGAAAAGGGTCAATATCTTCCTGGTGTTCCGAGGTAACTTCAAACACCATATATGAGGGCGCCTTTTCCCGGGCCGCCTTTACCGAGGGCACTTCTAGCTTCAGCCGGACCACGTCGAAGGGTCGCCCTTCCACCAGTTTTTCCAACCGTACCAGGAACTGCTTGTCACCAAATTCACCGGCCACTTCCACCTTGGCGCGGGTAGAAACTGTCGCCATGCCTTTCTGGGCATCATCACGGGCCTTCTTGGCGGATTCCCGCTCAGAGCGTTGCACTGCCTCCTTCTTCACAGTCCGAAAAATTTGCCGCTCCCGCTCCAGTTTCCAGACCGCATCCAGTGACGGAAAAGTGATGGACCCGGTCGGACAGATGTTCCCGCAGGTGGTACAGCCTACCGCGCAGTTCATGGCGTCCACCGGCTCCGCAACACCGTCATGCATCTCGAATACCGCCCGACCGCAGGTCACGTAGCAGAGCTGGCAGCCGATGCAGGAGTCCGGATCGACCGTCGGATACCAGGGGATCTCTTCCCTGGGAATGCCATGCCATGCAGGTTTAGGTTTATTTTCGCTCATGTTTTCCTCCCCCAAGACTGCCAGCCCTGCAGCAGGCGGGCGTAATTCAATCGCGCCCAGGTCTGGGCGTTAGGCGCATTGTCCAGTGACAGGGCGCCTTGTGCTTCCGCCAGGGTGCTGTACCCCATCTTTGACAGACGCTGGTTCATTTCGTCTTTGATTCTGGCCAGTGCCACTGGCCCCTCTGCCAGCAGCGCGGATACCACCTGGACCACGGTCGCGCCAGACAGAATAGCCTTGGCGGCATCATCGCCGCTGTGCACACCGCCAGAAGCCGCCATTTCCAGCGCGGTTCGATTGAACAGCATTGCCATGGCATGCAGCCGAACCGGCAGTTCGGCGCTGGTGGACAGCACCACCTCGCGGCTCAGTTCCAGTTCGTCCAGATTCATCACTGGCTGGTAAAAGCGGTTGAACAACACCAATCCCCGGGCCCCTGCGGCTTCCAGACCTGCCACAAAGGCTGGCAGCGCCGAATAGAATAGCGATACCTTCACACTGACCGGAATGGTGACCTGCTCCGCCACCGAGCGCACCACGTCGAGCTGGCGCGCTTCCAGTGTGGTGGCAGTGTCGGAGGGGTCCGTCGCCAGATCATAAAGATTGAGCTCGATGGCCGACGCGCCTGCTTCTTCCAGCTCGCGGGCATGCTGGGTCCAGCCGCCAGGGGAAATGCCATTGAGCGACGCAATGACAGGTACATCCAACGCGCTCTGCAGCTGTTCCACGCGTTTCAGATAGCTGCTGGAGCCCATTTCAAACACTTCAGATTCGGGGAAGAACGAGCGTGCCTCGGCGTCCATGTTGATGCGGGAATCGATAAAACGGTGGGCCGCCATCTGTTCCGCCACCAGCTGTTCTTCAAACAATGAGTGCATGACCACAGCGCCAGCCCCGGCCTCGACGCAAGCCTTGAGGGCATCCAGGTCATCGGTGAGCGGGCTGGCGCCCACCACAAGGGGCGAGCGCAGGTCGAGCCCGAGCCATCGGGTTGCTGACTCAATCATTACGGTCGCTCTCCTTGTCGGCGGCTTCCCCGTGTTCGTGGGGCTCAAAGTGAATGCCCGCCAGTTGCATATACAGCTCGCGCTGCTCCTTTGCTGCATCGCTGGCCGCAGCCGCCAGTTGTTCATAGCGCTGCGGATCCCGCAATTCCAGCATGCGGAAGCGGGCTTCCTCCTGCATATAGGTTTTCATCGGCACTTTCTGGCGCACGGAATCGAGCTGTAGCGGAGGCAGGCCTTCGTCTATTCGCTGGGGATCAAAGCGGTACAGCGGCCAGGCCCAGCTGTCCACCGCCCGTTTTTGTTGGGCCGGGGAATGCACCAGGTCATAACCGTGGGCAATGCATGGGCTGTGGGCAATAATCAGCGCCGGGCCAGCAAAGCTTTCGGCTTCCTGCAGGGCTTTGGAGGCCTGACTGCTGTGGGACTGCATAGCAATCTGGGCGACGTAGACATGGCCATAGCTCATGGCCAACAGGCCCAGGTCTTTCTTGCGGGTTTCTTTACCGGCGGCGGCAAACTTGGCGATCGCGCCCATGGGCGTGGCCTTGGATTGCTGGCCGCCAGTGTTGGAGTACACCTCGGTATCCAGCACCAGCAGCTTGAGATTCTGGCCGGAGGCCAAAGCATGGTCCAGGCCACCATAGCCAATATCATAGGCCCAGCCATCGCCGCCAATCACCCAGACGCTCTTCGGGCACAGCTCATCCGCCAGGCTTGCCAGTTCCTTTGTCTCCGGGCTTTGCTGATCCGCCAGCCAATCGCGCAGCCGGCCCACCGCTTCACGCCGTGCGGCCATGGCGGTCTCGTCGAGAGTTGGACAGGGGCCGATCAGGGCGCTGTAGAGTTCGTGAGGCAGTCGGTCTTTCAGCCCATCCAACAACTGTCGGGCCCGACCCACCAGCTTGTTCAGTCCCATGCGCATGCCCAGACCCAGCTCCGCCGCATCCTCGAACAGCGAGTTGTTCCAGGTAGGCCCGCGGCCATCGGCATTTACCGCGTAGGGCGTGGTCGGCAGGTTGCCGCCGTAAATGGAGGAACAGCCGGTGGCGTTGGCAATCAGCAGCCGATCACCCAGCAACTGGGTGAGCAGACGAATGTACGGTGTTTCACCACAGCCGGCGCAGGCACCGGAATACTCGAACAGGGGAATCAGCAGCGGCAGCGATTTGAAGTCCCGGGGAATGCGATCCCGGGGCACATCCGGCAGACTGCGCAGGAACGCCAGGTTTTCCGCCTCGGCCTCCCGGTGTTCCTCCAGCGGCCTCATGTTGATAGCTTTGCGTTTGGGCTGGGAGCGATCCTTGGCGGGGCACACCTCCACACACAAACCACAACCGGTACAGTCTTCCGGCGCCACCTGTATCCGGTAATCCAGCCCTTCCAGTTCCGGGGTAAAGCTTTCGGGCACCGCCTCGAACGTCTCTGGCGCTCCTTTGGCGGCCTGCGGCTCGAAGACTTTGCTGGTAATCGCGGTGTGCGGGCAGATCATTGCGCAGAAGTTACACTGCACACAGAGATCAGACTCCCAAATCGGGATTTCCAGAGCGATAGTTCGCTTTTCATACTGGCTGGTGCCGGTCGGCCAGGTACCGTCCGGCGGAAAGGCGCTGACTGGCAACTTTTCACCCTGGCCCTCCATCAGCAGACGGGTGACGTTCTGGACGAAGTCCGGTGCATCATCCGGCACTGTTGGCGGGCGACTGCGGGTCGCGGTCACCTCGCCGGGCACCGTCACTTCATGCAGGTTCGCCAGGGCAGAATCCACCGCTTCCATATTGCGGCGCACCACCTCCGGACCGCGGCGGCCCCAGGTCTGGCGAATGGACTCCTTGATATGGGCGATGGCCTCATCACGGGACAGAATATCGGCCAGGGCGAAGAAGCACACCTGCATGACGGTGTTGATACGCCTTTCCAGACCAGCCTTTTCCGCCACCTCGGCGGCATCAATCACAAACAGATGGGCCTTGCGTTCAACCAGTACCCGCTGAATTTCCACGGACAACCTGTCCCAGACCTGCTCCGGCCCCCAGGGCACATTGAGCAATACCGTGGCACCCGGAGCCGCATGCTCCAATACATCAAACCGTTCCAGAAACTGCGGCGCATGGACCGCTACGAACTGGGCCTGGCGGATCTGATAGCTGGAGCGGATTGGCAGCGGCCCGAAGCGCAGGTGCGATACGGTGGTGGCGCCGGATTTTTTGGAATCATAGACAAAATGGCCCTGGGCAAACAGGTCGGTGCCCTCGCCGAGGATCCTGATGCTGGACTTGTTGCTGCTGACCGTGCCGTCGGCGCCCAGCCCGAAGAAAAGCGCTCGGCGGGTTTTCGGTGATTCGATGTCCAATTCGCTATCCACGTCGAGGGACAGGTTTGTTACGTCGTCGCGAACCCCCACGGTGAAGCGGGTTTTTGGTAAAGGTTCTTTCAACTGATCAAAGGCCGCGCAGACCATGGCAGGGGTAAATTCCCGGGAGGACAGGCCATAACGCCCGCCGATCACCTTTGGCAGGATTGGTCGATCGCCGCGACTGTAAGCTTCCATCAAGGCGCCGCTGACTTCCAGCAACAGAGGCTCTCCCTGGGCGCCGGGCTCCTTGGTCCGGTCCAGCACCGCCAGATGCTTCACGGTATCCGGCAGGGACTGCAGGAAACGGTCAGTGGCGAAGGGACGGAACAGGCGCACCTTGAGCACCCCAACCTTTTCGCCCTGCTCCATCAACCATTCCACGGTTTCATGGGCGCATTCGGCGCCGGAGCCCATCAGGATAACCACCCGTTCGGCTTCCGGATGGCCCACGTAATCAAACAACTGATACTGGCGGCCGGTGATGTCAGCAAACCGCGCCATAACGGCTTCCAGGCGTTCGGGAAACGCCTGATAGAACGGATTGGTAGCCTCCCGTGACTGGAAAAAAGCATCCGGGTTCTGGGAGGTGCCCCTGACCACCGGTCGGTCCGGCGTCATCCGGCGGTTGCGGTGTGCCTCCACCCCTTGGTGAGACACCAGCGCCTGCAAATCCTCGTCACTGAGCGGTACAATCTTGTCAATCTCATGGGAAGTGCGGAAGCCGTCAAAGAAATGCATCACCGGCACCCGGCTTTCCAGGGTCACGGCATGGCCAATGGCAGCCAGATCCTGGGCTTCCTGCACCGAGCCCGAGGCCAGTAACGCAAAACCCGTGCCTCGGGCACTCATTACATCGGAGTGGTCACAGAAGATAGACAGGGCATGAGTAGCCACACTGCGGGCGGCGACATGCATGCAGAAAGGCGATAGTTCGCCGGCAATCTTGAACAGGTTGGGCAGCATCAGCAGCAGCCCCTGGGAAGCTGTGAACGTGGTCACCAGCGAACCCGCCTGCAGCGCTCCGTGCATTGCACCAGCGGCGCCGGCTTCAGACTGCATCTCCACCACGCCGGGCACCTGACCCCAGAGGTTGGGTTTGCCCAGGGCCGCCCAGTCATCCGCGTGTTCACCCATGACCGAGGCCGGGGTGATCGGATAAATGGCAATGGTTTCACTCAGTCGATAGGCAACCGAGGCCACGGCTTCATTGCCATCCAGGGTTTGGAACGCCATTGCCACTACTCCGTGTTAGAACCGTCAGACTGCCCTGAGCTTAGGCCGAGTGCCTCACAGCCGCAAGCGGTGGGACAGTTTGCCGCATAGGCCTCATTCTCCGGTTGCAACACCGTGTGACGGATTTCAAAACGTTCGTGCAACATCTCTGTCGCCAGCGTCAGCACGCGGTCATGATTGCTGTCGCCGTCCGTCGTGACCAAGTGAGCAGTGATGGCGTTATCGCGAGTGCTCATGGCCCAGACATGGAGATCGTGAACGGACAGCACCCCGGGCAGCGGAGCCCTTGCCAAAGAGCATGGCAGCTAGTGAAGGTCGTCAAACAGTTTGTAACTTATTGAGTTTTTCTCTGCCACGCTTTACTTTCTCCAAAATGTCACCCGCGGACTTTGTCCAGATGTAAGGCGCTGGCGCTTGATTATGTGTCTCGATGAACGTCATAACCGACTTTTCCAGTTCTTCGACACTGCGAAATACACCTCGCTTCAGCTGCTTCTCAGTTAAGTCGCGGAAAAAACGCTCTACCATGTTTAACCACGATGCACTGGTTGGCGTGAAGTGCACATGGAACCGCTTGTGATATTTAAGCCAGCTTTTCACCTTTGGATGTATATGCGTGGCGTAATTGTCACAGATAATATGAATCTCTTTATTCTTGGGCGTCGACTTATTGATGTGGCGGAGAAACATCAACCACTCTTGATGGCGATGTCTCTCGGCGCAGGTACCCAGCACTTCCCCTGTCAGGGTGTTCAACGCGGCAAACAGGGTCGTAGTGCCATTTCGTCTGTAATCATGCGTCATCGAAGCCGCCCTGCCTTTTTTCATTGGCAAGCCCGGCTGCGTTCTATCTAACGCTTGTATCTGACTCTTTTCATCACAACTGAAAACAATGGCATTCTCGGGTGGCGATATGTAGAGGTCGACGATCGCCCCCAACTTCTCGGCAAACTCTTTGTCGTTCGATACCTTGAATGTATTTATCTGGTGTGGCTTCAGGCCATGGCTTTTCCATATCCGACCCACCGAGGACATGCTGATACCCGTTTTCTCTGCCATCAGACTCTGGCTCCAATGCGTCGCGTTTTTCGGTGTCTCCTGTGTCGTAAGCCTAATCACTTGTGCGACCTTACTTATACTGATTTTAGGTTTACTTCCAGGCCGATAAGCATCTTGACTGATACCTTCAACACCATTCTCTGCATATCGCTCACGCCAACGGCCAGCCTTCTGTCTCGTGACACCAAGTTCTTTGCCGATCTCTTCGTTCGTCATGCCTTTGCCGGCCAAAAGTACAATTTTTGACCGCTCCGCCAGTCGCACCGACACTGAGCGCGATTTGGATAATTTGGTCAGTTCCACAACTTCGTCATCAGACAGAACAATTTCTACTGCAACACGCACGACTAGCCCTCTCCATACGACAGAGCCTATATGTCACACTATTTATGACGACCTACACTAGCGGCTCAGACAGAACTGGCCTCCGGGTCGCATTAGCCCCAACTATCCCTTGCCCCACTGCTGGCCCATGGCCAGGGCTGGTACTGTTAGTCGCAGCCATCGTCGGCAAATTTTTGGGCAGCAGTCTACCTGCCTACCGGCGCCTGGATTTCTATGACGCGCTGCTGATCGGCGTCAGCATGATTCCCAGAGCCGAGATCGCCATGGTTATCATGCAAGAGGCACTGGAGGCAGGGGCAGAGCCCCGGGCCTTTACCGGCATGATGGGCATCACCAGCCAAATGGGTGCCGACGTGACGCTGAACTTCAAAACCTGCGACGTGGTAGACGAAATAATGAAACTCCCCGGCGGCCGCGGCGTCGACGCGTCAATTGAGGCGCACTGGTCACCCACCACTTTGCGCTTGACGACATCGTCGACGCCTACAAGCTGTTCGCCAACCAGCGCGATGACGTGCTGAAGGTGGCGATTACGCCAGACTGAAATGCGCAGCAATGACTTGCTGTAAAACTACCTCAGAAGACGCTCTGAGTGTCGAAGGAACTTCAAAGCAGAAGGAACACTGCCATGCACCTGATCTGCCCTTCCTGCGGTACCACCAATCGTGTGCCTGTCGAGCGCCTGCACGATAGGCCAGTGTGCGGCCGGTGCTCTGCTGCGCTGATGGCCGCCGAACCTGTAAACCTGAGCGACTCCGCGTTGCCCAAGTTTATCTCGGGCACAGAACTGCCTGTGCTGGTCGACTTCTGGGCAGCCTGGTGCGGACCCTGTAAAGCAATGGCGCCGCAATTCGCCGCCGCCGCGCGCCAGATGCCGGAGGTAAGATTCGCCAAGGTCGACAGCGATGCTGCGCCGGGGGCCAGTGCGCTCTACAATATCCGCAGCATCCCCACGCTGATCCTGTTTGATGGCGGCAACGAGGTAGCGCGCCTCTCGGGCGCGGTGACGGCGGCGCAGCTGACTACATGGATCCAGCAACATCGGCGGAAATCACCCAACCGATAGAGCACCAACAGGGGCAACCCCCGGAGAACTCACAATGTCTGAACTCAAAGCGTATCCGGTCTGGGACGCAGGCACCCGCTGGTTTCACTGGATCACCGTATTGTGTGTGATCGGGTTGGCAGGCGTTGGTACTGCCATCCTCTTCGCCAATGACATCGATGCTTCCGATGCCGGCAAGGTCACTCTCAAAACGGTGCACGTTTATATTGGCTACGTCTTCGCCCTGAATCTGCTGTGGCGCTTCGTCTGGGCGTTTAGGGGTAATCGCTACGCCCGTTGGAGGGCCATTCTGCCCGGTGGCAAAGGATACGTTCATTCCCTGCGCAGCTACGTTACTGCGTTTATTTCCGGTCCGCCGGAGAACTAGCTTGGCCATAATCCGGTTGGCAAAATAGGCGTGACGGTACTATTGGTACTCATAACCATCCAGGCTGTCACTGGGCTGCCGCTTGCGGGAACCGATTTGTTTTTTCCCCCTTTCGGTCACTGGATCGCCCAGTGGGTTGCTGCCCCCGGCATCGACCCCTCGGCACTGGTGCCCTATTCGCCCGACATGTATGACAGCGCCGCCTGGCATGCCATGCGCGCCCTTCGCAGCCCGGTTATCACACTGCATGAAACCAGTTTCTATTTGTTGCTTCTATTTATCGTTGCTCATATTGCCGGCGTCGTTATCACTGAAAAGCGTGAAGGTGGCAGCCTGATTTCGGCCATGTTCACGGGCGAGAAAGTGATGCGTCGCGAGCCGGTTGACAAGACGCAAGACTAGCGCAGCCAGCTTCGGAAAAGGAAAGGACCATGGGTCGAATTCATACTGAACGGCACTACACGCAGACTATCGGCTGGCTGCGCGCCGCCGTACTGGGTGCCAACGATGGCATCGTGTCCACCGCCAGTCTGATCATCGGCGTTGCCGCCGCCAATGCCACACAGAGCGCGGTGCTTGTCGCCGGTATCGCTGGATTGGTGGCCGGTGCGATGTCCATGGCCGCTGGTGAATATGTGTCCGTCAGTTCCCAGTCAGACACCGAACTGGCTGACATTCAGCGTGAAACGCGGGAACTGGAAACAGATCCCGCACACGAGACTGCGGAGCTGGCCAGCATCTACCGTCAGCGCGGGCTGGATGCAGAGCTTGCGCAACAAGTCGCCCATCAGTTGATGGCCGACGGTGCGCTGGGTGCCCACACCCGCGATGAACTGGGTATTTCTGACATGACGCGCGCCAAGCCGTTGCAAGCCGCAGTGGCCTCCGCGGCAGCCTTTACGATAGGTGCTACGCTACCTTTGCTGAGCGCGTGGTTTGCGGTGGAGCAGTACCTGGCTCTGACAGTCGCTGGCACCGCGCTGATATTCCTGATGCTACTTGGAGGTCTGGCGGCCCGGTCCGGGGGTGCCAGCATCAGCAAAGGCATTATCCGCGTAACTTTCTGGGGTGGGCTGGCGATGGCCGTTACTGCTGCTGTGGGTTTCCTGTTCGGCGTGGTCGCATGAAAAGCGGGACAGGCGTACGCTGATGTGTGAATTAATGGCAATGTCGTGTCGCCACCCAGCCAGATTGACGTCCTCCCTGACTGCCCTGGCCGCCCACGCAGGGGGTGACAGCCGTAATCGCGACGGCTGGGGGCTTGCGTTTTATCAGGGGCGCGATGTAGCGCTCTATCGCGATACAAGGCCAGCAGACACCGGTCCATTGGTCCCCTGGCTGGAAGCAAACGGCCCGGAAACGACCCTATCGCTCGGATACATACGCCATGCCACCCAGGGAACCATCAATCTGGCCAATACCGGCCCCTTCTCACGGGAACTCAATGGCCGTGTTCATGTATTTACCCACAACGGCAACTTGAAGTCTCTGGCACACTCATCGCTTGTCGGGAACGATTATTTTCAGCCGGTGGGCGAAACCGATTCGGAGCTGGCCTTTTGTCTGCTGCTGGATCGGATCAGGCAACTGGCACACGCCAGTCGACAGCTACCATCCCTGCAAGCCAGAATGGATACCGTGATTGAAGTTTCCTTGGCGCTGCGGGCGCTGGGTCCAGCCAGTTTTCTCTATACCGATGGCGATGTGCTGTTCGTGCACGCCGACCGTAGGTTGCAACCCCTGACGAGGCAAGTCACGGCGCCAGCGCTTTATCGTCTGGAGTGCCCGGCCGGTGATAAAGCGGCGCTTGTGCGCGATAGTGAATCAGAAGAAGCGGTAACGGCGCAGCGCGTGATTCTGCTGGCCAGTGTGCCACTCACCCAGGAATCGTGGATTCCCATGCGGGAAGGTGAGGTGCTTGCCATACGCCAGGGTGAAATCGTCGCGCGTGCACAGATGTGATTATTCAACTAGAACCACTGATTGTGGACTTTCAATGAACGAAGAAAAAAAGATGACATTTTCCGTCAGCGCCCAGCGCGTAGACGCTCACGGTAGCCTGGCTCGCTGCAAAGACGCTGAAATCACTCTGGACACGGATCTTGCCGGACGCTCGGACGCCTTCAATCCAGCGGAATTGCTGATGGCGGCAATCGCTGCCTGCATGATCAAGGGCATTGAACGTGTCACTCCCCTTCTGAAGTTCGAGCTGCAGGGCGTGGAAGTGCACCTGCAGGGCGTACGCCAGGATGTACCACCGAAAATGGAATCCATCGACTATCAAATCCTCGTGGATACAAATGAAAACGACCACCGACTCGAACTGCTCCACGATAACGTCAAAAAGTACAGCACGGTGTACAATACAGTGGCACCGGGAACACAGCTATGCGGTGTCCTGAAGCGTGCCAATTGATATTCCATGAAAATCGGCGACCACTTGCAGGCACTCGCTGCGCGGGCACCGCAATTGCAAATAATGCTGGTCGTAGAAACCCTGCTGACAGAAAGCTCTGATTCAGAACATTTCCATTTTATCGAGGGCGATGTGCTGCAGGCGCTAGAAAAAAATGCCTTGCTGAGAGGACAACGCGATATTTATGCGGCTGGGCCGCCTAACATGTTTCGCGCTCTTGCTCGGGCGCTGGATGAACGCAAGATCGACCGGAATCGGGTGCACATAGATTCCTTTGGTGTGTGGGTAGCTGTAACGGTCAGCCTTGCTACTGCAATTATCCTGTTAGTCGCCACGGCGCTGTTGGCCTTGTAAAGTGAGGCAGCCTTCACAGAGGCGCTTTACGTCCCGGCGGACCAACAGCTTTAGGAGCATGGTATGAGAATCGAGTCCATTGAGTCACTGATCGATTGGACAAAAGAAGTACATTTTGAGCTGGCTAAAGCTCTAGCCTCAGGCCTGAAAGATCAGACAGAGGAGCGCGCGCGAGAACTCCTTCAGTATCTTCAGCAACAGGAAACCCATGTTGCAAAAATAGTGTCCAGCTATGAGGACCGAGCGGATCTGAAGGCGCTGCACACCATGGTGTACGACTATGAAGCACATACTCCGGTAGAGACTGCCCGGATTGGTGGCAAACCCTACGGCAGCATGGCTTACGATGCGATAGCGAAAGATGTACTAAATGCCCATAACGAGATCATCGAGCTATACCGCTACCTGATCGGCCGCTCGGCCATTTCCGAGGAGCAGGTACTTCTGGAGGCACTGCTGGAGGTTGAGGAGCATGAAACCATGCAGCTATCTCAGCAAATCAATCGTGGCCGGGATATGTAGGCGGAGAGAGCACCCTATGCAGCCAAAAGATAGTGTTGTGCATCGTGCGTTACGAGCATCCGTCGGAAAATACGAAGGCAGTCTTAATGACATACCAACCGCTGAGTTTGAAGACTGTGGCTGAGGCTCATTCTCACGATCACTCCGCGGTGAGCTACAGTCGGGCCTTTGCCATCGGCGTTGTCCTGAATGTCGGCTTCGTTATCGTAGAGGCCTTGTATGGCTTAAAGATCGGCTCGCTGGCACTGCTCGCCGATGCCGGCCACAACCTGAGCGACGTAGCAGGTCTGTTGCTCGCCTGGGCGGCGTTCGGCGCGGCGCGGATAAAGCCCAGTCGCCGGCATACCTATGGCTGGCGGCGAGCCTCGATTCTGGCCAGTTTTGTCAACGCCACGGTGCTCCTTGTCGCCATGGGCTCCCTTCTCTGGGAGGCCGCTCACAGGCTTCAGACACCCGCCTCGGTTGACGGCTTGACTGTCATCTGGGTGGCGAGCGTCGGTGTCGTCATCAACAGCGTGACCGCCTGGCTGTTCATGAAAGGCAGCCAGGATGACCTGAATATCCGCGGTGCTTTCCTGCACATGGCAGCCGATGCACTGGTGTCGGTCGGTGTCGTGATCGCAGGCATACTGACACTGTGGCAGGGTTGGCTGTGGATAGATCCGGTGGTCAGCATACTGATCGCACTGATCATTATCGTAGGCACCTGGTCCCTGTTCCGCCGCTCCCTGCATCTGCTGTTCGACGGTGTCCCGGACGGCATCCACCTCGATCAGATTGAAGACAGCCTGCTCGCACTACCCGGCGTACTGGCCGTTCACGATCTGCACGTGTGGGCGATGAGCACGGAGGAAAACGCCTTGACGGCGCATCTGGTCTGCGGGGAATTGACAGAGCTACCGAGTGCCCTGCTTCGTCAGGCGACCGGGGTCATCAATAAGCGATTCGGGATCGAACACGTGACCTTGCAATGTGAGCCAGCTGCGTTCGCTGAGCAATGCGCAGTGTCCCCGGATTGCATACCCGGAACCAGCAGACAGGAAGCATCGCCATGAGTACAAAAATATTTGATGTTATTGTCGTTGGTGGCGGTCAGGCCGCGCTCGCGGTGGGCTATTTTCTGAAGAAAGCAAAGCTGGACTTCATTATTCTCGACAACCAGAGCAAGCCAGGCGGGGCCTGGCTGCATACCTGGGACTCATTGCGACTCTTTTCGCCGGCAGTCTACAGCTCTCTTCCGGGAATCATGCTGCAGCCGGACAATACCGAGGAGGGTTATCCCCACCGCGATGATGTGCTGGCCTACCTGGACCGCTATGAAAAGCGCTACGAATTGCCAGTGTACCGACCCCACCATGTGGAACAGGTCAGTCGCGACACGCTCAATAACTGCCTGCTTGTCTCTGACGGCAGGTACCAGTGGCGAGCCAACACCGTCGCCAGCGCTACCGGCACCTGGAGTCACCCCTTCACACCGCACTATCCCGGGCAGGAGAACTACCGGGGGATACAGCGTCACTCCGCGCACTATCGCAGCCCGGAAGAATTTTCGGGACAGCGCGTGCTGGTTGTCGGCGGCGGCAATTCAGGCGCCCAGATTTTTGCCGAACTGGCAGAGGAGGCAGACGCATCGTGGGTCACTCAGTCAGAGCCCGTTTTCCTGCCAGATGATGTGGACGGACGTGTTCTGTTTGAGCGGGCGACTGCCAGACTCAGGGGCAATGCAAACGACGCTGCCGTTGGCGGTATCGGCGATATTGTCATGGTGCCGCCCGTCAAGGCTGCCAGAGACAAGGGTCTGCTTCACAGCCACAGGCCGTTCAGCGCCTTCACAGAATCAGGGGTCAAGTGGCCGGATGGCTCAGAGGAATCAATCGATGCCGTTATCTGGTGTACCGGCTTTCGTCCGGCGCTGGACCACCTTGAGCCGCTTGGGGTCGTGGAGGACGACGGCCAGATTCAGGTGAGTAATGGCCAGGCCCGCAAGGAGCCACGCCTGTGGCTATTTGGCTACGGCGACTGGGCGAGCCCGGGCTCCGCCACACTGATCGGTGCAGCGCGCAGCGCGAAGGAGATCACGCCCGGGATAATAGCCAGATCAATATCTGGTGACCTCAGGTAAGGGTGCCCCCACAAGGTGTAGATCAAAGCAGGCGATGGCGAGCAGTTCAGGTAGATTGCAAAAGAGGATTGAACGGAAAAAGTACCGGAGGCCATTGCTATCCAAACGCACCCCCAATCGAGCGTCGATAATCACGAGACCGTGTATTACAGCGCTACTGGAAAACTACTGATCGTCGATCCCCGACACGAGCAGCGAGCATTCCTGCGGGAGACAACCTGGCCGGACGTAGCCCTTATCGCCAGCGATGGGGAAAGGGCCACGCCGGAAACTCCGGCCGACCCGACCATGTGCATCCTCGATCACCCCGCCGACGAACTGCAGGGCTGGCTGGGCGAGTTCCGTTTACGCACCGGTCAGACGCCAGAGGCAGCCCTCGCCGCGCCGGGTTCCTCGGGCGAACAACGCTGTGACCTTGTTATTGACTGCGGTGACGAACCACTGCTGGACTGCAGTGTGCTGCCCTTCGGCTATTTCCGTGCCACTTCGGTGACAGCACTCCAAGAGGCGCTCGATGCGGCAAAAGAACTCATCGGTGATTTTGAAAAGCCAAGGTATTTCAACTACGACGCGGCTATTTGCGCACATCAGTCATTTGGCCAACCCGGCTGCACACGCTGTCTCACTGTGTGTGGCGCGCAGGCCATACAGTCAGGCGGCGGACATATTGAGGTCAACCCGTATCTTTGCCAGGGGTGCGGGAGCTGTACTCTGGCCTGCCCGACCGGCGCATTGAGTTTTGTCGATCCGCATCGAGACGTCATTCTGCAGGCGCTGTCTCAGACTGTCGATAAAGGGTCACGCCGCCTGATCGTCAGCGATGGCATGGTTGCCGACGGAAGCCTCCCCGAGGCGGCCGAGCACCTGATAGTCCAGCCGCTGCCTGCATTTGGAGAAGAACTCTGGCTCGCCGCCCTCGCCCTGGGTTGCCGGCAGATCATACTTCATGCAAGCGATGCATTGGAGCCGCTCACGGCGCAGCTGCTTGAGAGTAAAGTGGAAACAATGCATCGGATACTGCCAGCGCTCGGCCTGCCGGCGAGCGCGGTCGCACTCAGCGACAGCCAGCAATCCCTGCGTACACTGCTGGAGCAGCCTGTCGACCCGGTCCGCAGCGACGACCTGGCGCGGCTGGATCTCGACGTCCGCGACAAACGCACGCTTTTCATCGACGCACTGAATCTTATCGGTCCGGATGCGCCATCAGGGGCAGTATCACTGCCGGCTGGCACTCGGCCGTATCGTGATCGATCAGGATCGCTGCACGCTGTGCTCCTCCTGCGCCAAGCTCTGCCCGACAGGAGCCATCGACTATAGCGAGCGCAGCGAGCCGGGATACGCCCTTCTCAGCTTCCTCGAGGACAGTTGCGTGCAATGTGGGATATGCGCCGCGGGCTGCCCCGAAGCCGCGGTGGCGCTGCAACCCCGGCTGGCACCGATTGCGGAGCGTAGCGAACGCCGGATCGCGGCCCACAGTGCCATGGCGACGTGCACCGATTGCGCAGTGCCGTTCGTCGCTGAAACGCTATTGATAAGTACGCTGAATCGCCTGCGGGAACGCGGCGCCTCTACCGCGGTGCTGGAGCAGACTGCCCGCTGTCCCCGCTGCCGGGCGGCTCGCCTGGGTTGACCGGGGCGGGCCGGGCGTTGGCTTCGCCACGGTCGGCGGGGCCCTCAAGCAGAAACAGCTTGCCCAGCTGATACAGCGCTCCGGCAACCGCGAGCCCGAGGGCGATAATCAGTAATTCAGCCAGGTTTGGCGTGAATGAGGTGACCGGCCCGTACCAGCTCTGCTGCGGCCCCTGCACGCTGAGCTGGCCGGTGATAATAAAGGCGTAGCACACCCAGAAGGTGCCACTCAGGGCGACCACGGCGGCGGCTCGCGGCAGGCGTCCGCCCATCAGCGCGGCGACGCCGAAGACGACCGGCAGCAGTGGATTGACCCAGCCCAGCAGCCCCTCGCTTGTCGCCCGGGTTTCATAAATCCACTGCAGCGCCAACAGGACGGCCACCAGCACGCTTGACTGCCGGAATACCGGCACCACTTCAGCAACCAGATCGATGCCGCGATGCAGGCAGACGACCAGCGCCGTACCGGCGGTCGGCGCCAGCAGCACCAGCAGAATGGATGCAAACGCCCCCCGGTAATCAAGCCGCGCGATATTGGTGCCGAATACGGCGCCGATCGTCATTGCGGCCCCCGCTGCGACGATGAGGGTGATCACCGACAGCGGCCGATCCAGCGCACCGTGTACGCCCAGTACATCCCGGAACAGCTTGAGAAACAGCACGGCCAGCTTGGCGCTGTAAAGGACGCTCATCCACCAGATCGGCGAGGTCGGATTAGGCGAAAGGAACGTGTAGACAAGGTTCAGCAACGACCCCAGCTCGGTGGCCAGAGCCGTGAAGGCGCCCATCAGCACCGCAATATCCAGAACCAGCAGATAGCGGGTATTGCTGATGACAGGCGCGCTACCGGCCAGCAGTCCGTAGGCCAGAAGGAGCGAGATGCCGGTGCTGGTGAGTGCCATCGTGATGTAGATAACCAGCGGTGTCGTCCAGGTCACGACCTGGGTGGTCGCCAGCACGTGAGCACCAAACAATTCGTACAGGCCGACAGCACCACCGAAAATCAGTCCGAGAGTGATCAGTGCCCAGGTCGGGGTAAGGAAGTCCTGCAAGGTCACCGTCCTGTTCATGGCCTAGTCTCCCAGTGGCTCTCCGGCGGGGCGAGCGGGTTCGGCCCGACGCTGCGGCCGGTAGTCGCGGATATATATCACCCGGGGCTTCGTGCCCAGTTCCGCTCGCAGGCCCTTGCCGCCGTGCCTGGCGACCAGCTTGCTGATATCGCTGTCCGGGTCATCGATGTCGCCGAACTGTCGCGCCCCCGAGGGGCAGGCATCGACGCAGGCGGGAGCCAGGCCCTCGGCCAGGCGATGGTCGCAGAAGGTGCATTTCTCGACCGTTCCGCGCTGGCGCACCACAGGATAGGTGGTTGCGCGCTCGGGATTGCCGTGCGGGCTGCCCTCGCCACCGACGGCTTCGACCATCCCTGCTGGCGAAAAGCAGCCTTCTGCCAGTTGGTCAGTCTCGGCCCAGTTCTGGTGCGGGGTGTCCCAGTTAAAGCTGATGACACCGTAGGGACAGTTGAGCATGCACGCCTTGCAGCCGATGCACTTGTCCGGATCGTGCAGGGTCAGCCCTGTGGGTTTGTCCTTGTACATGGCCTGGGTGGGACAGGCAGTAACACAGGGCGCATCGTCGCAATGATTACACATGGTCGAGATGTATTCGTAGCGCACATCCGGAAATCTGCCCTGGGTGCGCGTGATCTTGTCGCACCAGTTGATGCCCACTGGCGTATTGTTCTCGATCTTGCAGGCGATAGTGCAGGCGGCACAACCGATACAAAGCTGCTGATCGATGACCATTCCGTATCCCATGAAAACGCTCTCCTGGCTGTTGTCCGCGTTCAGATGTCGGCGTTCAGATCTTCTCGACGCGGACACCGTTCTGGCCGGCAAAGGCGGTAGAGCCGGAAAGGCGGTCGAAATCCAGCGCAATCAACTCGTTGTTGTTGCCGCCGATCGCCGTTTTACCGAACTCCCTGGACGTATAGCGGCCATAAGCCCAATGGCCCATGCCGAAGCTCTTGACCACGCAGCCGGGCCGCACGCCCTCCCAGACTGACGCCGTGCAGGTAATACTGCCCGCCGGCGAGGTCAGTCGGACCTCGTCTCCGGTCCTTATGCCGAGTCGATCGGCATCCAGCGGGTTGAGCTTGGCGGCATCGTCAAACTTGATATCGCCCGGCTCCACATCGCGCTCGCCCGAATACCAGTAGTGATTGCAGCCGCGGCCCTCGCGGTTGAGTCGGTGCTTGGCGTCAACCAGCAACATCGGGTATTCCGCCTCACTGCCTTTGCGCACAGGATGTTCATAGTGCGGGACAAAGGCCAGCTCCCCCCGGGCTTCGTAATTGCAGACGTCCAGAACATGATCGATGCTCACACCATGCCTCTCGGCATGCCCGCCCAGCGCTTTCTTCAGACCTTCGCTGTAAAATTCGAAATTGCCGGTGCTGGTGCCCATGTTGCCCCAGCGAGAGCGAAACGCGTAGCGCTCGCTGGTCCACATGCCGACCTGGCGGAATTCGTCCCAGCTGCTGAACCGCGTCCCGCCCACCGTCGACTGGGGGTCCCAGAACGGTCGGGTGACGATCTTGACCATGTACAGACCGAGCTCGTTGCCGTCGGTCGGCTGTGCACCCGTCTCCGGATCCCGGAACTCGTTCTTGAGGTAGTCAAGCGGCGCACTGAAACCCTTGCGATCCAGCGCTTCGGCCAGCAGCCAGGGGATCTCGGATTCATCCTGGCGAACGTCGCCGGTCTTGACCATGGGCTGCTGGATGCCGACAACGCCGTAGCCGTTGCCGGAGTTGGACACCACATTCCAGCGCTCGAACATGCTGTGCGCCGACGGCAGGACGATATCGGCAAACATGGCCGTCTCGGACAGGTTCAGCGTGGAGGTAACCATGAACGGAACCTTGGCAAACGCCTCCTCGAACTGCTTGACGCCGGTACTGGAAAACGCGAAGTTGTTCCAGCTGGCGTACACCACCTCGATCGGGTACGGGTCTTCTTCCAGTATCGATTGAGCAATCTGGCTGGTGACCACGCCGCCACCGGACTTGCCCTCTTTCAGCGCAGGCAGCTCCAGGCGACCGCGGCGGTCGATCTTTTCCATTTTGCTGTGAACCCTGGCCAGTTCGTCCAGGTACTCATCGCTGCCGGCTAGCGCGGCGGTCGGGCGCGCGTTGAAGCGCATACTGCCGCCTTCGTTGTCCGCCGCCCCCAACAGACCGACCAGGGCGTGCCCGCACATTGATGCATAGGCACCGCGCACGGTCATGTGCATGCCGCGGGATAGCCAGACACCCACGTGCGGGGCGGCCGTCCCCATATCGCGGGCGACGCGCAATAGCTGCTCGACGGCAAGGCCGGTCCTTTCCGCCGCCCACTGCGGTGTGCGGTCCTTGAGTTCGATGTTCCACCACTGCACCAGGCCGTGGGTGTAGCGCTCGTGGAAGGCATCCTCGGCTACGCTCTGGCCAGCCACGAAACGCCCACCGTTGATAAAGTCACCGACAAACGGCTTGTGCCAGAGACCCTCGGTGAGAAGGATGTGGGCCAGGCCCAGCGCCAGCGCGGAATCCTCCCCCGGCTTGATCGGCAGCCATTCGTCGGCTTTCTGTGCCGTCGCGGAAAAGCGTGGGTCGACCACCGCGACCTTGGCCTGATCCAGCATGCCGCCCCACTCCCGGGTCGAGAATGACACCTGGCGGTTGGCTGAAATCGGATCCGCGCCGAAGGTTAGCTGGTATTTGCTCGCCTTGATGTCGTACTGACGATAGTCCCAGAAGCCCTCCATGTAGTAAGGCCCGAACTTGTCGGCTTCGCTGCAGATCGATGAGTGAGCGATGTTGTTGGGCGAGCCGATGATCCGGGTGAGCTCTTCGAGCATGACGCCGTTCAGTCCCCCGTAGCGCCCGCGAGTCGTCATGTATCGCTCGGGCACGCCGCGCTCGCGCAGCGCAAGCAGCCGGTCGGCGAACATGTCCATGGCCTCTTCCCAGCTGATTCGGACAAAACCCGGATCCTCGCCGCGGCCCTTTTTCGGGTTGGTGCGCCGCATGGGGTCGCGCACGCGATCGGGATCATACAATTCGGTAAGCGCCATGCTCTGGCGAACACAGCCGGATTTGCCGGTGATAAGGGAATCCTCGTGACCCCGCACATGGAATACACGATCGTCCTGCACATAGGC
Source organism: Chromatocurvus sp. (assembly GCA_046260765.1). Taxonomy (GTDB): domain Bacteria; phylum Pseudomonadota; class Gammaproteobacteria; order Pseudomonadales; family Halieaceae; genus Chromatocurvus. The sequence continues at coordinate 23,508 of JBHEOO010000040.1, forward strand.
CTGCTTGACACACCAGGTGGTGCAGCCCTGGCAGACCGTGGTCTTCCACTCGCCGCTGCCGGGCGTGGGCACGTCCGATTCTTCGGAAACACCGAACGAGGCGCCGGCTTTCAGCGTCAGGCCGGTCGCGGTGCCGGCGGCGGCGGAACCAGCGACAAAGGCGCGCCGGGACAAGGTCAGGCGATCAGGGGGCGTCATGCTTTACCATTCCCGGTTTCGCACTGCCTGCGGTTCATTTCCATGCCGATACCTTCTCCGACTACTGTTGCAAACACCTCATTCTGCATGAGAAAGCATTTTTTTACATGACGTAAATCAACATGAATTGTCTGGTGATTCTCTGTTGTCTGCGGGTGAACTTCATTCGCGCAGCGATGCGCCGAGACGCATGCAAGGCTGGCTTTTGTGTTTCACTTGGAGTTTGTCAGGCAGAATCTGCTGGAGGAACAAACCATGGGTTCGCGGAATTCTCTGTCGCGTCGTGCCTTGTTCGGCATGATGGTCGGGCGCAAGAAGGTTCAGGCCGCAGGCAACGGCATGTCCGGTATAGACCCCCTGGCCGTGCGCGCCGACCGCCTGTTCCGTGCTGCACGATACGCCGAAGCAGAGCCGTTATACGCCGAGTTGCTTGAGCACGAGCCCGAGCATCTCGAGGTGCGGCATCAGCTCGCCCTGTGCCTGATGCACACCGGACGCTGTCCGCAAGCACGTGCGGCCTGGGACATCGTTCTTGCGCACCAGCCGGACGACCCGGCGGCCCTGCTTTATAAGGGCCTGAGTTATGCCAGGGAGGGCGTGATCGATCTGGCCCTGGAAACCTGGCGACGCTACCGCAATTACCGGCAGGTTGAACTGCAGCGTGAACTCAACCTGATCCTGGCCCTGGCCGACGAGGGACGCGGTCTTTGCGCGCAGGAAATGGTCGAGCGGGTTGAGGCAGCCCTGGCGGACAGCAGATAGTTGCACTGCACGGATTCCCAAATCACCAACAACCCGTTATTGACATAGATTCATTATGTCCGTAATCTCAGACATATGGACGCAATAAACGCCAACGAAAGCTTTGCGGCGCTTGCCCAGGAAACCCGCCTGAAGGCGTTCCGCCTGCTCGTCCAGAACGAGCCAGACGGGCTTCCCGCAGGCGAGATCGCCAGACGGCTGCAGGTGCCGCACAACACCCTGTCTGCCCATTTGTCCGTGCTATTGCAGGCGGGGCTGGTAATGTCCAGACGCCAGAGCCGTTCGATTATCTATCGGGCCCGGCTGAGTCACATGCGGGAAATAATCCAGTTTCTGATTCACGACTGCTGTTCTGGCCATCCCGATGTGTGTGAGCCCATGCCCGGGCTCGAAGCACCTGCCAACGATTGCAACAAAACGACTTCACGTGGAGTAAAGATATGACGAAGAACGAGGTGTCTCAGGCACCGAGCACTACCGAAGGCATGGGATTATTCGAGCGCTTTCTGTCTGTCTGGGTTGCTCTGGCGATTGTCGCCGGCATCCTGCTGGGGCAATTTGCGCCGGTGATTCCGGAAACGCTGTCGCGCTTTGAGTACGCCCAGGTCTCTATTCCCGTCGCGGTGCTGATCTGGGCGATGATCTTCCCGATGATGCTGCAGATCGACTTCCGCAGCGTCCTCGGCGTGCGCCGTCAGCCGAAGGGACTGACCGTCACCCTCGTCGTGAACTGGCTCGTGAAGCCGTTCACGATGTTCTTCTTCGCGTGGCTCTTCCTGGAGG
>JBHEOO010000041.1:0-24482 GCA_046260765.1 Chromatocurvus sp.
GTGGTCGGGGATACATTGACCACGGCGGTCGCAGTGTACATTTACAGTTTCGCTGAACAGACAGGGGTTCCATGGCGTAAACGGATGCAAATGCTGTGGAACATTTTCATCGATTGGCTGGTCGGGCTTGTTCCCATTTTTGGGGATTTTTTTGATGTGAGGTTCAAGGCGAACAGCAGAAATATGCGCATTATCATGGCGTATGCGAACAGTCCGGCTAACATTGAGGCAAGCGATGATCGCCTGACCTGATGCCCTGCCAGTCCTCCAGCTCCAGTGCCGGCTGCCTGCGTCTGAACGTCTCGTAGAGAGCAATGCCATCGCCGTTCTCCAGGACCTCGACCACGACGCCCTCGCCTTTAAGGAACGCCTCGGTGCCTGACGCGTTCGTGACATCACCAATCACAATGCGGGAAAAATCTCGTATCGCCAACAGGGTAGCGCAAACCCGGCAAGGGCTCAGCGAGGTAAACAGCGTGGCCACACCGAAGTCCTGCCGCCCGGCATCGCGAATGGCGGTGGCATGTGACGCTGGCTCCGTTGTTATTCATAGAATGATATTCAGAGAAAAAGACACCCACAAAAAAAGGGTCAGGACCTGGGCCCTGACCCTTTGATGTTCCGTCTCACTAACGTGGCGAAATCTGACCTGTCGCTAGACGTAAAAGTCCAGATCTTCCTGCGCCTTGAGCAGATCGCGCATAACGATCGGATCGTCACCGAAGAAGAATACGAGACCCCAGTGCGTGCCAAAGGCTGATCGATCCGGCACTGTCTCTTCAGTCGGCTCCAGCAGCTCATGCGACTCAAAGTACTTGTGCTCGATGGTTTCCTTCGGCATCTCCAGCTTGCTCACAACGCGACGTCGTGGGTACACGCCGAAGCAACCCGCGTAACCCGTTGCACCTTCAACCTCTTTCGGGAAGAAAGCGTTGACTTCTTCCTTGGTGCTCTTGGGATCGAAAACCAGCATCGATGCCTGGTAGGCGCTGAAGCCATAGGCGCGCTCGATAAGTTCGAAAGCCTTGAAACCCGGTGGACGATAGGCCACCTCACCAAAGTACATCTCACCGTCTGCGGTCACAAAATACTCGGGATGGATCAGACCAAACTTGATATCGAATGTCTTAATCAGCTTCTCGATCTGCTTGGTAATCGCGTTGCGCCAGCTCTCGAGTTCATTAGTGGCGGGGACAAATACAGAATAGCCCAGCGTCACGTACTCGGAAATGTTGAGAAACTTGATCTCGCCGTCGTGGATCCAGGCCTCGACCGCAAATTCCCAACCGTCCAGGTGGCTCTCCATCAGCAGCGGATACTCTTCATCCGGAATATTATCAATTTCTTCCATGGTGCGAATCATGCGGTGCCCGAGGCAGCCGGCCTTGTCGAAGGCCTTGACGTGAATCGGGTCATCGGGGTCGCCGTCGAGCTTTAGCAGGGTCTGGTTGACGCGCTTCATGAAGCGGACCACGTCTTCCTTCTCGTGTGCTTCCTCGAAAATCCCCACGCGAATGCCGCCCAGCTGCGCCCGACGCTTCATCAGCGCCTTGTCCCGGAACAGAATGGATTGTCCGAACATGCGCGGATTGTCCATGAGTACGGAATTGATCGCGCCGGACCACTCGACGGTTTCCTCAAACAGCGGAATTGCGACGTCGACGCCTTCTGCCTTCAGGGTTTCCGCAATCTCCAGCGAGCGATCGTTCAGTCGCACGAAATCCCAGGGGATGTACGGAATCTTGTTGGCTTCACAGAAATCCGCAGCCCAGTCGGGGGCCACGACAACATAGCGGCGATCAAACTTCTGCGCCGCCTTGATGGCGTTGACACTCCAGCCGAGGAGCGCAATGTAACCCTTGTTTGGATCCTTGGGCGTCTCCGTGCCTTTCACCGAATCCATGGTCGGATCGATCCAGCCTGAGACGTCGTTGGACGTCGGGGCTACTGATGCTTTTGACATATGAGGCTCTCCTTTTGCCTTGATGAAATATCCTGACGATTGGTTGCCTGCCGTGCTGTCAATCTCAAGTCCCAGGTCTATTCGGACTATCGTCCCAAAGCCCAGCTATGCTGCGCGAGGCGCATGGCCAGATTCACTTCAGTGGCGGGAATATCGGTCGGGTCGCCTTTTTCGAGCGGGTCAAAATGAAAGACGTATAACCGGGATGCGAACTGGGCTACAGGCAGCGAGGCCTCACCATAGAGTTCGCCATTGCCCTGGGTTGATGTGATGATGTCTTGTCCCCAGTTCTGACCACTGTCATTGTTGGGATTAAAGAAGTATACACGCATTGTCCCATCGGGGTCGAGGGCGAGCCGCTGAATGGTAATGGCGTGCCAGCCGAGGAAGCGCGTCGCGCTGTCAGTGACGGCTATTCCCGCCGGCTGCGGATTGATGACGGGAATGTTGCCATTGTAGAAAGGATGATACGCCGCATAGAAGTCACGAACGAAACCTTCGAAGTCTTTCAGCCCGCCGGTAAACACATCGACAGCGATACGAAAGCCGTGACCCACGTGATCACCGTGGAACTCCGCATTGACCCATTTGTGCGGATCTTCACCGCGGCCAATGCTGCGGCGACCCATCTCGAAATAAATGCGATCGAGGTGTGGAACCGCAATCAACGAGACTGCGTCGACATCCACAGGCGGCTCGGCAGCCAGTCCTGCACCCAGCTCGCGGGAGGAAATACTGTTGCCTTCAAAGCGCATAACGATCTCGTCGTCCCGCGCCGCCCAGGCAACGATTCTAAGCAGTTCGGCCGGCGCACTGAAGGCCCACATAGAAAGCGCGCGCGTCGACTGGCATGTAGGGTAGTTTCCCTGCCCTATCCCCAGGGGTCGGCCGAGCACATTGAGCACGTCGGCGAGCAGAAAGCATTCGGCTGAGCGCTGATCGCCAAACACCGCCGCAATTTTCTGCGCCGCTGCGTCGCACACCCTGAGTCTCAGTTGGCGCCACAGCGACGGTGCCACCGCGGGTGAGTAAAGGATCCCGCGCTCGAGCATCATGGCGAGTCCATAAGCCGCCTGACTGGTTTCAGCAAACAGGGCTTCATCGATCAGGGCATGAATCAGCGCGGAATAACAATGGAAGGCATCTGCCCCGGTCTGACTGAGGCCGAGCGCGGTAGGAATCAGTGCGTTCCAGCGCGTCCGCAGGTAACGTATGAAGCCGGGCATATACGGTGAAACCAGTCCGGTGCGGTGCATGGCCTGGGCAAAGGCGATGGCCTCCCGCAACAAAGCTGCGTCATCCATGCTCGCCAATCGCTCGCCATATAGCTCGAAACCGGGATCTTCGCGACAGCCCTCGGTGGGACTGAACAGGGCGTTTATCAGCTGCAGGGCGTCGTCACCGACCTCCTTGTCACTATCGAAAGACACGCCATCCGAATCGTAAGACAGGCCATCCGACCGATCGTCCAGGCTGGGCAGGCAGGTAGAGATCTGGGTAATCATCTGTTTGACGCCGTCAACCTGCACGGGCCGTTGCGCCAGGATGCGCCAGACCTCGGCCACGAGGTGTTGCAGAAGGTTCTGATAGCCCAGGTGCTTCAGCAGATAGCGATACAGGGTCTGAACGAGATAGCCGAGCCGCTCGGGGCGCAGGCGGTCGCCCTCCTGCAGGTCGCTGACTACGATATCGAGGTTCATGGCCATGACCTGGGCGAGAAAGTGCTGCGCACGTTCCGCTGAAACCGAGGGATGCGCATAGTCACCCCGGGCAACCGCCAGCAGGCGAATCTGGCTCAGGCCTTCAACCAGAGTCGCAATGCCGTCGCCGTGGCGCACGGTTCGCACAGCGAGGGACGGGACCAAGGTCTGGGGATAGTCCCAGTCACTGCCGCGAAAGAATCCCGCAGCCTCGATTGCGGCAACACGTGAATACAGAACATCCAGACCGTGGCTATCGAACATCAGTGGACGCGCCGCGTCGATCACCTCAAAGACGGGAGATACCTCTGCGATGGCATTGGCGGCTGCAAGTTGCGCGATGGCGGCGTCCAGCTGCGTTGCCTGCTTTTCTGCCGTGCCACTATCCCCAACGATAGGTTCAGATTCGTGTGGTGTCATCTCCCCACCGTCCCTGCTATCGCCTGCGATGTCAAATGACGAGAGCTGTGCTTTGCGCAATCAGCCCCGAAAAAAAAGGGATTCCACTACCTACACAGAGCGACTTATCATTAGAGCGACTTGTCATTGCCGACGACAACATTATCTTCTGCCACAACGGCGGTCTCTCGATATAAGGAAACGGCTATGCCTTCAGCGCTGCGTCAGTTGATCACTGCCCTGGTATTCAATGTTTCTCTCACATATGCAGCGGCGCAAGGCCATGCCGCTGAGAACGCCAATGCCGACCCGGAAATCTGGCCGCAGGTCGCGGACCTCCAAAGTGCCATGCGCGCCGGCGAACTCACGGCCGCCGTGTTGCTGGAGCGGCAGATGGCGCGCATTGAGTGGCTCAACCCGTCGCTTAACGCAGTCATCGCCATTGATCCGACCGCGCGTGCTCAGGCGCGTGCACTCGACGCCAGGGCCGCTGCCGGCGACTGGGCTGGTCCACTGCACGGCATTCCCGTGCTCCTCAAGGACAACATTGAAACCCGCGATCAGCCGACCACCGCAGGTTCGCTGGCGCTAGCAGACAATAACACCGAACGCGATGCGCCGCTGGTGGCCCGACTGCGTGAAGCCGGCGCAATCATTCTCGGCAAGGCCAACCTGAGCGAGTGGGCAAATTTTCGCTCGGAGCGATCCTCCAGCGGCTGGAGCGGCATCGGCGGGCAGACCCGCAACCCCTATGATCTGTCGCGCAGCCCCTGTGGCTCCAGCTCTGGCTCGGGCGTGGCGGTGGCAGCAGGCATGACGGTCCTGGCTATCGGTACCGAGACCAATGGGTCGGTGGTGTGTCCGTCCTCGATCAACGGTGTTGTCGGCATCAAACCCACTGTCGGCCTCGTAAGCCGCACATACATTGTGCCTATCTCACACAGTCAGGATACCGCAGGGCCCATGGCCCGCAGCGTTCACGATGCAGTGCTGCTCCTGTCAGCCATGGCCGGCGCCGAACCGGCGGACCCCGCCACAGCAGAACGCCCGGCCTGGGCTATCGAACATCTCACCGCGCATCTCGGACCCGAGGGACTCAAGGGCAAGCGAGTGGGCGTGCTGCGCTCATCGGCGGGCTTTCACAGCGAGGTCGATGAGTTGTTCAACGCCGCAATAATCTCGATGCGCGAAGGAGGCGCCACAATTATCGACAACATTGAGTGGCAGGCACCGGACGGCCATTCCCGGCAGGCTTACGAGGTGTTGCTTTACGAATTCAAGCACGATCTCAACGCCTACCTGTCGGGCCTGCCTGACGACAGGCTTTCCGCGATGACGCTGGCCGATCTGATTGACTTCAACCGGGACAACGCCGGCACGGAGATGCCGTGGTTTGACCAGGAGATCTTCGAGGCCGCCAATGCCCGGGGACCACTGAGCGATGAGACGTATGTCACCGCGCTCGCGGCGGTGCAGCGGGCCACCCGAGAAGCAGGGATCGACAAACTGCTTGCAGAACACAATCTGGACGCATTGATTGCCCCTTCCGGCGCACCCGCGTGGACCATCGATCTTATTAACGGCGATCATTTTATCGGCGGCAGTTCGTCGCTGGCTGCGCGCTCCGGCTATCCCAATATCACAGTGCCCATGGGACAGGTTCACGGGATGCCGGTAGGTCTGTCTATATTCGGTTCACGTTTCAGTGAACCCGTGCTGATCGAGATCGCCAGCGGTTTCGAGCACGTCTCAGGCGGGTTTACACCACCGCGGCAGCTGGAAGCGCAATAAAAGGTCCCCTCCGGACCGCAGCGCGCGTGGCGGTCCTATCCGTCTCTCCGCTCTACTGCTCTACCGCTCTACTCTATTCCTCTACCCCTCTATCCCCACCGCTCTGCCCAACATTGAAGCAGCACCCTCTGCCCCACCCGCACCGAAAGCGCGTAAAATTCACGCTTTGCATCGCTCCGAAAATAGTGTTTACTCTCAACCGTTGGCGTCCGCAAGCCGATCTCAGTGCACAAAAATCGTCAAAAAGGCGAAAGAAGCACAGGTCAAAAGGTAGTAATACTTATTGATTCCTGAGGGGTTTTGCATGCGTCATATCAACGAGCTGTATCCGTTCCACCGTTCCCGCTCCTTGCTCAGTGCCAGTGTTGCCGCCGCCGTTGCAGCGATTGCGGCGACATCCGCACCGGTAAAGGTTTATGCACAGGAGAACGGCCTGGAGGAGGTCGTCATTACCGGTTCGCGCATCCAGCGCGACCCCAACGCGACGGGCTCACAGCCAGTCACCAGCCTGAGTTCAGAGGATATCGCCATATCCGGCGAATTCTCGATTTCCGATGTCGTCAACGATATTCCTTCGCTGTTTGCGTCCTCCACGTCGGAAAACTCTGTCGACGGCAGCAACGCCGACGACGATGGCACCAACATTCTCAACCTGCGCGGTCTCGGTGCGGCAAGGACACTGGTCCTGGTTGATGGTCGCCGCCACGTTGCCGGCTCTTCCGGCACCCAGGCGGTTGACGTGGGCTCCATACCCATGAAGCTCATCGAGCGGGTTGAAGTGCTCACCGGCGGTGCATCGGCCGTATACGGAGCAGATGCTGTAACCGGCGTTGTAAACTTTGTACTCAAGGATGATTTCGAGGGTTTCGATATCGATATCATGACCGGCGTCTCCGGCGAGGGTGACGGCAATCAGTCCACCATCGCCGCCGTGTGGGGCAAGAACTTCAGCAATGGGCGCGGCAACGTGGCGCTTGCCGCGGACTTCCGCAGGGATGAGGGGCTTAAAGCGGGCGAACGTTCCGGCGGCCTGCTGGTCGGCTCCGGCCGCGACTGGGTCAACCCGGACCTGCGTTTCCAGCAGGGCGATATCGAGGGCGGTGCTACGCCAAACCTCGCCAATTTCTATAACTTCGACAATACCGGCCTCACGGAATTCGGACTGCCGATTCCCTCCGCCGATGCCTTCGCCGCCGATTACGAGGCGCAGTTTGGCAGCGCCCCAAGCCTTACCGCAGCCGAGCAGGCCCTGTTCTCCCGCGCCGAGAACGCACCCCAGCGCGCTGTGCTGCCCGGTCGCACCTTCCCCTTCACGTCCGGCTACGGCTATATCGTGCCCGGTAATGCATTCACGTTTGCCGGCTTCGACCCGAATACCCCGATCGACCTCGACGGCAATGGCCGCAATGACTGCCTGGATTCCTTCACCGGCTACAACTCAGTATTCGGCGCGGAATCTTTTGGTGCCGTCGGCGGCTGCTGGAATGTGAATCAGGACGGTAGCTACCGCCCGGTTCAGGACGGCCTGGTGGCGGGCAACTTCCAGGGCTTCGGTGGAGACTCCTTCAATACGATACAGCAGCCGCAGGGTTTCATCATTACCCCTGAGGACAAGGCGACGGTGAACCTCATTGGTCACTACGACATCAACGATCAACTGACAGCCTTCGGCGAGGTGAAGTATTCCTGGCAGGAAAACGAAAACAACGCCCGTCCACAGTCGTTCTGGGACCTGCTGTACGGCGCTCCGGACAACCCCTTTCTGCCGGCCTTCATACAGCAGGTGGCCCAGGAAACCGGTGGCGTTGGCATTACCATCGACCCGATTGCCATGGGTCCAGCCGAGCGGATTACCACGCGTGAGACCTACCGCATTGTGGGTGGCCTTGAAGGCACCTTCTCCAACGGCTGGACCTTTGAGGTTGCCGCGAACTATGGCCGCTTTGAACAAAGCGTCGAGAACTCGAACGAGATCATTGTGGATAGATTCCTGTCGGCGATCGACGCCGTTTCAGACCCGGCAACCGGCGAGGCAACCTGCCGCTCCAGCGTCGACCCCAATGCGCCGGTTGTGGCAACTCCCTTCGACATCCCGGTGTTCGACCCCGGTTACTATTCTTTTACTCCGGGCGACGGCAGCTGCGTTCCACTGAACATCTGGGCCGGCGAGCCGGGCATCTCTCAGCAGGCGGTGGACTGGATTACGCGACAGACCAGCCTCGATACCACCATCGAACAGACCGTGTTCTCGGCCTATCTATCGGGTAACTCTGAGGGCTATTTCACGCTTCCCGCCGGGCCTGTCGATTTCGCCGCAGGGGTAGAGTGGCGCGAGGAGACGTCATCGCTCAAGTGGGACTCATTTGCACGCGGCGAACTGCCCGCAGGGTCACCTTTCCCGGCCGGCACAAACGTCGCGGACGTGAGCGACAATTCGAGCCTGCTGTTCCGCCCTGCCCTGTCCAACCGCAATGAGGTGGGTGAGTATGACGCCGCGGACATCTTTATCGAGATCAATGCGCCGCTTCTCGAGGGGGTTTTCCTGGCTGAATCGCTGGATCTGGATGCAGCGGTACGCGCATCGGACTACAGCACCATTGGCAGCACCTTCACCTGGAAGACGGGCCTGTCATGGACTCCGGTAAGTGACCTGCGGCTGCGTGCAACCCTGTCCGAAGCGGTCCGTGCGCCAAACATCAACGAACTGTTTGCGCCGACGACCGGCACAACCTTCCGTCCCGCAGACCCCTGTGATGCGGCACAGATCACCGCCATCACTGGCGATGACCCGGCACTGGGGGCGCAGATCCAGGCGAACTGCGTGGCACAGTTCAACGCCATTGGTCTTGACCCCTTTGACGGCAGCGGTAACTACAGCTTCTCCGACCCACTGTCGGCTGCATTCGGTGGCACCACGGGCGGTAACACCACCCTCAAGGAGGAGACGGCCAAGACGCTGACCTATGGTCTGGTGTATCAGCCATCCTTTGTCGAAGGCGTCACTCTTACCGTGGACTACTGGAAAATCGAGATTGAGGATGCCATCGAGGCTGTGTCGGCACAGGACATTGTGGATGCCTGCTTCCGGGGCGCGTCCCTGAACGACGCTTTCTGTTCGCTGTTCTCACGTAACTCAAACTCGGGCTCAGCACAGTTTGGTGGCTTCAACTCCCTGCAGCAGACCCCGATCAACTTCGCATCGCTGGAGTCCGACGGTATCGATTTTGCCGCGGGATACGACTTCATGCTGGGTGAGCACGGCTTCGGCATTTCGGTCGCGGGCACCTGGGTCAACGAGCTCAACCGCTTTTCCGATCCGCTGGATTCCTCAGTGGTGGATGTCGAGCTGGGCGAAATCAGGCGACCCGAGCTGGCCGGCAACATCTTCCTCAACTGGGAGTGGAGAGACCTGCGGGTGCAGTGGCAGACCCAGTACCAGGATGAGCAGCTGCTGGACTTTGTCGAAATCGATACGGCACAGACGCTATACGGCGACAGCGTGACCCAGGGTGAGTACTGGCAGCACGATATCGCCTTCAACTATGCGCTGAAGGATACGATGTCGGTGTATGGCGGTGTTCGAAACGTGACTGATGAAAAACCGTTCATCACGAACTTTGGCTATCCCGCCAGCCCGCGTGGACAGTTTTTCTACCTGGGACTTAACATGCGGTTTGGCGGTCAGTAAGACGCCATCCATCGTGACCAGCCGCCCTGCCCACGCAGGGCGGCTTTTTCAGGCAGGGTCTACTCTTCCTGTTCTACCTCTTCCTCGCTACCACTGCTCCCGTTCTCCTGAGCCTGCGTCCGCCTGAGGAATTCCTCCTGGTCACCGTAGTAATCATCAATAGCATGCTCTGATGCGACCGGACTCAGGTAGTGCTTTTCCGTGAATCCTTTTTCGCGCATCGCCAGACCGGTGAGGCAGGCCTTGACGATGTGAGCACTGTTCAGCGTGGTCGCGTAGGTGGGATCAAGTGCGGGGTGAAGCTCGACGAGATCGAAACTGACAACGTTGGATTCAGCGCACAGCCTGCGCACGATTGTGATGGACTCGCGCATGGTCAGGCCGCCCGAGACGGGCGTCCCGGTGGCCACGGCAAAGGCAGGGTCCATTACATCGATATCGAAAGATATATGCAGCTTGCGTCCCTCCTCGCTGGCCTCCGCCACCACACGGTCAATGACGGCATCCCAGCCGCGCTGCTCGACTTCCGCCATGGTGTGGAAGCGCATCCCCACTTCGCGCATCCACTTGAAGGCATCCTCATCGGGACCGCTGGAGCGAAGCCCGACCTGTATATAATCGGCGGCGCGAACGTGCCCCTCATTGATCAGCCGATAGACCGGCGCACCGTGACTGATCAGGTGTGGACTGCCCCACCAGGCGTCATAGTGGGAATCAAAGTGAATGACCGACACCTGTTCCTTGCCATATACATCCGCCAGCGCCGCAACATTGGGATACTCCAGGGAATGATCGCCGCCGATAACGACCGGCACAGTACCGGTCTGTGCAATTTCCCGGACCACTTCACGCACGTGCTTCATGGAGCGCTCGGTGCTGGCGTTGTCTATCGCGATGTCGCCATAATCGACAATCTTCAGTACCTTGGATGCATCCACCTGCACGTACTGGTCCAGGCGGCCCATGACGCGGCTGTGCAGGCGCATGTCGGTCGTTGCCTGTGCGCCCGAGTCGCGCCACCCGGACCCCATGTTCAGCGGTGCACCCACGATGGCAACATCTACCTTTCCGGCCTCCAGATCCTCTGGTGTCAGCGCCAGGGGGAAACCGCCGAAGGTGGGCGGCCCACCCCTGCCGTTGTAACGGCCAAGCGAGACCGGCCCCGGCTTGCGTTCGGGATCCATTGACTGCGGGCGCCGCAGGCGCCAGGCGTTGAAGCGCGGCGACTCGGTATTAAGCGCTATACCGGATTCGTCACGGTCATCCCTGAAACGTGTTCGCTGCACCACGTCCTGCATGGCAACCACCCAGGCCTTCACTTCCTCCGGTGAGCGCTGCTCGAGCATTTCAACGGTTTCCTCAAGGTCGCCGCTGAAGCGCCGTGCATCGCCGCTCTCGAGAAAGGCTCGCTCCTCCTGCGTCAGCAGCTGCAGCTTGTCTGCAATGCTGTCTGGCAATGCAATGGATGGCTTTTCCCTGTCACGCGGATCCACCGTGTCAAACGGATAGGACTGCGCACCGCGCACGTGCTCGGGCATCTCCTGCGCTGCAAGAGACAGGGATGTGGTCAATACGGCAACATAGAGTACCCTGGCAGGAAATCTCATAAGGGCTTTATCCTTCTTGCGTAAACGATGCACACGGGGCATTGCCTCAGTTCTGGCCATGGTCACGCGCCAGGGGGTGAATCTGATCCGGCAGATAGCCAGAGTGACGTGCGGCAATACCGCCAAGGCAGGCATTCAGTGCGGCGTTGGCATGCAGCACGGAAAGTCGGGATACGTCGAGCATCGGCGCCAGATCGGTAATCTCGAAACCTACCACCTCCCGGGCGGCACAGATATGGCGAATGGTCGCAGTAACATCCTGCGCACTCAGCCCGTTGGGTAGCAGCCGCCCTGCCGCCACCATGTCGCCCGGCTCAAGCACACTGACATCAATCGAGACAAACACCTTGTCTGGCAGGCCATTGAGCTCGTTGCGCACACGCGTCAGCACCGGCCCCGCTCCCTGGCGATTGATTTCCGCCATGGTGTGGTAGCGCACCCCCTGCTCACGCAGCCACTGCAGGCTGTCCAGCGTCAGCGCCGGTCCCCGCAGACCCACCGCAATCACATCAGGGCCTGCCACAATGCCGTCGCGCAGCAGGATAAACAGCGCCTGCTGGTCGGAAATACTGTGCACCGCAGCTCGATCCACATCAGGGTGGGCACTGAAATGAACAAGTCCCAGGCGGTCTGATCCGTGCGCCCCGGCAACACCCTTGACACCGGGTACCAGCATGGATGTATCGCCACCCACCATCATGGGTATGGCGCCGGTATTGGCCGTCTCGGTCACCATGGCGGTAACGTGGTCGACCGTTCTCTCGGTGCTCATGTTGTCGATGGCGAAGTCGCCGTAGTCCACCACGGACAGCACCTGCATGGGATCCAGCAGTGTCTGCGTGTCAGGGAGTCCAATCGTATTGAGTGCGCGCATGGCACGCGGACCGTGCTCCGCGTTGCGGCGGCCGCTACCCATGTCGTTGGGTATGCCGACAATGGCGACGTCAACCTGCCCCGCTTCCAGATCCTCGGGCCACACGGCGACCGGCGCGCCGGCAAAGGTGGGGATGCCCGAGCCGGGAAAAAGGTAGCGGTGGACACTGAACGGGCCAGGGCTTCGCTCTTCGCGACGCAGCACCCCTGGCAAGGTAATGCCAATGTTAAAGGATTTAGAGGCGGTATTCAGGGGTATGGTGCCCATGTCCCGCTCCGGGTTATAGCCCATCTCCCCGGCAACCGTAAGAAGATCTGACAGCAGTTGCCGCAGCGCCGTATCGTCGCGGCTGGAGAGTGCCAGCGCCATCTGCCCCTCGGGCATGAAATCCATGAAGGCGCCCGAACGGATGAAGTGCTGCTGGTCTGCATCCAGACTGGCAACGCGCCTGGCCTGCGCCTCCGACAGCTCCCACTCAGTAGCCGCCTGTACCACCGGGGCCGTGGTGAGCGTGAGGCAAGCGCCAAGGAGAATGGCCCTGAACAGCCAAAACGACTCCGTACCATCATTTTCTGGTTGCATACGCCTGCCTTCTGTTTGCACAAAGACACCTTTGCTTGCAAAACCAATGCCACACGCTGCCGTTACAAGGGCATGCGCGCAAAGCAGTTTATTCCAGCGGAATCAGTACAAGCAGCCTTACCAGACGCTGTGCATCGAAGCGGGCAATCTGCGCGGTTCTGGTGCAGATCAAGGCGAAGAGCCACAAACCGGTGCGTAGCCCGCTTACTTCCTCACAAGCCCGGCTGGTGCAGCAGGCACAGTCCGCTTCGGCCAGCGACTGAAACAAGCCGATCAGCCGGCGAGCAACAGCCGCTCAAACGTCCAGAAAACGCCGAGTCCGCCAACCCCTGCGGTAAGTCCCGGCAACAGCCACCGCTCAGCCGGGAGTCGCCGGAGCGCATACACAGCGGCGACAACGGCAAGCACGAAAGCAATCTGCCCCAGCTCAACACCGACATTGAAAAAGACCAGCGCGAGAAATCGCTGGGATGGTTCTACACCCAGGTCGCCAAGCACGCTGGCAAATCCAAGGCCATGGATGAGGCCAAAAAACACCGTGATAAGCATGCGCCTCAAGCCGGAAGTGGCGACACCTGTCGACCCCGGAACCTGCTGCAGCCAGGCTTCCCGGGCCATGAACACGATAGACATCGCGATAATGGCCTCAACCGGCGCAGTCGACAGCTTTATGACACCAAAGTGTGCCAGACCGAGTGACAGAGAGTGGCCGAGGGTGAAAGCCGTGACCAGCGCAATAAGTCGCAAACCGCTTGCGAGCAGGGTCAGGCATAAAACAAACGCCAGGTGATCCCAGCCAATGAGCACGTGAACCGCCCCCATAGACAGATAGTGGCCGGCGGTTTGCACGCGGCCCTGCTCGGCGGGCTCCTGCCCCACGAATGGATCAGGCAGTGACAGAGTCACCCCCGGAGCACCGCCACCGATGATGCGGGACACCGCAGATCCGTCCTGTGCGTGATGACGCAGAGTGGCGCCATCGCGTCCCCACTGCGTCTGTAGAACGCCCGCCGCCTGCGTTCGGCAAAGCACGTCCAGATCCACCCGCCACGTTGTGCTGCGCCGGGTTTGGGCGCGCTGCTGAAGAACACAGTCATCAGCCAGGGTGATCGGCAGACCGGGGTCCAGATGAAGCGGCAAGCTTACCTGCAGACGCAGCTGCAGCGGGTCATCGCCGGGGTAAACGCTGAACTGGGCAATATCAAGATAATGCGCATGAGCCCGCTGAGCGCCGAGTGCGGCGAACAGCAACAGCAGCAGCAGGATGCTCACGCCTCGAGCAATGCCCACCCGCTGCATCGTCACGCCTCGTCCCGCCTGAGCACCGGGTATTTGCGCCGGGCCTCCCTCGTCTGCCGCGCGATATCCGCCGCGCGCTGCCCCTGAGCCCAGTCCTCTGCAATACGCGCGCGAATCTCTGCATATGGCAGCGGGGCGGACGGGACAGACTCCAGCACCCGTAAAAAGTGCGTGCCGTGGGCCGAAGTAAGGGGCCCGTGCCAACGGTTTACCGGCAGTGCGATCATCGCCTGATAAAAAGCACCGCCGAAACTGTTGCGAAGAATGCTCTCGCTATAGTCCGCGAGGCGCTCACCCAGCCAGAACTCATCTCCGCTCACATCCTCCCCGGCCCGTAATGCAGCCAGCAGTTGTTCATCCTGATCAGGCGGGGCTTCAAAAAACACCTGCTCAAAACTGATCCGCGGTTCTGAATAATAGCGACCGATATTCTCAATGTAATAAGCCAGCAACGTCTCGTCGTCCGGCTCTCCGGGAGCAGCAGCCCAGAGCAATCGGACCTTGTCGATAATCATTGAACGTATTTTCGCATCGCTGCGGTGCATTCCGAGTGCGAGTCCCTCCCGGAACACAACCTCGTCGGCAATCCAGCCCTGCACGAGAAGCTCGGTCTCGGCCGCATCCGGCTCGCGGTCGTACAGCCACATGAATTGCTCGCGCAGCTGATCGACAGCATCCGTGGTCACCATGATCGGACCGGATTCAAATGCCGGCGCCACGTCCGGCCCGATGCCCTTCTGTCCACGACTGACAAGACTGTCCGCGGCAAAAATCGCCGCGGCAATCAGCAGGAACAGGACAAAGGGTTCCCCCGACAGCCATCCAGCTTTTGAACTCACTTTCGCAACCGGGTCAGCACAGTCAGACACTGAGGTGGCTCGCGACCAGCTCATCACTCAGCTGGTCGACCGAACCGCCGGCAACCACAGAGCCCTTCTCCATGATATGAAAACGATTGGCCACCCGTCGCGCGAAGGGAAGTTTCTGCTCAACCAGCACCACGCAGAGACCATACTCGCGTGTGAGCTCGCCGATCACGTCGCCGATCTGACGCACGATATTGGGCTGGATGCCCTCACCGGGCTCGTCAAGCAGCAGCACCTTTGGCTGCAGTACCAGTGCTCGGGCTATCGCCAGCTGCTGCTGCTGGCCGCCGGAGAGGTCTCCACCCCGCCGGCGTCGCATTTCCTTGAGCACGGGGAACAGACGGTAGCTGATGTCGGGGATCTGTCGGGCGCCGTCCGCCCTGGCGACCAGCGGCACCCGTAGATTCTCTTCGACTGTCAGCTCGGAAAATATCTCGCGCCCCTGCGGCACGTAAGCTATTCCGGCACGCGCCCGAGCCTCGGGAGGAAACCGGGTAATGTCGTGGTTATCGAGTGTGACGCTGCCACTGCGCAGCGGGAGCAGCCCCATTATGCATTTGAGTAAGGTGGTCTTGCCGACACCATTGCGTCCCAGTACACAGGTGCAGTTCCCGGCGTCTGCGACCATATCGACATCGCGCAGGATGTGGCTCTGCCCGTAATACTGGTTCAGCCCCGCAACGCGGATCATGTCTCATCCCCGAGATATACCTCGATAACGCGCGGGTCATGCTGCACCTGGCTCATGCTGCCTTCCGCAAGCACTGCGCCCTGATGCAGCACCGTCACCCGACGTGCGATGGAACGGATAAAGGCCATGTCATGCTCGACAACGACCACCGTGTGCTGGCCCGCGAGTGACGTCAGCAGTTCCGCCGTGCGCTCGGTCTCCTCTTCTGTCATACCGGCCACGGGCTCGTCGACCAGCAGCAGACGC
The DNA here is from genome assembly GCA_046260765.1 of Chromatocurvus sp. Classification (GTDB taxonomy): domain Bacteria; phylum Pseudomonadota; class Gammaproteobacteria; order Pseudomonadales; family Halieaceae; genus Chromatocurvus. Next base: position 15,707 of record JBHEOO010000041.1, read on the forward strand.
GGGTTCTGCATCAGCAGCATGCCAAGCTCCAGCCACTGCTTTTCACCATGCGAGAGCAAGCCCGCATGCTGCCGGCGCTTGTCTACCAGCCGGATAAGTTCCAGCACCTCGTCAATACGCGTGCGCTGGTCGGCTGTGAGGCGCCGAAGTAAAGATCTCCATGTCGTCTTGTCCGATGACAGCGACAGTTCCAGGTTCTCTGACACACTCAGCGCCTCGAACACCGTCGGCTTCTGGAATTTGCGACCGATGCCCCCACGGGCAATCCGGTGCTCTCCCAGCGCCAGAAGGTCTATGTTCTGGCCGAAGAAGATTTCGCCACTGTCGGGTCGGGTCTTGCCGGTGATCACGTCCATCATGGTCGTCTTTCCGGCGCCATTAGGGCCAATAATGCACCTGAGCTCGCCGTCGTCGACGCTCAGATTCAGCCCATCAAGCGCAGCAAAACCATCGAAACGTACGCTCACGTCCTCGAGATAAAGAATCACGCGGTGAGAAGTATCCACCGGTAGCGCGAAATCGGGCTCTGGCATCATGAAGTCAAACAGGCGGTCGCGTCGAAGAATGTCGCGGGTATTCTGCAGACCACTCATCTCTGACGTTTCTCCCGGCGTCGCTGCAACAGGCCCACCAGTCCATCTGGCAGAAACACGGTTACAAGAACAAACAGCGTGCCCAGCGCAAACAGCCAGGCCTCGGGGTAGATCGCAGTAAACCAGGTTTCCGCGCCATTCGTTGCAAAGGCGCCAACGATCGCCCCGAAAAGGGTACCCCTGCCCCCAACGGCAACCCAGAGAACCGCCTCAATGGAGCGCAGAGGTTCAAACTCTCCGGGATTGATGATGCCCACCTGGGGCACGTAGAGGGCGCCGGCTATGCCGGCCAGCGCCGCCGAAAATACGAACATCCAGAGTTTGTAGTGCTCAACACGATAGCCCAGAAAGCGCGCCCGATCCTCGGCATCACGGATCGCGATCATGACCCGGCCGAAGCGGGAATTGACCACACGACGTGCGAGAAGATAAGCCAGTATCAGCACGCTGCCCGAGATCATGAAAAGAGCAACGCGGGTGCCACTGGCCTGCACTGAGAAACCCAGTATGTCCTTGAAATCGGTAAGACCGTTGTTGCCGCCAAATCCCATTTCATTGCGGAAAAAGGCCAGCATCAGGGCAAAGACCAGCGCCTGCGTGATGATGGAAAAATACACGCCGCCTACCCGGGAGCGAAACGCAAGCCAGCCAAACATCAGGGCAAGTAATCCCGGCACCAGCACAACCATCAGCATGGCAACAGCAAAGTGGTCGAAACCCTGCCAGAACCAGGGCAGCGTCTCGTAATTCAGGAAAACCATGAAATCCGGCAGCTCCGGGTGCCCGTGGACACCGCGGTCACCGACCTGGCGGGTCAGGTACATGCCCATGGCGTAGCCGCCAAGCCCGAAAAACGCGCCGTGGCCAAGCGACAGAATGCCGGCGTAGCCCCAGATGAGATCGATGGCGAGCGCCAGCAGTGCAAAGGCAAAGAACTTGCCGATCAGCGCAAGCCAGTAGGCTGACACATGACCGGGTGATCCGGGCGGCAGAAACAGGTGTAGCGCAGGCAGTAACAAGACCAGCAACAGCACCAGTCCCAGCACAACAGCGCCACCACGATCGTCCATGAATGGATTTCGCAATCTCATGCAGTCACAGCTCCGCCGCCCGTCCCTTTCTTGGGAAAAGCCCCCTCGGGCGACGCTGGATGAAGAGAATAATGAAAACGAGAACAAGGATCTTGGCCAGCACCGCCCCGGTGTGGGGCTCGATAAATTTGGTCAGGACGCCGAGGCCAAGCGCCCCGACAAGTGTGCCCAGCAGGTTGCCGACGCCGCCGAACACCACCACCATGAAGGAATCTATAATGTAAGCCTGCCCCATATTGGGCCCGACATTGGTCAACTGGGATAAGGCGACGCCGGCCACGCCTGCGATACCGGCACCAAGGCCAAAAGTGAGCATATCGACCCGCGCAGTGCGCACCCCCAGCGCCCGCGCCATGGGACGGTTCTGGGCAACCGCACGCACCGTCAGTCCAAGCCGGGTCTTTTTCATGATCAGCAGCAGGCCGGCAAATACGACGAGCGAGAAAAAAAAGATGTAGGTGCGACTCCACGTGAGCATGAGTAAAGGATTGAACTCAATCGTGCCGACGAGCCACTCCGGCGTGGATACCGGACGGTTAAGCGGCGAAAACACGGAACGCACCAGCTGCTGCAGGATAAGACTGACGCCGAAGGTGGCGAGCAGGGTTTCCAGTGGACGACCATATAGAAACCGGATAACACAGCGCTCCATGACAACCCCCGTGAGACCAGCGACAGTGAACGCAGCGGGGATTGCCAGCAGCAGCGCAGCGCCCAGCGACTCGGGCATCAGTGTCTGCATGAACCAGGTGGTGTAGGCACCGATCATGATCAGCTCGCCGTGTGCCATGTTGATGACACCCATTACGCCGAAGGTAATCGCCAGCCCCAGCGCCGCGAGCAACAGCACCGAGCCGGCGCTCAGGCCGAAAAACAGGTTCTGCACCAGCCGGAAGGTGCGCTGACTGGCCTCGATAGACTGAAGCGCAGCACTTGCCGCAACGCGCACGGCGGGATCGGAATCGGTATTCGCTACGCCCTCAAGACGGACGCGTACCTGACTCAGCAGCGAACCCTTCAGCGCGGCGATGGCATCAAGTCGCGCCTGAGGACTCTCGGCATCAAGCCGCGCCAGAGCGCGCACGGTCAACAGCAGCTCCATGACGGCGGGATCACTTTCCTGTTCGACGCGAAGATCCAGGTAATCGAGCACCTCGGGCGTGACGCCATCCTCAACAAGGCGGCGCAGTGCGGAGGCGCGCTCCGGGGCATCGGCGGCACCGATGGTGGCCACGGCAATCAGGCTTCGCAGGGCTCTGCGCAGAGGGTTGTGAACGGGAACGCGACGCGCACGCGCCAGACGCTCTGCCGGAACAGGCTCTCCGGTCAGCGCATAACGTGCACCGCCATCATTTTCCACTCGTATCAGCGGTCCCGCCCCGGCATCCTCGACGGCCAGCAGCCGGCCTTCCATCAAGGCGGTGAGAATTCCCGGCACGCGATCATCCTCGATCACCGCAAGCTGTCTGGACACCTGCAGCCGATCCGCGAAACTCCCTTCTGGCAGTGCGCGAATCAGCATATCGGGGCGCTGCGCAGAACCGGTACCTTCTTCCCTATCGGTGTTTTCTTCCGAGGCCGCGCTCGCCACAGCAGACGCGCTCTCCCCCGGAGCGCTGTTCCGTAACGCCGCCGCTGACGTGGTGCTCGCGGCCACACAAAGGACAACAGCGAGCAGCATCCATATCCGTACCCGGATGCAGGGGACGTACCGGCTCACTCAGTTCTGCCCGGCGCAGGTCTTTGTAACGGTGTTGTAGTTACCGCAGGCAATCGGTTGCGTCCAGTCGGCAATGATATCGCTGCTGCCGGGAAGATGGCGCGACCATGCCTCTCCGGGGATGAGGTCGTCGGATTCACTGACCACCAGAAACTGACCGTCCTCCTGAATCTCGCCGATCAGCACAGGCTTGGTGATGTGATGATTCACCAGCATTTCCGCGCTGCCGCCGCTCAGATTTGGCACCTGAATGCCCGTAATAGCATCAATGACTGCATCCGGATCGGTGGTCTGTGCGGCCTCCACCGCCTTGACCCACATATTGAAGCCGATGTAGTGAGCCTCCATCGGGTCATTGGTGACACGGCCCCGGTCGCCGATAAACGCATGCCACCGGTCGATAAATGCCGCGTTATCCGGGGTATCGACACTCATGAAATAATTCCATGCCGCCAGATGTCCCACGAGTGGCCCGGTTTCCATTCCAGACAATTCCTCCTCACCCACAGAGAAAGCCATCACAGGAATGTCGAGGGACGACACGCCCTGATTGCCCAGCTCACGGTAAAACGGCACGTTGGCGTCGCCATTGATTGTCGAAATAACGGCGGTCGCTTTGCCCTGTGAGCCGAAGCGCTTGATGTCCCGCACTATGCTTTGCCAGTCCGAGTGACCGAACGGCGTGTAGTTCACCTGGATATCAGCATCGGCGACACCCTTGCTTCTGAGATAGGCTTCCAGAATCCGGTTGGTGGTGCGCGGGTAGACATAGTCCGTGCCCGCGAGAACCCAGCGCTCTATGCCGTAGACATTCATCAGATACTCCACCGCGGGGATGGCCTGCTGGTTTGGCGCGGCGCCGGTGTAAAAGATATTGCGGGAAGATTCCTCGCCCTCGTACTGCACCGGATAGAACAGAAGACCGTTCAGCTCTTCCACCACCGGCAGCACGGCCTTGCGCGATACCGAGGTCCAGCCACCGAAAATGGCGGCGACCTTGTCCTGCTGGAGCAACTGACGGGCACGCTCCGCAAACAGGGGCCAGTCCGAGGCGGGGTCCACCACCACCGCTTCGACAGGACGTCCGAGCAATCCGCCACGGCGGTTCTGCTCTTCTGCCAACATCAGGATAGTGTCTTTCAGGCTGGTTTCGGAAATCGCCATGGTGCCGGACAGGGAATGCAGTACGCCGATCCTGATGGGCTCGCCGGCGGGTTCATCCGCCCGTGAACACACGCTAAGTGAAAGAAGTGCTATCGCAAGTGTACCTGCAGCAAAGCGGCTATTGAGAAGCTGGCAAAGTCGTATCATAGATGCCTCTGGGCGTTTGGAAACCAGGAGAAACGACAGCGAACAGGCGATCGTGACTGGCGATCGGTTTCCGCTGCATGCTGTTCCTGAATGCAGAATTTATGCCAGCTGCCCGGCATTTCTCAGGCACAGTGACGGTGGCAGCGTCAGAAGGACAATTCATCTGCGGGTGCAGCGCGCGCACCAAAAGCGTGAACTATCGCGCTTTTTTTTGGTGCACTGTCTGAATTATCGCCTCTTTTTCGTGCTGTTATAGATTCAACGACGACCTGCGATATGATCGGGACGGATCGCTTTCCGCATCACGGCGCGTTCTTTGCTGGGCAAATGAGGAATACACATGTTTTCGCTGACATCACTGGCGCGGCGAGCCGCGCAGATCAATCCGGAAGCAATCGCCGTCTCGGCACCCGGGCACAGCATACGCTGGCGGGAATTTCCGGAACGCATCGCGCGACTCGCAGGCGGCCTGCGACACCTCGGCGTAAAACCCGGTGACAGCGTGGCGATTCTCGCGCTGAACAGTGCGCACTATTACGAGTTCTATTTTGCCGTGGCCTGGGCGGGTGGTGTATTCGTGCCGGTGAACACGCGGCTCGCGCCGCCTGAGGTGCGGCAATGGCTGAGTGACAGCGACGCACGCGTGGTCTGTGTCGACACCACTTTTTTGCCGCTGCTGCAGGAAATACGAGGGGAGCTTCCGGCACTTGAGCACATTGTGCTCGTGGGCGACGCAAGCGGCGCAGGTCTACCGGCGATGGCCGGGGACCTGCCCGACTGGGACAGCCTGGCGCGAACCAGTCCCATGCCCGATGCCGACCGCCGCAACGACGACCTCGCGGGCATTTTCTTCACCGGCGGCACGACGGGGCGCTCAAAGGGTGTGATGCTGAGCCAGCAGAACCTGGTCGTGAACGCGATGCAGGCAGCGCCGATTCTCGAACTGCAGCCCGGCGACCGGTGCCTGCACACGGCGCCCATGTTTCATATCGCAGACTGGTGCATGTGTATCGGCATGGCCCTCATGGGCGGGACAAACAGTTTCCTGCCCGGATTCGAGCCGACTGCCGTGATGCAGCGAATTGAAGACGAGGGCATCGAGAAGATGCTGATGGTGCCGACCATGATCAACATGATCGTCAACCATCCGAGCATCGGCGACTTCGATCTGAGCTCGCTGAAGAGCGTGATGTACGGCGCCTCGCCAATGCCGGAGGCCGTAATACGGCGCGCGCTCGAGGTATTGCCGGGCACCCGCTTCTATCAAGCCTACGGCCAGACAGAGGCAGCACCGATTCTTACCATGCTGCGCCCTGAGTACCACACCACCGCCAGCGACAGTCACTTTGCAGGCCGACTCAAGAGCGCCGGTCAGGCCTTGCCGGGCATCGAGATCGCCGTGCTCGGCCCGGATGACAAACCGGTCCCGACCGGTGTGGTCGGCGAAGTCTGCGCCCGTGGGCCGAACGTCATGCTGGGGTATCGCAATCTGCCCGAGCAGACGGCAGACACCCTGGCCGGCGGCTGGCTACACACCGGTGACGGCGGCCGACTCGATGACGACGGCTTTCTGTTTATCGTCGACCGGGTCAAGGACATGATTGTCTCCGGCGGCGAAAACGTGTACTCAGCAGAAGTGGAGAACGCGATCTTCCAGCACGAGGATGTTGAGCAGTGTGCGGTAATCGGCGTGCCGGACGAGACCTGGGGCGAGCGCGTCCACGCCATTGTCGTGCCGAAGGCCGGCCGCAGGCCAGAGACTGAGGACATCCTGGCCCATTGCCGGACTTTGATCGCCGGCTTCAAGTGCCCGCGCAGCGTCGACATCCGGACCGAGCCCCTGCCCCTGTCTGGCGCCGGCAAAATCCTGAAGACGGAGCTGCGAAAGCCGTATTGGGAAACGCAGGAACGCAACGTGAGCTGAGCCGGGACGAGCCGGGACGAGCCGGGACGACATTTGTGGAACGCGCCGGCTTTCAATATATTGATCGGGTGACAGTGTGATGTTCCGTAGAAAATCGCAACGACGGGGACCCTTATGGAGTTCAAAGATTATTACGCTGTACTCGGCGTGGGCGAGTCGGCCTCCCCCGAAGAGATAAAAAAGTCCTACCGCAAGCTGGCGCGTAAGTACCACCCGGATGTCAGCAAGGAAACTGACGCCGAGGACCGGTTCAAGGATCTAGGCGAAGCTTACGAGGTGTTGAAAGACCCGGCAAAACGCGCGGAGTACGACGAGCTGCGCAAATACGGTGCGAAAGCGGATGGTTCTTTCGAACCGCCTCCAGGATGGCACAGTGCCTCCGACTTTGCGGGCGGTGGCTACACCGATTCCGATTCCCATCAGTTCAGCGACTTCTTTGAAGAGATTTTCGGACGCGGACACCGCGGTGGTTTTACCGGCGAACCTGGCGGGCGCGGCTTCTACCAGAGCAGGAAAATGCGTGGCGAGGATGTGCATGCCAGACTCGCGCTTTTCCTCGAGGAGGCCTTTCAGGGCTGCGATAAGCAGGTGTCCTTTGCCGTGCATGAGTCCGATGCGCAGGGTCGGGTTGTCTCCCGGCAGAAAACCCTGAAAGTGAAGATTCCCGCCGGCATGCGCGAGGGCCAGCACATCCGGCTGAAGGGTCAGGGCGCGCAGGGCATGAACGGTGGCGATCCGGGCGACCTGTTCATTGAGATCGAGTTCGCACCGCACCCGCATTTCACCCTCGAGGGCCGCGACATCATCATCACACTGCCGGTCGCACCCTGGGAGGCCGCCCTGGGCGCGACAGTCACCGTGCCAACGGTTGGTTCCAAGGTGAACGTGAAAGTGCCCAAGGGCTCAAATAGCGGACGCAAACTCAGGCTCAAAGGCAAAGGGCTGCCCGGCAAGCATCCCGGTGACCAGATCGTCGTACTGCAGGTGACCATGCCCCACAAACACAGCCCTGAGGCAGAAAAACTTTACGAGCAATTGGCCGAGGCAGAAAAAAACTTCAACCCACGCAGCAAGCTGCATGTGTCGGCGTGATGTAGGGAGAGTTGAATGAGCAAGCAGAACGGCATAAGTAATCAAGACCATGTGCTGACGGTCGTGGTGTCAGATGAGGACGGCAGCAGCTTCACCCTGCGTGAAATCTGTGAGCGCGGCGAATGCCACGCCGAGTTTGTGATCAAGCTGGTCGATTACGGCATTATCTCGCCACGCGAGGAACTGTGTGAAGCGCAGCAGTGGCAGTTTGACGTGGCTGCGCTCAGCCGGCTGCAAAAAGCCCTGCGGCTGCAGCGGGACCTGAAAATGAACCTGCCTGGCCTCGCGATGTCCCTGGAGTTACTGGATGAGGTGGAGGAAATGCGCCGTGAACTGGCGCGGCTGAATGATCGGATGCGGCAGATGATGGGAGAGTAAGCGCGACTTTTACTTGCGCCAGATCAATTGAAAAACGATGAAACGAGATCTATAACAAGTAGGTGTAGGCCAGAGATTGGCTCTGGACTATCAAGGGAGATCTCACCATGAGTTTAATACCACGCAACTCACTGTTTGACATTGAAAGTCTCCTCGACGCATGGCCACAGTTATCAGGCAATGCGTCAATGAGCGCGAGCGCCTTTTCGCCCAGAGTGGATATCACCGAAAAAAAAGGCCACTACGAACTGACCGCCGAGCTTCCGGGGGTCAGCAAGCAGGATATTGAAGTCACTCTGGATAACGGAATGCTCACTATCAGCGCCGAGTCGAGGTCTGAAGACAAGGAAGAGAAAGATGGCCGCGTTATTCGTCAGGAGAGACGCTACGGCAAGTACACGCGAAGCTTCAATCTGGGTAACGACATCAAGGAGAAAGACATAAAGGCGGAATTCAACGACGGCGTACTAAAACTGAGCGTGCCAAAAGTAGAGCAAAAAGCACCGGTCAGCCATCGTATCGACGTTAACTGACGTATCGACACTGACCAGAAAGCAGGCCATATCTGGACGCGTCCCAACCCGCGATATGGCCTGGAACTGTCAGCACCAGGAACGCAGCCCATGGGGTCCTGACAGTCACTGCGGATGACACCGTAGCCTTACTG
>JBHEOO010000042.1:0-23918 GCA_046260765.1 Chromatocurvus sp.
GGCGCGAGCGTATCGTGTCGGGCTGAATCGCAATGCGGTCATTCTCGGAGTAGGTCATTGCGCCCATCCAGTCCCAGCCGTTCTCAAACTGTCCATCAAGTTGCAGCGATGCGCGCAGCGTGTCGCTCTCCCGGGGCGCCAGTGGAGAAGGCGCCTCGGCACCCAGCGGCCGGCCGTACCAGCGCACTGGCACATTAAAGGGACTGCCCGCCTGCCCCGGCAGAATTGTCGGAAAAGCCAGGTTCGGATAGGACGGCGACTGAGGGTTGTCGAACACTTCATGCCGGGTCCAGCCCAGTTCTGCAGTGAGCGTGAGCGTGTCAGAGAAGTCGTGTGTCAGGTTGCCGTAGAGCTGGGTCCTCTCCTCCTCATTCACCAGATTAAAGCGCGGGCCGTAAAGAAAGCCGCACTTTTCCCCGCCACCGGTACCCGGACCAACGGCACCTCCGGGCACAAAAGGCGTACCCAACACGCCTCCGTTGGCCACACAGCTCGGGTCCGGCACCGTTTCAAGAAAAGCAAAGTCACCCGCATAGGCCCCAGTCGCGGAGCCCCCGGGGGCGAGGGTCAGAAAACTGCGGCCCAGAGTGCTGAGCGCGTTTTGGGTCGTGTAGGGAAGCTCCGCCGAACTCATCGGGTCCTGGGAAATGTAGGTACCAGCCAGGGTGACGCGCGTCCTATCGTTACCAAAACCGGCAAGCAGGTTGATGTCGTACTTGCCGGCACCGGCGACTTCGATCTCTTCATAGCCGGTGGAAAACTCGATGCCTTCCACGTCCTTGCGCAGAATGAAATTCGCTACCCCGGCGACCGCGTCCGAGCCGTAAGTCGCTGTCGCTCCCTCCTTGAGAATTTCAACACGCTCCAACGCCGCCATGGGAATAGTGCTCGTGTCGACGAAAACACTGCCGTCGTTAGCAGTCGCCGCTACGATGGTCTGACGCTTGCCGTTAACGAGCACCAGGGTGGAGGTCAGACCGAGGCCTCGCAGGTTGATGTTACTGGTGCCCTGCGTCTCCCCCGCCGTAAAGGAGTCCGGGTTGTTCTCCGTACCGGAGCTAACCGCCAGCTTACTGGTCAGCTCGCCGACATCGACAGCACCGGAATTGACGATGTAGTCGTTGGAAAGCACTTCCACGGGCGAAGCTTCATTTCTGCTGGTAGAACGAATGTAGCTACCCGTGACCATAACCTCCTCGAGCAGGGGGTCATCCTGAGCGAAGACGGTTGCCGATATTGCAAGGAAAAGCGGAGAAAGTAGAAACGGTATTTGCCGGACACGGTGCACGGCAGAGTGCTGCTGCGTAATACGCGATCGCATACTGAAGTCCCTGTATTGGTTATTTTTATATCGATGTTTGAATGAGCCGCTGGACCAGCAACTCACCCTGACTGAAAGGTAGAAGCCAATCGCGCCGATGTCCAGCACCGAAATGCGGTAACTTGTTGCAAGTGTGAGCCGGAGGCAGCCACTCGAAAAAGCGGCCGTTGCGCCGCAGGGGGCAAGTGACCGCTGGCTGTCTAGCGGCCAGCGTCATCAACATGTGTGTCACTCAGGACGGATTGTCCATGGAGTCTGGGAGAGGACGGTAAGTCCTTGAATTGATTGGCGCGCCCGGAGAGATTCGAACTCCCGACCACCTGGTTCGAAGCCAGGTGCTCTATCCAGCTGAGCTACGGGCGCAGCGGTGTGAAGAGTAGGGGTATTGGTAGCCGCGGTCAATCACTGGATGTGATTGCGGGCGTTACTGCCTACTGATGTTGCAGTGTTCGGCCAGATGATGAGCGCCGCGCGCAGCCGGTCGCGACCGAATCGGGCCATGCGCTCAAAATCGTCACGGGCGATGGGAAGGTACTGGCAGTCCAGCTCGTTCTGCAGGATTTCTTCGGGATCTGGATCATGCAGGTAGATGAATTGATCATCAATTGCCGACACCACGACCCAGTGTGGCGAGCGTTTCCGGTCCATCTGCCAGGTTGAAATCAGCACGACCGGCACGGCTCCGGCCTTCAGTGCACGATCGAGATCAGTCTGGGTCACTTCACAGTAATTGACGCTAAGCCCTGCCTCCCGCGACTGGTCAACGTAATCCCGGTGCACTTGCTCAACCACCGCGCGCTTGCCCTCATTGCGTACGCTGTCGATAAACAGGGGCGTTTTCAGACTGATCCAGACCTCGGCATTGAAGCCCCGCCGGTGCGCGGCAAGCGCCAGCCCCAGGGGATGGCAGCCGCCGTGTCCTGATGTCATATAAATTGTCGTGGATTCACGCCAGAGGCGCAGTTCCTCTGCCCGGGACATCAGGTAGTCGGCATCCTGCGCCCGCATCGCCATCATAAGACTCGCCGGACCACAGGTGAACTCGGTGGTCTGTCGATACCACGGAACCGGATGATGCCGCAGTCGCGGATCAAATGTCCTGATACGTTTCTGGTAGCGATAGGCGCCTTCATGATCTTCGTAATAATCGGCATATTCACCGAATCGGCGATAACCCTGCTTCTCATATAATGCTATAGCGTTGGCATTGTCCCGCCGCACTTCAAGCCGCATGTCGATTCGCCCGGCATCAAGCGCCGCGTTCTCGGCGGCCTGCAGCAGCGCCAGACCAAGCCCCCGCCCCATAGACGCAGGGTCTACCGCTATCGAGTACAGACGGGCCAGACGCGTTCCTCTGTGCAAAAGTACCAGTGCGTAGGCGGCGACACCGTCGGTGTTTTCGGCAACGATCAGCGCGGCATGATCGCTCCCCACCCAGCGCCTGAAGCTGCGTCGGCTGAGTCTATCGGTCCGGTAGGCCAGTTCCTCGATCCGCACCAGTGCGTCGAGATCGCGCTCGTCGGCCGGGCGAAACTGATAATGCTGTGCAGGGGCACGTTCGCGCACCTGCGTTGAGGTCTTCATGTTCGCCATTGCTCCTGGGCCAGCCTGGCAGCCGACGGCATTGCGGATGCTGCAGTGCGACACTCTACCGCAAAACAGCGCGCTCGCCTGCCGATAAGCTGGCACTGTTCCGGGCAAAGGCTGTAATACTTAATCAACACTCAAACTGTCCAATTAAATTGACACACGGACCTGACTGGCTTATAACTACAGAATATTCATCGGCGCGAGACCGGACTATGTGGCGAGCCCTGAAAAGCTTTCTATGGACATTGAAAATTGCGCTCCCCAAAGTGGCTGTTGGCTGGATGTTCGCGCTGCTCACTATCGACTTCAATCGCGTTGCCATCGTGGAAATGGGCGTAGCCGCCGTCGTGGTAACGACACTGCTATCCATCCACTATTTTATTGCGCCTTTTCAGGTGATTGCCGGCCGCATCGCGGACACAAGGCCACTTTTCGGTTATCGCCGGACACCTTATCTCATTGGCGCCAGCGCTGTGGCCAGTGTGCTTTTCCTCGCTCTGCCAAGTGTCACCTTTGCGATGGGGGAGGGGGATCCCATGGCGACCGCAGCCGCGGTGGTTCTTTTCGTGCTGTTTGGCTTGTGCATGGCCGTAATAGCAGACAGCTATCATTCACTCATTGCTGAGACAACCAGCAAGGAAACGCGGGCGGGCGTGATTTCAGTGGTCTGGATCGTGATGATCCTGTCGACGATACTCGCCGCTGTCGTGATGAACGCCGTAAGACCGGAATTCACGCCGGAAGCCATGCAGAATCTTTACAACCTGACGCCTCCGATAGTGCTCGGCGCAGTATTGCTCGGTGTCATCGGGGTCGAGCGTCGAATGAATCCCGCAGAGCTCAAACAGGCTGCAGCGCTTGCCCGCGCCATGGCACCGCCGGGAAATCCACTGGCGTCCGCTGCTCGGCTCGTGGCTGGCAACCGGCAGGCGAGATACTTCTTTATTTTTGTGTCGTGCGCGATTTTTGCAATATTCCTGCAGGAAAGCCTTATTGAGGTGCTTGGCGCTGAAGTCTTTGGCGCAGGTGTGCGGGAAACAACCCGTTTTCAGCCGATCTGGGGTGGCGGTATTCTTCTCGGTATGCTCTGTATGGGGTTGCTTAGCGCTTTCTACCGTGTCCCCAAGAAAACGCTGACACTCATCGGCTGCGCTGCAGCCTCCGCAGGCTTCTTTTTCCTCGGCGTCATTGCCTTGCTGCGGCTTGAATTCCTGCTTCTGCCCACGCTGTTCGTAATGGGTATCTGCGCAGGCGTGTTCAACGTCGGCGCACTGGCCATGATGATGGATATGACCGTTGAGGGCGCCACAGGCCTCTATATGGGTCTGTGGGGGACCGCCCAGGCGATGGGTATGGGTGGATCTTCGGTAGCGGCGGGTGCTCTGCACACATCGCTCATCGGCAGCGGCTTTCTCGAGCCCCAGAATGCGTACTGGATTATCTTCTCGCTTGAAGCGAGCCTGCTTCTGGGTGCCGCTGCCATACTGACGCGTGTGGACGTCGCAGCCTTCCAGCGCACAGCAGTGCGCTACGTAGAGGAGAGCAAAGAAGACAGCGCAGCCATCCTCGACGTTGCCACGGCCAGCGCGTGATAGCGTTCGGTCAGCGTCAGGCTGAAATCTCTTGAGCCATCCTTCAGAAAACCTGGACTATCGCTTCGACGATCGCGTAGCGGTGCAATACGACGCGCTCCGGGGACACCCGCCAGAGATATCCCCCCGCATTGGCGATGTTATCGCACGCCTGGCCGGTCGCAACGCACGGATCCTCGAGGTTGGCGTCGGCACTGGGCGCATCGCCCTGCCAACGGTTTCCGCCGGTGGCGAAGTCGTGGGCGTGGACCTCTCCTCTGAAATGCTCCGTTCACTCGCGGGGCGAGAACTGCCTCATCTGGCTCTGGTCCGTGGCGACATTACCCGGCTGCCGTTCTGCAACAAGGCGTTTGATGCCGCGGTTTGCGTTCACGTGCTGCATCTTGTGGACTCGAGAATCGTGCTCGCGGACCTGATGCGCATGGTGCGACCGGGCGGCGTGATCATCCTCGGCAGGGACTGGGTTGATCCGGCATCCTTTGCCGGTGCCCTGCGCAATGAATTCAGGCAGGCGGTGGTTGAACTGGCCGAGTCCATTGATTTTCCCACCGGGGCGCGTGGCCTCGTGCAGCAGCTTTGTGAACTGGGTGGCGAGCCGATTCACGACGGAGAGGAGCAGACGGCCGTGGAATGGGAGACGGCGCTGAGTCCGCGCCAGGTCCTCGACGGTATTCGCTCCAGAGACGATGCCGAAAGTTGGGTTCTGCCCGATGACCTTCTGCACCGCGTTATGGCGCGGCTGGACGCCTTCGCCGCCGAGCGCTGGAACGATCTAGACAGCAGCACTGCGGTCACGCGCCGCTTCGTCTACTCTCTCTTCAGAGTGCCGGAAGACAGTTCTTCTCCTGCTGATTAAACTAACGGGCTCCTGAACGGGGAGGAGCATGAACCCTCCCATCCATTGTTCAATGTCAGAACTGTGCGCTCAAGCGAAGGCCATAAACCCGTGGCAGTGGCATGTGCAGCAGGTAGCCACGCCCCGGCGCAAAGCCATCCGGATTGCCAAGATCAACCACTCGTTGACCGTTGGTGATTTCGTCGTCATCGAATACGTTATCGACATAGGCCATGAGCCGATAGCGCGCATTCTCAATGCCTGCGCGCAGATTGAAGCGTGTGAATTCGGGCAGGTAGTTGAGGTTGGATTCGTCCATATAGCGCTTGGACCTGTACAGACCTGTTGCGCCCGCAAACCATTCATAGTCAGTACCCTCAAGCTGGCCAAACCAGTCCAGCGAGGCATTGAAGGCATGCTTCGGGTTCTTGCCAACGTAGTTACCTGAGAAATCCGCGTCGATATTGCCAGCTTCTGCCTTGTTCAGTGCAGTGGATCCCTCGCTGGTCTGCGTAAACCGCTCAAAAACCGCATCAGTCCAGGCATAGGCGGCGGAAACCTGAAAATTGTTGGTCACCAGCCAGGTGCTGTCGAATTCGAGGCCCCAGACTTCGACCCGGGCAGCGTTCGTAATGCCCGGGATCGGCGTCACACTGCCCGGGGGCTGCTGCTGCACGCCGATCTGCTGATCACGATAGTCGTTAAAGTAGAGCGCCCCGTTGAAACGCAGGCGATTGTCCAGCCAATCGGTTTTGGCGCCAATCTCGTAGGTGGTTACGGTTTCTTCCTGGTAGCGCTGCCCCGCAAGAATGACGGCCTCGTTAGCCGCGAAGCCGCCCGGTTTGAAGCCCCGGGTGATGGAGGCGTAATACAGCGCACTGTCAGATGGCATGTATTCCACAAGCCCCCGCGGCGTAAACACCTGACTTTTCACCCGGTCCTCATCAAAACAGTCATAGGCAACGTTTGGATATTTCTGGGACTGAGGCACGTCGCGATTGTCAGTTTCGGGAGGACAGAAGGGCAGAGGTACCTGCTGCTGCAGGCTGACCTGCTGCCGAGACCATGTCGGCACACGGTAGTCGATGGTGTCCTCGGAGTAACGTCCTTCGCCGGTAATACGCCACCGCTCGTTAAGCTGGTAGCCCAGGGAGAAGAAGACGGAGTAGTGCTCCGTTTCCCGGGTCTGCGGGTTGCTGGGCTTTGCGCCAGGATTCGGCTCGGTGGCCAGATTGAAAGGGGCTCCCCCGAGCAGGGAGTCAGGGTTGCGCATCCAGAACAGGGACGAGTTTTCCAGTGTCGACTCTTCCAGGTAGACGGCAGCGCCGCCAATCCAGCTGAAAGGCCCACTTTCGCCGACGTGTCTGATCTCGTGTGACTGATGTTCAAACTCGTAGTCGAGGAGGTTGATTGTCGAGGTGGAAAACGAGAACGGATTCGTGGCCGGATAATCTGTGTAATCCGTATCCGAGCGGTCAGAGCTATCGTTCTTCATGAAACCGCCCAGATAGGTGAGCGTGCCGTTCCAGATGGCGTAGTCTGCCTGCAGTGTGCCAAAGCGCTGGGTCTGCTCAAGGCCGGGAAAGGGTGCGCCGGTTGCCGGGTCGAGGGAAAAGTCGATATCGCTCTCGTCAGCCTCAAGCTTTCCCGTCACAACGCCCCGCGTGCAGGCCTGTCGTACTGATGCTGGAACGTCACTGAGGTCTGCGGGGCAGGGTTGCCCCGGCGATCCGGGGGGGCCGGCGCTGAACGTGCCACCCGGTACCGGCAGTCGCTCGCTCCAGGAAACCAGGGCCGACGCCGGCTGACTGTAACTCTCGTCACTCTGCTGGTAGCGCGTGTACACCTTCAATCGCTCTGTCGGCGTCCACAGCAAAGCGATCGACCCGGCGAGTGAGTCTTCCGTACCAACGTCTGCGCCGGTGTTGGGATTATCGTAAAAGCCATCGAAGTCGTGCTTTGCGACCGAGGCGCGAAAGGCAAGTATGTCTTCCATAATCGGGCCGGAAACGCCGGCATCCAGCGTCCGTCTGCCATCATTGCCCACCTCAGCGCCAACACGGCCCTCCCAGTCAAAGGTTGGACGGCGCGTGACAACATTAATGGCGCCGCCGAAGGCGTTACGCCCGTAAAGCAGCGTTTGTGGCCCTTTCACCACCTCCATGCGGTCTACGTCCAGAAGTCGCGTGTACAGCGCGCTGGAACCTCCCGCGATGCTCAGGTTTTCAGTGGACGCATCAATGTAGTCGATGAGAATTGCAACGCTCGGCCGACCACGTTCATTCTGCATCCCGCGCATAGCGGGACGCGTGTCCTGAACAAAACCTCCCACGTCATAGGTAACGCCCGGCAGTAGCAGACCGCTGTCAGCGAGTGTGTCAAAGCCCTGTTTCTGCATCTCATCCAAGGTAAGAACACGCAGTGACATGGGCACACTCTGGCTTTTTTCCTCGACCTTGCGAGCAGTCACAATCACTTCTTCCAGGCGGCCATCCTGTCGCTGCGTGCTTGTCTGTGCGTGAGCGGGCGAGGCTGGCCCCAGAAAGGTGGCACTTAGAACAAGGGGCAGAATGGCGCGGCGAGCCTGCGGATGGTGCTTTTTCATAGCTGTTCCCGGTTTTCAATTGGCGGGGTATCTGGCGGGCAGCGTCCTTCGGGCTTGACGCAATTGCGGCAGGCTATCAGTATCGACGAATTTTACGAAGCATACAATTGTTGCGTCAACGTAACTTGACACCGAATCACCACAGGAGTGGGTCACAGGAACGGAATCCGGGAGAGTCGTTCTAGCCAGCAGGGGGTAGCATTAGCGCTCATGCAAATGACCATTGCGACAATCATTGCGACCACTATCGCCGGACGAATGGTTGGACGAATGGCAATGCCAGGAGGGATGTCAGTGTCGATCCCCAAGGTAATGCACGGAGTCTCGCAGGCTGGTCGCGCGTGGCCTCTGGCTGTTATGGCGGCGCTGATGCCGCTGATTGGCTTTGCTGAAGAAGATGGCAGAACACCGGGGGGCATCACCTTGAGCGCTGACTTTCGCTATCGGGCCGAGGCCGTGAGTCTGGACAACGCCACTGAGAACGCCCTCGCTTCCACGCTGCGCTCGCGCTTTACGCTCGCAGGAAAGCCTTCAGTTGAATGGTCCTGGGTGCTGGAAGTCGATGATGTTCGCGTCATCGGAGCGGAACGTTACAACTCAACACGTAATGGCGAAACCCGCTACCCGGTAGTGGCGGACCCAGAGGGCACTGACCTCAATCGCGCGGCGCTCGCCTGGCGTCACGATGGAGTTGGCCTGCGTGCGGGACGTCAGAGAGTTGTGCATGGCAGCGAGCGGTTCGTTGGCGGCGTAGCGTGGCGCCAGAATGAGCAGACCTATGACGGATTGCGGACGCAGTGGCAGTTCTCCGATAGCCTGTCGCTGGACGCAGCCTACATTCTGTCTGTGCGCAGAATTTTTGGCCCGGACGACGGCGCGCAACCCGCCAGTTGGGAGGGCGACAGCCTTTTTTTGAGAGCCGTGTGGCAGCCGACAGAAAGCATTGATCTGCGGCCTTTTGTCTATCGCCTTGACGTTGAAGCAGATACCGGTTTTTCACCGGCTGTCACCGTCGATAACAGTACGGATACAGTGGGCATCGAAGCCGACTGGTCTGCCGGATCGCTTACCTTGCGCGGCGCGTATGCCCGGCAATGGGACCAGGGCGCCAGTACGCTGGACTATGCGGCCAACTACTACCATGCACAGGGCATTTACGACTTCAGTGCTGTTCAATTGGAGCTGAGCCGCGAGGCACTTGGCGCAGATAACAACACTGGCTTTAAAACGCCCCTTGCGACGCTGCACAAATTCCAGGGATGGGCTGATGTTTTTCTCAACACGCCGGAGGGTGGAATAGAGGATACGTCGCTGGCGTTGCAGGGTCGCGTCCAGGACATTACCTGGCGCGCAGTCGTCCACCGCTTCGCTGCTGAGCAGGGCGGTGCTCGCTATGGGCGAGAGTTCGACGTCGACGTGCGCTGGCGGATAAACAAGCGCATGACATTCCAGTTCCGTTACGCGTATTTTGAAGCCGACGATGCCATGAGCGGAAATTTCCAGGATGTGCGCAAAGCATGGTTTATCGCGAGACTCGCATTGCCCTGAGCGCCGCAAGTAAGCGACAAATAACCAAAGATGAACCCTTGCGAATGATCTTCTGTCAGTCTACTTTCGGTGAAGGTCGGCAAAGGCGACCCACTGCGTTTCGGCAGCAATACTGGCCCAAGCGCATCAGCTGGACGGTGCACATGGGGCGGACAGGGCACATTTCAACAATGTCATCGCAGCACAATCGGTAATTCGAGGGGGGGATCGCGTGGCCGTGAACAGTGACCTATGGGGCCTTCTGCCCAACGCAGCAGAGGAAGGTGTACAGCGGCAGAAGGCGATCGCTGATCCTGGCAGCTACCATGGCGATATTGCCGCGAGCGAACTGCACTGGTTTGATGGCGATGGCTGGCTGACGCGCACGCCGGCGGGCGACTGGCAGCGCCTGACAGGGGAAGGCAGAGCTCCTGAAGACGCATGGCGACCCTGGCACCAGGGGCTCGACGACAGCGCCGCTCCCTATTACCGCTGGTTCGTGGGTGGCGAAACGAACGCCTGCTTTAACGAAGTCGATCGACACGTGCTGGCAGGGCGGGGTTCACACACCGCAATTGTCTTTGAGGGCGACCGCTGGGATCCCTCCCGCAACGGCGGCAAGGGCGGTCCCGTTCATGAAGAGCGAATAAGTTACCGTCGGCTACTGCGCGAAACCGTCCTGCGCGCCCGGGTGCTCTCCAACCTGGGACTTTCACGAGGCGATCGCATCGCCTTCAACCTGCCGAACATTCTTGAGCAGATCTATTACACCGAGGCAGCGAAACGCCTGGGAATTATCTACACCCCCGTGTTCGGCGGCTTTTCTGCGAAAACTCTGTCGGACCGCATATTCGACGCAGGTGCTCGCGTCGTGGTGACGGCAGATGGTGGCTATCGAAATGCGGAAGTCGTGCCTTACAAGGAAACCTACACCGATCCGGCGCTGGACAATTTCATACCGCGGGCTGCAGCCGTGGAATGTCTGGAGACGGTCCTCGACGGATGCGATCTTGGCGATGCCCGGGCGCGGATCGTTGGCGCTGTCCGCGCGGGCGTTGCCGGGGAAATCACGCTGGAGCGCAGTGATCTCATGCGCGAACTGGGGAGGGCCCTGGCCGCCGAGGCCGAACTTCCCGCGGAACGCTCCGCTGCACTGCGCACCGCCGTTGCCCGGGAACTCGCCAGTGTCGGTCATGCCGTAGATCAGGTTGTGGTTGTTCGCTACACCGGCCAGGACATCACGGTGCAGCCCAGAGATCGATGGTCCGATGATCTGGTCAGTGAAGCAGAGACGAGCATTCTCGCTGCCGCACGCGAGGCGGGGTTTGCCGCGGAGAGTCTGGACGCACTGGACGACCTTGACGACCTTGACGACCAGGACTATTGGCAGGCCTTCAACGCGAGCCATCGCGCTGAGCCCGTGCCTGCGGACTGGCCATTGTTCATTATTTACACGTCCGGCTCTACCGGTAAGCCCAAGGGCGTCGTGCATACCCATGGCGGCTGGCTCGCCGGCATCGCCCATACCATGCGCATGGTGTTCGACGCCCGGCAGGACGATGTGCTTTATGTGGTCGGCGATCCCGGCTGGATTACGGGTCAGTCCTACCTTGTCGCGGCACCCCTGGCCCGGGGAATGACCACGGTGCTCTCCGAGGGATCACCCCTGTTCCCCCACGCCGGTCGCTTCTCATCCATTATCGAGCGCCACGGCGTGACCATTTTCAAGGCCGGCTCGACCTTTCTAAAGGCGGTGATGACAGACCCGGCCAGCGTCGATGATATGGCTGCTTACGACATGAGCGGGGTCAAGGTGGCGACTTTCTGCGCCGAGCCGGTGTCACCCGCGGTGCAGCAGTTTGGCATGGAGCGCATCTGCCCGCGTTACATCAACTCCTACTGGGCCACTGAACACGGCGGCATGGTCTTTTCCTGTCCCTGGGGCGATATCAAGGACCTGAAGCCTGATGCGCATACCTGGCCCCTGCCGTGGATCCAGGCCGAGGTACGCATCGCTACGGAGAGCGATACCGCGGGCCGGGCCACTGCCTGGCGGCGGGCGGAGCCTGGTGAAAAAGGCGAGTTGGTCATCACGCAGCCCTACCCGTATCTGGCGCGCACCATCTGGGGTGATGCCGGGCGCCTGGGCAGTGACGACTGGCGTGGCGATATCAATCGCTTTACCGAGGTGTATTTCAATCGATGGAGCGACGGCCTGGCCTACACCCAGGGCGATTATGCGAGAGAACAGGATGACGGCGGCGTTACACTGCACGGCCGCTCGGATGACGTGATCAACGTTTCCGGCCACCGCATCGGCACGGAGGAGATAGAAGGCGCGATACTCCGGGACAAAACCCTGCGCAAGGATTCTCCGGTGGGCAACGCGGTTGTCGTTGGCGCCCCACATGACGAGAAGGGCGAGACGCCGGTGGCGTTCCTTGTGCCTGCGCCCGGCGCACGCCTGGGCGATGACGATTTCGCCAGGCTGCAGGGCCTTGTCCGCACTGAAAAGGGTGTGACAGCGGTTCCCTCGGATTTCCTCGTGGTATCCGCTGTCCCGGAAACACGGTCAGGCAAGTACATGCGGCGTACCTTGCGCGCCCTGCTGCTGGATGATCCGCTTGGCGACCTGTCCACCCTGCGCAACCCGGAAGTCGTGGACGAGATTCGCGATACTGTCGCGGGCTGGAAAGCTTTCGGCCAGTTGGCCCAGGCGCGACAGATCGTCCAGAGTTACCGACACTTGCGCGTTGAAACTCACACGGTAGCACCCGGACGTCAGGTCGCGCTTCTCGTTATCGACTCGCCGCCCGTGAACTCGTTGAACGAGCGCTCGCTGGATGAATTGAACACGGTACTTCAGCACATTGGCCACCAGAGCAATATCGAGGCACTGGTTATCACCGGCGCCGGGAGTGCGTTCGTCGCGGGTGCCAATGTCAAGGAACTGCTCGAGGTCGGCGAAGCGGGCGATCTGGAATCCGCGCAGACGCCACCCAACGCAGCGCATACTGCGTTCTCGCTGCTGGAGAACCTGGGCAAGCCGGTGGTTGCGGCGGTCAACGGACCGGCCCTGGGTGGCGGCTGTGAGCTGATGCTCGCCTGTGCCTGCGTGGTCGCTGACAGCCACGCGCGCTTTGGCCAGCCCGAGATCAATCTCAACCTGCTGCCGGGCTACGGTGGCACACAGCGCCTGGTGCGGCGCCTGTATCAGCGTCGCGGCGAAGCCGGTCTTATCGACGCCGTGCGCATGATCGCTTCCGGACGCGCTCTCGACGCCGATGAAGCGCTGGCTGCAGGGCTCGTTGACCGCGTGGTGGGGCGCGAGGGGCCGGTCCAGGCGGCGATGGCTCTGGTGCGCGAATATCTTTCAGGCGGTGGCCCCCTGAAGGATGCAATGGCGCAGCACGCTGCCTATCTGGCGGCGCGGGAAGAATCCCTGCCTTTCGATGACAGCCTGCTGCAGGATGCCCGCCTGGCACCGACGCTCGCACAGCTGCGGGCCGGGGGACGCGGCCCGTGTCTCGAAAGAATACTTGATGCCGTCAGATTTGGCGCAAGGGAAGGGCAGGCGGCGGGCCTCAAGCACGAGGCCCAGCTGTTTGCCGAGGCCGTGTGTGACCCTGCGGCCGGCCCGGTGGGCATCAGTGCTTTTCTTGAGCGTCGCAGTGCACCATTGCCCATCAAATTCACGGCGGTGCCGCCGGATGCTGGCGCGGCGCAACGCGGTGAACTTGAGGCCTGCGGTGACCTGCTGCCGCTGGACGCACCTTTTTATCCGGGTGTCACGCCATTGCCGCGCTATCAGTACGGCATGGGCGTGGCCAAGAGCCCGCGGGATGGCGCACCCGCGCATGGCGATCCCGCGGACGCGGAGCACCTGCTGGTCTTCCCGACGCCGGCTCCGGGTCCAAACGAGGCGCTGGTGTATGTGCTTGCCTCAGAGATGAATTTCAACGACATCTGGGCCATCACCGGTATTCCGGTGTCGCCCTTCGATGCCCGGGATGCCGACGTGCAGGTTACCGGCTCCGGCGGCGTCGCCATGGTCGCGCAGTTGGGGGAAGAACTGGTGCGCGAGGGGCGCCTCTCGGTAGGTGATCTCGTCACCATCTACTCCGGGCAGAGCGAGCTTCTGTCCCCTGACCAGGGCCTCGACCCCATGGCGGCGGATTTCCGTATCCAGGGCTATGAGCGCAACGATGGCAGTCATGCCCAGTTCCTCGTGGTGCAGGGACCGCAGATGCACCGCAAGCTGCCAGGACTCACCATTGAGGAGGCCGGCTCCTACGGCCTGACCCAGGGCACCATCCACCGTGCGCTGTTCACTACCCTGGGTATTCAGCCGGGGCGGCGCCTGTTCGTCGAAGGCGCTTCCACAGGAACAGGCCTTGACTGTCTGCGTATGGCCAGACAAACCGGTCTGTCCGTCGTTGGCATGGTGTCCTCGCAAGTGCGAGGCGAACGCGTCCGCCAGCATGGCGGTCAGCCGGTTAACCGGCGCGATGAACGCTGGGCGGCATGTTTTACCCCCGTGCCGGATGATCCTGCAGCGTGGGCTGACTGGGAAAAAGCGGGCGAGCCGTTTGTCGACTTTGTGCATGAACAGGCCGGCGGCGAGATCGATTACGTCGTTTCCCACGCCGGCGAGAACGCCTTTCCGAGATCTTTCCAGGCGCTGGGGGAGGGTGGTGTCTTGACGTTTTACGGCGCGTCCTCAGGCTACCGCTTTTCGTTCATGGGCAAGCCCGGTGCCAGCACGCCAGCGGCGATGTTCGAACGCGCCGGACTGCGCGCCGGCAACACCCTGCTCATTATCTATGGTCCGGGCGCCGCGGACGGTATCGTCGATCCCGTGGCCATAGAAGCCATCGAGGTTGCCTGCGGCCTGGGTGCCCAGGTCGCGGTGCTGGCGGATACCGCCTCCCAGCGCGAGTTCGTGACGTCCCTCGGCTTTGGCACCCGACTGACGGGCGTTGTCAGCCTCGATTCCATCGCCCGACGCCTCGGCGACGACTTTGACCCACCCGGACCCTTCCCGCTGCTGCCGGATGCCTTCAAGGAATCGGCGGAGTTCAAGGAGGCCGTGCGGCGGTTTTCCGATCGCACACTCAAGCCTATCGGTTCCGCAGTGGCGCCGCTCCTGCGCAATACGCTGGACAAGCGGGGACTGCCGGATGTTATTTTCGAACGTCCGGGGCGGGACGGCCTGAGCCTCGCCACCGCGCTGGTCAAGCCCAACGTCGGCAAGGTGCTCTACGCCGAGGATCTTTCGGGTCAGCGCCTTTCCTTTTATGCCCCGCAGGTCTGGATGCGTCAGCGTCGCATCCTCATGCCTGGTGCCGAGATCCGCGGCACCCACCTCAACACGGCGCGGGAGTTTGCAGAGATGCAGGAGCGCATCGCCGCCGGTATGGGCGACGTGATGCCCCCGGTGCCGGTCGCACTGCAGGACATTGCCGAGGCGCACCAGGCCATGTGGGAAAACCGCCACGCCGGCGCCAATTACGTGGCGGTACACGGATTACCGCGCGCGGGACTGAAAACCCGCGACGAACTTTACCGGGCATGGGCCATCAGCGAGGCAGAGAAGCGCGGTGAGTCCCTGGCACACGTCGACACAGGATCAGCAGGAGCACTGCGATGAGCGACAACACAGCTATCCCCGAAAGCACCAGCGGCGCGAGACTGGCGGGCAAGGTCATCGTCCTCACCGGCGCCGCCGGCAATATCGGCAGCTGGATCAGCCGCAGCCTGCTGCGCGAGGGTGCCCGCGTCGTCATGTCTGGTCGGGACGGCGGGAAGCTCGACACGTTTATCGATACCCTGGTCGGTGAGGGCTTCGACCGCGACGCCATGGCGCCCGCCGTCGGCGACAACGCGGACCCTGCGGTGTGCCGGGCGATCGTGGCAACCGCTATGGAACGCTTCGGGCGGCTCGACGTGTTGATCAACAATGCCGGTGCCGCGGGGCCGAGGCGCACCCTGCGCGAAATTCCGTTCACCGAGGCGGAGATGCGTGCCCGGGGCGACGACCAGACCATGTTCGACTCGGCCATGAATCTGCTCGGCGCGCCCTGGAACATGGCCCGTGCCGCTGTGCCGCATATGGCCGAATGCGGCACCATCATAAATATTTCAACCATCTTTTCCCGCACCCATTACTTTGGGCGTATTCCCTATACCGTGCCGAAGAGCGGCCTGAATGCGCTGTCGCACGGACTGGCACTGGAACTCGGCGAGGAGCGGGGCATTCGCGTCAATACGGTCTTCCCCGGTCCGATCGAGTCCCAACGCATTGATAACGTCTTTGCGGCCATGGACGGCCTGCAGGGGGCGGAGCCAGGCAGCACGTCGAAGGAATTCCGGGGGCTCATGATAAACCGCCGGACGAACGCCGAAGGCGAGCTCGACTACCGATACCCCACGCCTGCGGACGTGGCCTCCACGGTTACCTGGCTCTCCTCTGCGGAATCTGCTGCCGTTTCCGGGCACGCGTTCGAGGTCACCAACGGTATGCAGGTGCCGGCACAGAGCCGCGCGAAGCTCGTCTCCTGGCCCGACAAGCGCCTGGAAGATCTCACCGGCCAGGTGGTTCTCATTCTGGGCGGAACAGAGTACGAAGAAGCGCTGGAATTTACCGACCGGCATCTTGTGAGTGGGGCGCGCGTCGTGCTCGCCTTCCGCACCCTGGAAGCGCTCGGCTATGCACGTTCCCTGTCAGCCGTGCGGGGTCTGGATCAGATCCATCTGCTGCATCTTGAGCCCCTGCGCAGCGAGTCAGCGGAGCGCTGCTTCGATTACATCCGCGACCACTTCGGGCGCCTCGATGCGGTTGTTGTGCTGCCGCGATCGGGCAACGGACAGCACGGTTATTCCCTCAGCACGGCAGGGGATGAGGAGGTCGCCGACTTTGTGCGCGACGAAATCGTCTCTCCGGTCGCCTTTGCCCGTGCGCTGGGAAACAACCTGGACCGCTGGGGCAGCGTGACCGAGGCACCTGCCATTACCTATGTGACCAACCCCAGCGATGGGCACGGCAATCTGCTCAACGATATCAAGCGCGCGGCAATTGAAGCCCTGATCCGCAGCTGGCGACATGAGGATCAGCAGATGCGCAAGTCCGGCCAGCGGGACTGGGCGGTACTGCCAAACCAGCTCGTGCGCTATGACAACAACGAGGCGGACAACCTGGCCTTTGCCGCAGACTGGGCAGCAACCCTCACCAACCGGGTGCGCCGCATGGACCCCATCAACCTGTGGGTGCCGAAGGACATCCGTCGCGCTACGGGCAAATCAAGCATGCCCAAGGCCATACAGCGCGTGCTGCCGGGTCTGCACAAGGGCAAGACCGCGGTCATCACCGGCGGCAGCCTCGGTATCGGCCTGCAGCTGGGACGCTTTCTCGCCATGGCCGGTGCGCGGGTGTTGCTGTCGGCGCGGAGTGAGAGCAGGCTTCTTGAAGCCAGAGATGAGATCGTCGAGGAATTGCGCGGTATCGGTTACCCGAATCCGGGTGAGCGCGTGCACATCCTCGCCGATATCGATGTGGGCGACGAGGCTTCCCTGGAGCGGCTGTTCACACACTCGATCGAGCTGTTCGGGCACGTGGACTTCCTGATCAACAACGCAGGAATTTCCGGTGCCGAGGAGATGGTTGTCGACATGACCCTTGAGGCATGGAACCGCACCATGCAGGCCAACCTCATCTCCAACTACTCGCTCATCCGCAAATATGCACCGCTCATGAAGGCGCGGGGCTCGGGCACGGTGATGAACGTTTCCAGCTACTTCGGTGGCGAGAAATATGTCGCCGTCGCCTACCCTAACCGGGCGGACTACGCGGTATCAAAAGCGGGTCAGCGGGTGCTGGCCGAAATCCTGTCCCGGCATCTCGGCCCTGAAATCCAGATCAACGCCCTGGCCCCGGGCCCCGTCGATGGCGCCCGGCTGCGCGGGCTTGGCGGTGCGCCGGGCCTGTTCGAGCGGCGTGGCCGTCTGGTGCTGGAAAACAAGCGGCTGAACCGCGTTCACGCTGCGGTTCTCAGCGCCATGGAGGAGGGCATGACAGCCGAGGCCCTGCAGTCCATGGCGCGCAATGCCGTTTCGGACATCAGACGTGACGTCGATGCCAGCAACGCCCTGGCCAAGCTTTTCGTACAGGTAGAGGAAAGCCGGGAAGGAGGATCTTCAAAAAGCTGCCTGCTGAACCGGGAGCTGGTGGAAAA
This sequence comes from Chromatocurvus sp., assembly GCA_046260765.1. Lineage (GTDB taxonomy): Bacteria > Pseudomonadota > Gammaproteobacteria > Pseudomonadales > Halieaceae > Chromatocurvus. The sequence goes on from JBHEOO010000042.1 coordinate 17,702, forward strand.
GCTCATGAATCGACTGGTCACCGGCGGGCTCTTTACACCTGCGATCGCCGCTCGTTTTCTGGAGGAATTCGTTGACGCGCCGGCGCCCTTTCTCGACGACAGCGCGGTAAAAAAGGCGGCGAAAGATATCGAGACTGGCATTCTCAATCGCCTGCATCTGCACAAAATGCCCACGGACGAGCAGATCGGCCTGTCGACGATTTTTCACCTCGCCGACGATATCGCCAGCGGCGAGACGTTCCATCCCTCCGGCGGCCTGAAGTTTGATCGCTCGGTAACAGAGGGCGAACTGCTTCTCAACCCGGAAAAGGAAAGCCTGGCCCGCCTGGGCGGCAAGCGTGTTGTTCTGATCGGTGACGCCATGCGCGAGGAGCTTGCAGCCATTGCCGCCGGCTTTCTCCAGCAGGATATTGCGTCACTGATTGTGCTCACCCGCTCCCGTGAAGCTCAGGAGGAAATTCAGCATTCTCTCGAGCCAGGCGCCGGCATTCCCATTGATGTACGCGTCATCGGTGATGATGTTGAAACAGCGCTGGATGAGATTCTGCAGAACCAGGGTGGCTTCGATGTCGTTGTCAGTGCACCGTTTGCGCGCCTGCCGTTCAACGCACTGGCTGCTGAAAAAGGTGAATCCTGGACGCGGGTGCTCTCGCACACCGACTTCGAACGTCTCGTCGAGGATCAGCTCACGCACCACTTCCGCGTCGCGCGCCGCGCCGCGCTGGTGCCTCGCTGTCAGATCGTGCTGCTGACGCCGGACACCTCATTCGTTTCTTCGCGGGAGGAGTTTGCACTGGCACTGTTTGTGAAGAATTCACTGCACGCCTTCACGGTGACCCTGGGCGTGGAGTCTGAGCGCCTGCCCACGGTACCTGCGGTCAATCAGGTGCAGCTGACGCGCCGCGCCCGGTCCGAAGAGCCCGCCACTGAGCAGGAACTCGCGGAGGAAATGGAGCGACTGGTTTATGCGGTGCTGCAGTGCGCCGTGCCCGCTCCCAGTCCGAGCGAGAGCCGCTATCTGGCGCGCATCTTCCGTGGCAATGCCGTGACCGTGTAAAAAGGCTGGAACAGGGCCACGCCAAGGCGTCAGATGGGCGTCCGGCCCCACCGGTGTCGGTGACGACAGCGCGTGGCCTTTTTGCAAGAGCATGGGCGGGGTAACACCATGGGCAGACGCAGAGGTTACTGGGCACAGCTGGAGGAACTCTACCAGCAGAATCGTCGGCTGTTCCTGGTTGTCAGTGCGATTGCCTTCGTTGTCGGCTTTGTTGGTGGCAGCCTGTTCATGCTGCAGCAGGCAATGGCAGCGGGAAGCACGTAAGGGCTACCGTGACAGTGCGGATGACGTTCGGTAAGTCTGGCGCATCATCCGAGACGAAGGCAAAGCTGGATAGGAATACAATGACGCCGCGAGCCTCCGGTTCGGCGGCGAGGCATGTTAGCCGATCACTTGCCAGCACGTGTATACAGCAGCCCCATGCTGTCGTGCAGCACAATCTCGCCCCCGGTGTAGCCAGCGTCGACGGAGGGCGTGCGCAATAGCAATTCCCAACCGTCGCCAGCAAGCTGGGGAATAGGCAGTGACAGTGGGTCGAGTGGCGCAGTGGCGTCACCTTCCATGTGGGTGAGAGCGAAGTACTGCCGTCCGTCGGGTGCGCGGCGCACAGCAGCAAAAACCGTGCGGCCGTTGATCGGCTGTAGGTAGTCGAAATGATCCTCCGCAGTAAAGGTATCGCGAAGCCATGGGTTGGCGCGACGGAAACGCCGCAGTGAGAACATGAAGTTGGCCTGCGGAAAATCCAGGGTTGCCAGGGAATGCACGACGTTGCAGTACTCGTGCATGTCATCCATCCACGCGCGCGCAACGGTCTTCAAGGCCGTTGGCGTCACGGGTGCGGGTCCCGCCAGTGGCGGCTCCACGGCACTCAGCAGGGAAGCAATCTCGTCCAGGGCGTAGTCGGTGACTTCCACCAGCGCCGGCAGAAATTCAAGAAAGCGCATCAGTTCCTCGCGCGTCTCAAAGCCAAGTTCTTTCAGGCGTCGAAAGTTGGCGGGGATTGAATACGAGTAGTGGTCTACCTGCCATTTCAGGGATATTGCCTCCTCGGCCACCACCTTGACGCCGTACTGGTCATCCTGATTTCGAATAAAGCCCCAGCTGGCACGCGCCGACGCATTGAGAAAATCCATTGGAACGCCCGGCAGCACGGCATAGGTAAGCAGCCCTACCGCAGGGTTATCGTACGCCTTATCCAGGATTTCCATGCGTGTGCTGCCAAGTCGCGTATTCACGTTGAGCTTCGGATTGACCTGTGTCCCGCGGCGCAGTGTGTCGTGATTCGCTGTGCCGGAAATCCAGCGATCGCCATGGGCCAGTATCTCCCTGATGCGCCAGTACTTTGACAGCCAGAAGGTATAGAGAAAGGGCGTATTGTGAGCGAAGGTCAGCGGGCCCCACTGGAACACGTCATCGTCCCGCTGATGCTCGATCACGGAGCGATAGGAGGAACTGAGCTCCCAGTCTTCCTGCGGCCAGGGCCGGCCATCTTCAAAGACGAACCAGGGCCGATAGCGCAGGCCTGCTACCTCCTGTTCGATATCTGCCATCAGCTGCAGGTAGTCGTCGTCGTGGCGCAGCTGTTGCGTGCTGTTGTCCCACCACTTGAAGTCCTGCGCGCCGTCAACACGGACGCCGTCGGCGCCAAAGTTGACTTTGCGGCGCTGCATCTCGAGCAGGATCGCGCGCACCGCGGGATTACGATACTCGAGGTTCTGGCCATACATGTTCGGCCCGGCGAAATAGTGATGATTCAGCGCTTTCAGGCCCTGGTTATCGGCGTGGCCATAGACCACGTCGAGGATGAGCATCTTCGGTTTTTCCGGGAAATTGTGCAGCACGGCGGCGAGGTCCACGAGCTCATCGGGACGACCGCTCTCCAGTAGCACAGGATTCACCGTGGCCATGCCCGAGATGACCACATCGTAGCCCCAGTTGGTCGTATCCGGGCGCATGAGCGTCACGCTGATGCGGTCGTCGCTGCGATCATACTCGTGCCAGAAGTCGGGACCCTTTTCATACACGGTGGTTGGCTCAACTGGAAGCAACTGCACCGCATCGTAGCCCAGGTAGACGGCATCGCCATCTTCCGCCGGTAGATTCTTGCGCAGCCGCTCACCAAGGCGCTCGAACTGTCGCGCCAGACTCGCCAGGGTGCCGCCGGCGGTGCCTGTGGGTACGTGTATCTGCAGAATGTTCGCGGGTGGTCCGAACTTGTGCGGCTCAGTAGTCTTGCGCGACGTGTAATACTCCTTGTCGGCGCGGGCCGCCTGCATGGCATCCAGGTCATACAGCTCCGCCGGTGCAAATGCGCCAAAGGGCAGGGACGCCGCCAGCGGGTCAAGGATACGCTGCCACCGGTCCTCGGGGTCCCGCCACACAAGCGAATAGAAATCGCCGATCTTATCGCGCCTGCCGGCGCACAGTCCGGTCGCCACGGCAAAGGTGTGGGCTTCGTAGCGACGTACGGGCAGGTATATGTGTTCGAACTCAATCTCCTGGTGAGAGCGTGTCAGGTCGATCGGCGTCAGTGGCGACAGAATCTCGAGAAAGACATCGCCCTCCGGGACGCGGTGGTCGAGAAGTTCGGGCGTCCAGAAACCGAACGTGGCGCTGTCGCCGCTGTGGTGTGCACCGAGGTGTTGCGAAATCGCACGTTCCGCATCAAAAGAAGTAGGCAGCGTCAGATAGCGCTCACGGCACCATGCAACGAGTGCATCACTGGCTTCGATATCGACTGCAACGCGGTCGCGCAGACTCACGCGACAGTTACCCGTGCCTCGGCCGCGGAGGATTGCAGGGTACCGGGCCCTGCATTATCCTCATAAACGAAGATCAAAGTGCTCAGTGGCGGCAGTGTGATCGATGCGCTCGCCGGCTGGTCGTGATATGGCGTATCTTTTGCCTGCACAGCGCCCAGGTTGCCGAGACCGCTGCCGCCATAGATCTGTGCATCGCTGTTCACGAGCTCCCGCCAGCGCCCGGCAAATGGCAGACCACAGCGCCAGTCGCGACGCTCGATGGGAGTGAAGTTGCAGACAACGACGATCGGCGCGTCGCCGTCCTCGCCGCGGCGCAGCCACGCGAATATCGACGTGTCTGCCTCATGCAGGGCGATCCACTGGAATCCCGAGTGCTCGCAGTCCCGCCGGTGCAGCGCAGGCTGCTCCCCATAGCATCTGTTAAGGTCCCTGACCAGGCGTCGCAAGCCCGCATTCGCAGGGCGTTCGGCCTCGTCCCAGGCAAGCTCACCGCTCTGGCGCCACTCCCCGGACTGGCCGAACTCGCACCCCATGAACAACAGCTTTTTACCGGGATGTCCCCACATGAAGCCGTAATAGGCCCGCAGGTTTGCAAACCGCTCCCAGTCATTCCCTGGCATGCGCTGCAACATGGAGCCCTTGCCGTGCACCACTTCGTCATGGCTGATAGGCAGGACGAAGTTCTCCGAGAACGCATAGTACAGACCGAAGGTCATCAGATGGTGGTGGTACTTTCGGTTCACGGGGTTTTCAGCCATGTAGCGCAGCGTGTCGTTCATCCACCCCATGTTCCATTTATAGCCAAAGCCCAGGCCGCCCTGATCAACGCGCTGCGACACCCCCGGAAAGCTGGTGCTCTCTTCGGCGATGGTCATTACATCCGGTTCGGCGGCGTAGACTTCCGTGTTCGTGCGACGCAGGAAATTGATCGCCTCCAGGTTTTCCCGGCCGCCGTGCACGTTCGGCACCCATTCCCCCTCCTTGCGCGAGTAGTCCCGATAAAGCATCGACGCGACCGCATCCACGCGCAGACCGTCGATGTGGTATTCGCGCATCCAGTACAGCGCGTTGGCGAGCAGATAATTGCTGACCTCCGCGCGACCAAAGTTATAGATGAGTGTACTCCAGTCGGGATGGTAGCCCTCCCTGGGGTCCGCGTGCTCGTAAAGCGCGGTGCCATCAAACCGTCCGAGGCCGTGCGTGTCTTCAGGAAAATGACCCGGTACCCAATCGAGAATTATGCCAAGGCCAGCCTGGTGGGCAGCATCCACAAGGTCGCGAAACTCATGCGCGGGTCCGTGGCGGATAGTCGGTGCGAACATGCCGACGGGCTGGTAGCCCCAGGATCCGTCAAAGGGATGCTCGGAGAGGGGCATGAACTCAATATGCGTGAAACCAAGGTCACTGACGTACTCAACGAGTTCCACGGCAGCCTCCCGATAGGACAGCATGCGGTTGTCTTCGGCGGTGCGCCGACGCCATGAACCCAGATGCACCTCATAGACAGAGATAGGCGCATCGCGGCGATTGCGTGCACCGCGACGGTCCATCCATTCACGGTCCCGCCAGCCGTAACCGCCGATGTCCCGAACGATGGAGGCCTGCTGCGGTGGGTGCTGGGCGCCAAAACCAACGGGATCCGCCTTGCGGCGCACAATGCCATCGCAGCCCGTGACGTCATACATATAGGTGGCTCCTTCACCGACCCCGGGAACAAAGATTTCCCAGACGCCGGTGGTGCCAAGCTTCAGAAGTGGATGTCTGCCTGGGTCCCAATGATTGAAGTCGCCAACGAGGGCAACGCAGCGCGCATTCGGCGCCCAGACCGCGAAGTGCGTACCGTGCTCGCCCTCGTGCTCCAGCACGTGAGCACCAAGGGCTCGCCAGAGTTCCATATGGGTCCCCTCGCCAAGCAGGTACTCATCGATCTCCCCGAGAATTCCCCGTGCCGTTCTCCTCGCACGTGCCACTGTGTCGCAAGCCCCCCTGCATCATGGATAAGAATTTCAATGCGATAGATTAGCGGGACTGGCGGAGATAGCAAATCTTACCTTGTGACACTGTTACCCGCGCGTGATTTCGGCGATTTACTGTGCACTAGCGATCCGCTCGGCGAGAGTGGCATCAGTATGCAGCGCATCGTGCAAAGCCGGGAGAGGCCTTTTGCGAGGCTAGTAGTCTGTTGGACTTATCCAAAAAGAATCAAGGTGGGATAATCCCTCAACGCAAGCGATGAGCGGGACGCAAAGATGGATAACTTCGTAATCGCTGATCGGGAGACCGATTATCTCTTCCCACCTTCGATGCAGGACTGGCCGCCCGAAGATCACCTGGCGCGGTTTGTCGTCGAGGTTGTTGACCAGCTCGATCTGTCTGCGCTGACGCAGCAGTACGCTGG
>JBHEOO010000042.1:23928-24315 GCA_046260765.1 Chromatocurvus sp.
CTTCGCCTGGCGGAGGTACATGCTTTCCGCGGAGACGCCGCCTTCCACCGGTTCGATCGCCTGTTGGCACGGCGTTCGGCATATCCGCGCCCAAGGTGAACAGCTCTCCGTGCTCGCAGACTTGTTGAGTTGCTTTTGGGGTGTGCTGGTCGGCCTCCCTTCATCTCTGGTGATACTTCTCTCTGCACTCATCTTGCTGATATAAAAAGCCAGCGGGAATCTGGTGGACTACGGAATAGAGATAGAACCGTCAATCTGGCGACGGCTGGAGAGCTACACGGCGCACCGCTGGTCACCTGGAGAATGCGTGTGGGTCCTGAATGGTCCCGGTGAGTGGAAGCCACACCTTAAGCCCGTGGCCGAGGTAAGCGCCCAAGTCTGGCGGGA
>JBHEOO010000043.1:0-24312 GCA_046260765.1 Chromatocurvus sp.
CCCCGGAGCTCAAGGAATTTGAAGACCGCGCACTGTCCAGCAAGAGCCGTGCCCTGGCCCGGGAGAAACAGTTGTATGAAGGCCTTCTGGACGCGCTGAATGCCGTGCTGGGAACGCTCAGGGCCACCGCTGCGGCACTGGCGGAGCTCGACGTCCTGGCGACACTGGCGGAGCGCGCCGATCGACTTGAGCTGTGCCGGCCAACCTTCTGTGAGGAACCATCGTTCAGCGTGCACGACGGTCGTCACCTCGTGGTGGAGCAGGTGCTGGACGAGCCCTTCATTGCCAATGACACGGCGCTTGACGACAGTAATCGCATGCTCCTGATCACCGGCCCGAACATGGGCGGCAAATCCACCTACATGCGCCAGAACGCCATTATCGCCCTGCTGGCGCACGTCGGCAGCTTCGTGCCCGCATCTGCTGCCATCCTGGCGCCGCTGGACCGCATCTTCACGCGCATCGGGGCTTCCGACGATCTCGCCGGCGGGCGCTCTACCTTCATGGTGGAAATGACCGAGACCGCCAATATCCTGCACAATGCGACGCCCCGCAGCCTGGTACTGATGGACGAGATAGGTCGAGGTACCAGTACCTTTGATGGCCTGAGCCTTGCCTGGGCCGCTGCGGTACACCTTGCTCGGGAAGTGCGTGCCTTTACCCTGTTTTCCACGCACTACTTTGAACTGACGATACTGCCGGACACCTGCGAGGGCATGCTCAACGTGCATCTGGACGCCACCGAACACCGCGACCATGTGGTGTTCCTGCACAAGATACAGCGCGGACCCGCCAATCGCAGCTTTGGACTGCAGGTGGCGCGCCTCGCGGGCATGCCGGCCACGGTCATCAGTGCAGCTGCGGGCAAACTGCGTGAGCTGGAGGCGGGGCGCAGTCCCGCGCAGCCGGTCGCAGGTGCGGCGCCCTCCCAGACCGACCTGTTCGCCGCAGTAGACCATCCGGCGCTGTCACGTCTTCGCGCAACAAATCCGGATGAGTTGACGCCACGGGCGGCACTGGAGTTACTGTATGACCTGTGCGCTGCCGCTGCGGATTAGTGGGGTATGCGCCCCTTCTCAACCCCGGCACTTGGCGCTAGAATGCCGGCACTGATCAGTTGCTGGATAGGGATAAAGAAGCATGACATTTGTGGTAGGCGAAGACTGCATCAAGTGCAAACACACAGACTGCGTGGAGGTGTGTCCGGTCGATTGTTTTTACGAAGGCCCGAATTTTCTGGTAATCCATCCGGATGAGTGCATCGATTGCGCACTTTGCGAACCCGAGTGTCCGGTAGACGCCATCTTTTCCGAAGACGAACTACCTCAGGACCAGCAGGTATTCCTTGAGCTCAACGCCGAGCTCGCGGAAATCTGGCCTTGCATCACTGAAATGAAGGAACCGCTACCCGACGCTGAGGAATGGGCGGGCAAGCCCAACAAGCTGGCGCTGCTGGAGCGGTAATACGACGCCGGCGGTAATACGCCGGTTTTCAGCACAATTCAGTGCAATTCAGTGCAATTCAGTGCAACAGGGTATCTACCGACAGCCCTTGCCGTTCCATGATGCGTCGCAGGCGCTTGAGCGCCTCAACCTGGATCTGCCTGACCCGCTCCCGGGTGAGGCCTATTTCCTGTCCCACCTCCTCCAGCGTGGAGACCTCGTGGCCGAGCAGACCGAAGCGGCGTGCGACTACCTCACGCTGCTTGTCGCTGAGTTGCTCAAGCCACTGCACCACACCGTCAATGACATCCTGATCCTGCAGGAGATCAGAAGGGTCACAGGCCGCTTCGTCAGCAATAGTGTCGGCAAAGGACCCATCTGAGTCAGGACCCAGGGGCGCATCCATCGAGGTGATCTTCTCATTCAGCCCGAGCATGCGGGAAACTTCTTCCGGCGGTTTGTCGAGCATCCCGGCGATCTCTTCGGCAGTCGGTTCGTGATCCAGGCGCTGGGTCAGATCGCGCGCCGCACGAAGGTAGACGTTCAACTCCTTGACCACATGGATGGGCAGGCGAATGGTGCGTGTCTGATTCATAATCGCACGCTCCATGGTCTGGCGAATCCACCAGGTTGCGTAAGTCGAAAAACGAAAACCCCGCTCCGGGTCAAACTTCTCGACCGCGCGCATCAGTCCCAGATTTCCCTCCTCGATCAGGTCGAGCAGGGATAGGCCGCGGTGCAGATAGCGCCGCGCAATTTTCACCACAAGCCTCAGATTGCTCTCGATCATACGGCGGCGCGCCGCCTGGTCGCCGGCGAGAGCCAGACGGGAAAAGTGTTTTTCCTCATCTGCTGTCAGCAGTGGCGAAAACCCGATTTCACTGAGGTACATCTGCGTGGCATCCAGGCTGCGGTCCGCAGCCGCCCTGCCGTTGGTCCCGTGCCCCATACCGACGCAGATCTCCTCGCCGGATTCGATGGCATCCTCTGGATCATTACCCTCGCCATCGACGTCGATATCAGCATCGCGATGCAAGGCATCGGCATCACCCGTATAGGGTCCGGCCACTGATTCGCCCCGGTACTCACCAGGCCCCGATGATCGTTTAGAACGTCCCATAATACGCGCCGCCGAACGGCCTCCGTCTAATCACCGGAAGCTGTCGCCATGGAAGATTGTCTAGCAGACTACCCAAGCCTGTGTCAGCTGACAAGCACATAGCGTCATCATCTGCGCCTGCAACTGCAGGACCGCTCAGCGCGCGGGCAGAAGCCCCATGGGATCAATCGGCTTGCCGTGCTCACGGATTTCGAAATGCAGCTTGACGGCATTGGTGCCAGAACTGCCCCGGGTCGCAATTTGCTGGCCGGCAATGACTCGATCGCCCTCTCGAACCAGCAGCCGGTCATTGTGACCGTAGGCGCTGAGATAGCGCGCGTTGTGACGCACGATCAGCAGTTCGCCGTAGCCTGGAATACCGGTACCGGCATACACAATCTGCCCGGCGGCAACCGCCACAATCGGATCCCCCTCGTCGCCGGCGACATCGATCCCCTTGTGCAGTGTGGGCGAGAACTGGCGCACGACAGGTCCCTTCGCGGGCCAGCGCCAGGCACCCACCGCAGCGTCCGTGGGCGGCGTCGCGGCACGCATTGGCGGTTCTGGCGGCGACACCGGCGCACTGGACGCTGGCGCACTGGACACTGGCGCGTCCGCTACAGGGCGCCGCGGCGACGGGACGGAGGCTGGCTCAACCGGCGCATGCTCTGGCGCGGTAGCGACGCGACGCACAGGCGTAGCCGGGACATCCGCCTCACGCAGAGCCAGGCGCTCGCCGACCTGGATGGTGAACGGCGGCGCGATATTATTAGCCGCGGCAAGGCGCGGATAATCCAGCCCGTAGCGCCAGGCAATGGAGTAGAGTGTGTCTCCGGGCTGCACCCGATAGCTGCGACCGCCAGCTGCAGGCGTCGATGCGCGATCTTCTATCGGCGCCGGCGGACGCACAGAGCAGGCCTGTAGCCCCAGGAAAAAAACCATGATGCACAGCCCAGACACTCGCCAGTGCTGTTGGCGAGACATGGCTCAGGATCCGTCGTCGCCCCAGCGACGCTCAATCAGCCATACCGCCGCAAATCCGGCCAGCATCAGCAACACACAGGGCAGCACGCGCGAAGGTTCACCACTGATCTCCGCAAAGGCTGTCGGGCTGAGAGGCCACTGCAGCACCGTGGCCTCTATCGCCACACCACCGGCGACCGTGTCACGTGTGGCCTTCCACGGCCAGACCACCAACAGTGAACCGATAAGAAATCCGGTGAGGACAGCCATGCAGACAGCATGAAATTGCGTCAGTAGCCAATTCAGAAGACGGGAAAACGCGAGCAGCCCGCACACTGCACCTGTGCCGAGTATCGCGAGAGACACAAGGTCAAAATCCTCAACGGCAGCCAGCACCGGCCCGTACATGCCCAGCAGAACAAGGATAAAGCTCCCCGAAATGCCAGGGAGAATCATGGCACAGATGGCAACGAATCCCGCAAAAAACAGTGCCAGAGGACTCTCTCCAAGCTGCGTGGCAGGCAACAGGGCAATCGCGGCGGCCACCATCACGCCTGTCGTGAGCGCGCTCACGGTCAATGGGCGCCAGTGGCTGACGTGGCGTATCAGCAGCAGGGCTGAGCCGGCGATCAGGCCAAAAAAGAACGCCCACACCAGTAGCGGGTAGGTCTCAAGCAGCCAGCCAAGGAGATGTGCAAGACTGGCAACGCTGGTAGCGATGCCCAGCAGCAGCGCCAGCACAAAACCACCGTCAATGGCCGCTCCCGCCGCCCGCCACTGACCCCGAAGCAAGAGTAGTGCGACATGATGATCCGCCGCGCTGATGGCCGCGATAAGTCGGTCGTAAATGCCCGTGATGAAGGCGATGGTGCCGCCAGAGACGCCCGGGACGATATCCGCCGCGCCCATCAACATGCCGCGCAGATAGATGCTACCGTATTCCTGTAGCAAGGGGTTGCGGTCCAAGGTCACCGCTGGACGCCCGCGCGCAGGGGGACGAAGCGAACCGCTTCCACAACCTCAGTCAGGAATCCCTCTTCGGTACGCGTTATAACATGCAGATGCTGGGTCTCTGTCCCGACCGGCAGGACCAGACGACCCCCCGGGGCCAGTTGATGGAGCAGATCGACAGGCACTTCCGCCGGCGCTGCTGCGCTTAAAATACCGTCAAAGGGCGCCAGCTCCGGCCAGCCCATGCTGCCATCCGCATGACGAAAACGGACGTTGCGCAGGCGCAGTGTGCGCAGCCGTCGCCGCGAGGCGTCGAGCAGCGGCTTGATGCGTTCCACGGCAAACACATCGCCAACCAGCTGGGCGAGGATCGCCGTCTGGTAGCCCGACCCACTGCCGATTTCAAGCACCCGAGGCAGCGGACCACCGGCGAGCAGCAGTTCGGTCATGCGCGCCACCACGTAGGGCTGCGACAGGGTTTGCTGATAACCGATGGGAAGTGCCGTATCCTCGTAGGCCCTGTGGGCCATAGCCTCATCAAGGAACAGGTGCCGAGGCGTTGTACGCATCGCCTGCAGCACCTCGGGATTGCGGATACCTCGCTCGGCCAGACGCTCAACCAGCCGTTCACGGGTGCGCTGTGACGTCATGCCGATACCGGCAAGATCCGGGCTATTCAACTCAGCTCCTGTTATTCGTAGTCAGCAGATGTGATGTGCCGGCGGCAGTCCGGACGCAGCCCCGCGCAACGCCGCGGCGCGCTATCTTCACAAATGCGCGGGCAAAAGTCACTCGGCTCCGCACGCCGCCAGCGGCTGCAGCAGCACTACCGCGTGGGCGGCGATCCCTTCACCGCGACCCATAGGCCCCAGACCTTCTGTCGTGGTTGCCTTGACGTTCACTGCGTTGATGTCAACAGCACAATCTTCCGCAATCAATGCACGCATCGTGTCGACGTGGGGTGCCATACGCGGCGCCTGTGCGATCACGGTGGCATCGAGGTTGCAAAGCGACCAGCCCTTCGCGTGCACGTCCCGCATGACGCGGCGCAGCAGCAGACGACTGTCAATGCCCGCATTGGCAGGATCGGTGTCGGGGAAATGGTGTCCGATATCGCCGGAAGCAACGGCGCCCAGCAGTGCATCGCACACCGCATGCAGCAGCACATCACCATCAGAGTGAGCCGCGAGTCCCTGCCCGTGCGCAATTCTGACGCCGCCGATCATCACATGGTCGCCATCCGCGAAGGCGTGAACGTCATAGCCGTGTCCAATGCGCATAGCTCAGCTCTCCGACTGCAGATAAAACTTCACGAGTTCGATATCCTCAGGTGTTGTCACCTTGAGATTGCGCCGCGGTGATGGCACCAGCTGCACAGCGGCACCTGCGCGCTCCATGGCCGATGCCTCATCGGTGACCGCCTGGCCGCTATTGCGCGCCGACGCCAGCGCACTGCGCAATTCGCCAATGCGGAACATCTGCGGCGTCTGTGCCAGCCACAGGTCGCGCCGGTCGATAGTATCGGCAATGCGTCCGTCAACCGCTCTTTTTACCGTGTCCGGCACCGGCTGCGCGAGAATGCCACCGCAGCCGCTGGCCAGTACCTGCTCCATGAGCGTCGCAAGAGACGCCTGTGGCAGGCATGGCCGCGCTGCATCATGCACCAGCACCCAGTCCTCGATATCCGCGCCGAGGGCCAGCAGGTCCTCGAGACCGGCGGCCACCGAATCGCTGCGCTCAGCGCCGCCTACCGCCAGGCTGACGCGGGGATTCCCGGCAAGTCCGACGAGTCGGGATGCCAGCGTGTCCCCCGCCTTCACGACGACGCTGACCGCACGTATGCGCTGATCGGCGAGCAACGCCTGCAGGCTGTGCTCGAGCAGCGTCATGCCCGCCACCTCAAGGTACTGTTTGGGAGTATCGGCAAGCATCCGGCGACCGATTCCCGCGGCGGGAATGACTCCCCAGCACGTCATTGTGGCCTGTCCTCTCGAATGCGGCGCTTGCGGTCATCTTCCTCAACAAAGCGGTAGAACACCTCGCCTTCGCGAATCAGACCCAACTCTTCCCGGGCACGCTCCTCCACCACCGCATTACCCGATTTGAGCTCCAGGACTTCGCGGGACAGCGCATTGTTACGCTCGCGCAGACGGGTATTCTCGAGTTCCGCAGCTTTAACCTGCTGCTGCAGACGCTGACGCTCCGCCAGGCTGCCATCGGCAAACCACAGGCGGTATTGCAGCAGGATCAGCAGGACGGCCAGACCGGCGAGAAACCAGCGCAAAACGGCTGCCTACCGCGCAAATTCCAGGCGACCGCGATAGGCTGCCTCTGCGCCAAGCTCCGCTTCAATGCGCAGCAGACGATTGTACTTGGCAACGCGATCCGAGCGGCACAGTGATCCCGTCTTGATCTGCCCGGCCGCGGTTGCAACGGCGAGATCGGCAATCGTGGTGTCCTCGGTTTCACCCGAGCGGTGAGAAATCACCGAGGAATACCCCGCCTCCGACGCCATGGCAATAGCATCCAGCGTCTCGCTGAGACTGCCAATCTGGTTGAATTTGATCAGTATGGAGTTCGCCACACCGCGCTCTATGCCCTGACGCAATATGTCGGTATTGGTCACGAACAGGTCGTCACCGACCAGCTGCACACGATCGCCCAGCTTGTCGGTCAATAATTTCCAGCCGTCCCAGTCAGACTCGTCAAGGCCGTCCTCGATAGAAATGATGGGGTGGTTGTCGACCAGGCCCGCCAGGTAATCAGCAAACCCCGCACTGTCATAATCCACGCCTTCGCCGGTCAGCCGGTAGCGGCCATCGCGGTAGAATTCCGATGCCGCACAGTCCAGCGCAAGAGTGATGTCATGGCCAAGTTGGTAACCGGCATGGGCCACCGCCTCGGCGATCACCTCAAGTGCCGCGGCATTGCTTGGCAGGCTGGGCGCAAAGCCGCCTTCATCGCCGACCGCTGTGGCAAGACCACGGGCGGACAGTACTTTCTTCAGGTGATGAAATATCTCCGCGCCCATGCGCAGCGCCTCGGCGAACGAGGCTGCCGACACCGGCTGGATCATGAACTCCTGGATATCCACATTATTGTCGGCGTGCTCGCCTCCGTTGAGAATATTCATCATGGGAACGGGCATGGTCAAAGAGGTGTTTCCCGCCAGCTCAGCAATGTGCCGGTACAGCGGCATCTGCCGCGAGATCGCCGCAGCCTTTGCCGTCGCCAGAGACACGGCGAGGATGGCGTTGGCGCCAAAGGTGGCCTTGTTCGGTGTGCCGTCCGCCTCAATCATGCGGTGATCAATGTCGCGCTGCTCACCGGCATCGACGCCCTTCAGCAGCGTCGCGATACTGTCGTTCACATGTGCCACGGCCGAGAGCACGCCCTTGCCCAGATAGCGGGTCGCGTCGCCGTCACGCAGTTCCAGCGCCTCCCGGGAACCGGTGGAGGCTCCGGATGGGGCGCAGGCCACGCCCAGGCTGCCATCCTCGAGGCCGACCTCTGCCATGACCGTGGGATTGCCGCGGGAGTCGAGCACCTCGAAAGCCTGGACAGTGCTGATCTTGCTCATGCCTTATCTCCGAAATTAACTGTCTTCCGACGTTATCAGTCTATGGCCAGCGGGGGCAGCTGCTTGACCACCTCGTCAATCGCCCTGGCCTGCGTCAGGAAGTCTTCAAGTCGATTGAGTGGCAGTGCACTCGGCCCATCACACAGGGCCCTGTCCGGATCCGGATGCGCCTCGAGAAACAGGCCCGCGAGCCCGATCGCGAGGCCCGCCCGCGCCAGCTCGGCGACCTGCGACCGACGGCCGCCGGAGGCAGCCCCCATGGGGTCGCGGCACTGCAGCGCGTGCGTGACATCGAAAATGAGCGGAATGTTGCCGCAGACCTTGCGCATCACGTCAAACCCGAGCATGTCGACAACCAGATTGTCATAGCCGAACATGGTTCCGCGCTCGCAAAGCATCAGACGATCGTTACCACACTCCCGGAACTTCTCGACCACATTGCTCATTTGCGTGGGACTCAGAAACTGCGGCTTCTTGATGTTGATCGCTACACCGGTGGCCGCCATGGCCGCCACCAGATCTGTCTGTCGCGCCAGAAAAGCAGGTAGCTGAATAATATCGCAGACCTCGGCGGCAGGCGCCGCCTGCTCCGGCGAATGCACGTCGGTAATCACCGCTACGCCGTATTCGGACTTGACCCGGGCCAGAATGCGCAGTCCTTCCTCGAGACCCGGACCGCGAAAAGAGTGTATGGAAGAGCGATTAGCCTTGTCGTAGGACGCTTTGAAAACCAGCGGAATGCCGAGCTTCGCACAAACCTCGCGATACACACCCGCCACGTCCATTGCGAACTGCTCGCTCTCCAGCACGTTCACCCCGCCCAGCAGGGTGAAGGGACGGGAATTGGCGATGGTGAGACCGGCGACGTTGACGCTGGCTTCCTGCATACCCTGACTCTCCGCTATTGGACGCCGCAGCGTCTTACCTGGCCGCCGCTCGAGCGACAGCTGCTTCGATGAAGCCGGTAAACAGCCGGTGACCACCGCGCGGACGCGAGGTGAACTCCGGATGGAATTGACAGGCGACGTACCACGGATGGCCGGGCAACTCGATCATCTCGACCAGGCTTCTGTCTGCCGACCAGCCGGCGACGCGCATGCCGGCATTCTGAAAGCGTTCGACGTAGTTGTTGTTGACCTCGTAGCGGTGGCGATGACGCTCATTGATGGTATCGACTCCATAGATTCTGCGGATCATGCTGTCGGGTTCCAGATGACAGGGCTGTGCGCCGAGGCGCATTGTCCCGCCAAGATCCGAGGACTCGTCACGCAGCTGCGTCGAGCCATCCGCATTCTGCCATTCTGTGATCAGTGCGATAACAGGATGCGGCGTATCCCGCTCCATTTCTGTCGAATTTGCCCCGCTGAGCCCGCAGACATTGCGGGCGTATTCGATCAGCGCCACATGCATGCCGAGGCAGATACCGAGAAAGGGCACTCCGTTTTCGCGGGCGTACCTGACCGCCTCGATCTTGCCCTCGACGCCGCGATCGCCAAAGCCCCCGGGGACCAGAATCGCATCCGCGGAAGCGAGAACACCCGTGCCCTTGCGTTCGATGTCCTCGGCCTCGACATAGTCTATGCGCACATTGTTCAGCGTCTGCAGGCCGGCGTGGGCCAGCGCTTCATTGAGGGACTTGTAGGCGTCGGGGAGCTCCATGTATTTGCCCACCATGGCCACGCGCACCTCACCCCGATCGGGGCTGAATTCCCGCCGCAGAACCTCATCCCACTCGCTAAGGTCTGCGGGCGGACAGTCGATTCTGAAGCGCTCGACTACAAAGTCGTCGAGGCCCTTGTCATGCAGGGCCCTGGGGATCCGGTAGATGGAGTCTGCGTCCAGCAGTGGAATGACTGCGCGCTCCTCGACATTGGTAAACAGCGAGATTTTGCGGCAGGCACCCTCGTCGATGGGCACGGAACAGCGGCACAGAAGAATGTCCGGCTGCAGACCGATGGAGCGCAGCTCCTTGACCGAGTGCTGTGTCGGCTTGGTCTTGATCTCGCCTGCGGTGGCGATGTAGGGCACCAGCGTCAGGTGCATGAGCAGGGCACGGGAGGAGCCCAATTCCACCTTGAGCTGTCGAGCCGCCTCAAGGAACGGCAGCCCCTCGATGTCGCCAACGGTGCCG
Organism: Chromatocurvus sp.; assembly: GCA_046260765.1. Classification (GTDB taxonomy): domain Bacteria; phylum Pseudomonadota; class Gammaproteobacteria; order Pseudomonadales; family Halieaceae; genus Chromatocurvus. The sequence continues at coordinate 10,168 of JBHEOO010000043.1, forward strand.
CCAATCTCCACCACCGCCACATCCGCATCGCCGGCACCCAGGTACACACGGCGCTTGATTTCGTCGGTGATGTGGGGAATGACCTGCACTGTACCACCCAGGTAATCACCGCGGCGCTCCTTGGCGAGCACCGCGTTGTAGACGCGGCCAGTGGTGAAGTTGTTGCTGCGATGCATCACGGTGCGCGTGAAGCGCTCGTAATGCCCGAGATCAAGGTCGGTCTCGGCGCCATCCTCGGTGACGAAAACCTCCCCGTGCTGGAACGGGCTCATGGTGCCGGGATCAATATTGATGTAAGGGTCCAGCTTGAGCAGGGTGACCTTGAGGCCTCTGCTCTCCAGCACTGCTGCCAGCGACGCAGCCGCGATACCCTTGCCGAGAGAAGAAACAACCCCACCAGTCACGAAGACAAACCGCGTCATGAAAAACCTTACAGTCGCTGAAATAAAAGACGCGCAAAACCGCTCGTGACCAGCGCGCCTGTTACCGCGCCAACCCGGCATGCCCTGCGAGAAGATGGTTGATTAAACTAACAGAAAGCCTGGTCCAGCTCAATCAGGATGGCTGCCGAGGGGGCGTTTCCAGGCAAGACTGGCGCGCGCGCCAGCCGCCTGCCAGAGGTCTCCCACGGCGATCAACTCCTGTCCGCAAAACAACAGCGGTACCCTCTCCCGCCACCAGGGCGGAACGCCGGCATCCTGCAGCAGTGTCTTCAGTGCGCGGTGATGCGTCTCGCCGGGCAGGCGGAGCCTCTCACCGCCACGGCGGAACCCCAGCGTGAGTGCCGATTCCGCTGCCCGCGTCACGGAAATGGCAATTTGTCCCACGCCCTCGAGCGTAATGCAGTCGCCATCGCTTACCGCGCGCGGCGAGGGTTGAACAAAGGGCCACGGGCGCGGCAGCAGGTAGACGGCGCCGGCATGCCGCTGCAGACACCAGTCACGGCGCCGCAGCCTGGGCGCCGCGTCTGCAGCGGCAGACCGCAGCTGGCGCAGGAATTCCAGCAGCGGCTCCCGGTCCGGCAACTGGCAGCCCTGCCCGCGCAGCCAGCGCCGCAGCGCGCTTGCCGCTGCCTGAGGTGACAAGCGACACAGCAGTTCGCTGTCACAGCCAGGGTCACCGAAGTCGTTGTGACGGGTCGGTAGCGCTGCCGGCGGCCCCGAGGCTTCCTGCTCAGCCAGCAGCGCCATGGCCCGCGTCACGGGGGCCCGATAGCCCGGCCAGCGTCGCTCCAGCAAGGGCAGGACGCGCTGGCGCAAATAATTGCGGTCGTAGCGGGTATCGTCGTTCGAGGAATCCTCAATCCAGTTGAGACCTGCAGCGACGACGTAAGCCTGCAGAACCTCACGAGTCAGCGTGAGGAGGGGACGGACCAGACGACCCCTGCCCAGCGGCCGCTCCTCCGGCATCCCGGTGAGACCGCGTGCGCCGGCACCGCGCATCAGGCGCAGGAAAAACGTTTCCACCTGATCATCCTGATGGTGACCGAGAAACAGGCTACCGCCGCCGCGAAGCGCGTTCTCAAAGACAGCGTAGCGAGCCCCGCGGGCAGCGGCCTCCATCCCCTGCCCATCAGAAACCACCGATATGCGCTGCGCTGCGCAGCTTATGTGCAGTTTTTTGCATATCAACACACAGTGGGCTTCCCAGTCATCGGCCTGCGCAGAGAGGCCATGATGGATGTGCAGCGCGGTCAGCGTCGGCGGATTCTCCGCTGCGGTAACGTACCGGTTCAGCGCCAGCAGCAAGGCGGTAGAGTCCAGACCCCCGCTGAAAGCCACAAACCAGTGCGGCTCATCGAGGTGCTGCCGCAGCACACGGCTCACAACGCCATCTACACTAGACAGCGTCCTGCCCGCGGCCATTGTCCTGGCGACCGTCAGTTACCGTAAGACATCAGTCGCTGGTAGCGGGAATCGAGCATGTTTTCCAGTGGCATCTGCTGCAGCTCGTCGACCTTCTGCACCAGATGGTCTCGGATGCGTTCCGCCATCTGGTCGATGTCCCGGTGCGCACCGCCCAGCGGTTCCTGTATCGTCGCGTCCACGATGCCCAGTTCCTGCAATACCTTTGACGTGACACCCATGGCCTGTGCCGCATCCGGGGCGTTATCCGTCGATTTCCAGATAATATTGGCGCATCCTTCCGGGGAGATCACGAAATACGTGGCATACTGCAGCATTGCGAGATGATCACCGACACCGATGCCCAGCGCCCCGCCTGAGCTGCCCTCGCCAATCACCACGCAGACAATCGGCGTGGCGAGTCGCGACATCACCGCAAGATTCGTGGCGATCGACTCACTGATGCCTCGCTCTTCAGAATCGATACCCGGGTAGGCTCCCGGCGTATCGATGAGCGTGATGACCGGCATGTGAAAGCGCTCGGCCATCTCCATCAGGCGCAGCGCCTTGCGGTAGCCCTCGGGTTTGGGCATGCCAAAGTTGCGATAGACCTTGTCTTTTACCGCACGGCCCTTTTCCTGGCCAATGACCATCACCGGCTTGCCATCCAGGCGTGCGATACCCCCGACAATGGCGTTGTCGTCGCCGAAGCGGCGATCGCCATGAAGTTCGTCAAACTCGGTGAACACGCGGGAGATGTAGTCCATCGAGTAAGGGCGCTGGGGATGCCGCGCAACGCGGACAATGTCCCATGCGCTCAGGTTGGAGAAAATCTTCTCGGTGAGGCGCTTGCTCTTTTTGCGCAGCGTGGTGATCTCTTCCGTCAAGTTGAGATCAGCGTCCGTGCCGACCAGCTGCAGCTCCTGGATCTTGACCTCCAGCTCTGCAATCGGTTGTTCAAAATCGAGATAGTTCGGGTTCATATCGTCCTGATGTTCCAAGCGAGGCAAGGCCCCGAGTGTACAAAATATCGGCGGCGGCGGCTAACGCCGAAAGTCAGCCGAGCAGCGTTATCATAACGCCAGCGGCCACCGCCGACCCTACCACGCCCGCCACGTTGGGCCCCATGGCGTGCATGAGCAGAAAGTTATGCGGGTTGGTCTCCAGGCCCAGCCGGTTGCTGACCCTCGCGGCCATCGGCACGGCGGAGACACCGGCCGACCCGATCAGCGGGTTGATCGGAGTAGACCCGAAGCGATTCATGAGCTTCGCCAGAATCACGCCCGCGGCTGTGCCAATGGAAAAGGCGACAATCCCCAGCGCCAGTATGCCCAGCGTACTGGTGGCGAGGAACTGCTCGGCGACGAGCTTTGAGCCCACCGAGAGACCGAGAAATATCGTGGTGATGTTGATCAGGGCATTCTGGGCTGCAGCGCTGAGGCGCTCGACAACCCCGCATTCGCGCATAAGATTGCCAAAACAGAACATACCCAGCAGCGGAGCGGCAGCGGGCAGAAGGAACGCCACAAGCACCAGGAGCACCAGCGGAAAAATAATCTTTTCGCGCTGGCCGACATCACGCAGCTGTGTCATGACGATGCCCCGCTCTGCCTCGGTGGTCAGCAGGCGCATGATCGGCGGCTGTATCAGGGGCACCAGCGCCATGTAGGAATAGGCGGCAACCGCAATCGGCCCGAGCAGATCCGGGGCCAGAACACTGGAAACATAAATCGCGGTCGGGCCGTCCGCACCGCCAATGATGCCGATTGCCGCGGCATCCGCCAGCGTGAAGTCTGTGAGACCGATCTGAGTCAGGCCCACCGCCCCAAGGACAGTGGCGAAAATCCCGAATTGCGCGGCGGCCCCAAGGAACAGTGTTCTCGGGTTAGCCAGCAGAGGCCCGAAATCTGTCATGGCGCCAACGCCCATAAAGATCACCAGAGGAGCGATGCCGCTGGCGATCGACACACGGTAGAAGGTGTACAACATGCCATCAGCATAGCCGGCGTCTTCGGCGAGCCGGTGCAGGCCGGTGCGCAGCGCAGCACCGGCATCGGACAGCCCCTCTTGCAGGGTCTCCACCCCCGCATCGGCGGGCAGCGCCAACAATGCGGCGAACTCGGCCAATAACGCGGGATCGGCCGCGTGCAGTGCGTTTTCTGCCGCAGAATACGCCAGTCCCGCGCCGGGAATATTGGCGAGGATTCCGCCGAAGCCAATAGGCACGAGGAGCAAGGGCTCGAAGTTCTTGCGGATGGCGAGGAACAGCAGGAGCAGCCCCACGCCAATCATCAGTAGCGCGCCGACATCCATCTGCGCCAGCCCGGAGGCTGTCCACAGCTCGTGCAATCGCTCCACTAGCTCGCGTCCAGCGTCAGCAGCGTTGCGCCCACGGTGACGGCATCTCCGGCGCTCACCTCTATGCTGGCAACGCGACCGTCCCGGGTAGCGCGGATTTCCGTCTCCATTTTCATGGCCTCGAGAATGATCAGCACTTGTCCGTTGCTGACGACATCTCCCACCGCAACCTCGACCTTGAAGATATTGCCCGCCAGCGGCGCTTTGACGGCTTCCGCCGGCGCGCTCGTAGAGGCATCCGGAGTCTGTGACACTGGAGTCGATGCAGAATCCGGCGTTTCCGCGGAAGCAATCCGCTCAACATCGCCACCGTCGGCAACCTCTACCGTGTAGGCCTTGCCATTCACCGTTACCGTGTAGACGGCTGCGCCACTCCCGTCCGCCGTCGTTGCCGTTGCGGCGGACCTGCTGTCGGCGGCTGGCGTCGCGGCCTTTTCGTCAGCGGCGGGGGCATCGCTCCCCGGCGCCGGCTCAAAGGCATCAGGGTTGCCGCGATTGGCAAGAAACTTCAGCCCTATCTGCGGAAACAGGGCGTAGGTGAGAACATCGTCGACCCGACGCTCGCCGTCTGCCAGTGCAATGTCCTGCTCCTTCGCGAGCGTCTCAAGCTCCTCCTGCAGGGCATCCATTTCCGGCTCAAGCAGCTCGGCAGGTCGACAGGTGATGGGTTCGCCACCCTCGAGAACCCGGGTCTGCAGCGCCTCATTGACCGGCGCCGGCGTTGCACCGTATTCGCCCTTGAGCACGGCAGCGGTCTCGCGCGAGATGGACTTGTAGCGCTCGCCGGTGAGCACATTAAGCACCGCCTGGGTGCCAACGATCTGCGAGGTCGGCGTCACCAACGGGATAAAACCGAGATCTTCCCGCACGCGGGGAATTTCCTTGAGCACGGCATCCATCTTGTCGGATGCGCCCTGCTCCCGCAGCTGGTTTTCCATGTTGGTGAGCATGCCACCCGGCACCTGGGCGACCAGAATGCGTGAGTCCACGCCGCGCAGCGCGCCCTCGAAGCGTGCATACTTGAGCCGCACATCGCGGAAATAAGCGGCGATTTCCGCCAGCTTGTCGATGTCCAGTCCAGTGGCGCGCCCGGTGCCCTCGAGAATGGCCACCACGGACTCCGTCGGCGAGTGACCGTAGGTCATCGACATGGACGAAATGGATGTATCGACGTTATCGATACCGGCCTCAACACATTTGAGAATCGTCGCCGTGGAAAGTCCCGTGGTGGCGTGGCACTGCATGTGAATGGGAATGGAGCAGGCCTCCTTGAGGCGTCGCACCAGCTCGTAACCGGTGTAGGGCCGCAGCAGACCCGCCATGTCCTTGATGGCAATGGAGTCGGCGCCGGTGTCTTCAATCCGGCGACCCATATCCACCCAGGTCTCGATATCGTGCACCGGACTGATGGTGTACGATAGGGTCCCCTGGGCGTGCCTGCCGGTCTCTTTCACCGCCCACAGGGCAATCTCGAGATTGCGCATATCGTTCATGGCATCAAACACCCGGAACACGTCGACGCCGTTTTCCGCCGCCCGCTCGACAAAGCGACGCACCACATCATCAGCATAGTGGCGGTAGCCGAGAATATTCTGGCCGCGGAACAGCATCTGCTGCGGCGTCTTGGGCATCGCCTTCTTGAGTTCGCGGATGCGGTCCCATGGGTCCTCACCGAGATAGCGGATACAGGCGTCGAAGGTGGCACCTCCCCAGGACTCCAGTGACCAGAAGCCGACATCGTCAAGCGCCGCCGCAATCGGCAGCATATCGTCGAGGCGCATGCGCGTTGCCAGCAGCGACTGGTGGCCGTCGCGCAGAACGACATCAGTGATACCGAGTGGCTGCGTGTTGTTATCCATGAGATGTTTCCTTGTGATGCATTTTCCCGGACTGCTGCCGGTGCCGATGTACGGCCGCCGTGATCACCGCGAGCAGTTCGTCGGCCTTGAGCTGGCCCGCGGCAGGGGCCGGCACGCTGGCTGGCAAGGTTGTCCGGGTCGCGGCGGGATAGAGTTTCTCCAGCAGCCGTGACATGAGGACCATGGTAATCACCAGCAGGGTGAGGAAAGCAATCACGGTTCCCATGCCGAACAACATGATCTCGACGCCCTGCTCAAACAGTGTGGGTGACATGGAAGAACCTCTGGTGACTGGCAGCTGCATCATAAAGCAGCAGACATTCTGATGCTATGCGAGCTGGGGTACACTCTGCCCACATTCACGACGACAGTGCCCATTATCATGCGCATCCTGCTGGCCCCGATGGAGGGCGTCATCGACCACACCATGCGCGATATGCTGACCGGACTCGGAGGCATAGATCGCTGTGTCACCGAGTTTCTCCGCGTCAGCGGGCAACTGCTGCCACCGCGGGTGTTCTATCGCATCTGTCCGGAACTCCACCAGGGCGGCATGACGCGGCACGGCACGCCTGTGTTTCTTCAGCTTCTCGGTGGGCAGCCGCAGGTGCTCGCGGAAAATGCTGCAAGAGGTGCAGAACTGGGCGCACCCGGCATCGACCTGAACTTTGGCTGCCCGGCGAAGACCGTCAACCGCTCGGATGGGGGCGCAATATTGCTGCGCGAGCCAGGGCGAATTCACGCAATCACTGCGGCGGTGCGCCGTGCCCTGCCGGCTGCAACCCCGCTTACGGTCAAGGTGCGGCTGGGCTTTGAGGACCGAAGCACCTTTACAGATGTCATTTCGGCAATCACCGATGCCGGCGCCAGCGAAATCGTGATTCACGCACGCACCCGTCGCGATGGCTACAGGCCTCCTGCCTACTGGGAGGAAATTCGTCGCGCACGGGAGTGCACTGCCCTGCCGCTGGTGGCGAATGGGGAGATCTGGAATCCGGGTGACGCTGATCGCTGCCGCGAGGCCAGCGGCAGCAGTGACCTCATGCTGGGACGCGGTGCACTGTGCCGGCCTGACCTGCCACGGCTGGTGCGCAGTTCAGACTGCGGCGACCCGCTGACACCCCTGGACTGGTCTGATGTGTTGCCGCTGCTGCGGCATTTTTTTGAGCTTACGCTGCAAGGCTACGACGCTCGCTATGCGGGAAACCCCCTGAAACAGTGGCTGGTGTATCTGCGCAGCTACTATCCGCAGGGTGCTGTCCTGTTCGAGGACATCAAGCGACTGCACGATCCCGCCGCAATACGGCACCACCTCAACGCAGCCGACCGGCAGGGCCTCGCCGCCTGAGCATGGTTCAACCGGAGAAAAACCGCGCATGCCTGTAAGCACCGTCAGCGATTTCGAGCGCAACCTGGACAGCGGTTTTTTTGGTCACCCCACAGGCCTGTTCGTGTGTTTCACCACCGAGCTCTGGGAACGATTTTCCTTTTACGGCATGAAGTACCTGCTACTGCTGTACCTCACGAAATACCACCTCTTCAGCGACAGCAACGGGCTTGAGGTCCTCGGTGGCTACGCTGCCCTGGTTTTCGCCACCCCCGTCCTCGGTGGACTCATCGCTGACCGCTACCTTGGCATGCGCAAGGCCGTGGTTTTTGGCGGGCTGCTGCTGGTGCTCGGGCACCTCGGCATGGCGGTCGAGGGCGAGCAGGCAAGACGCCTGGGGAATGACGTTATACGCGACAATGGCGCACTGCAGGTATTCCACTTTTCCCTCGGCCTGATCGTGATTGGCGTGGGCTTCCTGAAGCCCAGCATTTCTACCATTGTCGGCAAGCTGTACCCGATTGATGATCCTCGCCGTGATGCCGGTTTCACTATTTTCTATATGGGCATCAATCTCGGTGCCTTCACCGCCACCCTGCTCTGTGGCTACCTGGGTGAGACCTTCGGCTGGCGCTACGGTTTTGGCGCCGCCGGTGTTGGAATGCTTATCGGGCTCGCCACGTTTCTGCGTGGCCAGCGGCATTTGCAGGGTCACGCGGAGCCTGCCCGGCCCGAGATCCTCCGTGAACGCTCGCCACTGGGACTGAACAAGGAAAAGACCATCTACGCCGCCGCCCTGCTCGCAGTGGTCGCCGCCTGGCAAATGCTTCAGTTCCAGGGCGCAGTCGGCACCTTGCTGAACGTCCTTGCCATCACTGTGCTGTGCGGCCTGGTGTGGTTTATTGTGGTGAAGTGCGACGCCACGGAGCGCAGCCGGATGATCGTGCTGGTCATACTTACCATGTCCAGCGTGCTGTTCTGGTCGCTGTTCGAGCAGAGCGCCGGGTCCATGACGCTTTACGCCGACCGGGTAATGGATCGCAACATCGTTGGCGTCCAGCTTACGGCCGCGCAGTTCGGGTCGCTCAACGCGTTCTTCATTTTTCTGCTGGCGCCGCTGTTCGCCTGGCTTTGGACCACGCTGGGTCGCCGTGGGCTGGAGCCTTCAACCCCGGTCAAGTTCGCCTTCGGCATCGCCCAGGCTGGTCTTGGCTTCGGTGCACTGGTACTCGGTGCGGCCAACCCTGACCAGGCGGGTCTGGTATCGGGTTACTGGATGGTGCTCGCCTACCTGCTGCATACCAGTGGCGAACTGTGCCTGTCACCGGTCGGCCTCTCTGCCGTGACCAAACTGGCGGTGCCGAGCATCGCGGGACTGATGATGGGCGCCTGGTTTCTCGCCACCGCCTACTCGCAGCACGTGGCGGCGCAGCTGGCCAAGTTGGCGGTAGTCGACACGCCGACCGGGGAAATCGCAGACGTCGGCGTAGCACTGGGTCTCTATACCGATCTCTTCAGCAGCCTGCTGTGGACCGGGTTAACCGTCGGTGCCGTATTGCTCGCGGCATCGCCTGTCCTGCGAAAGATGATGCGCGGCATTCACTGAATCGCGCCACGCCAACCGGGGAGAAGGCTGCGCTGTCCTCTACTGAACCACTGTTTGACCTGGTTTTCTCGGGACGTCTTCTGCCCGGGACCGATGCCCGACAGGCGCGACTGAGGCTCACTGCCTTCTTCCGGCTGTCGGACCCTGCAGCGGTAGAACCGTTCTTCAGGGGCGGCAATGTCACGCTGCGCCGCGCGCTCCCCGAATCTGAGGCACAGCAGCTCTGCGAGCGACTCGCAGCGGGCGGACTGGACTGCCGCCTGCTGGCAACGCCTGAGCCTGAACCTGAACCTGAACCTGAACCTGAACCTGAACCTGAACCTGAACCTGAGCCTATACCGGATTCAGACCGAGAGCCCGTCGAATCTGCTCCGCCACCAAACCGCTTCCAGATCCGCAGTGATAGGCCACAAGACGATGATTTCGACGCAGGGAGCCTGCAGCTGCGCTTCCTTGCTACAGCCGTGTGCACAAGCCTCGCGGGGCTCGCGCTGACCGCCGCGCTGCTGACCCGGCTGTTCCTGTGGTCTCCTGCCGCGCCAGTGACGGGACCGGAGCATGTTGCCTCGGCAGAGGACGGCAGACTTTTCATGCTGGCCGGCGACACGCTGCTGGTGCACGACCGGGCGGGTAGCAGCAGCGCGCAGTACAGACCCGCAGACCTGGGCTTGCAGGCCGTCAACGCGCTCCTTGCGATTCGCGACAACGAACCGGTTTTGAGCGCACGCTTTGCGGGAGAAAACGTTGCCGTCTCGCGCCCATGGCAGTGCTCGCTGACGGCTGACCCGGACGCGCCGATGTGCAGCGCACTGACCGGCGAACCGTTGCCAGTCGAATCTCTCGCCACCAGCGGCCTGACCAATACGCTGTTCGCAATAAACGATACATACGAGATCCTCCGAATTGTCAGCGGCACGGTGAACCACCGTGTTCAGCTAACTGCGAACAACGCCTTCATGCGGGTAGTAAGCCATCGTGGACTGCTGCTGGTAAACAATAGCGAAGGACCGGGGATCGGCATCTATCGCCCGGACGCGTCTGCCTTCGGACAGCAGCTGGATGAAATACTGCTGCTGCATCCCGAGGCGATAGCCCGGGGCCAGAACCAGGTGATCGATTTCGCCCTCGCCGCGAGCGGCAACTGGGCACTGCTCAGCGATGGTATGGAAGCTGGCCTTTATCGCTTCGATGAGAGCTGGGCACCCGCGGCTGCAGTTGCGCTATCCTACCTGCCCGCTTCCACGCGAATCACCGCCTGGCGCGATCGCCTTCTGGTCTATACACCCGAGCGCCTGCAGGTGGAACGCGTCAGCGCCGACGGCAGACTGGAGGCACCGCTGCTCTCCGACTCGCTCGCCAAGCTGGCAAAGACAAGCCACGCTCATGCCGCGCGGGCCCGGTCCGGATTCAGCGCATTCCTGCTCGTGCTTGTGGCTCTGACTCTTTGCGGCGGGCTGCTGACCTGGATGTACTTTCATCGGCGTGGCCCCAAGCAGTACCCGTATGCGGCGCCCGGCTTTCTTCTGGAGCGCAGACTGCAGCAGCTTCGCTGGTTGCGGCCAGATGCGGAGCGGGCCAATGCGCGGCAAAGGTGGTCTCTCGCTTGCACTGCCGTTGCGTTCGCGTTCTGCCTGTCAATCGCCACAGGGCAGACAGCCCTGATATTCATCTGCGTGCCGATGCTGCTTCTCTGCCTCGCCACCCGATACCATCTCGGCCGCCCCCTCCCGCAGATCGGCATCGATGACGATCATCTCGCACTGGTCGATCACCGCGGCGTCTACCAGACCGGGACTGTCGACAGTTTCCACACATTTGGCCCCTTCGTCTTCCGCGGCGGCGTCATCGCCTGCACGCATCTGCCGGGAGTCCCCGGCCTTGAGAGACCGACCTCCGTGAAGTGCACTGACATGATAAAAAATCCGGTGGCGAAGACTCTACCGGGACACCCCGCCACCGTTGTCGAACTGCTTCTTGGATCCCGTCACCCTGTCCTCTTGCCTGCCCTGGCAATACCTGTGGGGCTGTTAATTGTCACGGTCTGGCTGATACTGCCATCTTCGGCATGAGCGGGAACTGCTGTGCTGGTATTGCTGCGCTATACTGCGGCGCAGCGCCGTTCCGCTGGCAAGGATGATCTTCTGTTTTGTCTACTACACCGCAAACCCGCAAAGGCCGATCCCGGCGACCGAAAGTTGCCCTGTTCGTGACCTGTCTGGCCGATGTTTTCCGTCCATCTGTCGCGTTCGCCAGTCTCGCGCTTCTTAAGGCAGCGGGCTGCAGGGTGAGCGTGCCCAGAGCACAGACCTGCTGCGGACAGCCTGGCTACAACAGCGGGGACTATCAGGGTGCCCGTGAGGTCGCCAGGCGGGTGATCGCGATGTTCGAGAGCGCCGATTACGTGGTCGCGCCCTCCGGATCCTGCGCCGGCATGATCGTCAGGCACTATCCCCGGCTGCTCGAGGGCGAGTGGAAAGAGCGGGCCCAGGCGCTCGCCAACCGGACCTGGGAAATCTCCTCCTTCCTGACGGACGTGATGCCGCTTCCCGTGGCTGACCGGGAGCAGGACCCGACGCTTTCGAACCGGAAAATTGCCTATCACGACAGCTGTGCCGGCCTGCGGGAGCTGAACATACGTGAGCAACCCCGGGCATTGCTGCGCGGGCACGCCGGGGTAGAGGCGCTGGAACTCGAGAATCGCGACGTCTGCTGTGGCTTCGGCGGAACGTTCTGCGCAAAGATGCCAGAGATTTCGGCCACCATGGCCTCTGACAAGCTGCGCGACACGCTCAACGCGGGGGCCGACATGCTGGTGGGCGGTGATCTCGGCTGCCTGCTCAGTCTCGCCGGACGCGCCTCACGGGAGGGCATCGATCTCGAGTTCCGCCACGTGGTCGAATTGATCCACGAACAGCGCTCCGCGAGTGGTATCGGCGCGGCCACAGGAACCGGGACTGACACACGGTGAAGCAGACCAGCGCAACATTCCTGCAGAACGCCCACGATGCCATGCAGCGGCCCGAGCGCTCGGAGAATCGCCAGCGGCTCGGCGCACTCATGCCGCAACTCCGTGACAGTGGCGTTGCCTCGTTCGGTGATTTTGACATCCTCCGTGCGCATGTCAGTGACGTGCGAACACACACCCTCGACCACCTGGATTATTACCTTGAGAGCTTCGTAAAGCAGGCCACGGAGAACGGCAACCAGGTGCACTTTGCGCGGGATGGCGAAGAACTCAACCGCCTCGTTGCCGATATCTGCCAGCGCCATGACGCGCAGCGGATCGTCAAGGGGAAGTCGATGGTGACCGAGGAGACGGCGCTCAACGAACACCTGATTGCCGAAGGTTTCCAGGTCACCGAGACTGACCTTGGCGAATACATTCTGCAGGAGGCGGGCGAAACCCCCAGTCACATCGTCGGGCCGGCACTGCACAAGCCGGAAGCCGAGATCCGCGACCTGTTCCTCGAGAGACATGATCTCGGCGAGCGGGAACTGGGTAACGCAGATGCCCTGGTGGCAGAGGCACGCGGGCTCCTGAGACAGCGTTTTCTCGATGCGGATGTGGGCATCATCGGCGCCAATGCGTTGATCGCCGAGAGCGGCTATTCCGTGCTGGTCACGAATGAGGGCAATGGGGATCTGTGCGCCAATCTACCGCCCGTGCTGATTGTGTGCACGACGCTGGAGCGTCTGCTGCCACGCTTTGCAGATGCAACAGATCTGCTACGGCTTCTGGCGCGTTCCGCGACAGGACAGCCGATATCCTGCTATAGCAGTCTTTACAGCGGCCCACGTCGTGACGGCGAGGAAGATGGCCCGCTGGAGACACACATCATACTGCTCGATAACAGGCGCACCGAGATTCTCGCCAGCGATTACCGGGACATGCTGCACTGCGTTCGCTGCGGCGCCTGTCTGAATCACTGCCCGGTATACGTCGCCGCTGGCGGACACGCCTACGGCTGGGTATACCCTGGGCCCATGGGATCAATACTGACCCCTTTGCTGACCTCGCTCGCCGAGAGCCATGATCTGCCAAACGCCTGCACGGCCTGTGGCCGCTGCGAAGAAGTCTGCCCGGCCAATATCGCCCTGCCGGACCTGCTGCGGGATTTGCGCCACGAGGAATTCGTCGCGCGCCTGTCCCCACGCCGCTGGCGCACGGGCATGCGCGCCCATGCCTGGCTACTCACGACACCCGGACTGTATCGCAGGATGACCTCCCTGTCGGTACGCATTCTGACCTGGCTGGCCCGCGGTCGCGGAAGCCTGCGGCGGCTGCCCTTCGCCAGAGGCTGGAGCACAGCGCGGGATTTTCCGGCGCCAGAATCGTCGCAGACCTTCATGCAGCAATACAGTCTCAGAAAGGCCCGCCATGGAAGATGAACACAGGGCGCAATCAGCCATAGAGGCGCTGGTCAGAAAGAGCAGCCGGCGCGCTGAGCCCGCAGACATTGCGCGTGAACTGAAAGAACTGGGCAGGGGCCCCGCCGCAAGACCGCGGCACCCGGACAGCCGCGTGACGTTTCTCGCAAACATTCTTGATAATCACGGAGATGCGCGCGGCGTGGAAAACCGCTCCGGCGCTGTTGCCTGCATCGGAGACTACGTCGCCCGGCAATTCGGCCAACGCAAAGTGGTCGCCGGCAAGGATGCGCGACTGGCGGCGTTGCCATGGCGGGAGGCAGGCGTGCTGCCGCGCTTCGGCGTGGTTGAAAGCGGCGACAAGGTGAGCGTGAGCTACGCCCGACGGGCGATCGCAGAAACCGGCAGCGTCATTCTGGAAAGCGGGCGGGACAGTCCCGTCAGCAACAGCCTGCTGGCGGAGAATCATATTGTCCTGGTGGACGCGGCCGATGTGTTTGATCGGCTTGAGGACGCCTGGCAATCAAAGCCCGTGGCTGCCGAAGCCTACCGCCCGCGTTGCCTGCAGATTATCTCGGGACCCTCCAGCACAGCAGATATCGCCCTGAACATGGTGTATGGCGCACAGGGGCCGAAAGCCTGGCTGGTGATCCTTATTGCAGCGGACGGCCCGGCACTGGCCAGAACAGCTCGGGAAGTAGCGGCTATCAGGGCGCGGCCAGGGGCTCATAGCTGAACTTCTGACCACCGATAGTGGCTTCGTACATCAGCCCGCCTCTGGCA
>JBHEOO010000044.1:0-420 GCA_046260765.1 Chromatocurvus sp.
GGGCGATCCGCGTGCGGACGGCTGGGACTCGCTGGACTGGATTGCGCAGCAGGAGTGGTCTGACGGCAGCGTGGGGACGTTCGGCTGCTCATCCAGCGCCGAGTGGCAGTTGGCGCTGGCCGCCGAGGATCACCCCGCACACAAGGCGATGGTGCCCATGGCATCCGGTGCCGGCATCGGTCGCGTTGGCGAGTTCCACGAGCAGGGCAACTGGTACAAGGGTGGCGTGCACCAGACCCTTTTCACTATCTGGCTGCGCAGCGTACAGCAGGACACGCGGCCGCGCTTCCCCGACGGGCTCGACCAGAAACAGCTGCAGCGCCTGCGCAGCATGTACAGCCTCGCGGCGAGCATGCCCGAGGTTGACTGGAAGAAAGTGGTGTCCACCTTGCCCGCCAGCAGTTGGCTGGAAGAGGCGGG
>JBHEOO010000044.1:430-816 GCA_046260765.1 Chromatocurvus sp.
AGCCCAATGACCCGGCATGGTACGAGGGTGGCCTGTACCATGACGATGCAGATTTCGGCGTACCGGCGTTCTGGATGAATAGCTGGTTCGACGTCAGTCAGGGGCCGAATCTGGCCCTGTTCAATCACGCGCGTGAGAATGCAAGCGATGCCGCCGTGCGCGACGGACAGTTCGTGCTGGTGGCGCCAACGCTGCACTGCGGCTTCTATCGCATTCCCGAACATGAGGACCTGATCGTTGGCGAAATGAATATGGGGCGCGCACATTTTCCGCTCTGGGAGCAGGTTTATGCTTTCTTCGACCATTACCTGAAGGGGGTCGACAACGGCTTTGTGGCGGAAACCCCCCGGGTGCAGTACTACACGATGGGTGCCAATGTCTGGAAC
>JBHEOO010000044.1:942-11653 GCA_046260765.1 Chromatocurvus sp.
GTCTGACTCCGGGCGGCGTGTATGATCAGCGCGGTATTGAGGCACGAGCCGATGTACTGGTATTTACTGGCGACCCCCTGGAGGAGGACACAGAGGTGACCGGCAGCATCAGGTCGACGCTGTACGTTTCCTCCGACGCCCGGGACACCGATTTTACGGTCAAGCTGGTCGACGTGCATCCGGACGGCACGGCCTTTAACGTGGATGACACGATTCTGCGTGCGCGCTATCGCGAGGGCTATGACCGCGAGGTGTTCATGCAGCCCGGGGAAGTTTACCGATTGCAGCCGACGGCCATGTCCACCAGCCATGTGTTCAAGGCCGGGCACCGGATTCGCGTGGAGGTGGCGTCCAGCAAATTCCCCCAGTACATGCGCAACCTGAATACCGGTGGCAATAATGTGGATGAGACCGATTGGGTCGAGGCCCGCAATACGCTGTATTACAGTGCGGAGCATCCCAGCCACATCACGCTTCCGGTCATGCCCGCTGCGCCGACTCCCAGCCAATAAGCGCCGCCTTGCGCGGCAAACCCCAGCGGTAGCCACCGAGGGCACCGCTGGCGCGGATTACGCGGTGACAGGGAATAAGTACCGCGACCGGGTTGCTCCCAATCGCGGTACCCACCGCTCGGGCGGCGCCCGATCTGCCAATGGCTTCGGCAATCTGCGCGTAGGTGGCGAGTCGGCCGGGTGGGATGCGCAACAGGCTCTCCCAGACCTTCAGCTGAAAGGGGCTTCCCTGCAGATGTAGGCGCACGGGGCTGCCGGCCTGTCCCGACCCGCCGAAGCAGCTCAGGGCGGCCCGCTGGTGGGCGTCAGTGCCCTGGGTAAACGCCGCGTGCGGGAATCGGTGTTCGAGTGTTTCGATCAGCAAGTGACGGTCATTGTCCACAAAGCTCAGCCCGCAGATACCGCGCCCTGTGGATGCCATGAGAATCTCACCGAACTGGGTCTCATGTACCGCTGTCTTGATTTGCAGTGTAGCGCCGCCGCGGCGGAACTCGCCTGGCGTCATGCCGTCAATCGAGATAAACAGATCGTGCAGTCGTCCTGCGCCGGACAGGCCGGAGGCGGTGGCTGCCTCTTCGACGGTTGCGTTCTCGGCCAGCAGTGACCTCGCGTGTTCAAGCGTCAGGTACTGCAGGAACTTTTTCGGGCTGACGCCGGCCCAGGCGGTGAAAACGCGCTGGAAGTGTGTCGGGCTGAGATGGGCTGCCGCTGCGATCTCGCTGAGCGATGGCTGTTCGCGATGATGCTGCTGCAGAAAGTTGATTGCCATGGCAATGCGCCGATATTGCGTGCTCGCTGGCATGTCTTACACCTGGGTTGTGTGTCTCTGTGTGGTTTACTGTAATTCGGGGAAAGACAGGTTGACACCCGAAACCTGCGCTCTTTTACCGGGGCACTCAGTCTGATCGCTCGTTACCCGTCACAATGCTCGTGTATGCTGTTTAATCCTTAAACAACCAGGGAGTTCCCGCATTGACGCTTCAGTGGATCTGGTCCGGCGCCACCGCTGTTCTGCTGCTGCTGACACTTCTGCCTCTGTCACGGCACACGGCCTGGTGGGTTCGCGGGCTCGACTTTCCCCGCCTGCAGTTATCCGCGCTGGCCTTGCTGCTGCTTGCGGCAGGCGTCCTGATTACCGGGTTGCAGGGTCTTAGCCCAGTCCTTCTGTCTGGTATCGCGGTCTGCCTGGGTTGTGTCGCCTTCCAGGCCTGGTGGATCATTCCCTTCACTCGACTCTGGCCAGTAGAGGTCCATGACGCCAACGGCGCAACCCCCTGCCTGCGTCTCCTGACGGCGAATGTCCTCACGCCAAACCGGGGGGCTCCGCGCTTCGTCAGCATGGTGCGTGAGAATACCCCTGACCTATTTATTACCCTTGAATCCGATGCGTGGTGGCAGGAACATCTCGATATGCTAGATGAGGACTACCCGCACAGCGTCAAGATCCCGCTGGATAATCTGTACGGCATGCATCTTTACTCGCGACTGCCGCTGACCGATACCGAGGTGGCCTGGCTGGTACAGGATGATGTGCCATCTATTCATACCTGTGTTCACCTGTCCGATTCACTGACCCTTCGGCTCCATGTCCTGCACCCGGCGCCGCCGAGTCCGACGGAGAATGAGGAGTCTACCCAGCGCGATGCAGAGCTTGTGGTTGTCGCACAATCGGTTGCCAGGGAAACCGGCCCGGTCGTGGTGACCGGCGATCTGAATGATGTGGCCTGGTCAACGACCACGCGACTGTTCCGTAAGATAAGCGGGCTGCTTGATCCCAGGGTAGGGAGGGGCATGTTCAATACCTTTCATGCGCAACACATGCTCCTGCGCTGGCCGCTGGATCACCTGTTTCACAGTGAGCACTTTACGGTCAGCGAGCTGCGCCGCCTGTCGGATTTCGGCTCTGACCATTTTCCGTTGCTGGTCGAGCTGTGTTACCAGCCGAAACGAGGCGATGACCAGGAGGGACTGGAGGTGGACAGCGACGACAAAGCGCTGGAGCAGGAGAAGGCTGCCGCTGAGCCGATCGTGGCTTCAGATGTGCCGACGCCGGGTCGTTCTTCTTCCCCGACCGGCGATGGGTCATGAAAAAGTGGCTTTTAGCCCGGCTGATTGCCGGGCTGCCAGACCGAGCCTGTCTCCGGGGCAGGGTGGACGGTTGGGTGCAGAGCGTGTGCCATCAGCTCGAGTCCGTCGAGGAGCCGCGGTCCGGGGCTGGAAAAATAGGCATTGCCATCGGCGACAAAAATCCGCTTCTCCCGTACAGCCGGCAGTGACAGCCACGCCGGATTTTCGCCAAGAGCGGCGATATCCAGCAGTGCCCTCTCGATACCGAAACCACAGCAGGCGATAAAGGCAAGCTCAGGTGATGCGTCCGTCACCATTTGCCAGTCCAGCGTGCGGGAGGGCTCGCCGGGACTTCCCAGCAGATCGTGACCACCGGCAAGGTTAACCAGTTCCGGGTTCCAGTGTCCGCCGCTGAAGGGCGGCAGCAGCCACTCGAAGAACATCACTCGGGGGCGGTCGGCCTTCGCGATAGTGTCTGAGCGCTCTGCCACGTGATCGCGCCGGGCGCGCAGGCTCGATACGAGATTCTGCGCAGCCGCCTGCGCCCCTGTGGCTTCACCGACCCGCAGCATGTCATCAAAAACATCTGTCAGCGAGTTGGGCGTGAGGTCGATCAGCGTTGGCTCGCCCGGCAGTGAGCGAATGGCATCGCGGACATCGCCCGTAGCCACGGCGCAGACATCGCACAGTGCCTGAGATACGACAACGTCAGGGCGCACGGCTGCCAGCGCGTCCAGGTCGAGGTCGTAGAGGGCCGTATTGTCGCTCAGGTTGTCGGCCAGGTTATCGCCCAGGTGTTCGCGCACGTAGGCATCGATCTCGTCGCTGCCGGCGTTATAGGGTACCCGGGTACTTGTCATACGCGGGAGCGCATCGACCCCCGCCGGGTAATTGCAGCCGTGCGATACGCCCACCAGGTGCTCCTGAAGTCCCAGCGCGCAGACAATTTCTGTCGCGCTGGGAAGCAGGGAGACGATTCTCATGCCAGGGCGGACCGCCGACCGCGATTACCCGCCAGCGCATGCAGGCCAAACAGCAGCGCTGAGTACACGGTGTCCGCAATCAGTGACAGTCCGAGGAAGGGAAGTCCCGCAATGTAGCATGCGAGCAGGCCGGCTGGTGTTGCCGGGTAGTAACCGGCCAGCCAGACGCCCAGGTTGGATACAAGATAAAAGATCACCGCGGCGGCGATCACCGCTACCGTGAAGCGCGCCGGCGAGCGCCGCCGCGAAAGGCAGCGTCGGCCGATTGCCGTTGCCAGCGCGAAGCCCGCAAAGACGCAAAGCATGACTGTTGTGGGGTAGGCCGAGGTAAACAGTGCTACCAGTGCCAGAGGCGCCAGCGGCACCAGCCAGGCGGTGCCGCGATTGCCATAGGCGCCGGCATACAGCGCTGTGGCACCGATGGTGGATACGCCGAAGGGATGCGGCAACCAGTGCATCACCCAGGCCAGCAGAATAATGAATCGGTTCATGATGCGCTCCTCACCAGCCGAAGCTGGTCTTGATGCCGACGAAGCCGGCGCGTCCCCAGGTGCCGTAGCCGACCACGTTCTCGTAGTCAGCGTCGAGCAGGTTGGTGCCGCGTGCATACAGCGTCACGGCTGGCGTAACCTGGTAGTGCGCGGTGAGCTCTACAAGCCAGTAGTTATCCAGCTCCAGGGTTTCAGCCGGCAGTGGAAACGGCGGGAAAAAGCGGTCAAACCGGGTGCCGCCGTAGTCCGCGACCAGCGTTGCACTGAGCCGGTCGTCCCGCGATGCCATGTTCAGCGACAGACTCCCGACGTGTTTCGGCCGGCGCAGTTCCACCACGCTGAGGCCGCTGCTGTCCTCTTCGCTTGCATCGGTGTAGGTGTAGGAGGCGGCAGCACTTATGCGCCCGCTGATGCGCCAGTCGGCCGCCAGTTCGACACCCTTGCGCTCGCTCTTGTTGTCAAGATTCTCTGCGGTGGCCAGGGACGTGCCGGGGAGAAAGACGAAGCCATTGATTTCGTCTTCCAGTTCCTGCAGGTAGAGCGTCGCCTCAAGCCGCAGTGCGCCATCGGCGAGAGTCTGATCAATCCCGATATCAAAAGACACCGACTGCTCAGGGTCGAGGTTGGGGTTGCCGACGAACTGGTCGGCAAAAAAACCGAAGCGTTCTATGAAGGTCGGCGTTTTTTGACCAGTGCCGATATTACCCCGCAGGCGGGTGCTATCGGTGAGCGCATAGGCGAGCGACAGCCTGCCCGTAAGCGCGTTGCCAAAATCACTGTAGTTGTCATAGCGACCGCTCAGCATCCAGGACAGGCCGCTATCCGCCGTGTGCCGGTATTCTGCCATTGCGCTTTGCATTGTCAGGGACTGGTCCTGGTTTGGATCCCCGAAGGAAGCGATGCCGCGCTGGCTGAAATCCGTCTCCTCACGTTCCACTGCCAGCGTCAGTGCCCGGTCATCGGTGAGGGCGATATCCGATTGCAGCGTGGCGGTGTATCGCGATGACGATGTTGATGAGTTCTCAGCCCCATTGGCAAAGTTGCGGTGCTCGGAGTCAAAAAACGCCGTACGCGCCTGCCAGTTGACGTTACCGTCGTGGGTTTCAAGCGTGCCCACCAGCTGCGCAATGATATTTCCACTCTCGGTAATGCGATCGGTATCGCCCGGCAGGCCCGTGGCGAAATCGGTAGAGTCAAAAGCGGAGGTTGAATCCGTCCCTCGCAGGCTCGCCTGGAATCCCACGGCGCTGTCATCCGCGTAGCGCAGGCCAATATGTCCCGATGTCAGCTCCGCGCCGTCACGCCCCGTGCCGACCCGCGAGATGTTTTCGCCGTCGGTGTCGAGACGTTCAGCGCTGGCGTCGACTGTCCAGGCGCCCTGGGACAGCACGCCATTGGCGCCAATGTTGCGCGTACTGTTGCTGCCACCCTCAAGGTACGTGCTCGCGCTACTGTTGGCGCCGCGGCCACCCCGCGTTGTGATATTCACCACCGCGGCAATCGCCTCGCTACCCCAGAGAGCGCTCTGCGCGCCGCGCACAATCTCGATGCGCTCCACGGCACCCGTTGCGAGATGCTCCCAGGGGAATTCATCGCTGGTGGCCGGATCATTGGCGCGCACGCCATCGATCAGAACCAGCACGTGATTCGCTTCCGCACCGCGCACGCGAACCTGGGTCTGCGATCCCGGTCCGCCGCTGCGCGAGACCGCGAAACCTGGCACGGTGCGCAGCAGGTCTGTTACGTAACGTGTCTGGCGTCGCTCGATATCGGCGCGGGTAAACACAGAGGTCGCGCTGCCGATGTGCTTGAGGTCAACAGGAACACGAGACGCCGTAACGAGGACCTGCTCAATGGCGCTATCGGCGGGTAATGTCGTCTGTGCGAAAGAGGGTGTTATGAGAACGGAGGTGGCGAAAGCTGCCGAAAAACGGATTTTCATTGAGATCTCCCGCAGAATCCCCCGCTTCTGCATAGTGGTTCAGCGGCGAATACAGCAAGAGTTCACAGGAACCCCGGCCAGCCGCCCGCCGCAACTGAACAGTGAATGAATGGCGGGCCGGTATCCGGACTCATGAGAGGCATATGCATGCCGTGCCGACCGCCTTCCCACGCCGTTGGCGCAGTGGCATTGTGATCAGCGTCCTCATTTACCGTTGCGGGGGCAGTGGCGGGTTTGCTGACTCGGCAGCGCACCGTCTTCCCGTTTAACCTCGCATCGCATCGATGCAGGTTCACCCGTCAAGCAAGCCAACAGGATACCTTATGAACAAAACCCAGACAAGCGCGTGGATTGAAATTCCGCCTTCAGGGCAGGCACGCATCGCGCTGAGGGTGCCACACTGTGCGTGCCAGACTGTGCCTGCCGCAGCCACACTATGCGTCGCAACGAACACATCGGTACGGAATAATCGTGCATGCTATAACGTCATAAAGAAGAGGAAAAAGCTGCGAGCTGCAGCAGAGTCAGGACCAGGTTGCGAGTCGTGACCCTGATGATGAGGTCTGTGCTGCTGCGCAGCCGTAGAAAGGGTTATCCGGAGGTATGCATGGATCCCGATGAAGTGATCAGGGCGCTGGTGTCTGTCGGCCTGGTGGTGACCATGACTCTCGGCGCGAATTGCCAGGGTGCAGCGGGCAGCGCCCAAAGGCCCGTGTTGGAAGCAGTTCAGCCTGTCCTGATGACGACGCCGAGCGAGCCACTGGGCTCGCACAGGGAGCCCGCTGCCAGAGCGTACTGACGGGGTTCCTGACCTTTCAACGCCAAATGCCAGGACCGTCAGGGCGTTGTCAGTGGGAAAGCGGGATCCTCGACCCTGTCAAAGCTGGCGAAGAACTGTCCCAGTCTGATCTGGCTACCGTCGATGGAGATACCATCATTCCCTACCAGATCGGTAATATTAGCCCCGCCCATGAGCACTCTCAACAGCATCCCGTAGCCGATATTGAGTGTGACATCAGCATTGTCGGAAAGACCCCTTCTAAAATTCATCACCGCATTTTCCAGCAGCAACGTAAATGCCGCTTCTTTGTCGGGCACCCGAAGATTTACCGAGATGACCTTGCCGTCGGCTTTTTCCGGGTTGAGGTTCGTCGCCATAGCCGTCAGGAAAAGATCAATCGGGATTGCCCCCAACAGTCCTGCCGTGTCTGCCAGGCGTTGTGCCGGCGCGATGCCGTTGCGTAACTCGTGGGCGCCGCTAAGGTACACATCGCGCCACGGTCCGCTCTCTGCCAGGTAGCCCAGCTGATCGTAGGCCCGCGCTAACATGATTCGCGCGTTTTCGTTATCTGGCTGTGCGAAGACGACATGGTGCGCCAGGCGTGCCGCCCATTGGAACGCTCCCTCGCGGTACGCATCGCGCGCGCGCTCGAGCACGGTATCGGCACCGCCCATGGCCTCGACATAACGACGACTCTGCGACTCCGGAGGCAGAGGGTCGAGGTTGACTGGATTGCCGTCGTACCAGCCAAAGTAAAACTGGTATACCGCCTTCGCGTTGTGTTTCAGCGTGCCGTAGTAGTCGCGCGTGGCGAAGTTGGTGCGCAGCGACTCCGGCAGGGTGATGGCCTCGGCGATCTCGTTCGGCGTCAGGCCACGGGATGCCAGGCGCATTGTCTGGTCGTGGGTATACTTGTAGATGTCGCGCTGCTTTTTCAGGTAATCGTCGACGGCGTCGTTGCCGAACACCGGCCAGTGGTGCGAGTTGAAGATTGTCTGCGCCTCATCCCCAAAGCGCAGCAGTGCCTGGTCGATATATCCCGCCCACTTGAGGGCATCGCGCACCTTGGCACCTCGGAGGGTGTAAAGATTGTGAAAATTGCGCGACAGTATTTCAGCGCCGCAGAGCGCCTCGTGATCTGGCAAGTAGAACATGAATTCCGTTGGTGCCTCGGCTTCTGGCGTATACATGAACTCGAAGCTGATGCCATCGATGTCCAGCGTGCCTGTGTCTTCATCAACACTCATGCTCGGCTGCATGATGGATGCCGTGCCACGCGCGGGCTGCTTGCCGAGCCCGGTGTCGACGTGCCCCGTGGCATCGCGCGGTAGCTCCATGCCATACATGTAGACGGCGCGCCGCAGCATGACGGTCCCCGCCACCACATTTTCTGACACCGACTCCCGCAGGAAGCCGGCGGGCGCAATGACCGGCACATCGCGTTCTGCACGCTCCTCACGGGACAGCACGCCGAGCACACCGCCAAAATGATCGATGTGGCTGTGCGTAAACAGAACGGCGCTGACCGGCCTTTCGCCGAGAATCTCATTGACCAGCGAGAGGGCGGCGCGACTTGTTTCCTCGACAGTGAGCGGGTCGACAATGATCCAGCCCGTGTCGCCTTCAATAATTGTCATGTTGGCGAGATCGAAGCCCCGCACCTGGTAGATGCCTTCCTGCACCTTGAACAGGCCATGGATATTGTTCAACCGGGCCTGCCTCCAGAGGCTGGGGTTGACGGTTGCGGGTGCCTCGCCTTCCTGCCAGGCGTAGTCGTCAATTGACCATACGGCGTCACCGTTGGCGTCGTTGATCTGTGGACTTTGCAGCGTGCCAAGAAATCCGCGGCGGGCATCGTCGAAGTCCCGCTGGTCATCCAGTGGTAGCAGATCCGATACGGCCGAGTTGGCATTGCGCGTCGCCGGCGCAGCGTCGCCCGGTTGCCTGCCGTCGCTGTCAGCCAGGGGGTTACGACCCGGGGAGGGAGCTTCATCACCACAGCCCGTTAGCAGCGCCAGCATTACGACACTCATGATTACGATTCGCATCCGTTTCTCCGGCTGGTTATTGGCTTTTCCGAGTGTTTTGTATTGTGCGGCAGCGCATCTGGTGAGACAAGTCTGCGCCGCAAAGCCTGCGTCGCAAGGGCACGCAGAGAGATGTTATACTGCATCGAAAGGCGAAGGAGATCGCGTGTGAAGCACAGTAAAGCAGTCAAGGCGGTGAATGCAGCGATAGCACGCTGCGAGGAGAACGGTATACGCCTGACGGAGCGGCGGCGGCAGCTGCTGGAGACCATTCTCGGGCAGGCACGCCCGGTATCCGCTTACGAGCTTGTTGAGGCTGTGCGCGAGGACCACGCTGCCCGCGTGCCGGTCATGACGGTTTACCGTGTGCTCGATCTGTTTGCCGAGGCCGGCATCGTACACAAGCTGCGGTCTAGCAACAGCTACACCGCCTGTGCCCATCTCGCTTGCAGCCATGTTCACGATGCACCGCAGTTTCTGATCTGTGAGGAGTGTGCCGAGGTCGAGGAACTCGATACCCGTAAACGTGACATCGAGCGCATGACGCGGGAGGCGCGCGAGATCGGTTTTCATGTGCGCGACAGACAGCTTGAGATCTACGGGGTTTGCAAGCGCTGCGCCGCGGGTTAAACCTGCACGACTCCAGGCCGATTATCGCGGCGCTGATGCTGTTCTCGGCCGCTTCATCGCCGGCTGCCTTCCATCGCGAGATCAGTCTCGCAATAGTCAACTTTTCAGAGTTTAAGTGCTATTACATAGCATGCATATGTCAAGTCAAAGACTGATGCGTGTCGGCGCCATGCTGCCTCAATCCATAAGAACGCTCGATTCTTTGGGCCCCGTGTCAAGCTATCTGCTGGATGATTCTGTTATTGAGGAAAACCTGTTTTGGTCATATGCTGTAATAGTACATATTCATTTATGGCGACTACGTACCAGCTTCTGCTCACGGCGTCTCGAACAGATTGCGCCGTGACTTCATCCCAAACCCGTTGCGATAGAAGGTAAATTAAGATGATCAGATTAGCGTCCAAACTGAACCGTAATATTCAACTCTCCATTGCCTGCGCGCTTGCTACGACCTCTGCTACGTTTGCCTATGGCGAAGAGGGGGCAATGCCTGACCCGCTGTTCAGCAACGATTATGTCTCGGTAAGCCGGCTTGCGCTGGCGCCCGGGGAGGAACTGCCGATGCACAGCGGCAATGCTCGAGTCGTCTATTCACTATCCGACTATACGATACGCTGGACGGAAGATGGCGAGACAGAGGAAAACAGCTGGCGCGAAGGCGAAGTGCACGCACATGAGGCGCTTGAGCATGCGATAAAAAACACAGGGACAACCATCGCAGACCTTTTGATTGTGTCAAGGTCTGATGCAGCGCTGCCTGTTATTGACAACGCCGATGATGCCGCGGCTGTGCCGGGTGGATATGCAGCTGTCATTGCTGACCTTGAGGATGTCCGCGTGCTTCGCGTGGCGTTGCCTTCGGGGGCTGAACAGCCGCTGCATGCGGGTGCGCCACGAATCGTCTATTCACTGAATGACTACAGCGTGGTACTGAAAACTCCCGGTGATGAAGGGCGAGAAGTTGATCTGGCTACTGGCTCGGTACACTGGCACGATGCCGGCCCTCACGCAGTTGTCAACAGCGGTGACGATACGGCACGTTTTGTGATCTTTGCATTTCGGTGACATCAATTCGGTAATGCAGTGATATCAATAGTGTAGGGGGCTGCGTCGACCCCCTACACGTCCGTTCTCAGGACAGACTCAGGACAAAGGCACTTCCACCGTCAGTCTCACGTCGCGTCCAGGGTTCAGCGCGTAACCCTTGTAAGTGTTCAGGAAGTCGCGATAGGTCTCATCCAGCGCATTCCGTACCTCGATGTTTACCCTGATATCTTT
>JBHEOO010000044.1:11663-23465 GCA_046260765.1 Chromatocurvus sp.
CGTCGACGGCTTCCAGGTCAGTTCCGTAAGAACTTCATTGGCGGGGGTCAGCGGTAAATCGTCGCCCGTTTCGTCATTTTCAGTGTCGATAAAATCCAGCACCAGACGCAGCGACCAGTCTGTCGCCAGGGCGACGTCCATCTCGGCTTCCACACCCTGCAGAATTGCGTCTGTCTGTTCGTGCAGGAAAATGGGCAGCCCATTCGGCGCCTGCCTGCCGCTGTCAGTCAGATAGATATAGTCGTCCACACGATTCTGGTAAACCGTCACAGACCCTGTGAAGCGTTCAAAGCCCCAGCGCAGGGACAAATCCAGATTAAGTGATTTTTCCGGATCCAGATCGATGTTGCCGAGCTGCACTGCCGCCACACCGCCGTGCACACCTTCAGCGAACTGTTCGAACAATGTCGGCGCGCGAAATCCACGAGCAGCATTCGCCGCTACGGTGAAATGCTCGCCTACTGGGTAGGAGCCACCCAGGGCACCGCTTATTACGTCGTAACTGTTACGCACCCTGCCCGTGAAGCTCGGCTGTGTGGTGGTCTTGCCCGCATCCCCTTCGGTCTCAATGTGGTCGTAGCGTAATCCGGCCTGCAGCAGAAGAAGGCGAAATCTTCGCTCTTCATAAGCAAACACTCCGGCAGAGGTAACCTCGCCTCCAGGGTTCAGCACGGTCCGCCCGCGGGATTCCTGATCTCTCTGGCGCACTTCAAAGCCCAGGGTACCGCGATCAAATAAACCCTCACCCTCATGCAGTGCCTCAAAGCGGGCGACATACTGATCGAATTCAATGTCGATGTCGCCATCGAACAGACCGCTGCGCGGATTGCCCGGGCTATTGGCGAGGCGCAGATTGTTCTGCCAGGACAGAGTCGGACGCAGTGTCCACCGGGTATCTCCGGTGTCCAGGAGATAATCGGTTCGTAATTGAACTTCGGTGTTTTCGAGTGCAATACCGATACCACGTCCATCCGGTGGAACAGGAAGCAGAAAATTCTGTTCATTATCCCATCGCGTCAAACGCAGTGAGGTTGTCGCATTGGTGCCGCGCCATGCAGCGGCGACCTGGGCATTCTGCTGCTTGAAGTCTGTGAACGGCAGTGTTCCGGTAAATGCGGGGTCGTCTCGATTGCCACTCTCAAACGCGGTTGCGCTATCCGGTGCCTCAATATCGTCCCCCTCGCGGTATGCAAAACCCGCTGTCAGGCTGAACTGCTCACCCGCACTCGCACCTCGCAGCGCGATATCTCGCTGATCATTGTTGAATGCGTAGTCAATCCTCGCGTCGAGGCTGTTGCGACGTTCGCCATCCTCTGTGTGTTCCACCGGCAGGCCGTGAACGTCAATAACGCCACCAATAGCATCTGAACCGTAGAGAAGACTGGCTGCGCCGCGAGCGACCTCAATCCGATCGCTGAGAAATGGGTCAATATTGACGTTGTGGCGAATCCCGTACTGCTGATGGTCGACGCCAATACCATTTGAGAGGATGCGGATACGATTGCCCGTAAGACCCCGGATAACAGGAATTCCAGCATTGTTGCCGGTGTCGAGCATCCGCACACCCGCCAGATGTTCCAGGGTCTGACCGAGACTCGTTCCCTGACGGAGATCTTTTTCGAGACCCTCCAATACGTCGATGCGTGCAGCCTGTACCATGCGGTCACCCGGCGCGGGTGCCCCAGCGGTAACATAAACATGCTCGATGATAAGTCTTTGCTCTTTTGCGGGCGTGCTCGCCTGGTCGTCCGCCGAGACAGCCAGACCGCCAAGGCTCGACAGCAGGAATAGTGCACATAAGGGTTTTGGTTTCATAAGTTTTCCTGAAGTATTTAGCCCGGGTTTGCAACGTTCATAATTAAATATGTTATAACACAGCTCTCAGGAGCGCCACAAAAAGAAAAGGTTTGTGGAAGCGAATAAGGGCTGCGAGGGAAGATTGAACATGTGAATATGTCTGTCAGACGCCAGGGCTAATTATTTTTCGATCCTGCTTGTACCGACCCTGAAAGCTTTCAACCGCTTCAGTTCGCCCTCCACGAAGCTAAGCGACTGCGCGGCCTCCATCGTAGTAAAGACCCTGTCACTCATGCCCAATACCGCCTGCTCTCTGTTCTGTGCGTCGAGCGGCAGTGTGTGCAGAAAAAAAACCAACAGCGCTGGTACTGCCAGTATCTTAGAGCGCGCGATGAGCCTGAGTGTCATTGCTCGGCTCCAGACGTTGGCGCTGTTTCAAAGTGGAACATGTTATAAACGTTCAGGACTTCCACCGGGGTGCCATCGATAACACGTGGTTTGTACTTGAAATGTCGTGCTGCGTTTATCGAGGGCCGTGCAAAAAGTGGGTCAGAGCAGCCATCCGGCACAACCTCGACATCGCGCACTGTGCCGCTGGTTGTAACGGTATATCGCACCAGGCACTCACCGGTAATGCCAAGTTGCTGCGCCCGCCGGGGATACATCGGTGCGACTTTGACGATAGAAAGATAATCACCATCGCCCGTACCGAGACCCAGTCCAGTCCGGCCGAATTCCAGATCTCGACCCGGTCTGACGGGCGCGGTCACTGCCAGTACCTGACCGGTAAGGCTTCTGCTGGGCTGGCTGATAGGGGGAGCTTTTGGCAGGTCGCTTAGCTCAGGGCGGTCTGGCTTATCGACCTCGATACCCGATTCCTTGATAAAGGTCGCGGTGACGATAAAGAAGATCAGCATAATGAATACCACGTCGAGCATTGGTGTGATGTCCACACCGGTTTCATCGAATTCCTCAGGAAGGGAAGTGAGAATGTCACGCATGGGTTTAATCCTGCACCTGTGTGAAGTGTGTAAGCAGACGCTCGCGCGCCGCCGTGGCCCGACGCTCAAAAACGCTGATCGCCAGAAGCCCGAAGATGGCGACGACCATGCCGCCAGGCGTGGATACTGTGGCCTTGGATACCCCTGCCGCCATGGAGCGCGGGTTGTTTGAACCTGTGGCAGATTTTCGGCGTGCTTCGGCGGATTACCTTTCGAAGCTAAAGGCAGATCTTGGCGGGTTTATCGATCAGGGGGAGATCATGCGTGCAGAGGATCTGGCGTCGTTGCCACAATTTCAGTGGTCACCCCGGCGCATGCCTCCCTATACCGCGATGGCTATCCTGTTTCTGGTCACGGTATTTGTCGGTTTTGTCTGTGCGCGACGCCTGCGTCTTGTTTCTGTTCAGTGATGCCGGTGTAGCTCATCAGCGCGAGGGGGACTTGCACTCCGTGAGGGCACGATTGTTGACACGCGGTTGAGAGTATTGAGGCCGTTCGCGTTGCGGGAAGTGGCAGATGCCATAACTAATCAGGAAACCCGCCATGCCGTCACGCCACCCTCGGCGTCCAGTGCCGCCACCCGTGGCCCGAAGGTTGCCGGACGCGTCAGGTGCTGTCGATTGGTCCATAGGTGACATTCTTTCCTCCAGTGTCCAGGTGATCATGACCGGCTAGCGAAGCTGTATCGGTAAAAGCCATGAGCGCTTGCTGCTCTTGAAGCAAGCCGATAGCATAAAATTTCTTCAGGTGTCGTGGGTATTCGGCGCCTTGCGAGAGGAGTAGGGCAATATGTATGACAGGCAACGTACGGGCGCCGTCGAAACGGCGCGCGCCTATTACGACAGCGAAGACGCCGACGCCTTCTACAGGCATGTCTGGGGTGGTGAGGACATACATGTCGGCCTCTACACTGCTGCCGATGAGGCGATTGCCGTGGCGAGTCGCCGAACCGTCGAGCGCATGGCGGAGCTTGCCGCTCCTTTGACGCAGGAGACGCGTGTCCTCGATCTTGGCGCAGGCTACGGCGGTGCGCTGCGCCACCTTGCCCGGCATCACAGCTGCCAGTGTGTGGCGCTCAATCTGTCCGAGGTGGAGAATGAGCGCAACCGTCGCATGACGGGCGAGGCAGGCCTTTCGGGGCAGATCGAGATCATCCCGGGGGATTTTACAGCGCTGGATTTCGACGATGCCTGCTTCGAGCGTGTCTGGTCCCAGGAAGCATTGATCCACGCTGATGAGGAGGGACGTGCCCGTGCCTGCGTGGAAGCCGTTCGCGTGCTCAAGCCCGGCGGACGCTTTCTTTTTACCGACCCGATGCGTACCGACGACGCCCCCATCGATCGCCTGCAGCCGATCTACGATCGCATCCATCTCGAGTCGCTCGGCTCGCCGCGCTTCTATCGTGATACGCTGGCGTCCCTCGGCATGAGGGAGATCGTCTTTGAGGAGCATACGGACCAGCTGGTCCGTCATTATTCGCGGGTTCGGGAAGTCCTGGTGGAAAACACCGACACCCTGCGCGAGCGTGGTGTCAGCGCAGACTATATCGAGGGCATGAAAGCCGGGCTAAGCCACTGGGTCGATGGCGGTCGGGAGGGCTTGCTGACCTGGGGAATCTTTGTGTTCGAGAAGGCCAGTGCCCGGTAGGGCTACGCGTGGGCACTGCAAGTAAAAACGATTCTCTATGGCCTGCGGGGCCTCAGGGTTGCGCCGCTGCCGCCTGTTTGGTGGCGGGAGTGAGGGTCAGCCGGCTTGTTGCACCCTCCGCGGCCACAGCGCCAGACAGCGGTATGCGCAGCGGCTTGCCTGCATGCCAGTCCGGAATCAGATCGCGATAGTGGTCGTGAAAGAGTCGTGCCGCGACGCCGCCCGGGAGCGCGGCCCGCAGCTGATCCTCCGCAAGGTCCGCGACCATGTTGAAGGACGCGAAGAAGGCGACATCGTAGGGTTTGTTGAAGGCGTAGCGGGCACGCTTGACGGTCTCGCCGCTGCCCGCCATGGGGTAGCTGCCGCCGCCGAGGAAATCGCTGCCCAAGCCCGACTGGCGCAGTGGACTGACAAAGCGCAGCTGGTGCCTGTCGCCCCAGGTTGCCGCAGACAGGTCCACCGCGTCCGCAACCTCGGCGACCAGATCCCCCAATGTCTCTACCGTGTCGCCGGTATCGACCTTGTCGAACCAGGGTGATGTGCCATCGATGACCATGGCATCAAAGCGCTCCTGCCAGGTATACCAGGTGCCGAGCAGGTCCCGCGTCAGCGGCTCCCCCAGTTCATCACGGAAGGTTGCCAGGGCCAGCCCCCGATACAGATCCTGGTAGTAACCCGGTGCACGTTCAGCCGCCCTGTCGTTGTGCTCCCAGGCGGCGAGCTCGTTGGCCAGCTCGTCGTGGCCGCTGTCACGCAACAGGGGCAACAGCACCGGGACGAGCCGCGCAGCCTGCAGGTTGTGCACGTCCCGCATGTAGCGCCAGTGATCGCTTGGTGTGCTGGCGTCGTTATCCGTCAGCAGCGCACTGATCCGGCGATAGCGATAGGACGGCGAAAAATAGGTCGAGTAGCTGTACGGATAGGCCGTGGGCCGGGTGTCGTGATTGGCGGTACCGGACCAGCCCCGGGCGGGATTAAATTCCCCGGGCATTTCGTCCTTGGGAATCCAGCCACGCCAGTAGGGACCGCCGTCGGTGACCGCTACCGGCAGCGCGCCCGCCCCGCGAGTCCGGACCGGTATACGCCCGCTGGATCGGCGGCCGAAGTTGCCATCCACGTCGGCAAAAACAATGTTGAACATGTGGATATCCATCCGCTGAATCGCACCATCGACTTCGCGCGCCGAACGGGCAAAGAGCAGTTGATCAAAGCCAACTTCAGGGCCGAAGGCCTCCGCCGCGCCCCAGCGAAGGCTCACGACGCGATCGCCCAGGTCGACGAAGCCATGGTCGGAAATCACCGGGCCGCGGCGGGTCGAGCGCACAGTCAATGACTGTTCGCGAAAGCCGCCCTCGGCGTCTTCGTCCTTGATGCGCAGCGTTTCCGTGCGCAGCTCGAAGGGTGTCGCTCTGCCATCTTCCAGGTAATGATCGTCAGCGCCCGGTGCCTGGGTTTCGATAAACAGATCCTGCACATCGCCGTAGCCATTGGTGACCCCAAAAGCGACCCGGTCTGTCCGTCCGATCATCAGGCCCGGCAGCACCGGCAGTGCGACGCCCGCGGCCTGAAAATCCGGCGTGCTCATGCTCACCGGATACCAGGGCCCGGGTAGAAGCCGGGCATCGAGGTGCGGGTCGTTGACGACGATGGCTTTGCCACTGGCCGATCGGTCTGGCCCTACTACCCAGTTATTCGAGCCGATATGCAGCAGCGCCTGCTCCGCGCGCAGACTTGCGGCGAGGACCGGCCTCGCACGCTGAGCGGCAGCGGCGCTGGCGGTCCCGGTCGCTGCGGGAGCCTCCCGGGACGGCAGGCGCACGGGCAGCGCCTCCGGTTCGCGGTCGGGATTCACGTTGAGCGGCAGGACCTGCGCCGCGCGCTCCGGGCCGACGGTGTCCAGCAGTGCCTGGGCCACGGCCTCCGCGCCCAGGTTGACGGAGTGCGACAGGGAAACGAACTGCAGCAGGACGCCGATGTCTTCCAGGGTCCATGGTGCGGGCGTGTGACCGAGCACGGTCAGTTCCAGCGGGTGCTCATCCGTGCGCGACGCAATGTAGGCATTGACGCCGTCGACGTAGTCGCCGAAAAACTGCCGGACGTCCGGCGACCAGGCCGCTGCCATGCGCCGGCCGTTGACCGGCAGCCCGAACACGCGCATGCGCCGATCCGACTCGACGCCTTGCTCTCCCAGGAGTTCGGCCAGCCGCCCCCAGGCCAGCATGCGGAAGAACTCCATCTGGAACAGTCGGTCCTGCGCCGTAACAAAGCCCTGAGCACGGAGCATGTCGCGCCGGTTCTGCGCGTCGATGTGGGCGATACCGTTGGCGTCCCGCGTCACCACCACCGGTGCGTCGAGGACGGGGAGGGGGATGGTGCCATCGACCTGGTAGTCATTGGCCTGGCTCAGCCACCAGGCTCCGGTGAGGAGGGCGGCAAGCAACACGGCAACCGTTACGGAAAGAATCGGTTTCATCGGGCCCGTCCTTAAAGGTTTCTGCTTAATTCCGTACTGAAAGGTAGCACGACCCCAGCCGTCGGCGCAGCCGACGGTGGCTCGTCAGCGCCGCTTAGAGCCATCCGGCACCTGGTACCTGAAGCTCACGGATCGGTTGAACCGGCGCTTTACAGTCTCTGCATCAGGCTTGAAAATATGCGCTGGAGGAGAGGCATGTCCGAACATGAAATCGTCATCGTAATGCTCACCGGCGCCGGCAGTTCGCCAGGAACGCTATCCAAGACCAGATTCTGACGTCCTTGCGATAGGTGCTGCAGTGCGCTGGCGCGAACCGTGATGTGAGCGTTAACAGCCCCGGTATTCTGCACGGCGAGGACTACGGCTTCTCTCTATGAGTGCGCCGCAGGCGCCGGTTGCAGTATCTGGTGCAATGCACGCGCATGCTCGGCGCCCTCGTGACCGAGGGAAGTGAGGAATCCGCCGTCCGGTTCATCAATCAATCCCTTGTCGTGCAGGCGAGCCGCCGCGGCTATCAGCGCAGGTGCAGCATCGCTGTGTACTTTCAGGCCGTGCTGCATGCTGTCGGGATCGAACTTCAGCAACAGGTCCATCTCTTCTGTCATGTGGGTGTTGAATGTCATGGTTTCAGTCCACCAGAGGTTTCAGGTCAGCATACCTGAAAATGTACTGCGGGAGCGGTCGGCTGCGCCGCTAATGTGAGCGGGTGAATATTTAAAAATATTTGTTGCAAACGCGAATCATTATCGTTTATAAATGATCGTGACAGCCGCAAGCAAAGGTATCGAACATGCAGCAACAACAGGATATGCAGCAAGCGAAGCCCCGGGAATCTATGACACCGGGAGAAGACTGGCACTCGACTATCAAACGGGGCAATGCCCACTTCGAGGTCGGTCGCTACTACGCAGCGCTGCGCTGGTATCGGCACGCAGCAGATCTGGTCGAGCAGTACCTCGCTGACATGACGCTTACGGCGCCGCTATTACTTGCCAAGGTGATAACGCTGCAAAACGCCGCTGCCACCTGTGCTCGCCTGTGCGAGGAGGCGAGTGCAGACAGCACCTACCGCGAGGTGCACAGCCTGGTACGCGACATCGCCCTGGACCCCGGCCAGTCCTTGAGTCTCAGAGCGATCGCCCTGCGTCAGTGCCGTCAGACACTGTCGGAGTGGAGCGCATTCCGGGCCGGGCAATCGGTACAGGAGGGAGTGACATGGCACTGATCGATTGGCATAAGACACAGAACGTCGGTGGGCGCCGGCAAGACAGCGAGCCCCTGCGGAAAGTAATTGTGCGATCTATGCTCTGGCTGCTTGCTGCCAGCGCCTTACTTGCCCTGTACGCCGCCAGCTGGCTGCTGGTGCCGCCGCTGGCAGGTTGAGAGATTCTGAGAGGCGCCGCCCGGAGGCGTGTGAGTCACCCCGGGTTGGTGTTCCGCGCAGCGTCTGCGGACACGCCGATGTGAGCATCCTTCAGAAGGTGCGCCCTGATGTCTGCCAATTGTGTTTCCATGCTTGCGAGCCGCTCCGACATCTCATCGCGTTCCTGATGGGCACGCTCGTCACTGTCGCGGTGGAATTCCTGCGTCATGACATCGAGAATAGTCCCCACCATCATGTTCAGGAACACAAAAGCCGTAAGGAAAATGAACGTGAGATAGTAAATCCAGCTCAGCGGAAATGTCGCCATGGTCTCGTACATGACATCGGTCCAGTCCTCAAACGTCGCGATGCGGAAAAGCGTCAGCATCGAGATCGCCACATCGCCCCACAAAGTCTCGTTGATCGTTGCAAAGAACAGGGAGCCGATGGCGCCGTAGATATAGAAAATGATGAACATGAGCAGAGCGATATGTCCCATGCGCGGAATCGACTTCAACAGAGCATTGATCAGTGAGCGCAACTCCGGCACCACCGATACAAGTCGTAGCACGCGGAAAACGCGCAACAGGCGACCAATAAGCACCGCGTCGGCGTTGTCCAGGGGTATCAGGCTGCCCACGACGACCAGCGTGTCAAACACGTTCCAGCCGTCGGTAAAGAACCGGCCTCGGTGGTCACAGGCCAGGAAACGCAGAATGATCTCGCCAAGGAAAAAAACAGTGATCGCGTTATCCAGATAGGGCAGTAGACGTTCTGCGATACCGGGCAGCTCATAGGTCTTGGCGCCGATTGTGATAGCCGACAGGACGATGATAAAGATGACCGAGCCCTGGAACAGGGTGCTGCGCTCGATCCGCTGCAGAATCTGGTCGGCCCGGCCGGGAGAAAAACTGGACATGAAAAGCAACGCCTGCAATGAAGAAGAGCGTCGAGATTATACGCCCATGGGACAGGATTGAAGGTTCGTGTTGGTCTTCTGTTCGGGGGCCGGCAGCCGCGGACCTGCTTACAGCGAGCGCAGGAAAAGCAGCAGGGCCTCGCGATCGCGTACCGGTAGCGCCCGCACCGCGTCACGAGCGGCGCGCGCTTCACCGCCGTGCCATGCGATCGCAGAGAGCAGATCCGCGGCCCGACCGTCGTGAAGCAGCCCGCGCTGCGGATAGCGATCCAGCATGAGCCCGATGCCCCAGAGCGGCGGCGTGCGCCACTCGTTGACACGCTCACCGGCGGAGGATTCGGCGAGTGCCACCCCCATATCGTGTAAAAGCAGGTCAGAATAAGGCCATATCGTCTGGTTGGAGAGGGCCGGGTCGGGGTGGTCAGCGGTCATCAGCACCGGTACATGGCAGCTGGCGCAGCCCGTCCGGGAGAAAATACGCTCGCCTCGATGGACCTTCGGATCCTTGCGGCCGCGGCGGGCGGGAACCGCAAGGCGCGCGATATAGCGTTCGATACTCGTAAGCTGCACCGCCGACACGTGCGCCGCCGCGCCATGACCATCGCTGTGTGTATACAGCGGCGTTGAGACATTCAGGTCGTCCATGAGTGCGGTCGCGATCTGCTGGTAAAGGTCGGGCTGTGCCGACTTCCAGCCAAAGCGGCCGACGGCCGTTCCGCCGCTGCTTAGAACCGGGACACTCGCCAGCTGACCACTGATACCGTCGGTATTCTCATCGAGGGGATCCGCCATACGCTCGAGGGTGTCCGCCGATACGGCAGCGAGCAAGCCCCAGCCAAACAGCGGCGGGGCAATGCGCCCCGTCGCAGCGCGTGCGGCTGGCGTGCCTGCCGCCGTGCCCTCCACGTGACAGTCGGTACAGCGTGACACCACATCACCCGGTTGTGACGTCTGCGTTGATGCGTGCACTCCT
Organism: Chromatocurvus sp.; assembly: GCA_046260765.1. Lineage (GTDB taxonomy): Bacteria > Pseudomonadota > Gammaproteobacteria > Pseudomonadales > Halieaceae > Chromatocurvus. The sequence goes on from JBHEOO010000044.1 coordinate 21,837, forward strand.
GTCCATGTCCGGCGGAACAAGGCTTCGCCCTCGCGAGTGTCGCTGACGTGCCCCAGAGGTATCTGCAACAGGCTCTGCCGTCGTGCGGCGGCCTGTATATCGACGGTGAGCTCACTACCGCCCGCGGCTAAGGGTGGCGGCTCAGACGCTGCATCGCAGCCTGCGATAGTCAATGCCAGCAGCACGCCGATAACGCGAATTGGGGAACAGGGGAGTGCCATGCCGGTCTCCAAGGCGGGTCATGTCAGATAAGTCGCGCTTGTGCGCCACCAAGTCCAACCCTGAAGGCTGTCCTGATGGCGCAGGGGGGATCCGTATCAGGACTCGACGGTGAAGGTACCAATCATTGCGGCGCCATGCCCGGGATAGGTGCAAATATAGGTATAGTCACCGGCGAGACCCTCGAGGGCGAACGTGATGCGGGTAGATTCGCCGCCGCCGATCACCTCGGTGGCGGCAATGATCCGATCATCGTCGGCCAGGTAGTTTCCATCCAGCCCTTTGGAAATACCGGCCTTCGCGATATCCGGTCCTGCGCCCTTGGGCACCAGCACCCAGTTGTGGCCCATGGCGTTCGCCGGCAGCTGGCCGGTGTGCGAAAGGGTAATCGTGAATTCCGAACAAGCAGCTGGCGCGGCGATCTGCGACACGCTGTATTGCAGATTGTCACCCACTTCAACTTCGAACTCGCAGCTTGTCCCTGCATCGGCGACGCTTGATGGTGACGTCTGCGCTGACGCCGCCTGTATCGGTTGTGTGGTCTCAGCTGTCCCTTCGCTGCTCGTGGTGCCGGTTGTGGCCGAGTCAGATTCCTTGCCGCCACAGGCTGCCAGGGCAAAGATCGCTGCAACAGTGATCAGTTGGTAAATTGGCATAGTCGTCCAAGTATTGTTTTTCATGGTATCTCCTGTTGGTTGAAAGTTGTTAAAATACGATAATAGTAATACGAACGAGTCGCATTAACAATACCGCATGTTCGTTTCAAGCGCTAGCGACCAAGCGGTGGTTGCACCCCTCAAACTGCAGGAGATCCACCCTTATGTATGAAAACGACCATTTTGTAAGCTCTCGCCGTTTTTACCCGATCCGACGACAGCTGCGCGCGTGCCTGTATAGCGCCTCTCTCGCTCTCGGCTTTGCGCTCGCTGCGCCGGTGTTGTCCGATGAATCGCGAGCGACCGGTCAGTCGACAGCGAGCGAGTCGCGTCGCTACACCTTCTCCTGGCTGTTCACCGATGACGCTGCCATGAAGCCGCGCGGCGGCACAACAACAGGGCCGGATGTCACGCTGGCCAGCGAGCCCAGTGCGGCATGGAAGGCGCTGCAGGAGGAGGGTATAGACGCGCAGGAGCGAGACAGGCGCGCCATTCTCGCCATGGCCGGCGCCTACCGCATCGAGACGATCGGCTTTGCCGAGGGCTACCAGCCCTCAAGTCCTTACCAGTCATGGGGTACGGAGTATGTCTATGTCGTTGAGGACAGGCCGGAATTCATCAGCCTGCAGCATATTCTGGTGATGACCATCGAACTGGAGGATGGAACGCTGTCCGACCCGATTGTGATGAAGCACTGGCGCCAGGACTGGACCTGGCAGGATCGTGACCTGCAGCGGTATGCGGGCCATAACAC
>JBHEOO010000045.1:0-9112 GCA_046260765.1 Chromatocurvus sp.
GCCTGGACTTTGTCAGTTAGCTGATGCGCAAGCGCAACCTCGGCCATGCGCTCCGGATAACGCGTCTTCTCACCAGCCCAATCCCGAAACGTTGATCGCAGGCCGTGCACCGTCGTGTGATCGAGCCAGCCAATACGCTTGAGCACGTTGGTCATCGCCATATTACTGAGACTATGGCCGCGCTTCTGGCCCGCGAACACCCAGTCGTCTCGACGGATCGCCTCCTGCGCACGCAAAATCGCTGTAGCCGCTTCAGGCAGCGGTATGCGATGCTCCTTGCCGGCCTTCATCCGTGATGCCGGGATGCGCCACTCCGCGCGCTCCAGATCAATTTCGGACCATCTCGCCTCAAGGCTTTCGCTGGTTCGGGTGGCACACAGCAGAGTCAGGATCAATGCACGACCCGCGGGTGTATCAAGCTTCTGGAGTTCGGCGGCCAGTGCGGGTGCCTGGGCGTACGGCAGCGCGCGTTGATGTTCGACGCGGCGAACCTTGCCAGGTTTTGGCAGGATCACGTCGAGGTGGCCTCGCCATCGAGCCGGGTTGGCGTCATCGCGCAGTTTGGTGGTGATGGCATAATCGAGAATGCGTTCAATGCGGCCCTGCACCCGTTTGGCAGTCTCGGTCTTTTCCGTCCAGATCGGTGAAAGGACGGATAGCACGTCCTCGGTGGTGACCTTATGCACTGGTCTATCGCCGATGTGCGGATAGGCATGCTGGGACAGTGTATTGCGCCATTGTTGTGCGTGCTTGCGATTGCTCCAACCGGAGGCCTGCTGCTCGATATAGTTCTCAGCCACGACCTTAAAGGTGTTGGCCGCTCGCTGCTCGCGCTCAGCGCTGGCCTGTAACTCTGCGACGGCAGTCGCTTTTTGCTGATGGCGTGCCTCGAGTGGATCAATACCCTGCAGGCGGACCAGCTTTCGCGCCTCATCGCGACGAATGCGCGCCTGTGCAAGGCTGATGGCAGGATACCCCCCGAGTCCGAGATATCGGCGGCGGCCATCCATTTGGTAGCGATAGATCCAGCTTTTGCTTCCACCCTTGGCGATGGATAGGTACAGACCGTCGCCGTCGCCATAGAGTCCACGGTGCGTAGCTGCCTCAACTTCGCGAGGCGTCAGAGCCATCGTACATCCGTCGGATCACCATTCATACTTGCCCACCATTTACCCACCACTAGAAATGAAGCATAGCGCAAGGGTATGAAACAATCGAGGTGTTATACGGCGTTTTGAAGTACTTTATTAGGCGAAATAACTCGGTTTTCTATCTATTTCAGAGTGTTTCACCACGATGCAGGAAGGTGGCGGAGCGGACGGGACTCGAACCCGCGACCCCCGGCGTGACAGGCCGGTATTCTAACCAACTGAACTACCGCTCCACGGTAGGTCTCGATTCATTGACGCCAGGCGGCGAAAACGTGGTGGGTGGTGACGGGATCGAACCGCCGACCCTCTGCTTGTAAGGCAGATGCTCTCCCAGCTGAGCTAACCACCCCCGATCGAGAACGCGCATTATAGAGATAAACCGCGCACTGTCAAACGCCCTGCGATAAAAAATGTCGCAAACTCGCCTCGCCTGGCTTAACAGGTATCTGGCGGCGAGGTGCCCCCTGCCGTCAGCGAGACAACCAGCTTATACTGAGCGCTTTTACCGGGAAAACCCTGCAGCCTATGGACATCTACAAAGACTTTCATTTTGAGGCGGCGCACCGGCTGCCCAACGTTCCGGACGGACACAAATGCGCCCGACTCCACGGCCACTCCTTCCACGTGCGCATCACCGTATCGGGCGAGGCGCCCGAGCCGTCAGGGTGGGTCATGGACTTCGCCGATCTGAAGGCCGGGTTCCGTCCGCTTCTGGACCAGCTTGATCACTACTACCTCAACGACATCCCTGGGCTTGAGAATCCCACCAGCGAAAATCTTTGCCGATGGATCTGGCAGCGCTTGCAGCCGACACTTCCCTCGCTCAGCTGCGTCGAGATACGTGAGACCTGCACCTCGGGCTGCATCTACCGAGGGGAATGAAGCTCGAGCACGTTACCGAATGTCACCATGAGAAACGGCTCATCCGCGTGAAGTCGCCTCAGACCGCGCCAGATGTACACCTCGAAAGGATGACCCACCGCCATCATGCAGACCCTGAGGTGAGAAAATATTTTCGTTTCTGCTTGCACCCCAAGGTTACACTTGGTAGCACCTTGGAAATTGTTATGCACATTCACGGTGCAGCACTGTCATGCTTGCCCTTTAGGCTTGCCTGTGCACCGAGATTCTAAAGTAATCAACATAAAATACTGTTTTATATGGATATTTTATAATTGATGGTTTTTTAACCAATTTGTAACAAAGCCCGCAGCAAGAGGCTTCGACGCTATGCTGAACAAATTACCCACTGACTTATCCACAGCTTTTGTGGACAGAGACGGAGCGTCCTGATGGCGCCGGATCGGTGGCTTGCGCTTGCTGCGATATGTCTGCTCGGCGCCGCCTCTCCCGGGCCCAGCCTTGCGGTCGTGCTGCAGTCGACTCTGAGCGGCTCGCGGCGCACCGGGCTGGCGACAGCGCTGGGACACGGCTTCGGCGTTATGCTTTACGCGCTCATCACCGTCTGTGGCCTCGGGCTCGTGATCGCCGAACTCCCAGCGCTTTACGCCACCATCAGACTGGCAGGAGCAGCCTACCTGCTATGGCTGGCCTTGCAGGCATGGACCGCGGGGCGGGCGGATGCGGGCTCGGATCATGTGCCATCCGGACGCTCGGGCTTTGTCCGCGGCGCCACCGTTGCCCTTCTCAACCCGAAACTTGCCATCTTCATGCTGGCCCTGTTCAGTCAGTTTCTGGATCCTTCCGCAGGCATGCTGCACGGCGCCATTCTGATCACCACCGCGGGTGCAATCGATGCGCTCTGGTATGCCTCGGTCGCACTCGCGGCAGGCACGCTGAGAATCCAGCGCAGTCTGTCCAATCATTCCGTGGCCATCAGCCGAAGTTTTGCGATGCTCCTGGCGTTACTGGCGGTCTGGGTCATTGCGACAACGCTGAGCTAGCAGTCAGTCGCTGGCCTCACAGTCAGTGCAGCACCCTATCGGGCTCGGCAACCACCAGCGCCTGCAGGGATTTGCCGAGCATGATAACTGCACCCTGTTCGCGCTGCACGCCGTCGTAGCTGTAGTCGAAGCGATACTGTCGCCATACGCGCCACATCCCCGAGCTGTCGCGACTGAAAGACATGCGCTGCAGACTGACGCTGTCATCGAGCAGTTGAAAGTCGCTATCGCGAGCCGCGCGCTTCACTGCGCTGATCGCCAGCTCGCGCACCCGGGTTGCACTGAACAGGAAAAGAGCGAGGCCCCCCAGCACCCCGACCACAAGCAGATCAAGCAGTTCTATCACCATGCTCAGGCAGCCTCGCCAGCGATGAAATTTCGGACCAGGGAGTTGAACACCGCCGGCTGCTCAGCGTGCAGCCAGTGACCACAGTCGGCCATGGTTTCCACCGACGCCCCGGTGAATACGTCGTGGATATCTGCAAGGTACTCATCCTTGACATAGTTAGACAAACCACCCCGGATAAACAGTGCGCGGCCATCGTAGACGTTCTCCACAACCGGCGCCTGAAGGTAAGCGGCATAATTGCGCTGCAGACCTTCCAGGTTGAAGCGCCAGTGGTAGCTGCCATCCTTGCTGCGATAGAGGCTCATCAGAAGAAACTGTCTGACGCCTTCATCATCAATGTAGCCGGACATGACCGCGTCCGCTTCGGCCCGGCTATGGCAGTCCGCTGTGTCGACGGCACTCAAAGCAGCAAATACCTGATCGTGTGACCGCGAATAGGTGACGGGCGCTATATCTGCCACTACCAGAGAGGCTGCCGATGCCGGGTGATCCAGCGCGAACTGCATGGCTACCTTGCCGCCGAGTGAGTGCCCCACGCAGTGCACGCCCGCGATCGACTGTGTCTGCAGCCACTGCGCCAGCGCATTCGCCATGGAACGCAGATCGGACTGACGGGTCCACCCTGACCGGCCATGATCAGGCAGATCCACAAGGTGGACCCGGTAAGCATCCTGTAGGGATTTACCCAGTCCGCCAAGATTTACACCCATTCCGAATAACCCGTGGAGCAAAACAACGTCCGGGCCGTCGCCACCGGATGTCACGTTGAGCTCAATGCTATCAATCTCTGCCACCTCCCACCTACCCTCCTGTCGCACTGTTCGCTTTTTGGTACCATCCCCACTTTTTCAAGGAGATTGTACCGCGTGACAAAATCTATTCCTTCCCATTTTCGCCTGCTTTCACTGGCGGCGGTTTTCCTGCTGGCTGCCTGCGCCAGCGGACCGACGCACAACCCCACCGTTTTTCCTTTTGAGATTGACCGCGAGGCGCTCGCCGCGAAGCCGCTAAAAACCGTCGTGATCACCCATGTCAACCTCGGCGTGCCGTCGCGTAATTATCTCGATGAAATCACACCCGTTATCGATGGTCGCGTCGCCACCTACATGGAAAGAAACGGCTACAAAGTCCTGCCGCAGCGGGCTTTCCGCCAACACTGGAATACGGCGGTGCGCGCCTATGGCGATCCGGTGGACCCCACGACTGGCCGGGTAAACATGAAAACCTTCTCCCAGCTCATGCAAAGCGTTCGCGATCGTATGCAGGAAGAGACCGATCTGGATGCCTTTGTATTTACCGACCTGGTCGAACTGGAAACACCCTTCAACGGTGGCCTGAAGCACCTGGCGCGCTGGGATGGGGTGACTCGCCGACCGTCGCTGCAGGGTCCAGGAAGCGGCGTGAGCGGTGACTTTGACTGGAACATGCCCGCGTCGGTAGTTTCTCTGCAGGTAAGCGTGTTCGACATGGAATTGCAGCGCCTTTTTGTCAGTCGCGGCGGCATCGATGCGACTGACTCCATTGATACCCGTTCTTCAAGCGGACAATATGTGCGACGACGCAACATTCTCGATAACGGCAGCCATATATACGAGGGCATTCGTCTGGCCTTTCATCCCCTGATCGAGATGGAAGACTGGCCTGGCAACCCCTGACCGAGCCCTTATCAGGGCCACGCCTATCTGATCGTGTCCGATCGTGTCTAATTCTGATAATGCGCAGGCCGGCCCTCGGCCTGCGCGGTAATGCCCTCCTCAAGATCTTTCGCGCTCATCATTCCCGCATTCCAGGTCGCAATGTAATTGAGTCCGTCTGCCACGCTGTGATCGCGGGTATACAGCAGCACATCTTTGGTGCCGCGGATAACCAGGGGGGACTTGCTTGCGATACCGCGTGCTATCTGCCGGACTTCCTCAAGCATTGCGTCGCGATGCTCGAACACGCGGTTGACGAAACCAATGTCGCGCGCCTCCCCGGCATGCATATTGCGCCCCGTGTAGGCCAACTCCCGGGCGACGCCCTCAGGGATCATTTTGGGTAAGCGCTGCAGTGTACCGACATCAGCAACCATCCCGATATCGACCTCACGCACAGAAAAGAAGGCATCCTCTGTTGCGTAACGCATGTCACAGCAACATATGAGATCAATTCCACCGCCAATGCAGGTGTGATGAATGGCGGCGAGCACCGGCTTGCGACACTTTTCCAGTGCGCTCAGGTTGTCCTGCATGGCCAGCACATTCTGGCGAAACTGCTCTGCGCGGCGAGCCGGGTCTTCACTCGCCGAGTGAAGTTCGCCGAACATGCCGAGATCTATTCCGGCGCAGAAGTGTCGTCCGTTTCCAGTGAGGATGATGGCCCTAACCTCATCGCATCGATCCAGCCATTCAAAGCACAGCTGCAGCTCGCGCCACATGGCACTGTTCATGCTGTTGGCCTTGTCCGGGCGGTTAAGTGCTACCTCCGCAACATGGTCTTCGATACTGACATCGAGCGTCGTCAATTCAGGTCGCATTGGCATTACCTCCTGTGGTCCCGCTACCAGCGGGCAACAAAATCGTCCGTGCTCAACGAAGGCAGCGTTTTCGACCCGCCGTCGCGAGTGCCGATATACAAAAACGCGATAATCTCTTCATCGCCTGAACCCCCGAGAGCTGCCACCACCTCCGGGTCATAGGCGGGATTTCCTGTTCGCCAGACCCCGGAAAAACCCAGGGCCTCCGCGGCGAGTAATATCGCGTGGGCCGCGCAGCCCGCCGACAGCCGCTGCTCTTGTGCTGGCACCTTGGGATGTTCCTTGATGGCAGCGAGCACCACGATCACCATCGGCGCCCGCAGCGGCGCATTCAGTGCCTTGGTGCGGACGGTTTCGTCGGCCTGTGGATCCCGTCGCAGCAGACAGTCCAGCAAAACATGACCCAGCGCTTCACGCCGATCGCCCTCCACCACCAGGAATCGCCACGGACGTAGCCAGAGATGATCCGGCGCGCGCAGCGCCGCTTGAAACATCTGGGTCTGCTGTTGCCGATCAGGTGCGGGCTTCGTTAACCGCGGGGATGAGTTTCGCTGCAGTAAAAGATCAATGGGGTCAGACATTCCACTCACGCATTATCGATAGACACCGAATGATAGCAGCCCTCGCCCGGGGGCGCAGGGCGACCGCCATGTGACAATCAGAACCTCACTCAGCACTATACTCAGCACTACAGTCAGGATTCGCGCCAGGACTGCATATCGGCAAACGGAGAGGCCATTTCAAGAGAAATTTCAGCATTGCCAACCCGCAGCGCACCACCTTCGTAGCTGACGTCGTGATCGCCCAACACACCGTGATCGAAGCGGTAGATGACATCGCGGCGACCATCGACAACGTCATTGTCATAGGCTGCCTGTGCTGCGCATACCGCTTCATTCGTTGCTTGCCAGCGCTTGACGCTGTTCTCGCCGTGACGGGCGCGAAGCATCCGGGATGTCACCGCCGGGCTCAGAAGCATTGCGCTGGCGTTATTGCCGCCGAAACCCTTGGAGTTGATCAAGGCCCAGGCCTGCGCCTTCTTGTCCACCTCGGTGTGTTGCAGGCAGAAAGACAGGTTATCCTGCTTCACGTCATCCGCCAGCTTTGTCGTTGTGGTAATACCGGGAATAAGACCGTGCGCCCAGATACCCAGGGTCATCGCAACCTGGTCGCCGGCTGCAGCGCCCAGCGAGTGGCCTAGATAACACTTGAGCGCGGCGACGGGCAGTCGGTCGATGCCAAAGGCTGCGGCACTGCGGCTGAGGATTTCGGATTCTGTCGTCCGGTTCTGGGGCGTGCCCGTGCCGTGGGCCTGAACAAAGCCGCCGTGGCGCAGATGATGCTCGCCGACAATCGCCCTCGCTGCAGACAGCGCCTTGGCCACCGTAATATAGTTGCCGACCCCGGGGCCCGATATTGACTTCTTGTACCCATCGGCGTTCACGAAGACATCGGTCACGGCGCCGTAAACCGACGCGCCCAGCTCCATCGCCAGCGCGTCGTCAAACAGCACCAGCACCTGCGCAGACTCACCCATGGTGAACCCGCAGTTATCGGCAAACGGACGACAGGCGCGCCGATGATGAAATACCGGACCATCGGCCAGCCCATCGAGCTGGCGCAGACCCTTGTCGGTGGCCAAGGCGCCCATCGCTGCGTAGCCCTCCATGACCTCGGGCGTTACGGGGGCTTCGGCACCCCCGACCACCGCGACCCTGGCACGTCCGCTGCGGATATCGTTTACGGCATTGCGCAGGTTGTAGAGAAACGAAGCGCAGGCGCCGAGCGTTGCGCCGGTGGCACCCAGCGAGCCGAGCACGTAGGCGTTAATGAAATCCGCGGGCATTTCCGCAAGCCCCAGCGGGCAATATTTTGACGTGCTGCGCTGGCCATTCGAGCGTGCCTTCAACATGCCCCCCGTACCCGGATCATCCAGCTGCCCCATGGCGCTGCCGGCGTACACGCTCACCGCATCAGCGCTGACATGGCGCATAACGGTCGACCAGTCGATACCCAGCTGTCCGAGCGCATCCGACGCAGCGTATATGGCCATCTGTAGACCCCGCGGGTGATTGCGCGACGCATAGAGCGCGCCGGGGTCAAAGCCCGTCGGCAACTGACTGGCGACCTTTACTTCAAAATCCCGGGTCGACGGCAACAGGATATCCTGCGCGCCCGTCGCTGTAACCGCGACGCGCTGGCTGTCGATCTCTGTCACAGACCAGCCCGGCGGAATTGGCTGCGGCAGGCCACGGCGCGCCATCTGGAACGTGGTCGGCATGTCGTCGCTACCGGTGCTGATGCGACGGTTCCAGGGCACGGCGTCGGGATCATAATGCGAGGCCTCGATGCGCCGTATCAGGGTGCCGGCGAGCACGTCTGCCTCACTGGCTGCGGGTCGTGCCTGAACCTGCCGCAGCGAAGCCAGCATTCGCTCCCGAGCGGGCATCGCAAGACGCGACTCCACCAGCCGGGCAAAGGCATGGTGACCTGAAGCACGGCCCGCACTGTTGATACCCCCAAAACCGACAATGACCGGCAACGCCTGCTGAGACACTGAATTTACCCCATACCTTGAACATGAGTTGGCAGTGTACGGGGCGAGGTCTGTTTTCATTATCAATTTCCAGCCACATTTATTACACTTTTGCCTACATTTGCACATCTTTGCACATCTTTGCACACCCAGACAGACTCCAACTGCTGATGCATACCGCCGCCGCCCTGCTTTACCCCGACGCCCTGGCCACCAGCATTACGCTGCCCATGGAGATTCTGCACGCGGCGAGTCAACTCGCCAGCGTGACAAGCCACGGCGCGGCCCAGGGGGAATTCCTGCTTCTATCCGCAGCGGGAGACCGAAGGATAACCCTGAGCTCCGGTCTCGCACTCAGCGCCGATGGACCGCTTGAGCACGCGCCAGCCATGGAGATGCTCATCCTGCCAGCGATCTGGCGCAGCCCCACCCGGACCCTGAGATTGTGTGCGAACCTGCTGCCGGATCTGCGGCGCCGCCACGAGCAGGGCACTCTGTTGTGCAGCGTAGGCACGGCAAGCTGCCTGCTCGCCGAAGCCGGGCTGCTGACGGGCCGCTCGGCCACCACCCACTGGAACTATTTTGACCGGTTCGAGAAACGCTACCCGGACGTGCACCTGAAACGACGCCATCTCATTACGCAAAGCGGCAACATTT
>JBHEOO010000045.1:9122-23119 GCA_046260765.1 Chromatocurvus sp.
ATCCCGGCGGGCACTTCCTCATCAGCGTGATCGGTAATTATCAGGTGCAGGAGCCAACCCAGGCTCAGCTCAATTCGATTGCCGACCTGATGGTCCACGTGGTGGAGCTCTGGTACGGGAAGCGCATAGCGCGCGCTGTGGAGAACCAGTTCTCACCCGAAATCCGGCGCACCTTCCAGACTGCCGCCTTCCTCGAGGGCATGCACACAGCACATCATGACGAGCTCATACTTGAGGCGCAGATGCGCATGCAGGAGCAACTGGCGAGTCCGAAACCTCTCAGGGACGTGGCACGGGATGCCGGTCTCGGCACTCGCTCCTTTACCCGGCGCTTTCGTCGCGCCACCGGCATGTCACCCCTGCAGTACGTCATGCAGCTCAGGGTGAGCGAGGCAAAGTCACTGCTGCTTCAGAGCAATCTGGATATCAATGAGATAACCTGGCGCTGCGGTTGGCAGTCAGCCAGCCTGTTCAGCCGTCAGTTCCGCCTGCGCGTCGGCATGTCGCCACGTGACTACCGCGCGGCGGTGCGCGGCAAGCGGTTCATCGCTGGCGACAGCCAGCCATCCCCCGGTCACCTCGCTTGAGTCTGATCGATGCCTATGGCTAAATGCACAGCCTCTCGAAAAGCGCCAGGGCGTCCCGTGAAACACGGCAGCACGGTCCAGCAGGCGTGTCTTTCATACAGCAATACGGAAGCACCGGTCTATGAGCAACGAAACAGTCTTTATACTGAACGGCGCACGCACGCCAATGGGCGGACTGATGGGTGCCCTCAGCGGTGTGCCGGCACCGGAACTGGCAAGCACCGCCATTCGCGCTGCCCTGTCGCGAGCATCCGTTACCGGCAGCGACATTGATGAGGTCTTCATGGGATGCGTGCTGCCGGCGGGGCTCAAGCAGTGCCCCGCGCGCCAGTCTGCAATCGGCGCTGGCATACCCAACGCCACCGGTGCGGTAACTGTGAACAAGGCCTGCGGCAGCGGCATGCAGGCCACTATTTTCGGCATCGACAGCATCAGGGCCGGTACCAACCGCGCCGTGGTCGCAGGCGGCATGGAAAGCATGAGCCGAGCGCCACATCTGATGCCGGCAGCTCGCGGCGGCGTTCGCCTCGGGCCCACTACGCTGTACGACCACATGTTCCTGGACGGTCTCGAAGACGCCTACACCGGACGCGCCATGGGCTCTTTCGCCCAGGAGACGGCCAACGCCCGTGGACTCACCCGTGAGGCCATGGATGCTTTTGCAATCGAATCTCTCAATCGCGCCAGGCGGGCCATCGACGACGGCTCGCTGGCTGGCGAGATGGCACCGGTCACCATCACTGACCGCAAGGGCGAGACCGTTGTCAGTGATGACGAGCAGCCGCACAAGGCCGTGGTCGATAAAATTCCGGGGCTACGCCCCGTATTCGACAAGGACGGCACCATCACTGCCGCCAACTCCAGCTCAATTTCGGACGGCGCAAGCGCGCTGGTGCTCATGTCGGGTAGTGAAGTGGAACGCCGCGGCCTGAAGGCCCGAGCGAGGATCGTCTCGCATGCCAGGCACAGCCAGGCGCCTGCGGAGTTCACCATCGCGCCGGTTGGCGCCATTCGCAAGGTGCTTGAGCGCACTGGCTGGGAAGCCGGCGACGTCGATCTCTACGAAATCAACGAAGCCTTTGCCATGGTCACCATGATGGCGATGGACGACTTGGGCCTGGACCACGCGCGCGTTAACATTCATGGTGGCGCCTGTGCCCAGGGACACCCCATTGGCTCCACCGGGTCGCGCATCATCGTCAGCCTGATGTATGCGCTCGAGAAAACCGGCGGCCGACGAGGCATCGCCGCGCTGTGCATCGGCGGCGGAGAGGCCACCGCCGTTGCCATTGAACGCTGCTGACACTGCGAGTTACCTGACAATGGCCCTGACCAGCATTCCCAAAATTATCGACGACATCCGTGCCGGGCGCATGGTTATTCTCATGGATGACGAAGACCGTGAGAACGAGGGCGACCTGATTGTCGCTGCGGAAGCGGTGACCCCGGAGATTATCAATTTCTTTGCGACGGAAGCCTGCGGACTTATCTGCATGCCGATCACCGAGAGTCGCGCGCGACAGCTGCAGCTGCCGCTCATGGTCCGGGACAACCGCTCCCAGCACGAAACCAATTTCACGGTGTCGATCGACGCCGGTGAGAAGCGCGGCCCGGGTATCAGTGCCGTGCAGCGCGCTCACACCGTGCGCTCTGCTGTTGCCAGCGATGCAGGCCCGCACTCCATTCGGCAGCCGGGCCATATTTTCCCGCTGGTGGCAAAGCCTGGCGGCGTATTGCGCCGCGCCGGCCACACCGAGGCGGGCGTCGATCTCGCGCGCATGGCGGGCTTTGAGCCGGCGGCACTGATCGTCGAAATCATGAACGAGGACGGCACCATGGCACGGCGTCCCGAGCTCGAGCTGTTTGCCGAGCGTCATGGTCTTGCCATGGGCACGATTGCCGACCTTATACAGTACCGTTCACTGCATGAGCATTCCGTGGAGCTGCATAGCAGCAAGCAGGTAATGACCGAATTCGGCACGTTCCATCTGCACACCTTTACCGATCAGGTTGACCACGTACTGCATTACGCCCTCAGCCTCGGAGAGCTTGAAGAGCACACCGAAACACTGGTGCGCGTGCAGATCATCAACAACCTGCGCGACGTTATCGGTACCCGCATCGAGGGCAGCGCGCCAGGCTGGTCCTACAGGCGAGCCATGACCGAAGTAGCGCGCGCAGGCCATGGCGTAGTGGTACTCATCGGTCAGGAACAGAGCCTTGAGTCACAGCTGGAGGAAATCGATGCCTTTCCAAAACCAGTGCACATTGCCGGTGGCGAGGGTCGACAGAACTACCGCGTGATCGGCACCGGGTCACAGATCCTCAAGCGACTTGGCGTGGGCCGCATGCGCCTGATGTCATCGCCGATTCACTTCAATGCCCTGTCTGGATTCAACCTGGAAATCACGGAGTTCGTTCAACCCGACCCCTCGTGAAGAGTTTCATCCCCCTCGCCCGGCGGGAGTGGCGCCTGCTCCTGTTCGGGTTCTTGATGGCTTTCGGTTCATCCTACGGCCAGACATTTTTTATTGCCCTGTTCAGCGGCGACATACGTGAAGAGCTGAATCTGAGCCATAGCGGGTTCGGCCTGCTTTACTCAGGTGCAACCCTTGTCAGCGCCTTCCTGCTGCTCTGGACCGGCAGCCTGATTGATCGCTGGGACCTGCGCAGCGCAAGCTATCTCACCGTACTTGGACTGGGAGCCGGCTGTTTTCTGGCTGGCCTTGCCACCGGCCCTGTGCTGCTGTTTTTCGGCTTCCTCCTGCTGCGTCACACCGGTCAGGCACTCATGTCCATGGCCGGCATGACCAGTATCGTCCGCTACATCCCTGACGGTCGCGGCAAGGCAAGCGCCATCGCCACCAGCGGTTTCGCGGTAGCAGAGGCCCTGTTGCCGCTGCTTGCGGTGGCACTGCTTGCGGTCTGGGGCTGGCGACTGTCTTTCTTCGCCTGGGGCGCCGCCCTGCTGCTGGTCATGCCGCCGCTGATCTGGCTGCTGTTGCGGGGCCATGGGCGTCGCCACGCGAATTACATGGACACGTTGCGACCGGGTTATCGGCGCGCCGGGCAGCAAACCGGCACAGGCCAGCAGCAGTGGACTCGCGCGGAAATGCTGCGGGATCCGCTGCTCTACCTGTTTCTGCCCGCACTGATGGCTCAGCCCTTACTATTTACCGGATTCATGTTTCATCAGGTGCAGCTGGTCGACGAAAAAGGTTGGGCGCTATCGTTCTGGGCGGGGCTCTACGTGCTGTACGCCGTGACCAGTTCGGCGGTCAAGTTCGTCGCCGGGCTCATGATTGACCGCTTCGGCGCACAACCCCTTCTACCGTTCATAATCCTGCCACTGGGCGCGGCCCTGCTTCTGCTGGGATTGGCCGACGTCGCCTGGGCAGCTGCTGGTTTCATGGTGCTGATCGGTGTCTCCACAGGATTCTATACGACGGCGGCCTCGCCTTTTTACGCCGAACGCTACGGCACGCTACATCTCGGGGCAATCAAGTCTGTCACCACGGCGCTGATGGTCTGCGCAACAGCCATCACGCCCGTCATCATGGGCTGGGGGCTGGATGCCGGGATTAGCCTCAGCGCCATGGCCCTGGTTGCTTCAGGCTACGTTGCCATGGCCAGCGCACTGGCGGGCGTCGGCTGCAGACGAGACGCCAGAATCGGGGCTTGATGATAAACTGCGTACGGGTATAGTTCGCGACTTCTGAAATGCGAGGCAGATGATGGCACTACGGATCGGCATTGTTGGTGACGGACAATTGGGCATGCTGTTGTGCGAAGCGGCAACGGGGCTTGGTATTACCACCGCGATTCTGACCAACAGCTCAAGCAGTGCGGCAGCGCAGCGCGCCGATACCCCCGTTGTCGGCGGAATGGACGATCCGGCTGCCATCGCAGAGCTCGTGACGCACAGTGACATCGTTACCTATGAACGCGAGGACGTCTCGAGGGTTGCACTGGAAATTCTGAAAAAAGCCGAAGCCGAGGGCCAGGTAACGTGCTACCCGCGTCTTGCCACGATCGAGATTATCCAGGACAAGGCTCTGCAGAAAACCTGGCTGGCACAGTCAAATCTGCCGACACTGCCCTTTCTCCTCAGTGACTCGGGGACTGGCAGCGCGACTGAGAGTGCGAGTGAGGCTGCCGCAGCGCTCGGTTATCCACTGGTGCAGAAAAGTCTGCGCGGCGGGTTCGACGGTCGCGGCGTCCAGATCATCAACGGCCCAGAGGATCTGAAGGCTGCGTGGCCGGGCGAAACGCTGTACGAGGCCTATGCAGGAGATTTCACGGAAATTGCCGTCATCGTCATACGCAACGCCGACGGTGAAGTTCGCGTTTTCCCCCCCGTGGACATGACCTTCAATACTGACCACTCGGTGCTCGACTGGGTGTTTGCACCCAGCGCTTTTGACAACACTGTGCTGACGCAGGCGGAGCAGGTTGCCACACGCGCAATCGAGGCACTCGACGGCGTCGGTGTTTTCGGGGTTGAGCTCTTCCGTCTCGGGGTGGGAGACATCCTGATCAATGAAATTTCCCCACGGGTGCACAATGCGGGGCACTTCACACTCGATGCGACAGAGAGCTCACAGTTTGAACAACATCTGCGGGCCATCACAGGAATGCCGCTTTCCGGCACCGCGCTCCGCCGGCCGGCGGCCATGCGCAACCTGCTGTGCAACGAGAAACTGATACCGGCAGCCGAGGGTCGCGATGCCGGCTGCGATCGCGATGGCGACACCGCCGTCTACTGGTATGGAAAATCACCGTCGCGCGCCATGCGCAAGCTCGGCCATATCACGGCGACCGGCGACAGCGCCAAGGAAGCGGCAGACAAAGTGGCCGCAGTCTACAACCGCCTGACAGGCGAGCAACCGGGAACCGTCGCATGACAGTACAAGTCGGCATTATCATGGGGAGTGATTCCGACCTCCCGGTGATGCGCGCCGCTGCCAACGTCCTTGAGGAACTCGGGGTGGCTACGGAGGTGGACATTGTCAGCGCCCACCGTACCCCGGAGAAGCTCTACGCCTACGCCCGCGAGGCTGAGGCCCGTGGCCTGCGGGTGATTATTGCCGGCGCCGGGGGCGCGGCGCATCTGCCAGGCATGGTTGCATCGCTGTGTGTTCTCCCCGTGATCGGCGTGCCCGTCAGCGCGACCAAGCTGGCGGGCGAAGATTCCCTGCTATCCATCGTTCAGATGCCCGCCGGTGTACCCGTTGCAACCGTTGCCATAGACAACGCAACCAACGCAGGCATTCTCGCCGCGCAGATCCTGGGCACGTCGGATGCCGCGCTGCGGCAGCGACTTCACGACTATAAGCAGGACCTGCGAGACCGGGTCATCGCCAAGTCAGAGAAGCTGCGCGCTGAGTAAAATCGATACTGCTGTCAGCTTTGGTAGTCACGACAGTCTCCACGACAGTCGCTACGACAGTCACCAGGACAGCCGCTGCTGAAATGGCCAGGACAAGTGACTATAGCTCGTCCGGCAGATCCAGCACGGCGCCGCGGCTGGCACTTGAGGCGTTGCGCGCGAACTTTGCCAGCACGCCGCGCGTGTAACGCGGTGCGGGCGCATTCCAGTTGCGTCGCCGCAGGTCTATTTCAGCCTCGTCCACGTGCAGCTGCAGCAGCAACTTATGGGCGTCTATGGTGATGCTGTCGCCCTCTTCCACCAGAGCAATCAATCCACCGGCGTAAGCTTCGGGTGCCACGTGACCCACCACCATGCCCCAGGTGCCACCGGAAAAGCGGCCGTCGGTCACCAGACCCACTGACTCGCCCAGACCCTGTCCTACCAATGCGCCCGTCGGCGCAAGCATTTCCGGCATACCCGGTGCACCGCGGGGGCCCAGGTAGCGCAGGACCATCACATCGCCGGCCTGAATCCTGCCCGCCAGAATGGCATCCAGTGCCGATTGCTCATCATCGAACACACGCGCCGGACCGGTAATCACGGGGTTGGTCAGCCCGGTAATCTTGGCAACGGCGCCCTCGGCCGCCAGGTTACCGCGCAGAATAGCGAGGTGCCCTTCACTGTACATCGGTTTGTCCATGGGCCGGATGACATCCTGACCCTCCGGACAGCCCGCGGGAATGTTCGCCAGCGACTCGGCAACGGTTTCGCCGGTGATGGTCATGCAGTGGCCGTGCAGCAGCCCCGCGTCGAGCAGCATTTTCATGACGCGGGGAATGCCGCCAACGCGATGCAGATCGATGGCGAGATAGCGTCCGCTCGGCTTCAGATCGCACAATACCGGCACTTTTCGGCGAACGCGTTCGAAGTCGTCAATACGCCAGTCGACCTCGGCAGTGTGGGCGATGGCAAGAAAGTGCAGCACGGCGTTGGTCGAGCCGCCGATGGCCATGATCACGGCCACCGCATTTTCGATGGATTCACGGGTAACAATGTCACGCGGCTTCAAATCCGCTTCCACGGCCTTCACCAGCACACGGGCACTGTCGCGCGCACTCTCGATCTTCTCACCTTCGACGTTTGCCATGGTGCTTGAGTAAGGCAGGCTGAGGCCCAGCGCCTCGAATGCGGAGCTCATGGTATTGGCCGTGTACATGCCGCCGCAGGAGCCGTTGCCGGGGATGGCATTGCGCTCGATGGCGAGCAGGTCGTCATCGCTGATGCGTCCGGCGCTGTGTTCGCCCACGGCTTCAAAGACGCTGACAATATTCAGATCCTGATCCTTGTAGCGACCGGGCAGGATCGTGCCGCCGTAAACAAAAATAGCGGGTACGTTAGCGCGCAGCATACCCATCATGGCACCCGGCATGTTCTTGTCGCAGCCACCGATGGTCAGCACGCCATCCATCCACTGACCGCCGACACAGGTCTCAATGCAATCTGCAATCACTTCCCGTGAAACGAGGCTGTACTTCATGCCCTCGGTGCCCATGGACATGCCGTCGCTGATTGTGGGCGTACCAAACAGCTGCGCATTCGCCCCGGCCTCCCCAAGCGCCTCTGCCGCCGCATCTGCCAATGGCTGCAGCCCCGCGTTGCAGGGCGTGATTGTGGAGTGCCCATTGGCGATGCCGATCATCGGCTTGTTGAAATCGTCACCCGTGTACCCCATGGCGTAGTACATGGAACGGTTGGGCGCGCGCTGCACACCCTGAGTGATATTTTTTGACCTGCGATTACTCGCCACGGGAAAACTCCTGCATACATTGGGATCTGCATTCTAGGCCACTTGCAGTAAGCGCCTCAAATACTTATCTTGCTCCTTGATTCACGGCAGTGAGCTAAAAATGCGGAATAGCACATGTCGACAATCCTGATCACAGGCGCGACCGCGGGTATCGGCAAGTCCGCCGCGATTCTGCTCGCCAATAAGGGCCACACGGTGATCGCGGCGGGCCGCAACCGGCAGGCACTCGATGCACTCGACAAGCAGTTCAGCAACATTCATCCAATCGAGATGGACGTCACCGACGCGGGCAGCGTTGAACGCGCCGCTACCGCGGTAGCATCACTCATCGACGGAGCAGCGCTGGATATACTGGTCAACAACGCAGGCTATGGCTGTGCCGGTCCCCTCGAACTGGTGAGTGACGCGGATTTCGAGGCGCAGTACCAGACGAATGTGTTTGGCCTGGTGCGGGTAACACGCGCGTTTCTTCCCGCCATGCGCGAGCGCGGACGCGGACGCATCATCAATGTGTCCTCGGTTGCGGGCCACGTGACCATGCCGTTCTTTGCGCCCTACGCCTCCACTAAACATGCAGTCGAATCCATCAGCGACGCGCTGCGCATCGAACTGCGGCCGCACGGTGTCCACGTTGTCCTGGTCGAACCCGGAGCGGTAAAAACCGGCTTCGGCGAGCATGAACGCCAGCAACTGCAGAAGCACGCAAACACGAGCAGCGTCTACCGCGACCAGCTCGAAGTGTTTATCCGCTTCCATCGCCGGCTGCATGGCGGCGGCGCAGACCCGGTCACTGTGGCCGGAACACTCGTGAAGGCCTGCGAGGCGCCGCAACCCCGGCCGCGCTACGTGACGCCACGTGGTCGCAACAATGTCTTCATTCTGCTGAAAAAATGCCTGCCCACGGTCGTCTCTGACTGGATTCTGCGGCGCGTGACGGGACTGGATCGAGTCTGACAGCAGACCTGGGCGTCGGCAGTAGGCAGTCTGGGGACAGGAACCTGGCCGTGGTGGCTGGCAAGAGCGCTGCGTGCCGACCCCGCCGACCGTCAGTAGCCGCTTTCGGTTTTTGTCGGGAGCGCCTCGGCAATTGCATCGGGGACGAAGAAATCCCGGAACAGACTGCCACCGGCCTCAACCGAGTAGACGTCAAAGTCCGTGACCCCCTCCTGGCGAAGCAGCAATTCATCAATGAAGAAGTTGCCGGTGCAGGCATCCGCGCGCCGGTTCAATACCACGTAGGCGGCGTCAGCCATGATATCAACCGTCCGACTTCCCCTGGCGACGACATCGCCCCCAAGCACATTGCGGATAGCTGCCGTATCAATCGCCGTCAGTGGCCACAGGGCATTGACGCCAATACCATCGGCGGCGAATTCACGCGCCAGACCCAGCGTGCAAAGGCTCATGCCCATTTTGGCAATAGTGTAGGCGAGATGCGGCGCGAACCACTTGGCGTCCATATCCAGCGGCGGTGCCAGCGTCAGGATATGGGGATTCTGTGACTGTTTCAGGTAGGGAATACAGAGCTTTGAGACCATGAAGGTACCGCGCGTGTTGACATCCTGCATCAGGTCATAGCGCTTCATATCTGTTTCCAGCGTCGGCGTGGGGCTGACCGCACTGGCGTTGTTGATGCAGATATCGATACCGCCAAAGCGCTCGACCGTCAACTCCACTGCGGCCTTGACCTGGTCTTCATGGCGAATGTCACAAAGCACCGGCAGTGCATGCCCGCCGGCTTCTTCTATGGCTTCCGCCGCCGTGTAGATTGTGCCGGGCAGCTTTGGATGTGGCTCGGCGGTTTTAGCGGCGATCGCCACGTTGGCGCCATCTGCCGCTGCCTTCAATGCAATTGCCAGGCCGATGCCCCGGCTGCCACCGGAAATAAAAATCGTTTTGTTCTTCAAGCTCATGGTTTTACCTGCTGTGATCTGCCTGATGACGGTATGCCCGGGGCTAAAGCACATGCGCTGCGCAGCCCGGGGAAGACTGTATGCAGGAGGCCAGGCGCAACATCTACCCTTATAGGCTGGGCACGCACACCTTTTCCCGCGCAACCGGCATTAAAACACTCCGCTTGCGGTGTTGCGATAGTGTGCGTGCACGAATCAAGTCGCGGAGGGATTTGTTGTAGCCTGGTGTGCGCTATGCAACCCGACATGAACCCATGGTGCTGATGCCATCGATCGGTTTTATCATCGCTGCGCTGGCTAAGCTCAGTGGTCTGTTCGGTGGTAGTCAAATGGAAAGGGTTCTGCCAGTCTATCCGCAGCCCCCTGGTCTGTTCGGAGACACCTGTTGCGCGCGGTCGCTTACAAACCTGTGTTTGTCACTTTGATTATTCTGCTGGCCACCGCCTTTTTCGCACTGCGCTGGTGGCAGGGTCCTAAGGTACCGGGCTATGTGATCGAATCGATGCCGCTGGTGCAGACAGTCGTGGCTGCCGGACGGGTCATGACCGTGTCGCGATCCCAGGTCGGCAGCGAAATCACTGCCGTAGTGCTGGAACGCCTCGTGCAGGAGGGTGACATCGTGGCGCCCGGCGACAGGCTTGTACTGCTGCGGGCTGATGACATCGCCGCCGAAGTGCGCGAGGCGGAGGCTGCACTAACTGAGCTGACTGACGCCAGGCGGCCGCAGGCCGCTGTGTCGCTGGCCCGTGCCGAGCTGCAGCTTGTCCAGGCCCGCCGCGAGACCGCGCGGCGTCGCGACCTCGCCGCTCGTTCGCTGTTGTCATCCGAAGCGCTGGAGCAGGCCGAAGCAGCAGAGGCGCTGGCGCAGAATGCCTACGAGGCCGCTCGTCTCGCGGCGGAGGCACTGGCGCCCGGTCACGCGATGGACGCTCAGGCGCGCGCGCACCTTGCAGCCCTGCGCGCGAAACTCGCAAGGACCGTCGTACGTTCCGAAGTGGCCGGCACCGTGCTGTCGCGCAATGTGGAGCCCGGTGACATGGTGCAGCCGGGACGCGTGCTCTTCACCATCGCGGTTAGCGGCGGCACCGAGATCCGCGTGCCGCTCGATGAACGGAATCTGGCGCGACTGGCGTTGCAGCAACCAGCCCGCGCGGTTGCCGACGCCTATCCGGACAGGCCCTTTGTCGCCCGTATCAACTTCATTGCCCCTGGCATCGACCCGGAGCGCGGGACCGTGGAGGTTCGGCTGAGCGTGGACCCGGTACCGGCTTTTCTACGCCAGGATATGACCGTGTCGGTGAATATTGAAACCGGTCGCCGCGAACAGGCACTGGCAGTGCCGAATGATGCCATCGGCGACCTGCAAAAAAATTCGGCACAGTTGCTGGTGCTGCGCGACGGCAGGGTGCAGCGACAACGCGTGACTCTGGGGTTGCGTGGCCTTGCCATGTCTGAAGTGCTTGACGGCCTAAGCGCCGGCGACCGGGTGCTGGCAGACGCCAACGCGCCGCTGCCAGAGGGTGCGCGGGTGCGCTTCGTAGAGCGTAGCGCACCGACAGCCAGTCGTCCGGGAGAGGCCGGCACCCGCAATGAGTTGCCGGTGAAGCTCAATTGACGCGTCCGGTCCGGCGGCCATGGGTCGAATGGACTCTCGCGATGGGTTTTTTGCGCGAGGGGCGAGCGCAGTCGCTGATGATTGCCGTGGGCGTCGCCGTCGGCGTTGCGGTCATTGTGTTCGTTACCGCTCTGATCCAGGGGCTGCAGTCCAATATCATTGAGCGCACGCTGGGCACGCAGTCGCACATTCGCGTTTTGCCGCGTGACGAGATCAATGCCGTGCTTCCGCTCGCTTCCGGCACCCGGCAGCTCGTGCTTGAAGACAGACGCGCGCAGCGCCCGCGCTCCATCAACAACTGGCAGCAGGTCAGCGCCACGCTGGATCGTCTGCCAGAGTTGATGGCGGTATCTCCGGTCGTTTCCGGGCCCGCATTTGCTCGCCGCGGCGAGGCACTCGAGTCCGTGGCGCTGGTGGGCATTGATCTCGACCGCTACCGCAGGATCATTCCGCTGGAGCGCTATATCGTCGCCGGGCAGCTCCGCGTCAACGCCGACGATGCGCTGATCGGCCGGCTACTCGCCGACGATCTCGGGGTGACGGTTGGCAGCAAGCTGCGGCTTGAAACGGGCCAGAACAACGCCGCTGTTGTGAATATCGCCGGCCTGTTCGAGCTGGGGGTGCGAGAGCTGGATTCGCGCTACGTATACCTGGATCTAAGGCAGGCGCAGCCCTTGCTCAACCTGCCCGGGGGCGTGACAGTCATCGATCTCACCGTTCGGGATATTTTTGCAGCCGACAGGATCGCCGCGCAGGTGGCGCGCCTGACCTCTCTGAAGGCAGAAAGCTGGATCGAAACCAACGCCCAGCTCATGAACGCCCTGACCGCACAGAGCCTGTCCACGAACATGATCATTGTATTCGTGGCCATTTCTGTTGCGTTCGGAATTGCCAGCGTACTCTCGGTCAGTGTCGTGCAGCGCACCCGGGAAATCGGCATCCTGCGTGCTACCGGCGCGACACGGCAGCAGATACTGGGCGTTTTCCTGATACAGGGCGCGGTTTTTGGACTGTTGGGGTCCGTGATGGGCATCGCGGTCAGCTACGGGCTGGTGTGGGTGTTCAATAGCCTCGGCCCCGGCCTGTTCTATATCCCGCTCGAGAGGAAGCTCGTGGTTGCGGCCGTTCTGCTGGCGACGCTGACCGGAGTGCTGGCGGCGGCAGTTCCATCGCGTCGTGCGGCCCGCCTCGACCCTGTGCAAGCGATTCGCAATGTGTGATGCGGTCGCCGAGGTGCTGCGTCTGGAGGGCCTTCGCAAGTCCTATAACGTTGGCCGACCGAACGAAACCGAGGTTCTACACGGCATCGATCTTTCCGTACACCGCAGCGATTTTGCAGCGCTGGTCGGTCCGTCCGGGTCGGGCAAGAGCACGCTACTAAACCTGATCGGTCTACTGGACACGCCGGGAGCTGGCGAGCTCTATCTTCTCGGCAAGCCTACCAGCCAGATGGATGACGCCGCACGCACCGCGCTGCGTGGCAGCGCCATAGGGTTTGTCTTCCAGTTCCATCACCTGATTCAGGCATTCAGCGCCATCGACAATGTGCTGATGCCGCTGATGCTGGCGCGGGGGAAACCCGGCAGGGCCGAGATAAACCGCGCCAGGGATCTACTCGCCGCCGTGGCGTTGGAAAAATACGCCAACACGCGGCCGAACCAGCTCTCTGGAGGTCAGCAGCAACGGGTTGCCATTGCCCGGGCACTGATCACCGAGCCAGCGTTAATACTCGCCGACGAGCCCACTGGCAATCTGGACACGCACAGTGCCGCAGACGTGTTCGAGCTGTTTCGCCGCTTCAATCGTGAGCTTGGCTGCGCCGTGCTTCTGGTGACGCATGACCCGCGCCTCTCTTCCACCTGTGATCGCACGATTGATCTTGTGGACGGGCGTATCGTGAGCGATAGCGGTAATGACGCGTGAGCCCATCGCGAGCATCGCAA
Organism: Chromatocurvus sp.; assembly: GCA_046260765.1. Lineage (GTDB taxonomy): Bacteria > Pseudomonadota > Gammaproteobacteria > Pseudomonadales > Halieaceae > Chromatocurvus. The sequence continues at coordinate 22,359 of JBHEOO010000045.1, forward strand.
GCTGCACAGTGCGGCCCCTTCGTGATGTGGGGTGGATCAACCACGTCTTGATAGAACCCCTGGCATGCCACCGGGTCAGGGCGGCGAAAGATAGCCGCGCGCGGCATGCAGGCGCATCCATTTCACGACATCGCTGTGCCTGAGGAGACCAACCACCCGCCCCGAACTGACCACCAGAAGCCCCTCGTCACCGTCTCGCCCGAGCCTTTGAATTGCCTCACGCGCCGACTCACCGGCGTTTAACGACTCCATGCTGGCCGCAGCCAAGGTGATATCGCCAACCGTCCTGCCACCGCGCTGCTCCGCCGGCAGTTCCGTGACTCGGCGCAGGGAAACGACACCTACCAGCTTACCGCGCTCCAACACAGGCCACAGCTCCTGCGTGCTGCGCAACAGGTATTGATCCACGAATTCCGATATTGGCACACCGGCCTCGACCGTTTCGAAGTGCGTCCGCATCAGATTGGAAACTTTCACGTCGCGTAGCTCACTCTCAACGACCTGCTGCCGGTAGCTCATCGCCGCCAGGCTGGATATAAACCATCCGATCAATATCCACCACAGACCGCCGAGCTTCGCGCCGCTGAACAGGCTCAAGACTCCCAGAAACATCAGCGCCCAGCCGAAGTAGCGTCCAAGATTACTGGCCCACCGCGTGGCCTTGAGCAGATCGCCCGTGGCCGCCCAGATCATGGCTCGAAACACGCGTCCACCATCCATGGGGAAACCGGGAATCATATTGAAAATGGCGATAACCATAT
>JBHEOO010000046.1:0-22248 GCA_046260765.1 Chromatocurvus sp.
GGCTGGTGAGGATGCAGCCGACACAGACGGGCTGCTTCGCTGCGCGCCCTCGGCAGATTGGACTGCATCAGTGCGGCCACCCGTTCGAAATCTGCCTTGCTGAGCGCAGCCACTTCGCCGCGTGTGCCCTGGAGGTCGCGCAGCGCCTTCCTGGCCTTTTTGTTCTGCGGCTCCTGCAGCAGAATCTGGTGATACAGGCGCTTGGCCGCGTCCACCTGGTTTTGCGCCGCGAGCTGTCGGGCTCGCTTCATCGCGTCGTCGGGAGAGAGGGTCTGTCTGGCCATGATTTTCTTGCTTGTGATAGGAGGAAAGATGCAGGACTACAACTCTATGCGCTGGAACCGTCCAAGTACAGCCGCTCGAGGTTGAGGACGAGGTCGGGTTCAGTGAGGATACCGGGGTGTCAGTCCGCGCTTGCTGCCCTCACCTGAGGTTTCCCGGACCAGCCTGGGTACCAGATAGCCCGGGCACTGCACCGCCAGTTCGCCTGCCAGTTTCCGGGCACGCGTCTCGTCAACGGCGAAGTGCGCGGCGCCGCGCACACGGTCCAGCAGGTGCAGGTAATAGGGCATGATGCCGGCATTGAACAGGCTTCTCGATAGCTCGGCCAGCGTCTCCGCACAGTCGTTGACCCCCGCAAGCAGAACAGACTGATTCAGCAGGGTGATGTTCGCGGCGCGCAGTCGCGCCGCGGCGGCTGCAACAGTGGCATCGATTTCGTTGGGATGATTGCTGTGCAGCACCACGATCGTTGACAGTCCGGGTCGGCAGATGGCCTCGAGCAGCCCCGGTGTGACTCGGTCGGGAATCACCACGGGCAGTCGTGTGTGGATGCGCAGGGTGGTGACGTGGGGCACTGTGGAGAGGGCGTCCACCAGCCCGGACAGATAGTCATCGCGCGTCACCAGCGGGTCGCCGCCGCTGAGGATAACCTCAGCGATGCTCGCATCCGCCTCGATATAGTCAACAGCGTCCTGCCATTCGCTGCGGCTTAGCTGGTTCTCGGCATAGGGGAAGTGGCGGCGAAAGCAGTAGCGGCAATTTACGGCACAGCCGCTGGCCACCGTCATCAGCAGTCGCCCGTGATACTTGTGAATGATGCCCGGTACCGGGTTGGCCGCACCGGTTTCGCCGACGGGATCGTCGCTGTATTCGGGATGTAGCGCAGTTTCACTGGCCCCCGCCAGTACCTGGCGAAGCAGTGGATCATTGACGTTGCCGCGCTGCATGCGATCGACAAAGCGACGCGGCACTTTCATGGCGAAGTCACCATCAGCCTGCGCCGAGAATCCCAGCTGTGACGGCTCGAGGTGCAGGGCCCTGGCGAGCTCCCGTGGCGTTCTAATGGCGTCGCGGAGCTGTTGCTGCCAGCTCCGGGAGGCCTCCGCCCGCAGTGGAATCGACGTCATGTTCAGTGGGCCAGGCGGTCGCGCAGGCTGAAGAACAGCATGCCGGCCACGAGTCCTGGCCAGCGCAACAGCGTGCCGCCGGGGAAGCGCGGCGACGGCACGTCCGCCATGACATCAAAGCGCCCGGCCTGCCCGGAAACGGCCTCGGCGACCAGCTTGCCGGCGAGCGTCGCTGTGGGTACGCCGTGACCCGAGTAGCCGTGGGCGTAGTAGATCTGTGGTGACAGCCGACCGAAGTCCGGCATCCGGTTCATCGTAATAGCCAGCGTACCGCCCCAGCCATAGTCGATGCGCGTATCCGCCAGTTCCGGATAAATTTTCAGCATGTGCGGGCGAACAAAATTCCTGATGTCAGCGGGGAAGCGGCGACTGTAGGTCTCACCGCCACCAAACAGCAGTCGATTGTCGGCGGACAGCTTCCAGTAGTTGACCACAAAACGGGTGTCCGTCATCGATGTATTGTCACGGATCAAGCGGCGGGCAGTGGCCTCGGGCAGAGGCTCCGTTGCGAGCATATAGTTGTTGATCGGCATGATGCGTCCGGCGGTGCGAGGTTCCAGGCGTTCCAGGTAACCGTTGCAGGCCAGCAGCAGAAAATTGGCTGTGACGCTGCCCGAGGCGGTTTTTACTTCGACCTTTTCGTTTTCCCGATAGCCGGTAACCCGGCTGTTTTCATGCAGCGATGCACCGAGCGACTGCGCTGCTGCCGCCAGACCGAGAGCATAGTTCAGGGGGTGCAGATGGCGTGCACCGGTATCCAGCGTTGCGCCATGAAAGCCCTGGGCCGAAGTCATCTCGGCAAGAGAGGCCGCGTCGACGTAGCGGATTGCCGCGTAGCCGTAGGCTTTCTGCAGGTGTTCAGCCTCGGCGGCCAGCTCGCTGGCATCACCGGCGCAGCTGGCAACGTGGAGGTTGCCTGGCCTGAGTTCGCAGTCGATTGCGAATTCCTCGATGAGATCGCAAACCGTCTGTACGCCCTCCAGTCCGAGATCCCAGAGGGCGCGGGCCCGCTCCATGCCGACCAGCTTTTCCAGCTGGGGCTGGCCGGCGCGCTGGCCGGTGCCGACATGGCCGCCGTTGCGTCCCGACGCGCCCCAGCCCACGCGGTTGGCTTCCAGCACGACCACGCTGTAGCCCATCCTGCGCAGGTGGATCGCGCTGGACAGGCCGGTGTAACCGCCGCCGACGATACACACGTCAGTCTGCGTACTGCCGGCCAGGGCGGGGAACTGCAGCTGGCGATTGGCACTTGCGGCGTACCAGGAGTCGACGTGTGCTGGGGGGTGTGACATGGCGTGATCATGGCGATAGCAGCGGTGTCGACAGGATACCACTCTGCGGGCGGCGCGACTTGCCCGCTTCTCGCCTGTGCTGCGATACTGCTGCGAATACGCTGTCGGACGCCCCCATGGAAGACGATAAACAGGCCATCAGAAACTGGATCAAAGAACACCAGATATCGGAAGTGGAGGTGCTGGTTCCCGATCTGACCGGCAATGCCCGCGGCAAGTTCATCCCCGCCCACCAGTTTCTCAATGACACCTACCCCAAGCTGCCGGAGAGTATTCTCGTGCAGACGGTCACCGGCGAGTATTGCGACGAGCACTGGGACTTTGTCGAGCCCACGGATACCGACATGCTGCTGAAGCCGGATGTCAGTACGCTGCGCGTGGTGCCCTGGGCGCGGGAGCCCACCGCCCAGCTCATCCACGACTGCTACACCATGGATGGCAAGCTGCACCCGCTGGCTTCGCGCACTATTCTGCACAAGGTCCTGGACGCCTACGCGGCGCTCGGGTTGAAGCCGGTGATTGCGCCGGAGGTGGAATTCTATCTGGTCAGCCGCAATACCGATGCCGACATCGAACTCATTCCCCCGATCGGCCGCTCTGGCCGCAGGGAGTCCGCGCGGCTGTCCTATAGCATTGATGCCGTTTCCGAATTCGAGGACTTCGTTGAGGACATGTACGGGTATGCGGACGCGCAGCAGCTGCAGGTCGATACGCTGATACACGAGAACGGCGCCGCTCAGATGGAGATCAACTTCCGCCACGGTGATCCGATGAGCCTGGCCGATCAGGTATTCGTGTTCAAGCGCACCGTGCGCGAAACCGCGTTCAAGCACGACATGTATGCCACCTTCATGGCCAAGCCGATGAAGATCGAACCGGGCAGTGCGATGCACATCCACCAGAGCCTGATCGACATAAAGACGGGGCGCAATGTGTTCGCCGACGAGGACGGCAAGTTTACGGATGCGCTGCTCAGCTACATTGCCGGCCTGCAGCGTTACACGCCGGAGCTGATCAGCCTGTACGCGCCGAACGTCAATTCCTACCGCCGCCTCGCGCCGGACATCGCCGCTCCAATCAACCTGAACTGGGGCTTCGACAACCGCACCACGGCGTTTCGTGTGCCGCACAGTGAGCCGACCGCAACGCGGGTGGAGAACCGTTTCCCCGGCGCCGACGCCAATCCCTATCTGGCGATCGCGGCCAGCCTCGCCAGCGGCCTGCTCGGCATGCAAAAAAACCTGCAGCCTTCTGAACCGCACAGCGGTACGGCCAATGAGGATGACGTCGAGGTTGCGCGAACGCTGGAGGAGGGGCTGCGCAACCTGCGCATGACGCCGGAGCTGTGTGACCTGTTCGGCGACCTGTTCCTGCGCGCCTACACCGCGGTCAAGCTGGATGAGTTCGAGGAATTCAACCAGGTCATCAGTTCCTGGGAGCGCGAGCACCTGCTTCTGCAGGTGTAGCACATTCGAATGCTCACGCGTTCCAGGCTGTTCAGCGGGGTCAAGTACCTGACATACAGCCTGCTGATCCTCAATATCTATCTCTTTCTGGCGGAAGAGCTGAATGCGCTGCAGCACACCTTCATGGATGGCTTTGGCGCCGGTGAGCTGATCCAGATTTTCTCCACGACAATCGATACTGCGGCCTGGGTCATTCTGCTGCTGCTGTTCGAGCTGGAGACCTCAGTCCTTGAAGACCGACATATTCGAGGCTGGGTGCGGCGCGGGCTTCACGGAACGCGGATTCTCTGCTGTTTCGCGATTGTCTATGCATTCACCGGTTACTACGCGGTGATGATGTCGCTGTACGATGTCAGCCCTCTGGTCGGTGCGATGCCCTGCGATCGGCTGGACGAGACATGGTCGGTACTGCTGACGCTCGATCATTACGCGCCGCTCAGCGCGATGAACTGTTCTGCTCTTGGCAGCGCTGTCTACCAGGTCGGCAGCTTTACTGTGCTGGCTTCTCCTGAGGTGCTGCAGTCGGCTCGCTGGCTGGCATGGACCGATGTCATCAATGCCGGAGCCTGGATCCTGGTTGTGGTGATGCTGGAGGTCGAGGTGCGGCTGCAGCTGCGGCGCGATCTGTCAGATCAGATGATGCGCGTCACCTGGTTTATCAAGCTCGGGATTTACTCGATTCTTTTTATTGCCGCCGCTTATTGGGGTGTAAAGGGCAATTTTCTGGATTTCTGGGACGCCAGCCTGTGGCTGTTTGCATTCATTTTTATTGAGCTGAACGTGTTCGATTGGCAGCAGGAAACGCACCACGAGGCACACCTGCAGCAGCCGGACGCCGTGACTCACTGAGGCGCCGGCATTGGATACTGAACTCCTGCGAACCTTTCTTGAAGTGCGCAATACGCGCCACTTCGGTCGTGCTGCGAGCAATCTGTTCCTGACCCAGGCTGCGGTCAGTGCGCGCATCCGCCAGCTGGAGGCAGCGCTGGGCGTCACGCTGTTTGTTCGCGAGCGCAACAACATTCGCCTCAGCAGTGAGGGTGAGCGACTGGTGCCCCACGCCGAGACGGTGCTGATGGCGCTGGCACGCGCGCGCCGTGACATGTCGCTGGAAGATCCCGGTGCTTATCCCGTGTCGGTGCTGGTGCGCAGCGGACTCTGGATGCCAGTGCTGCAGGAAAAGCTGGATACCCTGCTGGCGGCGCAGCCGGATCTGCTGCTGCGGCTGGACAGTCGGCAATCTGATGTCATCGTCCGCATGCTGCTGGATCGAGCGGCAGATATCGCGCTGCTGTTGGAGCCGCCTGACGTCCCTGAGCTTGAGTTCGCCGCGGTCGGCGATATCAGCCTGCGCCTTTACAGTTCGCGCCGGCGCGACACCGTGCAGCGCGCCCTGGCCGGGAACTACGTTTACCTGAACTGGGGCAGGGCCTTCGCGAGGTTCCACTCGCGCCAGTTCGGTGAGCACGGCGTGACCCGTCTGCAGACCAACATGACCGAGGTGGCCCGTGACCATGTCGTGAAAAACGGGGGCGCCTGCTACCTGCCGGAGAGCCAGCGGCGATCGCTGGCAGATAGTGGCTTGCATCCGGTGCCGGATGCCCCCGAGTTTGAGCGCCAGCTGCACATGACATGGCACGCCAGTGCGGTGCGGCGTGACGTTCTGGAGGGATTGGCCGAAGGTTTCTCCGGCCTGCGGGTTTAGTTCAAGCAGGGTCTGTCAGTAATCTTCAAGCTCGAGCTCATAATCGCCCAGCTCCTCGCGCAGACGCCGTTCTTCCAGACGTCTTTCGGCGCGGCGCCGCTTTGCCGCCAGGCGCTGCTTTTCGCTTGAGAATGGCAGCAGGGTGTCCACGGTGTCGTCGTCGACCTCGCCCAGTGCCGGTTCATAGATGTCGTCCATGCCATCGGCGGAAGACAGTTGCTCGCGATCGTCCATGAATCACCTCCCCAGTGACTTGCCCGGACCAAATTCGCGGCAATATGGGGCAGGTCACCCCCTGTGTAAATCAAAAGTTTATTACCGATACGATCAATATTTGTGATGGATGGGCGGCCCGGTGCCGTCCCTGGATTCCCTTGCCGCTGCGACATCCGTGTCTATGCTCATCCTTGAGCTTCTGGCCTGCCGGGCCACCAAACTGGAGATAGCAAGGTCTGTGCCACACTCTGTGGCAGCCTGTTGACGGCACGTTCCGTGACGGGTGTGGCCTGCGGCATGCGTCCGCCTGAGCTGTCGGCCGCGACGGACAAATGCGCAGTCAGTCCGGAGTCAGCCCGCTGTCAGTGAAGAGTCAGTCCGGAGTCAGGAGAGGGCATCATGAATGGCGGCCGCAACCTGATCTGCGCTGCCATCTGTCGCATCGACAATCACATCCGCATGATATTCATAAATGGGACAGCGCTCTGCGTAGACATCGGCGTAGGTTTGCGAGCCCTCTCTGGCGATGCCGCGAAGGGGGTTGGCTGCCACTCGCTGCTCCAGCGTTGCGATGTCTGCCCGGAGATAGACAACCGGTCCGGCGGCCTTCAGGCGATGCATTACGGCGTCACCGAAAATGACGCTGCCGCCGGTGGACACCACAGCGTCCGCAAGAGGCACATCCATCAGGACTTGCTGCTCGATGTGGCGAAAGCCCTGGTTGCCATGCTGCTCGAGAATTTCCTGAAGCGACGCACCCCGGCGTTGCTGTATGGCGAGGTCGGTATCGCAGAATCCCAGGCCGCACAGCTTGGCGAGAATCACGCCGACGGTGCTCTTGCCGACGCCGGGCATGCCGATAAGACTGATGGTGCGGTGCGTGGTGAAGCGGTTGGTCATGGGTTGAGCGTGTTTTCCGGCCTTGGTCTGTTCCTGGTCTGTGCTTGGTCTGTGTGCGATCTGTAACTGGTCGATGCAGCAGCTAATGTGCCCAGTCGCGTTTGGCCTTGAACTGCCTGGACAGGTACTGCATCTGGTCTGTCAGGATGCGCTCCTTGGCCAGGAAATGCCATTCGTAGGGGTTTGGCCGGAAAGGGATTGCGAGGAGTGGCATGTGCGCTTCCTCCGGCGTCTTGTTATCTTTCTGCCAGTTGCAGCGCTTGCAGGCCGCGACCACGTTTTCCCAGCGATCTCCACCGCCGCGCGACACCGGTAGAACATGGTCGCGGGTGAGTTCGCCGCGCGCGAAGCGATTGCCACAGTAGAGGCAGCGCTGGTCGTCGCGGCGGAACAATGTTCGATTGCACAGCGGCGGGGAAAACGTCGACACGATACGGCCGCCAAGGGCAACAATCGGCTGCACATCCATTCTCGACCGCTCGCCGCTGCAGCGCTGGATACCACCGAACACCGGTGGCAGGGTCTCCCCTATCCCATACACCACGTCACCGCGGGCGTAAGCCGTAATGGCTTCCTGCAGACTCATCCAGCCGCGGGGTTGGCCCGCGAGATCCAGTTTCAATATTGCTTGCATGGCAGGCAACTCGGAAGGGTTACCGCAACGCTACTGTAAACGAGGGCTCAGTACAATCTGACGACACAACATATTTGGCTGCACAATATTCGCCTACACAATCTTTGCCTACATAAGGGCGCGCCAGCGCCCCTCCGCCTGAACCACGCCGCCTGAGAGGACGCGACCGTGGAAGTCTGCACCGGGTGTCACCGGGCCGACGCCCGCGGGCGTGCCGGTCATGACAATGTCGCCATCTTCCAGGGACATGAATGCGGACAGGTCTTCAAGAATGGTCGCGGGTGAGTAGAGCATCATCGAGACATCGCCGCGTTGACGTTCCTCGCCGTCGATACACAGCTGCACTTCCAGCGAGTCGATCGGGACGGTCAAAGGTGCGAAGCTGCTGAACAGAGCGGCGCCGTCGAAGGCCTTGGCGCGCTCCCAGGGCAGACCACGGGACTTCAGCCTTGACTGCAGTTCACGTCGCGTCAGGTCTAGCCCAAACCCCACCCCCGCCAGACGCCCGCCCATGACCATCAGGGAGATTTCGCCTTCATAGTGCAGCGGCTCGTCCTGCAGACTGCTGTTCAGCTCGTTGCCAATGGCGGAGTTGGGCTTGAGAAACACCACCAGGTTGTCGGGAACCTGGTTGCCAAGCTCCTCGATATGGCGCGTGTAGTTCATCCCTATGCAGATGATTTTTGACGGCTGCACGGGCCTGTTGTCAAAGCTTACTGTCTTCATGAAGGTGTCCTCAGGTTGCGTCAGGCTTGTATACGAGGGCGATCAGCCTGACATTCGCAGCGGGTTCAGAGGACGAGTCACCGTTGACAACCCGAAGTTTGCCGTTCGCATCGATCGAGAAGAGGGGGATAAGGTCGCTGGCGTTCCTGTTGCGATAAGCGTCCATATCGAATTCGTCCGTGAGGTTTATCGTTTTCACCTCGGCACCGCTGGCCAGCAGGCTCGCCAGTTTCTGGTAGGTCACGTCCTCCTGGAACAGGCGCGGGACCCGGTAGTCCTCCGCTAGTTTCTCGCGCGCCGACGTATCCCTGTCCTCGGCGTTGCGCAGGCTGAACACGCGGTTAGGACCAAATTCCGTTCGATACTTCATGCAGGCAAGCGTATTCCAGCGCGACCGGCGGGACATCGCAAGAAGGCGGCCGATACCCACCAGCTCGAGGTACTGATCGGCGTGAGAGGAAATAGGATCGCCGTAATAGGTTTCGAACCCCGCCATCCGCGCGCTGCGAATTTCCTCATAGGAGGTGTCCGCCAGCTTAACGCGGAAACCCTGCTGCTGGAGAGCCTGGCCAATGGCACGCGCCACCGGGTTTGCGCCGACAATCAGCATGCCGTTCGGCTCAGCCTCGGCAAGACCGAGCAATCGCGTTGCCGGGCGCGCCGTGAGGCTTTGCAGGATGACCGTCGCGATAATCACCAGAAAGGTGTACGCGACCAGATCTGTGGCACCCGGGTATCCGGCGTCGGCGAGGCGCAGCGCGAACAGGGAAGACACCGCAGCGGCAACAATGCCTCGTGGTGCCACCCAGCTGAGCAGGGCTTTCTGTCGCCAGCTGTAGTTGCCGCCAAGGGTTGAGGCCCAGACCACCACCGGCCTGGCCAGCAGTACGACGAGCAGAACAATAAGCCCATTCCAGCCCGTGGCGAGAATATCCATAGGGTCCACGCGAGCGCCAAGCACAATGAACAGCATGGAAATGATGAGGATGGACAGGCTTTCCTTGAAACTCAGTATTTCGCTGACGCCCACTTCTTTCATGTTGCCCAGCCAGATGCCCATGACCGTTACCGTCAGCAGGCCGGACTCGTGCGCTACAAAATCGCTGCCGGCAAACATCATCACAACCCAGGCCAGCGTCACCACATTGACCAGATACTCCGGGACCCAGTGGCGGCGTAGCACGAATCCGAGGGTGAATGCGCCGGCAAAACCGGCGGCAAGGCCGACGCCGATACTTCCCGCAAAGACCTGCCAGGAGTCTGCGCCGGACACCAGATACTGGAAGACCAGTACGGCGAGCAGCGCGCCCACCGGGTCTATCAGAATGCCTTCCCAGCGCAGCACCTGGCTGACTTGTGAGGTTGCGCGCATGGTTCGCAGCAGCGGGTTGATCACCGTGGGGCCGGTGACCACGACCAGTGCCGCGAACAGGAACGCGATTTCCGCAGAGAATCCGGCCAGCCACCAGCAGCCCAGCGCCATCAGCAGCCAGTTCAGCACTGCGCCCCAGCTCACCAGGTTGGTCACCGCCATGCCGTGGCCCCGAAGATCACGGAATTTGAGCGTCATGCCCCCTTCAAACAGCACCAGTGCGACACCCAGCGATACCAGGGGGAAAAGAAGATCGCCGAATTGCTCGTCGGGGCGCAGCAGTCCGGTAACCGGGCCGGCGACAATGCCGAGTATGAGCAGGGCCAGGATCGACGGCTGTTTCAGCCGCCAGGACAGCCACTGGGCGCCAACCCCCAGCACGAGCACCCCGGCTAGAATATAGAGCAGATTCTGGTCCATTAAGAAGCGAGCGCCGGTGCGACGGACACCAGATGCTGGCGCAGCGTGAGTGGAATGGCACAGGATTTGCGGCTGGTCTTGTCGACGAATACCTGGGTGATCGTACCCTGCGCCAGTCGCGTGCCGCCGCGCTCTTCGTGCATGTCAAAGCCGAGGGTAGCGCTGGTGTTGCCGAGGCGTTGGTAGCCCACATCAATGCGGACGATGTCGTCCATGCGGCATTCGTGAAGGTAGTTGCAGTTGATGTTTGCGGTAAAGACAAAGCAGGGAGCCTGAGCCGGGTCGACCCAGTTAAACCCGAGGCTGCTCATCAATGCACCGGACGCCTCATCGACATAAACCAGATAGTTGGCGAAATACAGATGTCCCTGCGCGTCAGTGTCGCGAAATCTCACCTTGATGGATTCGCTGTGCATGACAGTGAAGTGTTGTGCCTCTTCCACAAATGACCCCGGAACCGGTTCGACTGCGACGGGCGATCATACTACATCACCCGCCCGCGTCCCGCTCGGCCAGCGCTTGCCGAAGCCGACGGTGTTCCGCCTCGTCAATCGGAAAGTTGCGCATCATGGCGGCGGCCAGCAGCTTCAGGACAATGCTCGGCGCCGCATACAGAATTGCCAGGGTGCGAACGAGCGCGTCGCTGTTGTCACCGCTGGCATCGAAGCCCACGAGGTCGAGTGCCGGAAAAATAAAGCCGACGGCGAGCGCAAAGGCGAGCTTCGAGGCGGTTCCCCAGAGCGCAAAGAACAGGCCCGGCCGGCGTTTGTTGTTGTGCCAGTCATCCCACTCGATAAGATCGCCGTTGATCGCATTGGGCAGGGCGAGATCCGCGCCGATCATCAGCCCGGTGCCGGCTACAATAACAACATAGAACAGGGTATCTCCGCTGCCGAGGAAGGGAGCGCCGGCAAAAAAGACACAGGAGCCGAGAACCGCAAGACACCAGGTGCGGTGCTTGCCCATACGCCGCGCAACCATGACCCAGGCAGGAATGGAAATGGCGCTGCACAGGAAATACAGGAACAGTATCGGGCCGGCGATACCGGGCTCATCGAGCACATGGGTCACATACAGCAGAAACAGCGTCGCCGGTATGGCATTGGCGATGCCGTTCACCAGGAATGCCAGGAGCAGGCGTCGGAACGGCGAGGGCGTGCGCATGAGATCCCAGGCGCCACGCATGCTGTTGCCGCGGTTGGCGGCGCCGCCGGCGTCGGGTACGCGCAGGGCCGCCAGCGGCACCGACACGGCGAGCCCGGCGATGACCAGCCAGGTAATGGCGGCAAGAGAATCACGCAGCGTGTCGTTGTTGCTGTTGTCGATAAGCAGCAGGGCAGCCAGCGTTCCGCTCAGACCGAAAATGACGCGCGCGCCACTGATGCGACTGCGCTGGTGGTAGCTGGTGGACAGCTCCGCACCCCAGGCGTTCATCGGAACCACGTTCATGGTGCCCGCGACATACACGGCCATGGCCGCCAGCACCAGGTAGCTGTTGCTGACGGACGCCGGTGGGTTGAACAGCAGCCACACGGAGCCGGCAATCAAAGGCGCGCTGGCGACGATCCAGCTCTTGCGCCGCCCCCAGTGCGCCGGTGTGTAGTCCGAGAGGTAGCCGACCAATGGGTCGGTGACCAGATCCCAGAGTCGCGCAATCAGCAGTATCGCGCCGACCGCGGTCAGGCTCATACCCAGAGCCTGGGCGTAAAATGTGGGCACCACGACCTGCAGCGCTATGAAACCCGCCGCCAGCGGGAATGCCAGACTGCCGAAGGCGGCGAGGGTCATGATGTCCGGCACCTGGCCGGTGGCGCTGTTTGATACAGCGGATGTGTGCATGCGTGACGTCATCCTTTTAGTACGCATTGGCAGCAGTTCGGACCAGTGGTTGTGAAGCTGTTCAAACTTTGGTCATGCCGCAATCGGGAATGCGGGAATTCCCCGGGCCGACTCCCTACACTTGCCGGACACAAAAAGGAGATACCGTGTTGACTCTGCTCGCCCTCAATCATGCGCCCGCGCTGAAACCCTTCGTCCCACGTGATTTTGTGGTGCCAAGGCATGTGACGATACCGGGATTCAGGCTTCAGGCCTTAACACTTGATCACGCAGAGGCTGACTTTGATGCAGTAGTCAGCAGTAGTGAGCATTTACAGACACTGTTCGGTCGCGGCTGGCCTGATGGCCTGACCCCGGAGCAGCATCGTATCGATCTGGCGTGGCATCAGAAAGAGTTCGAACGCCGTACCTCGTTTGCCTACGCCGTGCTGGATGCGTCAGCAGAAGGTATTCTCGGCTGCGCCTACGTCAGTCCCTGCGACCGCCATGCCTTTGATGCAGAGGTCCGTTACTGGGTACGCAGGAGTGAGGTAGCCTCAGGCTCGCAGGAACGCCTCGGAGTGGCGCTGGCTGACTGGATTGAGGATGTCTGGCCGTTTATCAACCCACGCTATCAACCCGGGTTACGTCCATCCCGAGCTCGCCTGCACTGAGAAGACGGCTGCTTTGAGTCATCGCCTGCACAGCGAGGGATGGCCCTGTGATGACGTCATAAAATGTGATCAAGGCGTAAAATGTGATCAGGGCATAAAAAAGGGTGGCCGTATCAGGGCCACCCTTCGGTACGTTGCGAAAAGCCGCAGGTGAACGACTGCAGACACTCTCGCGCAGTGGCAATGGTTACGGAAGAATGACGCTGTCAATCACGTGAATGACACCATTGGACGCCTCAATGTCGGTCGCGACGACATTCGCGTTATCGACCATGACACCGTCTTCGGTCACGGTGATGTCGACCGTACTGCCCTGCACAGTCGTGGCTTCGCTCAGCTCCACTACATCGCTGGCATAAACCGCGCCGGCGACGACGTGGTAGGTCAGTACGTCAGTCAGCTGCTGCTTGTTTTCGGGCTTCAGCAGACCTTCCACAGTGCCAGCCGGGAGCTTTTCGAAGGCCGCATTGGTCGGTGCGAATACGGTGAACGGACCCTCACCGGAGAGGACGTCGACAAGACCGGCGGCCGTGAGTGCGGCAACCAGCGTTGAAAAATCATCATTGCCCGCAGCGATTTCCACGATGCTGGGGGTGTCCGTCATGCTGCTTTCCTCGCTATCGTCTGCGATTGCGCCGGCAGCGAACAGGCTGGCCGCCAAAGCGACGGATGTCATCAATCTTGTAGTCAGGTTCATGAGTGTTCCTCTGTGTCGTTAACATGAAGCGGGCGGATATCGACCGCGTAGCGCAAAGCATTGCGCGTATCATAGGTACGACAGGTGCCTGGCGGGCAGACCGGTGTCGTCCGCCTTCTGCCCAGATCTTCACACAGTGCCTGCGCGGCTGACTGATGGAAAGGCAGGGGCTAAGATGTCGATCTATCGCCGGGGTGGCAGTGGCCTGGAGTGGCAATGCAGCAGGGAAACACAGCAGTGCAGCCGTGGATGCGAGAGACCCTGCGCGAGGGCTACACGCGTTTGTCGCGCCGTAATTTCGCTGGCGCGTCCGAGTGCTGTCGACGTCTGCTCACCGCCAAGCCCGATCTCACCGAAGGTCATTTTCTCGTCGGCCTGATTGCCGCAGAAACAGATAACACCCGTATGGCGGTGCAGGCCTTTGGCTCGGTGACCCGCCTGCATCCGGACCACGGCGCGGCCTGGGCGCAGCTGGCGCGGCTGTTCATGCGCATGGGGCACGTCAATCGCGCGGATGACGCCCTGGCAAAGGCGGTTGCGTATCAGGACGGCAATCCGGTGGTGCAGGACACCATCGCCTCGGTGCATACCTTGCTCGGCGACCCGGCGGAAGCATCGCAATGGCTGTCGCGGGCGCTGGACCAGCAGCCAGAAAACCTTCTTTTTCTTCTCAACAGGGCCAACAATCAGATGTTCCTGGGTGAGTTTGCGGCGGCGCAGCGCACGCTGGAACAGGCGCTGGACGTCAATCCGGAAAACGCGAATGCGCACTGGCTACTGTCCGGGCTGAATCGTGCTTGCGACCGCGAGCACGTCGATCAGCTCCGGGCACTGTTGCAGGACGGCACGCGGTCACCGCTGGAACGGGCGTATCTCAACTATGCCCTGGGCAAGGAACTCGAGGATCTTGAGGACTGGTCCGGCGCGTTTGACGCTTTTGCCCGCGGTGCACAAGCCCGCCGCAGCACGCTGGTGTACGACGAAGCCGCGGAGCGCGGCATGTTCGACGCACTGGAGAAGACCTTCACCGCGGCGTGGCTGGCATCGTGTCCCATTGGTCATGCCACCACGTCACCGATTTTCGTGGTCGGACAGCCGCGCACCGGAACCACGCTGATAGAACGGATCATCACCGCGCATCCCGCGGTGCACTCCGCCGGCGAGCTACGGCAGTTCGATGGCTCGCTGCGCCGCCTGCTCAACTGGAATGGCACCCGGCGCAACAGTGCGGAGCTGGTGCAGCGTGCCGGGAACGTCGATGTGCGCCGGCTGGGTGAAGCCTACATGAGCACCACTCATAGGCTGCGGGGAAATCTGCCGCACTTTGTTGACAAGTTGCCGGCGAACTATCGCTACCTGCCGCTGATTCTGGCCGCGCTCCCCGGGGCCAGAATCGTGCATGTTCGCCGCGATCCCATGGACGCCTGCTTTGCCAGCTTCAAACAGCTGTTTGCCGACGCCTACCCGCACTCCTATCGGCAGGAAGAGCTGGCACGTCACCACGCGCGCTACTACCGGCTCATGGCGCAGTGGCGCGCGCGCTTTGGCGGGCGCTACCACGAAATTGCCTACGAGGCGGTTGCCGCGGATCCTGAGCCGCACGCGCGAGCACTGATTCGCTTCCTCGGGCTGCCCTGGAATGATGCCTGCCTGGACTTCCATCGCCAGACCTCGGCAGTGACAACCGCCAGCGTGATACAGGTGCGCGAGGCCGCGCACACGCGGTCTGTGGGACGCTGGCGACGGTATGAACAGCAGCTGCAGCCGCTGCGTCGCAGTCTGGAGGCCGAGGGGATTCCACTCGTACTGGGGTAGTCGGCGCGAGTCTGACTTATTGTATCGCCCGGCGCTTTTTCGTAACCTCAGCGATAATCTGACTGGTAGCGTAGACAGGTGGCGGGCGACAGCGCGAAATAGCCCGCCTGCACGACCCGCCCCCCGGCCTGCCGGGGAAGATCAGAATGCAAGACGCCCGCAAAAGAATTCGAAAGAAAACGTGATGCCAGCGCCCGGGGCATAGCAGCAATGAGGGGGTAGTCCATGCCAATACAGCGCTCATCCTTGCCTGACTTTCGACCCATCACAGGCGCCGCGGCTATTCCAGGTGCCGAAAAAAGCGCCTCGACAGGTCTTCACCTTCTCTCACGCTGTCCCCGGCGGCGACTCGCCCTGGCCGTCTCCACGGCAATGATGGTTGGCGTCGGCAGTACGGGGACGGGGGCCCAGCAGCTGGAAGAAGTCATTGTCACGGCGACCAAGCGCGCGCAGTCAGTGATGGACGTGCCACTGTCGGTGCAGGCGCTTTCCGGTGATTTCCTGCGCACAGTCAATCTCGATGACGTCAAGGATCTGGTCACCTTTACACCCGGCGTGACCGGCAACTCCAAAGACAGCTTCATGGATTCAATCGCCGTTCGCGGCATTCTGACCAACGATTTCGGCAACGGCGGTGATCCCTCCCTGGGCGTCTACAAGAACGGTTTCTACCAGGGCCGCAATGGCTCCGCCGTCACCAGTCTGTTTGACATGGAGCGCGCGGAGATCCTGCGCGGCCCCCAGGGCTTCCTCTTCGGTCGCAATTCGATTGCCGGGGCCATGAATATCATCACCCGCAAGCCGACACGCGAGGAGGCCGATACCTATGCCGATATCCGCATCGGTGAGCGCGATATTTTCCGCGCGGAGGGCGCGACCAATGTCGATATCGGCGACGCCGTTTCCGTGCGTATTGCCGGATTGCATTCCAGGGAAGACGGTTACGTTACCAACATCCGTAACGGCAGGGACTACATCGAACACGACAAGACAGCGCTACGCCTCACGGGTGTCTATGACGATGGTGGTGCGCTGACGGCGACGCTGTTTGTCGAATACGAAGACCGCGAGCAGTCCGGCACGATCTACCGTGCCACGGGTAACGGCCCGTCCTACGCGTTCCTCGAAAGCATTTACGGCACTATCCCTGTGCCCGGTGACGCCAGGGACATCAACATCGATGAGCCGCGTAGCCCGCCGGTGGACGAGGGTGAGATCTTTCAGGTGGGCCTGGAGTTCAACCTTGACCTGGGCTGGGCCATGCTGACCTCCCTGACCGGCTACAAGGATCACGACTTTTATTATTCCGAGGATTTCGACGCGACGCCGCTGACCATTTTCAACTACGAGCAGGTGCAGTCCGGCGAATACCTAGAGCAGGAACTGCGACTCACCTCTGACACTGACGGCATGCTGAGCTGGTATGCGGGTGTATCCTACTACCGCGAAGAAATCGACACCGAGTTTCTCGGCCAGCAGGACGAGGATCTGTACTGTAACGTGTACTGGGGCAGTGACTGCCAGGGCGTGTTCGACTATTACAACAACGCCTACGGTGGCGCCTACGCCTATATTCTTTCCGACTACTGGGGCACCTACGACTGGCAGGCGAGTCCCGACGGCTTGATCGATGACTGGAACCGCACCCGGGGAACCTTCCAGGGCTGGGCTGCCTATGTCGATCTGCAGTTCCAGTTTTCCGAGCAGTTCGATGGCAGCATCGGCGTGCGCTACAACGATGATGAAAAGGAGATGTCGCAGGCGGTTCTGACGGCGCGCAACCGCAGTCTGCTCGGGCAGGTTGTGCAGACCGGTTTCACCACGCCGCAGGGCCCGGTGTCCGATACCCAGTCCTGGTCCAGGGCCACCTGGCGCGGCGTGCTCAACTGGCGTCCGGACAGCGACAATCTTCTCTACGCCAGTATCACCACGGGTTACAAGCAGGGCGGCTTCAACAGTTTCTCGGTGACCCCGGGCGGCCCCTTCAGCGGCGTCGAAGCGCTGCCGGGCGTGCATCGCCCGTCCTCCTTCGATTCCGAGGAGGTGACGTCCTACGAGATAGGTTATACGGGCAAGCACTTCGATGGCGCCAGCCAGCTGCAGCTGAATGCCTTTGTTTATGAGTACCAGGACCTGCAGGCAACCTGCAGCGAGCCCGGCTCACCGGTGGTCGAGGTGTGCAACACCGGCACGGTGGATGGCCGCGGCGTTGAAGGCGTATGGAACTATGGCTTTTCCGACCACTGGAGCTTCGGCCTCGGGTTCTCCTGGTTCGACAGCGAGGGTAAGGGCATCCAGGACTTCTGCGCCAACGGCGAGGAATTCCTGGGTGATCGCAGTGCCTGCGAAGGCTCGCCGCTGCCGGGCATTCCGGAGTGGACCGCCTATGCCACGCTGAACGGGACCCTGCCGCTGCGGTCCGGCGAGCTGTTCGGCAATCTCTCGGCGAGCTGGGAAGATGGCGCACCGGCGGACTGGGTGCCATTCACCCCCGAGACCGTGGCCGCCGGTATGCGCTACGTCGGCGAATACACGGAAGTTCAGGCGCTGGCGGGCTTCCGCTCGCCCACGGGCTGGGCGCTTGCGCTGTATGTCGAAAACCTGCTGGACGACGAGTATTACGACGCGGGCAATGGACCGACCTCTGCGGCGTCTCCCTACGTGCAATCCGATATCAGTCCCAGCCGTCCACGTACTGCGGGTCTGCGCTTTACCTGGAACCTGTGAAATTGAAACCAGTGAACATTGAGCCTGTGAACATGGAGCCTGTGAACATGGAGCCTGTCAGCGCGACGCCTGTGTACTCGCTATCAGCGGTCCCAGGCTGACATGGCCCGCCGGCTCGATATCAGCCGCCGGGATTTCCTCGGTGGCATGGCCCTCGGCACAGCCGCCGGCGCAATGGCCCCGCTGGAGGCTCTCGCGCGCGCTGGCGCAACACCGGCGGGGTACCCGCCGTCGCTCATGGGCATGCGCGGCAGCCAGCCAGGGTCCTTTGACGTTGCACATGCGGTGGCCTGGGCCGGCCAGCGCTATCCGCGACCCGCAGAACAGACGGATGGGATCTACGACCTGGTCGTTGTTGGCGGCGGTATCTCCGGACTGGCGGCGGCACATTTCTACCGCCAGCAGGCAGGTGCCGGCAGCCGCATTCTTATCCTGGACAATCACGACGATTTTGGCGGGCACGCACGTCGCAACGAGTTCACGGTCGACGGCCGGCAGCTGATTGGCTACGGCGGCAGTCAATCCCTGGATACGCCGGGCAGTTATTCCGAGGTGGCCGCCGGGCTCCTGCGCTCCGTCAGCATTTTTCCTGAGCGTTTCTACGAGTATTACGATCAGGACTTTTTCGCGAATGCCGGCCTCGGGCGCGGCGTGTACTTCAGCGCCGGGCGCTACGGCGAAGATCGGGTGCTGCCGGAGCTGGATCTTTACGGTGGCGCATCCGCGCGGGACCGCAATGCGGCATTGCTCGCCCGCTATCCGCTCGACAGTGCCGCCCGTGAGGCCTGCCTCGAGCTGCTATCCGCCCCGGTCAACTACCTGGCGTCCGTTCCCCGGGATGCCCGCGTTGAGACGCTGCGGGGCACGAGCTATCGCGACTTCCTGCTCGATACTGCGGGCTTGCCGGAGTCGGTCTACCTGCTGTGGCGCGATGCCATTCGCGGCTGGTGGGGTGTGGGCTGGGACGCCATCTCTGCGCTTGAGGCGCTGCGCATGGGCATGCCCGGAACGCAGCACCTCGACCTGCCGCCGGTACCGCTGCGCGAGCCGGAGCGCAACGAGCCCTATATCTTTCACTTCCCCGATGGCAACGCCGGTGTCGCCCGCGCGCTGGTGCGCAGCCTGATACCGCAGGCCGTGCCCGGCAGCAGCATGGAAGACCTGGTACTGGCACGGGTGGATTACGAGGCGCTGGATCAGGCCGGACAGCGCTGCCGGCTGCGCCTGAACAGTACGGCGGTGGATGTGCGGCATACACCAGCCGGCGATGCGGTCGATGTCTGCTACGTCCGCGACGGCCGCGTTGCGCGGGTGCGCGCAAAGCACGTGGTAATGGGTTGCTACAACGCCATCCTGCCGCATATCTGCCCGGAAATGCCTGAGGACCAGCGCGAGGCCATTGCCTATGCGGCCAAGGTACCGCTGGTCTATATGAGCATCGCGGTGCGCAACTGGCGCCCCTTTAGGGAGCTCGGCATCTACAGTCTTTCGGTGCCGCAATCGAGCCTCATGCATTCTTTCGGGCTCGATTTTCCGGTGAGTATGGGTGGTTATCGCTTCACCGATGCCCCCGACCAGCCAACCGTGCTGCACGGATCCTGGGTGCCCACGGTGCCCGATCAGGGCCTGACGGCGCGCCAGCAGCACGAGGCGGGCCGCCGACAGATTTACGAGACCACCTGGGAGCAGTTCGAGACGGGCATCATCGAGCAGCTGGACGGCGCCCTCGGCGGCGCCGGCTTTGACCCGGTCCGGGACATCGCCGGGCTGACGGTCAACCGCTGGCCCCACGGCTATGCCTACGAATACAACGAGCTGTCCGATCCGCCGCAGTACGGGCCGGGCAATGGGCCGCACCTGCTCGGGGCGCGCCAGATGGGGCGCATTTCTGTTGCCAACTCCGACGCCTCGGCCTATGCCTTTGTCAACGGCGCCATCGATGCTGCCTGGCGCGCCACCCGGGAGCAGCTGGATTGACGACGCCTTGAACGAGAGCGGCGGTCTGCTGTCCCTCCTGCCCACGCTGCTGGTATTTGTTCTGGCAATCTGGAGCCGTCGGCCTATCGAGTCGTTGATCTGCGGTGCGCTTCTCGGTCTGATCATGCTGCAGGGTCCGGGCTTTGTTGCCGGCATGGCAGAAACCTCACTCAGTGTGCTCACCGATGAGGACGTTGCCTGGGTGATACTGGTCTGCGGCTTCATGGGCAGTCTGATTGCCCTGCTGATGCGCACGGGGGCAACGGCTGCCTTCACGCGCAACCTGGGCAGCCGCATCCGCTCGGCCCGCGCTGCACTGATGGCGGCCTGGGGCCTGGGCATCGTCCTGTTCGTAGACGATTATCTGAACTCACTCGCTGTGGGAGCGGCCATGCGGGACATCACCGACAGGTTCCGCATCTCCAGGGAGAAGCTGGCCTACGTGGTGGACTCCACCGCCGCGCCAATCAGCGTGCTGATACCGTTTTCAACCTGGGGCGCCTTTTTCGCCGGCATGCTGGTCGCCAACGGGCTGGCGGCGGAGGGGCAGGGTCTCACGGTCTATATTTCCGCCATCCCCTACATGTTCTACGCCTGGTTCGCGGTGTTGCTGGTGCCCGTGGTCATTATGGGTGGCCTGGGCTCCTTCGGGCCCATGGCGACAGCTGACCGACGTGCGCGGGATACCGGCATCACGGTGCCGCCAGAGGCGCAGCACATCGAGGCCGCGAACAGGGCGATAGTACCAAAGCCCGGGCTGACACCGCGGCTGTGGCTGTTCGTCGCACCCATGGTGGCGCTGGTCGCCTGCACCATGGTTTTCGATAATGACTTCCTGATCGGTATCTATATTGCCCTCGGCGGCACCATTATTACGGTATTGGTATTGCGCCTGCTCGACCTGCAGGACACCTTCGATACCGTGATTGACGGCTTCAAGACCATGATCGAGCCTCTCGCCGTGCTGGTTGCCGCGTTTATCCTCAAGGAGGTGAACGATGATCTGGGCCTGCCGCGCTACGTTGTGCAAAGCGTTGAACCGCTGCTGACCCCGCAGACCCTGCCGGCGGTGGTGTTTGTCAGTATGGGCCTGGTGTCCTTCATGACCGGATCCAACTGGGGTGTCTTCGTGATCGTGTTGCCTATTGTCACTGCCCTGTCGCAGAACATGGGGGCGGACATGACGCTGGTCATTGGCGCCACCCTGTCCGCCAGCACCTTTGGCAGCCACGCCTGCTTTTACTCCGACGCCACGGTGCTCACGGCGCAGGCCACCGGATGCACGCCCCTGCAGCACGCGCTGACCCAGCTACCCTACGCCCTGATTGCGGCGGCCCTGACGGTCGCTGCCTATTTATTGATCGCTTTTCTGTGATGATGGGAGATTGCACATGATGACGTTAAAGCACGTATTTGCCGGGATGTTGCTGGCTGGGCAGCGTTAGGCTGACGTCCTCCGACGGCAGCCGGCAGGTGATCGAGGCGGGAGAGGCGGTGACCCTGCCGAAAGAGTGGGCCGGTGTCTGGGAGACCGATGGCTACATCAAGATCTGGGTGATCTATTCCGAGGATGGTTCGGCGCTGGAGTAGGGGTGTGGTAGGGTTTGAAAAAATTTGAAGCAGTCGCGGCTTCGCGGCGCAGGGATAACAACAAATGATTGAACTGACAGTAAACGGCGAAAAGCACACAACGGAGGCAGAGGGCGATATGCCCCTGCTGTGGTATTTACGGGACATCGCCAACCTCACGGGCACCAAATTCGGCTGCGGCGCGGGTTTTTGCGGCGCCTGCACGGTGCATATCGACGGCAGGGCCCAGCGCTCCTGCAGCATCCCGCTCTCGGAGGCGGCGAACCGCGAGATTACGACCATTGAGGGGCTTGCGGCGAATGGCGATCATCCGGTACAGGAGGCCTGGGCCGAGCACCAGGTGCCGCAGTGCGGCTATTGCCAGCCCGGGCAGATCATGCAGGCGTCTTCCCTGCTGAGCGACAATCCCGCGCCGTCATCGGCGGATATCGACAGCGCCATGCAGGGCAATCTGTGCCGCTGTGGTACCTATCCGCGTATCAAGGCCGCGCTGCTTGACCTGGCGGAGAATGCATCATGACTGGCGGAGAAGGCATGAATCGCTATTTTGACCTGTCGCGGCGCAAGTTCCTGAAGACCGGCGCCGTCACCGGCGTCGCCGTGTTCGCGCTACCGCTGCTCACCCGGCAGGGACCCTCGGCCTCGGCGGTTGCCGCTGAAGCGGCCGACGCCGACAGTGATGCGCGCCTGTTCATCGCTCTGCAGGCTGACGGCACCGTGGTCATTACCTGTCATCGCTCCGAGATGGGCCAGCACGCGCGCACCGCCGTGGCGCAGATTGTGGCCGATGAACTCGAGGCCGACTGGGAT
>JBHEOO010000047.1:0-21896 GCA_046260765.1 Chromatocurvus sp.
AGCTGGACAAGGCACCGTGGACCGCCGGCAAGGCCTTGCGCAAGGCCAGCAAGCACGGGGGCTGGCTGTTTGTCGCTTTCATGACCGGGCTGACCTTTGTCGGCTACTTCTACCCGGTGCGCGAACTGTCGGTCGAGCTGGCTACATTGTCCACGGGTAAGTGGCAGGCGCTGTGGACGCTGTTCTTTACACTTGCCACCTACATCAATGCCGGCTGGATGCGCGAGCAGGTTTGCATTTACATGTGTCCTTACGCGCGCTTTCAGTCTGTCATGTTCGACCGCGACACGCTGATCGTCTCTTACGACCCGGCCCGCGGTGAACCGCGCGGTTCACGTAAACGCTCAGCGGACCCCTCGGCCCTGGGTCTGGGCGACTGTATCGACTGCGACCTCTGCGTACAGGTATGCCCCACAGGCATCGACATAAGACAGGGACTTCAATACGAATGCATCGGCTGCGCGCTGTGCATCGATGCCTGCGACTCGGTCATGGACAAGATGGGCTACGAACCGGGGCTGATCCGCTACACCAGCGAGAACGCCCTGGAAGGCAAACCGACCCACTGGGCGAGGCCGCGGGTGATCGGCTATCTGACGGTGCTGGCACTCATGGTGGGCGTGTTCGGCTATAACGTTGTCACGCGGCTACCATTGGAGATGACCATTATCCGTGATCGCAATAATCTGTATGTCGAGACGCAGGACGGCGACATCGACAACATGTACCGCATCCAGCTGGTGAACATGGATAATCAGCCGCACAATTTTGATCTAACGGTCAACGGCATCAAGGATGCCGAGATCATCGGCGATGCCAGTTACGCGCTCGACGCCGGCGAGGTGCGCTCAATCACTCTGCGCGTGCGCGCGCAGCCTCAGTACCTGGATGTCCCCGGTACAGAAATCACTTTTGAGGCCATTTCCAGCGATATGCCTTCCCTGCGTATTTCTGCAGACAGCCGGTTCCTGAGGCCCATGTGATGCTGAATGCGCGTATCGATGAAGCGGTTCCAGAGCCCTGGTACCGCCAGTTCTGGCCCTGGTTCCTGATCGTGTTGCCGGGAACGGTGGTGGTTGCGGCCATCGCCACGATGATCATCGCCGTGCGTGGCTCGGATGACCTGGTGGCCGACGAGTATTACAAGGATGGTCTTGCCATCAATCGGCAGCTTGAGCGCGACGAGCGCGCCCGCGAGCGAGGTTATTCTGCCCGCCTTGCAATCGACACGGGCAGTGTCACGGTTTTAACCGAAGCCCTGCCCGCGATGGCTGAACTTCGCCTCCGACTCTCACATCCCATGGAGGCAGACCGGGATATCACCATAGATCTGCGTCGCAGCGGCGCAGAAAGCTACACAGCCAGCCTGCCGGTCCCGGTGGCGGACAACTGGCATTGGTTGCTCGACGCGGGCGAAGACAGCGACTGGCGCATCACGGGTACCACCGGGCGAGCGACCACAGGTACACAGCGCGCAGTGCCAGACTGAGCCGACTATGCCGGCGCAGGCACGGCAACCCATGACTGAATCCAGCATCAAACGACAGTGCTTCCACTGTGGCGACCCCGTCCCCCCCGGCAGTGATTTCGGTGTTGTTATCGGCGACAAACGTCGGGACATGTGCTGCCCCGGCTGTCGCGCGGTCGCCGAGCTGATAGCGGGCAGCGGCATGGCGCGTTTTTATGCCCAGCGCACAGAGTACAATCTACGCCCTGACGTTGCCTCGATCGATGTCAGCGGCGAGGAGCACTTCCAGCTTTACGACGAGCCAACGCTCGCCGCCACCTTCAGCGATGTTGATGCCAATGGTCTCACGCGAGTACGCCTGCTTCTCGGCGGCATGACCTGCGCTGCCTGTACCTGGCTGATCGAACAGAGCCTGGCGCGATACGACGGGGTCCGCAGCGCCACCGTAAACCTGTCGCAGTCGAGGCTGGATGTCGTTCTGGACCGCGAGCGGCTTCCCCTGAGCCGTCTGTTCGCCCGTGTCGCGGCGCTGGGCTACAGCGTAAAGCCCTTCCACGCCAACGCCCAGCGCGAGCAGATGCGTAGCGAATACCGCGCAGACCTGCGACGCCTGGCGGTTGCCGGACTCGGCATGATGCAGGTGGGCATGTTTGCTATTGCCCTGCACGCCGGTGAACTGCAGGGAATTGCCCGGGAGTATGAACAGCTGCTGCGCGTGGTCAGCCTTGGTGTCACCGCGTTTATCGTGGTTTTTTCGGCGCGTCCCTTTTTCAGCAGCGCCTGGCGGCACCTGCGCCAGGGCGCGCTGGTCATGGATCTGCCCGTGGCGCTGGCCATCGGGCTGGCATTTATCGCCAGCACCTATGCCACCGCAACAGGCACCGGTCAGGTCTACTTCGATTCCGTCGTCATGTTCACTTTCCTGCTGCTGCTGGCCCGCTTTGCCGAAAAACGTGCACGTCTGGCCGGCAGCCTGGACTGGTTTGATGCGGAGTCGGCACTCCCCGATGCGGTGCTCGTCCGACGAGGTAATGACTGGCGGCAGCAGACTCGACAGCTGCTGAAAAAAGGCGATCGCGTACTCGTGCGCGCCGGCGATACCGTACCCATCGACGGCGTGGTGAGTAGTGGTGATGGCGAGGTACGCGAAGATGCCTTCAGCGGTGAGTCACTGCCGCGACGGGTTACGGCAGGCGATACGGTGTTTGCGGGTACCGTGAATACCGATAGCGCCCTCGAGGTCACCGCCAGCGGCAGCTACCTGGATACACGACTTGCGGCACTGCAGCGCTCCATCGAAACCGCGTCGGTGGAAAAGCCGCCGATTGCACAGATCGCTGACCGCATTGCTGGCTGGTTCATCGGCGGCATACTGCTCGCGACCGGTGCAACGGCGTGGGTCTGGTACGGTATCGCGCCGGAACGGGCCTTGTGGACAGCACTCTCAGTGCTGGTTATCAGCTGTCCCTGCGCCCTGGCACTGGCAACGCCGGCAGCGCTCAGCAACGCGGCAAATGCCCTGCGCCGCGCCGGGGTACTGGTGCGCGGTGAGGGGGCCCTGGAGGCCGTGTCCCGTGTCACGCATATCCTGTTCGACAAAACCGGCACACTCACCCGCGGCGAGCTGGTAATTGGCGAGGTTCGGTGTCTTGGTGAGACATCAAGCGCAGAGGTGCTGGCCCTCGCCGCCGCGCTGCAGCGCTACGCCAACCATCCTATTGCACGCGGCTTCGCAGACATTGTGCCGGCAGAAGACGTGAACGACGTGAGCTTCGATGTTGGCCACGGCGTTAGCGGGACATGGCGAGGCCGCGCCTGCCGCATCGGTAGTGCCGAGTACTGCCGGCAGATTGCACCGGCGCTGCCCGCCCAACCCGACGAGGCTGGCTACTGGATAGCGCTGGTCTTGCACGAACAGCCGCTGGCCTGGATAGCGCTCGAGGATGTGCTGCGCAGCGAGGCGATGGCGCTGACGGCGGCATTGAAATCCCGCGGCGCCACGCTCGAGCTCGTCACCGGCGACCACTCACCGCAGGCCGCCGAAATAGGCCGATACCTGGGGTTCGACGCCGCCCATGTCGGGATGTCGCCGCAGGACAAGAGCGCATACGTCGCCGCGCTGCAGGCAGAGGGCGCAATTGTAATGATGATCGGCGATGGCCTCAACGATGCGCCCGTGCTGCGCCGCGCCAACGCCTCGATCGCCGTTGCCGGCGCCACGGACCTCGCGCGCACCCAGGCAGACTTTGTGATCATGGACGGTGACCTGCACCGCGTGACCCGGATCATCGACAAGGCACAGCAGTGTCGACGCACGCTTTACCAGAATCTCGCCTGGGCACTGGGGTATAATGTTCTTGGAATTCCCCTGGCGGCTCTGGGCTACATCCCGCCCTGGGCCGCGGCCATCGGCATGTCGCTGAGCTCCCTGCTGGTGGTCGCAAATTCCCTGCGACTGGCGCGAACTCCGCGCCGAGCATGACAGGTCAGATCTTATGGAAAGCCTCTATCTTCTTATACCGATCGCCCTGGTCTTCTGCGTGATCGCCATACGCCTGCTGCTCTGGGCTATCGACGACGGCCAGTACGACGACCTGGACAAGGAGAGCTGGCGCATCCTCGCCGACGACGACAGCGGAGATGCGCCAGAACAGCAAGAGCGTGAAAAAGAGAAAAGCGAGAAGTCGATATGAACAGCGTGAGTCTGCTGGCTGCTCTTGCGATCGGCCTGGCCGGAGCCGGGCATTGCCTGGGAATGTGCGGCGGCATTGCCGCCGCCGTTGGTCTGGGCGGCAAGGCCGCGCCGGGGACTACCGTGGCCTATCATGCGGGCCGTATCAGCAGCTACACACTGCTTGGCGCCCTGCTCGGTCTGCTTGCGGGCAGTATTCAGCTTGCCGCATGGACCCTGGGGCTGCGCTATCTCGCGGGTTTTCTGCTTGTTGCGATGGGGCTTTATATTGCGGACTGGTGGCGTGGACTGACCTACCTTGAGCGCGCCGGCGCCATTCTTTGGCGTCCAATACAGCGCTTTTCCGCACGCTGGCTGCCTGTGCAGCGCGCCCGCGATGCCTATGCACTGGGATTGGGCTGGGGGCTTATGCCCTGTGGACTGATTTACAGCGCGCTGGCCTATGCGCTGACGGCACAGGATGCGCTGCACGCTGCGGGATTGATGCTGGCCTTTGGTCTTGGCACCCTGCCGGCCATGCTCGGTGCCAGTTTCGCGGCCGGCCATGTCAGCGCCATACTGAAGAGTCGGGGATTCAAGACCATCGTTGCAGTGCTGATGATCGCGGCGGGAGTCTGGACGCTGTACCTTACCTATGCACACGGTTCTCGTCTGCTGGACCGGGAGATTATGCCAGGAACTAGTACCGCAATGGATCATTCAGGCCACGGCTGAAAACGGCGACGACGAAAGTCGCCGCCAGCCAGGATCAGAACTTGTAGGCGATACCGATGTTGTATACCCAGGGATTGATGTCGACATCAAAGCTGACGGTACCGACATCGGTCACCACATCGGCGGTGGTTTCAATGTTCATGTACCAGACGCCGGCGTTCAGCATCCAGTTCCTGTTCAGCGGAATATCGACCCCGGCCTGCGCTGCAAAGCCGAAGGAGTCGTCCAGGTCCAGCCGTGACGAGCCCGCGCCGATCACGCTGCCCAGCGCATCGGCCAGGGCGGGATCAATGTCTTCGTCATAGATATAGGTGTAGTTTACGCCCAGTCCGACATAGGGCTGCCAGCCTTCCTGGCCACCGCGGGGATACCACTGCAGGCTCAGTGTCGGAGGCAGATGCTTGATGGTGCCTGCGTCAATACCCAGATCCGGTACGTCAATATCGTGCTCAAAGGGCGTTGCCGCAAGCAGCTCCACCGCCCACTGGTCCGTCACCATGAACGCGCCGATGAAACTGAGCTGGGTGTCGTTGCCAACGCCGACCCCCGATGGCAGAGTCGTAACAGGATCGCTGGGCAGGACGATGGTATCGCTGTCATCATTGGGCGCCACGGTAACAAATCCCGTCCGCAGGATAATGTCGCCTGCTTCGTGTGCCACCGCACCGGTCACCATCACACAGCTCAGAGTCAGGGGTAGCGCAGTTGCTATAAGGGTCTTCATGCTATTCTCCATATTCGCGGCACCGGTTTGGTGCCAGCCAGATGCTAGTATTGCAACACACCTGTCCGCAACGTTTCAGCGAGTATATGTGGTGCGCTACAAGAATATCGACAGTCAGGTTTCCAGACATTGACGTCAGTCAAGTAGTCTCCGCAAGTTGAACCTCCGGTGGGGAAAAAACCCTCGTGCCAGAAAATTCTGACCTTATTTACCTGCGGCCTCGAGCATCCGTGCGTTACATGCGCTGCAAGTGGCTATGCGTTCTTCTCTACATGCTTGCGGCAACGGCCAATGGCGAACCGCGGCAGCAGGTCAGCGCAAGCTCGCCATCAATCCTGATGAGTGTCGGGCGGCTGCTGGTGCCGGGTCGGCGCATGGAGGATGGCTATGAGCGGCACTACCGGGAATCATGCAGTGCGACGCTGCTCGAACCTGAAAAGGGTGAGGCCGTATCGCTGATACTCACCGCGTGGCACTGCCTTGAGCACCACAGCGATCTCACCGACGACATCACTTTTGTTATCGAGTCGACCTCAGGTGAGAGACTGCAGCGCAGCGTTCAGCCGGTTTCAAGCGGGGGTGGCATGCACGCCGACTGGTTGCTGATGCGCCTGCGGGAACCGCTGCCGGCGGACACGGTGATATCGGCCACTCTCACGCGAGAGGCGGCACCCGGCATTGGCAGTCGGGTCATGATGGCGGGTTATTCCAGAGACAAGGGCCTGGGCAAGGCGGGACAGGTGTTGACGTTTCACCGGA
This sequence comes from Chromatocurvus sp., assembly GCA_046260765.1. Lineage (GTDB taxonomy): Bacteria > Pseudomonadota > Gammaproteobacteria > Pseudomonadales > Halieaceae > Chromatocurvus. The sequence continues at coordinate 6,358 of JBHEOO010000047.1, forward strand.
ACTGCAAAGTTGTGGCACGCAGCGACGAGGACATCGCCACGGACTGTCTTGCCTATCGTGGAGCATCCGGAGGTGCCGTATTCAGCGTTGCCACTGGTCGACTCCTGGGTGTCATCTCCCGCGGGGACAGTCTGGCACAAAGCATTTTTGTGCCAACTTCACGCATACCACAACGGGCGGGGCGATCACTCCTGTATTGAAACCAAGCTGCGCTTTATAAAAACGAGCTGTGCTGCATTAAAACCAGGCTGCGTTATGTTGACACCAGGCTGCGCTCGGCCCGGTTGGCCGCGCTATCCACACCGAGATGCTGCTCACCACGCATCCTTGCCAGCTCCACCTGTTTCTGCCTCTCGGCAAACCGGGTTCTCTGGTCGTTTGTCAGCTGATCAAAGCAGGCAGGGCAGCAAACCCCTTTCTGGTAACGTTCAGAGAGCTTGTCTTCCTGCGTGATGGGGCGGCGGCAGCCATGGCATTGGTCGTACTCGCCTTTTTCCAGACGGTGATTCACGGAAACGCGGTTGTCGAAGACAAAGCACTCCCCCTCCCAGGTGCTCTCCTCTTCCGGGACTTCCTCGAGGTACTTGAGCACGCCACCACGCAGGTGGTACACCGTTTCAAACCCCTGCTGCAGCAGGTAGGACGAAGCTTTCTCGCAGCGGATGCCGCCGGTGCAGAACATTGCCACCTTGCGATTTTGCGACGGATCCAGGTTTTCCTTCACCCACCTGGGGAACTCGCGAAAGGATGATGTGCCGGGATCCAACGCTCCGCGGAAGCTGCCGATGCCGTATTCGTAGTGGTTTCGCGTGTCGACAAGCACCACGTCGGGATCGTTCACCACAGTGTTCCAGTCTGTCGGCGCAACGTAGGTGCCCACGCTTGAGTTCGGATCGACACCGTCAACGCCCAGCGTCACGATCTCGCGCTTGAGCTTCACCTTCATGCGGTGGAACGGCATGTTGTCGTCTTCGCTCTCCTTATGCTCGAGATCTGCAAGACGCGGGTCCCGGCGCAGCCAGGCCAGCACAGTATCAATGGCGGCGCGGTCACCGGCGATTGTGCCATTGATACCCTCTTCGGCAAGCAGCAGCGTACCGCGGATGCCCACGTGCAGGCATTCATCGAGAAGCCGCTCGCGCAGCTCCCGGTAATCCGACAGGCGGGTAAACTTGTAAAGGGCGGCTACAACCACACTCATCTGTCAGATATCCCGCTTGCATCCGCCTTGCTGCCGCCGAGACACTCGGGGGAGGCCGGCGCAGACTGCGTCCTCTCGGCCCACTCCTGTGGCGTGTAGGTATGCAGCGCGAGTGCATGCACCGGCCCGGCCAGCTCTTCCGCCACGGCGGCATATACCGATTGATGGCGAGCAACCTGCCGCTTTCCTGTAAAGACATCACTGACTACCACCACCCGAAAGTGCGTTTCCGAGTTGGGTGGTACGCTATGCATATGGCTCTCGTTGGCGATCTCCAGCGAGACGGGTGTTAAAGCGGTTTCGAGTTTCTGCTTGAGGGTATCCGCGACTGTCATGTTTCCTCCTGTGCCAGGGTGTATTATACCGCCGGTGTGCGGCCTACGCGAAGCAGGTATCACCAGGGCTTGGAGTGTGTCCGCTGCATTCCCTATACTTTGCGCTGGCCAGTCGGAACTGATCATGCAGGAAATCTATAATATTCATTTTGCGGGCGATATCGCCGACGGCGAGTCCATTGACGAGGTACGACGCAAAGTCGGTGCTCTGTTCAATGCACGGGAAGCGACGCTGGACAAGCTGTTTTCCGGCAAGAAACAACTTATCAAGCGCAACTGCAGCAGGGACGAGGCGCTGAAGTACCAGTCTGCCATGCAGCGCGCGGGCGCACTCGCAACCATCACAATAGCAAACCCGGATGGCGATAGCGCCACCACAGATGCCGGTACCAGCCCATCCCAACCTGTAGCTACACAGCCGCCGCAGACACGATCAAAAGCACAGGACCAATCAGAGCTCTCACTGACGCCGGCAGGTACCGAGGTACTGCAGCCCGACGAGCGTCAAACGGTCCCCCGGCGCGACATGGACCTGTCTGCTTTCTCGGTCGCAGCCGCGGGGGAGCGTCTCGGCGCACCGGAACCTCAGGCACCACCGCCACCGGACACGTCGCACCTCACCGTCGCGGATGCCGGCGAGGCAATCCCGAGGCTGGCAAACGCGGCGCCGCCACCAGCACCCGACACCTCGGCACTGACGCTTGCAGACCCCGATAGTGATCTGCTGGACGAACGTTATCGTCAGCATGACACACCCCCCGCCCCAGGCACAGACCACCTGTCGGTAGAGCCCAGACACAATGACTGACACGAACGCAGACACTGGCTTCACGCCAGCGCCCGGCCTGCCACGGCGCCTGATGGCAGCACTCTACGATACCTTTCTCGTGCTGCCTATTGTTATGCTCGGCGTGGCCATCGGCATGGGACTGTACACCGCACTGACACGCCTCCTCGGCGGAACGGTGGGGGACGAGCCGCTGGCGGCATGGGCGGTACGCGGCATCGCTGTCCTGGTGGTGGCGGGTTTCTTTACCGCCTTCTGGCGCAAGAGCGGCCAGACCCTCGGGATGCAGGCATGGCGCATCAAGCTGGTAGCACTGCCGGGCAAACGCCTGACCGCCGCGCGCTGCGTACTGCGATGTGCGGCGGCACTGCTGTCGCTGGCATGCCTGGGCATCGGCTATCTCTGGTGCCTGGTGGACAGCAAGGGGCGCTACTGGCACGACCACCTGTCCGGGACGGTGCTTGTTCTTCTGCCGAAAAAGCAGAAGGGGGATTCCGCAGCATAGTGCACCAATAGCCGCCAACGGTTCAGTTGAAGCGGCGATCACCGTACACTACGGCAACCCACAGCAAGTCAGAGAAACCTCATAAGGAACCTTGTATGCCCAGCATCAGTGTCACAGCCCGCATGCTCCGTGACGGCGGCAGTACCAAAACCCAGTGTGCCATTTTGCCGGTGTTCAGCGGCGGCAAGCTCAGCGGAGTCGGGGCGCAGCTGGATGATGCACTTGGCGGCATCATTCATTCGGCTCTGGCGATGGGTGATTTCAGCGGCGCGCAGGGCAAGTCCCTGCTGCTACCCGGTAGCAAGGACGTCAGGCGCGTGCTGCTGGTCGGCCTGGGCAACAGCAAGAAGTTCAATCGCGCAGCTCAGCGCAGTTTCTGCGACACCGCAGGCAAGGCGCTCACACACACAGAGGCCCGAGACGCCCTCGCACTGCTGAACGACCTTCCCTTCGACAGCGAGGATGACGCCGCAGCGTGCTGCGAAGATCTCGCACGCAGTGTCGTGGTACACCAGTATCATTACAGTGAGACGGTGAGCAAAAAGCCCCGCGGCAGCAAGCTTGCCAAACTCTCCGTGTCACCCGCAGAGCTGCTGCCCGCAGCGCGAGCCCGCAGCGCACTGGAAGCCGGCATTGCTCTCGGCAAGGGCATCAACACGGCAAGAGAACTTGGCAACCTGCCCGGAAACATCTGCACACCGGAGTACCTGGCAAAAGCGGCACGCAAGCTGGGCCGCCAGAATGATCGCGTCACCACAAAAATTCTCAATGAAAAGCAGATGGGCGAGCTGGGCATGGGCTCGCTGCTGTCGGTGTCCGCCGGCAGCGACCAACCGGCGCGACTCATTGTCATGGAGTACAGGGGCGGCAAGCGCGGCGATGCCCCCCAGGTGCTGGTCGGCAAGGGCATCACCTTCGATACCGGCGGCATATCACTGAAGCCTGGCGCCAAGATGGATGAGATGAAGTACGACATGTGCGGCGCTGCCAGCGTTCTCGGCACCTTCGAGGCGCTGTGCGAACTGGGTCTGGAAATCAACGTGGTGGGTATTATCGCCGCCGCCGAGAACATGCCCAGCGGCCGCGCCACCAAGCCGGGCGACGTCGTCACCTCCATGGCCGGAAAGACCATTGAAATACTGAACACCGATGCTGAAGGCAGGCTCGTGCTGTGTGACGCGCTGACCTACGCCGAGCGTTTCAAGCCCGCCGCCGTCATTGACATGGCGACCCTGACCGGGGCCTGCGTTATTGCCCTGGGTTCCCACGCCAGCGCCCTGTACGCCAACAACGACCAACTGGCCGAACAGCTGTTGAAAGCCGGCACCGACAGCCACGACCGGGCCTGGCGCATGCCGCTGTGGGATGAGTACCGCAAGCAGCTGCACAGCAATTTTGCCGACCTCGCCAATATCGGTGGACCCGAGGCAGGCAGCGTCACGGCAGCCTGCTTCCTGGCGCAATTCGCCGAAAATTACCCCTGGGCGCATCTGGACATCGCGGGATCCGCCTGGAACAGCTCGCCCAAGGGCGCTACCGGACGACCGGTGGGCCTGCTGTTGCGCTATCTGCGAGAGCGCGCTGGCGCACAGTGACGCGGGTCGGCTTTTATGTCGTACAGGCAGAAGCATCCGTCAAGCGGCTGCAGGTAGCGGCCCGGCTGGCGGAAAAGGCATTCCAGCGCGGCCATGCCATTTTCTTCAACTGCGCGTCACGGGCTCAGGCGGAAGCAATGGACGATCTGCTGTGGTGCTTTCGTCCCGACAGCTTCCTGCCTCATGGCCTGATTGATAGCGACGCGGCCGATCGCATCGCCATCGGCTGGGGACAGGACCCGGAGGGGCATGACGACCTGCTGATCAATCTCGATCTGGCCATTCCCGCTTTTTTTTCACGATTCCATCGCGTAGCCGAGGTCGTCACGCAGGATCCGCAAAGCCTCAAAGCGCTGCGCGCCTCCTGGTCGTTCTACCGCGAGCGGGGATTCGCATTGGAAAAACACGACATTCGCGGCGTATAATCCCGCGCTTTCCCGAACGCCGATCGCCCACCGGAACCCACGCCGCATGGACAAGACTTTCCAACCCGCCGATATCGAAAGCCGCTGGTACTCGCACTGGGAGAGCAGTGGCTACTTCGCACCACAGGGGGGGGAAACCCCCTACTCCATCATGATTCCGCCGCCCAACGTAACAGGCAGTCTGCACATGGGTCACGGTTTCCAGGAAGCGATCATGGACGCGTTGATCCGCTACCACCGCATGGCGGGCGACGACACGCTGTGGCAGGTGGGGACAGATCATGCCGGCATCGCCACGCAGATGGTGGTGGAGCGACAGCTGCAGGCAGAGGGTACCGATCGTCACGAACTCGGGCGCGATGCATTTATCGAGCGGGTCTGGCAGTGGAAAGCGGAGTCCGGCGGCAACATCACGCGCCAACTGCGAAGGCTCGGGTCATCCCTGGACTGGTCGCGCGAGCGCTTCACCATGGATGAAGGGCTGTCGGCGGCAGTGCAGGACGTGTTTATCCGCCTGTACCGTGAAGGTCTGATCTACCGCGGGCAGCGCTTGGTGAACTGGGATCCCGCACTGCACACTGCCATTTCCGACCTGGAAGTCGTGGCCGAGGAAGAACAGGGCCACCTGTGGCACTTCCGCTACCCCCTCAGCGACGGCAGCGGGCATGTCAGCGTGGCGACCACCCGCCCGGAGACAATGCTTGGCGACAGCGCCATCGCCGTAAACCCGGACGATCCGCGCTTTGCGCACCTCGTCGGCCAGCGTGTGCATCTGCCACTGAGCGACCGCGACGTGCCCGTTATCGCCGATGATTACGTCGACCCCGAGTTCGGCACCGGCTGCGTGAAGATCACGCCCGCCCACGATTTCAACGACTACGCCATGGGCCAGCGTCACAATCTTGAGCTGATCAACATCCTCAACGCCGATGCCAGCATCAGCGAAGCGGCACCGCCACCTTATCGCGGCATGGATCGCTTCACTGCGCGCAAGCAGATCATTGCCGACATGGATCGCCTTGGCCTGCTGGAAAAAGTCGAGGCGCACAGCCTGAAAGTACCCCGCGGCGATCGCAGCGGGGTGGTAATCGAACCCTGGCTGACGCGGCAGTGGTATGTGGATGCGCGCAAACTCGCGGGGCCCGCCATCGCCGCAGTCGAGAATGGCGACATCCGCTTTGTACCGAAGCAGTGGGAAAACACCTATTTCGCCTGGATGCGCGACATCCAGGACTGGTGCATCAGCCGACAGCTCTGGTGGGGACACCGTATTCCCGCCTGGTACGACGCCGACGGCAACATTTACGTCGGGGACAGCGAGGACGCCGTACGCGAGGAGCACAAGCTTTCTCCAGAGGCCCTCCTGCACCGCGACGAAGACGTGCTGGACACCTGGTTCTCCTCTGCACTGTGGACCTTCGGCACCCTGGGCTGGCCCCAGGAAACGCCGGAGCTGGCGAAGTTCCACCCGACGTCGGTCCTGGTTACGGGCTTCGATATCATTTTCTTCTGGGTCGCCCGAATGATCATGATGACGCTGCATCTGCGCAATGAAGTGCCTTTTCAGGAGGTTTACGTGCACGGCCTCGTGCGCGACGCCGAAGGCCAGAAAATGTCCAAGTCCAAGGGCAACGTCCTGGACCCCATCGACCTGATTGACGGCATCGACCTCGAGAGTCTGGTGAGCAAGCGCACCGCTGGCATGATGCAGCCGCAGCTGGCAAAGTCGATCGAGCAGGCAACCCGCAAACACTACCCGGATGGCATTGACGCCTACGGCACGGATGCACTGCGCTTCACGTTCTACTCCCTCGCCTCCACTGGCCGCGACATCAAGTTCGATATCGGTCGCATCGAAGGCTACCGCAATTTCTGCAACAAGATCTGGAACGCGGCCCGCTACGTGCTGATGAATACCGAGGGTGAGGATTGCGGCCAGTCGGGGAATGCGCCGGTTGAGCTACATCTCGTCGACCGGTGGATTCAAAGCCGGCTGCAGGAAACCACGGCCGAGGTGCACCGCGCGGTGGCTAACTATCGCTTTGATCTGGCGGCGCAGGCGCTGTACGACTTCATCTGGAATGAATACTGCGACTGGTATCTCGAGCTGTCGAAGCCGGTGTTGCGAGACCCGCAGGCAAGCACCGCCGCATTGCGCGGCACCCGGCAGACGCTGATCCGGGTGCTGGAAACCTGGCTGCGTCTATTACACCCGTTCATGCCATTCATAACAGAGGAAATCTGGCAGTCCGTCGCGCCTCTGGCCGCCGTCAAGGGCCCCAGCATCATGCTGCAGCCGCTGCCACAGCCAGACGGCGCCCGCGTGGACAAGGCTGCGAACGCAGAGATAGAATGGCTGAAGGCTGTCATCCTTGGCGTTCGCACCATCCGCGGCGAAATGGGTGTGGGACCGGGCGTGAAAGTACCCCTGCTGCTGAGAAACGGCACAGAAGAGGATCGGCAACGCCTGCAGGATAACGCTGCGTTCCTGACACAGATGGCCCGGCTGGAGCGCATGGAATGGCTCTCTGGAGAGTCCCCTGCGGCAGCGACATCGGTTGTTGGCGACCTGGAACTGCTGGTACCGCTGGCGGGCTTGATCGATGTCGACGCCGAACTGGCGCGGCTCGATCGCGAGACCGGAAAACTGTCAGATGATATAAATCGGCTCGAGAAAAAACTTGCGAATGCCGGCTTTACAGACAAGGCGCCGGCCGCTGTTGTCGACAAGGAGCGCGAGAAACTGGCTCTGCACCGCCAGACGCTGGAAAAACTGACCCGCCAGCGAGCGTCACTCGGGACATAACGCCTCAAGGCCACCGCAGATTTTCTGCAAACTACCGCCGCGTCGCTGCCTGGGTAAGGGCACTCTGGCGACGCGTAACGTTTTAATAACGCTTTATTATGAGGAGCATCATGTCCATTTCAGGCAAACTGGTAATCGCCATCGCCATCGCCATTCTGGTATCCATCGCCACAACCCTCGCACAGGGCGGCAGCGTCCCGGATCTACTCCTGGGCCTGGCATTTATTATTGCCACCTGCGCATCGGTACTCGCCACTCACCGTCCGCTGGTTTCGAAGGCCGCGGCAGAGGCTGTAGTCGCGCCGGGCGGTGAAACATCAAGAAATACACCCAGGGGCCGCAAGGAACAGCGCGACCAGGCCCGGTCCTCCCCGCGACAGCAACCAAAGAAAAGCAGCGGGAAGAGGGAAGAGGGGCAGGTGAAGTGGTTTAATGCCTCCAAGGGTTTCGGTTTCGTTACCCTGGACAGCGGCGATGAGGTTTTCGTCCACTTCCGTTCCATCCGCGGTGAGGGAAGACGCAGCCTGCGTGACGGCCAGCGGGTCGCACTGGAAGTGGCAAAGACCGACAAGGGACCACAGGCGGAAGACGTTGAAACACTCGACTGACCACCTGCTGAGAAACACTATCGCCACAGGTGCCGGGGAAACGCTCTGATGGCGACAAAGACCCTGCGGCGCTTTCGCGGCGCGCTCATGCCTACCGCCTCCCATCCGGAAATCCGCGCTGTGAAGCGGCGCTTTGCCCAGCCCGGGATACACGGCAACAAACTCTGGAAGTCCAGCTGCCTGGTTATCGATTACCTGCATCGCACTCCCCCCGTCAGGCCCGATGCAGTGATCGACGTGGGCTGTGGCTGGGGCATCGGAGGCATATGGTGCGCAAAGAAATACGGCGCGCAGGTCACGTCAGCGGACGCCGACCCCGCGGTGTTCCCGTTTCTTGACGTGGTCGCCCGACTCAACGGGGTGGAAACGCGGCAGGAGGCCAGGCGTTTCGAGCAGCTAACAACACGCCAGCTTGCTCAATACGATATGCTGATTGGCGCCGATATCTGCTTCTGGGATGAACTCGTCAAGCCGGTCTACAACATGGTAAACCGGGCCATTCGTGCTGGCGTCGGTCAAATCATTCTGGCCGACCCGGAACGTCCCACCTTTGTCGAGATGGCCGAGCGGGTTATCGACCGGCATGGCGGAGAGCTGATCGAGTGGAACACCCGCGGGCCTCTCAGCGCGCGGGGCGTCCTACTGGTCGTTGAGAACCGCTGACTGCGATCAGTGGTATATTTCATAGCTGCGCTCCAGTCCTTCCACAGCAACAGCCTCGCCGGTGTCGAACCTGGGTCGAAAACGCACGTCGCGCAGCTCCCTGACCGCCACAACAGACGCGCTCTCGCGCCCGGCAAGGACTGAGGCCGTGGCGCGGCGCGCCTGCCCTCGTTCGCTGACGTCGAAACCTGCCCGCACCAGGGATGTACTGGCGTCATTTTCCGCCTGCCAGAAAGCGCCGTTGTCGGGCAATTCCACTGGCTCGCCAAACCACTCATCAACGAGCCTGTCCTCACCGGCTTCGCGCAGCAGGTACACCGCTTTGCGCCAGGCCTCCTCCGCGCGGCGCCAGCTGCCATTCCAGTGTTCCCAATCGCCCAGCTCCCGGTACAGCGCCGCGAGCTCAGCGGGAGACTCAGCCTGCTCTGTCAGTGACATCAGCAGTTCTGCGCCGTTCGCTACCGCGGATCGCTGCAGAGAGAGAAGACGGTCGCGATGGATATCTTCCGGCAGCATCTCCTGACGACGACTGCGCCTTGGCGACAGGGCAGAAAAGGTTTCAGTTACCTGCGGCATGACCCGGTCCTGTACCAGGTAGAGGTTTTTCAGCTGGCTTAGAACGAGATCGCGCCTTATGTCGAAAGACGCCGCCTCGCTGCTTGCGCGCTCCAGCAGCTCGGTGTTGAGCCGAAAGAGCTCCAGCAGGTCACGCTCCGGACTTCTGCCGTCCGTCGTGCGCAGCAATTCCCGCTGCCACCTGAGGTACTCAAGGGCGACCTGCCAACGCCCTTCACCCTCCCCGTCCTCTGCCGCCAGCCACCCGAGGCGGTAGTAATAGCCGTAGAGATCGTCAAGGCCCTCGCGATCACCAATGGCACGCTGCAGCTGCAGCATGGCGCGAACAATCGTCATTTGCGCAGGGCTCGCGAGGCCCGTATTCACTCGCAGAATGTGCAGGCTGCGCCGGTACAGGGCCAGTGCCTCGACGAACCGACCCTCTGCAGCCCGCTGGCGCGCCAGATCCGCGAGCGGCTCTTCAAGTCCCCTGGCGTAGGGCCCGCCCGCGGCCTCCAGTGCCTCCACCTGCGCCTGCCATTGCGCTGTAGAGTCCCTTGCTTCCGCGTCCGGCACCAGCATCGGGGCGCGGCCCTCGAAGCCGGGAAAGACCAATAGCGCAGGGTCCGTGCGCTCTTCAGACCAGGCGGCACCCCTCAGGGCCATGCGCTCTCCATAGGCTGCAGGCCCACGCGCCTGCGTCTCCGCCGCGGCGTAAAGCACTGTCAGCAGAGCAAGTCCACTGGAAATCGTTTTCAACATCAGCAAAGAGACTCCGGTGGGTCACATCGATCGGTACTAGTCCGATATAATGCGTGCTTTGACACCTTACACAATGCGTCAGGCGCGTACCGCCTGTGCAGTCTGCAGGAGTTTATGGGCAAGCAAAAGCGTCGCGACATTCCCCGCTTCGATACCGCCATTATCGAGACACACTGCCACTTGGACTATTTCGATGACGATCAGTTCGGCGCAGCCATTGAGCGCGCAGTGGCCAGCGGTATCGAAAAGCTGGTCACCATTGCAGTGTCCCCCGACAATCTGTCGAAAGTCGTCGCACTGACCGAGACCGACTCTCGCGTCTGGGGAACGCAGGGCATTCACCCGCATGAGGCGTCGGGCTTCTGCGACCGCGTGGCCGACACCATTGTCGCCAATCTGGCGCACCCGCGCATACTGGCTGTGGGAGAAATAGGCTTGGACTACTACTATGACCACGCCGACCGCGCAATCCAGAGGAACGCGTTTCGTGCGCAACTGGCCATCGCCTCAGAGCACGATTACCCGGTGGTGATACACAGTCGCGAGGCCGACGATGACACACAGGCAATCCTGAGCGAATTCCTGCCGGACCTGGCCCGGCGCGGCGTCATACACAGCTTCACATCCGGGCAGGCGCTGGCGGAATTCTGCCTGGACGCTGGCTTCATGCTGGGATTCAACGGCATTGTCACTTTCAACTCGGCGCAGAACGTGCGGGATATCGTGGCCATCACCCCGATCGAACAACTGCTGCTGGAGACCGACTCCCCTTATCTTACGCCGGTGCCCTACCGCGGGCGCCCCAACGAGCCCTGCTACCTGCCGTTTGTGGCGGAAAAAATTGCGGAAATAAAGGCAATACCCGTAGAGGCGCTTCTGCAGCAGGCCTACGACAACAGCCGGCAGCTGTTCTTTCCAAACACTAATGCGGAGTCCTGACAGGCATGGAATACATTATTGGACAGCGCTGGGTCAGCCACGCCGACATGCAGCTGGGCCTCGGCATTGTGGTGGGCCTTGAGGATCGGCGCGTCACGCTGAGCTTTCCGGCAGTTGGTGAGGAACGCACCTATGCTGCACACAACGCACCGCTGACTCGCCTGCGCTTCAAGAAAGAAGATACGGTGGAAACGGCAGATGGCCGCTGCTTCGAAGTGACGGAGGTCATTGAGAGGGACGGTCTGCTGGCCTATGCCGGGATCGACGAGCAGGGCAACGAGCACCGCGCATCGGAGGTTGAGCTCGACGCGTTTGTGCAGCTCACGACGCCGCAGCAGCGCCTGCTCAACGGCCACTTTGACGGGCACGCGGAGTTCGCCCTGCGTGTCGCCACCTGTACGCAACTCGACCGGCTGCAGCGCGGGGAAGTCCGCGGGCTTCTTGGATCACGCACCAGCCTGCTGCCACACCAGGTCTACATTGCCAGCGAGGTTGGCCAGCGCCATGCACCGCGCGTGCTGCTTGCCGACGAGGTAGGCCTTGGCAAGACCATCGAAGCCGGCATGATCATTCATCGCCAGCTGCTGACCGGCCGCAGCGAGCGCGTGCTGGTGCTGGTGCCAGCACCGTTGCTGCACCAGTGGCTGGTGGAAATGCTGCGTCGTTTCAGTCTGCATTTTGCGCTGTTCGATGAGGAGCGGCTACAGCAACACGAGGACGACAACCCCTTTGAGACAGAGCAGCTGGTCCTTGCCAGCACGGCATTGTTTCGACGCTCACCGGCGGCGCGTGCGCTCGCCCTGGCTGCGGACTGGGATCTGGTGGTGGTGGACGAGGCGCATCACCTGCAGTGGTCCGAAGACGCGCCCGGCGAGGACTACCAGTTTGTTGACAGCCTGTCGCGCCACGCGGCGGGACTGCTGCTACTCACGGCGACGCCTGAACAGGTGGGGCAGGAAAGCCACTTTGCCCGCCTGCAGCTTCTGGATCCGGCGCGCTTTCGCGACATTGATCAATTCCGCCAGCAGGAAGCCGAATACCGTCGCTGGAGCAGTGTCATCGAGCAGCTGGAAGCGGGAGAAACGCCTGCCGAGCTGCCGGAAGGACTGGATGCGGCACTGCCCGCCGAAGATCTGATCCCGCGCATTCTCGACCGCCATGGCACCGGCCGCGTGCTGTTCCGCAATACCCGGGCCAGCGTCGCCGGCTTCCCCGAGAGACGCCTCGAGGCTACGGCAATCGAGCCGCAAGCAACCCTGCAGACCGCAGAGGATCCGCTGCAGGCGCTGTACCCCGAACGCTACGTCAGCAGTGACGACTGGGTGCAGACGGACCCGCGGGTCGCGTGGCTGACGTCGACATTGAAGGCGATGCGTCCTGCGAAAGCGCTCATTATCTGCTCCGGTGCAGAGACCGCCATTGCCCTGGAGCACTATCTGCACCTGCGCGCCGGCATCCGCTCGGCGGCCTTTCATGAGGGCCTGTCGATCATCGAACGCGATCGCGCCGCGGCGTACTTTGCCGACACCGAGAACGGCGCTCAGACACTGGTGTGCTCGGAAATCGGCAGCGAGGGTCGCAACTTTCAGTTTTCGCAGCACCTGGTGCTGTTCGATCTGCCCTTGAATCCGGATCTGCTGGAACAGCGCATCGGGCGCCTCGACCGTATCGGGCAGCGCGGCGATATCACCATTCACGTGCCGTATTTCAAGGGTACCGCGCAGGAAACCCTGTTCCGCTGGCTGCACGAGGGACTCGACATCTTCCGCAGCAGTTGCTCTGCGGGCCAGATGATCTATAGCCGCTTCAGCGAGCGCCTGCTCGACGCGCTCGGCGGTGACACAGCGGACTTCGAGGCACTGCTGGCGGAAACCCGGGAATTCACGGCTATCACCAAGCAGGAGCTGCGCGAAGGCAGGGACCGCTTGCTCGAGCGGAATTCCTGTCACCGGGAAGAGGCGGACCGGCTGATTCGGGAAATCGAGGCGTCCGAGTCTTCCACGGCGCTGGAGACCTACTTCACCGGGCTGTGTGACGTGGTCGGTGTCGAGCACGAACACCACTCGGAGCACTGTCTGGTGTTGCGGCCGGGTGAACACATGCTCATGCCGGAGTTTCCGCACCTGCCTGAGGAGGGGCGCACCGTCACCTTTGATCGCGACATTGCCCTGGCCCGCGAGGACATGGCGTTCCTCACCTGGGAGCACCCCATGGTTTCCGAAAGCATGGAGGGCATACTTGCTACAGAGCTCGGCAACACCGCGATCGGCACGATCGCCCTGAAGGGCGTGGCTCCGGGTTCGCTGCTCCTCGAATCCCTGTTCACCGTGAGCTGCCCGGCACCGCGCCAGCTGCAGCTGCAGCGATTCCTGTCGCTGTCTCCCGTGCGCATTCTGGTGGATAACAAGAGTCGCGACCTGTCAGGTCTGATGCCCCACGACAAACTCAACGACCTGGTGACCCGGGTCAACCGCAGCACCGGCCTCGCCATCATCAAGCAGGTACGCAGCCAGGTCGAGGAGCATCTGAATGCCGCAACCAGCATCGCTGAAACACAGCTACGCTCGATAATCACAGGTGCGCGCGATGCAGCGGATGACACCCTGGGCGTGGAAATCGAGCGCCTCGAAGCCCTGCAGCGTATCAATCCGCAGGTCCGTGAGGATGAAATTGAGCATCTGCGCTGGCAGCGAGAGGAAAGCCTGCGCCTGATCGACCGCGCCAGTCTGCAGCTCCAGGCGGTCAGATTGATTGTCACGCGCTGATCGCTGTCGCGCAGGCTCTGAATCAGTGCTGGCGCGGCATGCCTGTCACACAGCGGGCATTGCGGTATTCAGCGCCCGCAGTACTACCTGTCGGGTGTCGGCAGGGTCAATCACGGCATCAATCTCCAGATGCGCAGCGGCCTCAGTCGCCTTACCCACCTCGTAGAGTTTTGCCACCAGACTTTCGAACAGCGCCTCCCGGGCTTCCCCCTCGGGCGCCGCAGCCAGTTCCCTGCTGTAGCCCAGTTGCACTGCGCCCTCCAGCCCCATGCCGCCGAATTCACCACAGGGCCAGGCGGCGCTGTACACAGGCTCCATGAAGCCTCCGCCCGCCATGGCCATGGCACCGAGGCCGTAGCCCTTGCGCAGAAAAATGGCGATCAGCGGCGCCTTGAGCGCCGCGCCGGCGGTGAACAGGCTCGACATGCGGCGTACCGCGCCCGCCGCTTCGCTATCCGGGCCCACCATGAACCCAGGGGTGTCTATCAGTGACAGTACCGGCAGCCCCAGAGCGCCACAGCTGTTGAGGAAGCGTGCTGCCTTGTCTGCCGATTCCGCATCCACCGCACCGCCGAGCTGCTGGCAGTCACTTGCCAGCAGCGCCAGCGGCCGACCCTCAATGCGGATAAACCCGGTGATGATGCCGCGGCCGAAGACCCGCTGCAGCTCCAGAAAGGTACCGTTATCAGCAAGTAATTCGATCAGCCTGCGCACCGGATAACCCCAGCGACGATCCGCCGGGATGACGGACCGGAGCTGCGCCTGATCGGCACAGGCCCACTGCGCAAGATTGCCCTGAAAATACGATAATAGCTGCCGCGCCAGGTACGTTGCCTCGGACTCATCGGCCGCCACAATATCGACCACGCCGTTTCGCTGCTGCTCTCTCACGGGCCCGATGTCTGTCGGCGCGAAGGTGCCCAGGCCACCGCCCTCGATCATGGCCGGTCCCGCCATGCCAATCCAGGACTGCTGCGTGGCAATGCGAAAATCGGCGCAGCCAAACAGCGCGGCGTTGCCGGCAAAGCAGTAGCCGTTGCTGACGGCGATACGCGGCACCTGCCCCGCCAACCGTGCCCACGCCGCAAACGACGAAAGATTGAGCCCTGCTATTTGTGTCGCGACATCGGTGTCGCCAGGGCGACCACCGCCGCCCTCCGAGAACATCACCACGGGAAGCCGGTGACGCGCAGCGACGTCGCACAGACGATCCAGCTTGCGATGGTGAAAATACCCCTGGGTTCCGGCGAGAACGCTGTAGTCATTGATCGCGACTGCAGCACGCGCCCTGTCGGCGCCCACGCTGTCTGCATTGATGGTGCAGGTGCCGGTGATGATACCGTCAGCGGCGGTCGACACCTGCAGATCCTTGTATTCGCGCCGGCTGCGCTGGGCGGCGACGGCGAGCTGGCCGTACTCCTGAAAGGAGTCGGCGTCCACGAGATCATGCAGATTCTCTCGCGCAGTCCGATAGCCTTTGGTGTGACGGCGTTCACGGGCCTCGTCGCGGGCTTCATCGAGGGTCAAGGCCAGGCGATCCTGCAGCTGCTGCAGCGCGTCTTTACTGTCGTCAGCCACAGACTACCTCTGGTG
>JBHEOO010000048.1:0-21635 GCA_046260765.1 Chromatocurvus sp.
CGGAGAAACGGGCCAGCATCCTCGGCTTTACGACAAGAGAACGGAAATTCCTCCAGCATTTCCCATGTCTTGCCAATCATTTTGAGCGCCCTGTCCGCCGCCGCAGGGTCATTTTCCGCGGCAAATGCGTAGAGGCGGATCAGATCCTCCCCAGCTTCTTCGGTAGCTCGAACCGAGAAACTCACCGTTCCTTGCGGGCCTCGTTATGAATGGAGTGAAGGGAGTCCATGAGTTCATCCTGTGTGATGTAGCGTCCTGTGGCTTTGGCCCGATCACGCGAAGCGAGACCCCGGGCAATGAACTCCTGCTGGAATTTGCGCCGTTCAATATGCTTGTGCAGAGATTCCTCGACAAAGCCACTCAGAGTCTCTCCTTCTTGCAACACGCTTTCAGCTTCACGGCGCAGGCTGGGTGTAACCCTGAGCGGTGGAATGGTCGCTGACTTCATAAGAACTCTCCTTCGTAAGAGCTTTCTTTGCATTACTTTTGCAATGCAGCGTATCGGCCAGACATTTGTGGGCTTTCAGATCCGCTTAGCAAAGGTATTGAACTGGCATTCGTGTTCGGATCAGTGGCGAAATGGGAGGATACTGCGGCCAGTGATATTGACCTGATGATAATCAGTGCTAGCCTTTCTCGCCTGATAGTCGGGTGCAGTGTGCTGAGGGATATGATGCAATGACAAATCGACAGCGTGACCTCCTTCGAATCAGGGTGGAACTTACCAGAGTCGACCCACCTGTCTGGCGTGAGGTTCTGGTGCCGGCCCGGTACTCCTTCTGGGATTTGCATGTGGCTATTCAGGACGCGATGGGCTGGCTTGATTACCATCTGCACGAATTTCGCATTGGTGGGTCTTCTCGCGAGGATGCATTGCTTGTCGGTATACCTGACGATGAAATATGGGATGATTCTCCGGAGGTCCGGCCCGGCTGGGACATTCCGGTCATCGATTTTCTGTCGGAGCCTGGGGATCGTGCAGAGTACGAATATGATTTCGGTGACGGCTGGGTTCATGATGTGACTTTGCTCGGAATCGAGCCGAGGGAGAAGGGACAGCGGTATCCGAAATGTGTTGCGGGCAAACGCGCCTGCCCACCGGAGGACTGCGGCGGAATCCCGGGCTATGCGTCATTGTTGGAGGTTCTGTTTGATCCCGCGCATTCTGACTATGAATCCTTGAGCCAATGGGTTCCCAGGGGCTGGGGTCCGGAGTTGTTCAACCCCACCAAGGTGCGCTTCGATAATCCGCGGAAACGATGGGACCTGGCCTTTGCCGCGGACGATATTTAGGCTCCATCCAATTGATCGCGACTGCCGGGTCTTTGCCGGATCAGTCCTGGTCTTCGCCGCCCTACGCAAGCCATCAAATGCCAGGTGAACCCGCCCCGGGGACTCAAGGCATGAAACTCTGCCTGGTTGAGGACGACACCGCGCTGTCAGCTGTACTGACAGAGGGTCTTGTGGCGGCAGACTACTGCGTGCATCAGAGCTACTCGGGCGTCGACGCTTTACGCCTGCTGAACAGCACGTCGTTTGATCTCGCCATCATTGATATCGGACTACCGGATATGTCGGGCATCGATGTCATCCGGCGTCTGCGGCGGTCGGGTAGCGCCATGCCCATTCTCATACTGACAGCGCGCCACAGCACAGACGATCGCGTCCTTGGCCTGGATGCCGGCGCCGACGACTACCTCGCAAAGCCATTCGATTTCGATGAGCTGCTCGCCAGACTGCGAGCGATTCTGCGACGGGCCTCCGGCGCACTTGTCAATGTGCTGGAGTGCGGCCCGGTGCGTCTTGAGCCTGCCACGCAAACCGCCACCCTCGCTGACCAGCCGCTGCAGCTCGCGCGCCGCGAATTCATGCTTCTCAGGCTGCTGCTGGAAAATGCCGGCAGGATTGTCACCCGCGACAGACTGGAAACCGAGCTGTACGGCTGGCTGGATCCGATCGGCAGCAATGCCATTGAGGTGCATGTGCACCACCTTCGGAAAAAACTCGGCGCGCAGCGCATTCGTACCATGCGCGGCGTCGGTTACATGCTGGTGAGATCCTGATCGCCGTGTCGATGGTGAACTCCATACGCGCACGATTGATGCTGGGGCTGATGCTTGCTCTCATCTGCGCGCTGGTGCTGATTATCGGCATTAGCTGGTCGGGTGCCCGGCGCGAGCTGGCATCCCTGTTCGACGCGCACCTGCAGCAGAGTGCCGCGATCATGTTGCTGTGGACACAGACGGAGCCGCGTGCTGGAGAGACTCTGAATGAGGAGCGGTTTCGTGACGAGCTCCAGAGTCTGCTGCCGCTGATGCAGGGTGTGTACCTGCAACGCGAACAAATCGATCTGACGGCAGACGACAGGCGCGAACTCGCTTACGCCATCGTCTGTGAGTCGCCCGAGACAGACGCTACCGGGCCCTGTCTGTCGGTGGCCTCGCCGAATGCGCCAACGCTGCTGCAGCAACCGGCACAATCGGGATTCTCCGAACATTGGCAGGAGACGAATGGCGCAAATACCCTGTGGCATATCTATACGCTGCGCGACGCGACAGGAAAGTTCACGGTGCGCGTTGCAGAGCGCGATGATATCAGGCGCCAGCTTATCACCAATATTGTGCGTCGACAGTCGGGCATCACACTTGTTGTTATACCACTTGCCGGCGTCCTGGTCTGGTGGGTCGTGGGGCATGGCCTGCGTCCCCTGCAACGCCTGTCGAGGGAGATCCGCGCGCGACGCGCGGATCTCCTGGAGCCGGTGGCAACGGCTGCACCTGAAGAGGTGAGTGCCCTCGTTGCCGCGCTCAACCAGTTGTTCAACAAAGCAACCGCCGCGTTTGATCGTGAGCGTCGCTTCAGCGCCGACGTGGCACATGAACTGCGTACACCCCTCAGCGTGATCAAAACCACGGCGGAGCTGGCGGCTTCCCGATCCCGACAAGGGGAATCCATCATCGCCCACAGAGGAATCATTCGCCAATGTGAACGGGCGTCGCGAGTACTCGATCAGCTGCTGCAGCTGTCGAGAATGGAAAGCGATGACCTTGTGCCGCGAGGCGAGTCCGTTGATCTGGCGGCACTCGCGCGGGATGTCATGGCAGATCTCGCCCCGGTCGCCGATGAACAGGACGTCGAGCTCGTCCTCGAGGCCAGCGCCGATGTCCGCCGGCTGAATGCTGAGCCCGTCAGCCTGTCAATCCTGCTGCGTAACCTCATGGACAATGCCATCAGGCACTCACCATCAGGAGCAGAGGTATGTGTCGATGTCCAGAGTGACGACAGCACTGTCAGCCTGAGCGTTAGCGACCAGGGTGTCGGCATGTCGCGACAGCAGCGCGAGAACCTGCAGGCTTTTCTGGACGCTCGCGACACGCCACGCACGGTAGACCAGCGTCAGACAGATGAGGCAGGCTACGGCCTGGGACTATTGATGGTGCAGCGTATCGCCAGGCTACACGGGACCCGGGTTGAGATAATGTCGTCCGGGCCAGGTGCCGGCCTGTGTATGCGGGTGGTGTTTACGGACATATCCCGATCCGCAACCAACTCTTAAGATTACCTTAAGGTTGTCTCTCTAGGCTGCTACCCCAGCAATCGGGGAGACGTTCATGCAGATGAATAAGGCAATGAGCCTGCCATTTAGGCTGAATTCCAGTTCCGCCAGCAAACAGCGCGGCCTGCCGGCCGCGGTGCTATCCCTGGCCGGGGTCGCCTTGATGCTTACGCCGGCAGACCTGCGCGCCCAGGCTGGCAGCAGTGAGAACGGCGCCGCCGCGCGTAAGCTGGAAAACGTCATTGTCACCGGCACGCGTCTGCGTACGGATATTTCCGATGGCGCCTACGGACTGACGACGATTGGACGACAGGAACTCGAATTATCGGGACAGCGTTTCCTCGGCGAGTTCCTGCAGCAGGCGCCGTTCATGGCCGGATCGCCCCTGAACACCAGCACCGGCGCGCGCGGAGAGGGCGGCGGGCTGTCTCGGGGCGTCGCCTCCGTGGAGCTGCGCGGGCTGGGACCAGAGCGCACTCTGGTGCTGGTCAACGGTCGCCGGATGGTCCCCGGGGGCAGCGGTGGCAGTGGCATCGTCGATCTCAACATGCTGCCCATGGTCATGGTCGAGCGCGTGGAGATCTTCAAGTCCGGCGCTTCGGTGGAATATGGCGCTGATGCCGTGGCCGGTGTGGTCAACATCATCACCCGCGAGCAGACGGACGGGCTGGAGGTGAATGTACAGGGCACGGGCACGCGCCGCGGCGACGGTGAGGCAGCGCAGCTCAGCCTCGCCTATGGACAGCAGCGGGATCGCTGGCAGTTCATGCTGGGTGCCGAGTATGTTGATCAACAGTCCGTGAGCAAGGGAGACCGCAGCTTCTCCGAGAGCCGTCTCACCTTCACTGGCCCGAGCAACACGCCGACGTTTGATGGCAGCTCAGCGCCGCCGCAGGGACGCTTCAGCACCAGCCTTGGCAACCTGACGCTGATCGACGGCGCTGACGGTGACAGCGTCAGCGACTTCCGGCCCTGGATCGGCGACAACACTGCCCCCGATACCGACCGCTACAATTTCAATCCCTTTGAGGATCTGCAGCAGCCCTCCGAGCGCCTGTCACTCTTTGCGCAGGGTCGCTACAGCGTCACCCCGGCGTTCAATGTGTTTGCCGAGACGCTCTACCACCAGCGCGACTCCCGCACCCGGCTTGCGCCGCTGCCTTTTTTCACCAACCGCGAAGAGGATGTGGATGTCAGTGCCGACAACCTGTTCAACCCCTTCGGTGAAACGCTCACCGACGTGCGGCGTCGGCTGATAGAGGGTGGACCCCGCGATTTTGTGCAGGATAACCAGGCGTGGCGGTTTGTGGTGGGCGCGGACGGAGCGCTGAGCGGCTGGTTCTGGGACGTCAGCCTGACCCGTGGCCGCAACACCGTTGATCAGCTGCAGACCGGTGATCTGCTGGATTCCCGACTGCGCACCGCCCTGGGGCCGTCCTTCCGAGACGACAGCGGCAGTGCCCTTTGTGGGTCACCGGCCGCACCGATCGCCGATTGCGTGCCCTTGAACCTGTTCGGTGGACTGGGCAGCATCACGCCAGAAATGCTCGCCTATGCGGGTACTGATCTGCGCGACAGCGGCTTCAACGAGCAGACGGTGGCCAGCGCCAACCTGGCTGGCGAGCTGCTCGCACTGCCGGCGGGCGCGCTACAGGTGGCCGTGGGGTTCGAGTATCGAGAGGAGGAAGCGGCAGATGTGCCTGACCCGCAGACGGTCCTCGGCAACACCAGTGGCAGCGCCCGCGCGATAACCCGCGGCAGCTTTGACAGCAATGAAGCTTATCTGGAGCTCGGCATTCCGCTGCTCACCGACGCGCCGTGGGCGCAGTCGGTATCGGTGGATCTGGGCACTCGCTGGGTGGATTTCTCCAACTTCGGCACAGAAGTCGTATCCGAGGCAGGGCTTTACTGGACGGTGAACGATTCTGTGCGCCTGCGCGCCGCGTGGTCCGAGGCATTTCGCGCGCCAAACGTTGGTGAACTGTTTGGCGGTTTCAGTCAGGCCAATCCGATTGTCCTCGATCCCTGCGCTGATTTTTCCCGCCTGACGCCGGTTCAAATTGATCGCTGCGTGGTTCAGGGCGTTCCCGGCGATGGCAGCTTCCGCCAGAGCGGCGAGGAAACCCCCGAGCTGTCGGGTGGCAACCGCAATCTGAGCCCGGAGCAGGCAGAAGTCTATACGCTGGGACTCACCTGGACGCCGCAGTCACTGCCTGATCTGCAGCTGAGCCTGGATTTCTACGACATGGAAATCGACGCCGGTATCGCCAGCCTCGGGGCCAACACGATTCTCGAGCAGTGCCTGGCGACTGGCGCAGAGGCCTTCTGCGGCCGTATCAATCGCGAGTTGAGTGGGCGTATCGTGGATGTACAGGCGCAGCTGCAGAACCTCGCGTCAGAAACGGCCCGGGGGCTTGACCTTGACGTCCAGTATCGACACCCGGGCCTGGGTGGCAACGTCAGCCACCGGCTGATGATCAGTCATGTGCTGGACAGGGAGCTGATCGCTTTTCCGGGTGCAGCCCCCTTCGCGGGTGCCGGCGGATTCGACCGCGACAACTTCGGTGCCATCCCGGAATGGCAGGGAAATTATCGGCTCGACTGGCGCGCAGGTGCCTGGACAGCGGGTTACGAAGCACAGTGGATCGGCGCCATCAAGGAGAGCGGTGGCGAGGTATTCCCGGGCACAGTGAATCGCATAAGCGACGTTGTGTACCATGATGTCACCATGGGCTATGATCTGCCGACGCGCACCTCGCTGGTATTCGGCATCGACAACCTGCTGGATGATCAGCCACCTCTATTGGTCAATGCGGATGAGGGCAATACCGATGTCTCAACTTACCGTCTGCTCGGCACGACTTTCTGGCTGCGCCTGACACACCGACTGCTCTGACGTTGCCTATGATCCAGACAGCCCGACAGCGACGGCGCCCTGTACTTACCGCACTCGCGGTGCTGTTTTACGTGTTCACCGCCGCGATCGTGCCAGCTGGCCATATGGCGGCGCCCTTGGGTTCAGGTGCCGCGTTTCACCTCTGCCCCGGGGATGCCAGAAGCTCTGTGATACTCGATGCTCTCGCGGCAGAGCGTTCCGGCAGCACGGGTCATCATGAGCACCACACCAGTCACGGCAGTGGTGATCCAGATAGTGAGACCAACGATCAGGATCATGGTGTCAGCGAAACGTCGGCTGACCCCGGCTGTCTGTTTGCCGGTGTCAGCTTTGCCCTTGCAGACAACATCGATGGTATCGGGGTCGATATCGTCGAGCCCTTGCGCGTGGTGGCGCCGCCATCTACAGCGGCGTATCGCACAGTCCCTTGGTTACGCCCTCCGCCACGCTCTCCACCCGCCTGAATCTCCCGCCAGTCTCACTGGTTGCAATACACATCTATATAGCCGCTCGGTCTGAGGCCGGCTTTTTTTGTCGTGCGCCACCCGGCGCATCAGGGAGATTCAGATGTACAGTTCTGATTTATACGGCGCACTTTTCGCTGCTCTGCTTGTGCCCTCGGTATGTGCTCAGGAAATAGAGGAGCTTATCGTCTCAGCGCGACATGATGCGCGGACGATTGAAGTGACAGAAGCAATGAGTATTTCGCCGGATGCGGCGCAATTACTGCGTCATGCACCGGGCGCCAACGTTGCGACAAATGGACCGATAACCGGTATCCCGCAGTATCGCGGCCTTTTTGGTCCGCGCATCGCCGTGTCCCTCGATGGCAGCCTGCTGGCGCCTGCGGGACCAAACTGGATGGATCCACCCCTTTCTTATGCAGTGACAGCACAGCTGGAGGCCCTGGAGATCTATCGGGGCATCGCACCGGTCAGCGTCGCACAGGAATCGATTGGCGGCGCTATAGACGCGAAAACGCGGCGCATGGACTTTGGCTCCAGCGGAGATTTCGCTGTGGATGGGCGACTGGTCGGCAGCGCACAATCAGCGAATTCTGGCTATCAGCTGGATGCGGATATTCAGGCTGCCAATGACAGCCAGCGATTTAAACTCGCGGCGATGCGCCAACAGGGTGAGGATGCCGCGTTTCCCGGCGGCAAGGTTCGACCTGGCGGTTATGAGCGGGAGCGCTATGATCTGGGCTATGGCGTGCGCTGGGGCGATCACAGCCTCCAGTTCGACTACGGCCGCAACGAGACGGGCAGCGCGGGCACGCCTGCGCTCGCCATGGATATCGACTATTTCGAGGGTGATCTTTACCAGCTGACGTATCGTCACGATCCCGACGACGGTCTGGAACTGCTGGCGTCGATCTATGCGAGCGATCTGGACCACGGCATGACCAACTACGGGCTGCGACCTGCGCCTGTGGATCCAGCCTCCTGGCGTCAGAATATCGCCAGCACCCACAATCTGGGTTTCAAGCTTCAGGCGACGTCATCGGATGACACGGGTATCTGGATCGCTGGCGTTGATGGTTTCAGTGAAGAGCATGACTCCACTATTGATAATCCCAACAACCCCATGTTCTTCGTGCTGAACTTCAATGCCGTCAAACGCCGTGTTCTGGGCATCTATCTGGAGCGAGAACAGGCCCTCGGGGACAGGCTGCGTGTCGATCTGGGACTGCGCGTCAATCGCATAGACGCCGACGCGGGCGGGGTTGACGGCACGCCGGCAATGATGATGCCGCCGGCACGGACGCTGCGGGATGCCTTCAACAGCGCCGACCGTGACCAGACGGATACGAATGTTGACCTGGTCGCCAAACTGAACTACCGGCTGAACGACGATGTTTCTCTCTATGCAGGAGTTGCGCAAAAGCAACGCGCACCGAGCTATCAGGAGCGCTACCTCTGGCTGCCCCTCGAAGCGACCAGCGGTCTGGCAGACAGGCAGGTCTATATCGGAGACATCAATCTCGACTCGGAGAGGGCGCTCAAACTGGAGCTTGGCGCCGATCTCACGAGCAGCCGGCTGAGCCTGCACCCACGGCTGTTCTACTATCGCATCGACGACTACATTCAGGGCGTCATCCTGCCGGGCAACCACCCGGCAACAATGATGGTGCGCATGATGAACCTGACAGGCGGTGGCAATCGCGCTGATCCGCTGCAATTCAGCAACGTTGAGGCAGAACTGTACGGTTTTGATATGGACTGGGCCTGGGCTGTGTCAGACCAGGTCGAGGTGTCGGGGCTTGTCAATTACGTTCGCGGCAAGCGACGGGACATTGATGATAGTCTTTATCGTATTGCACCACCCAATATGACGCTTCGACTGGGCTATAACGCAGGGAGCTGGAACGCGATGATCGAAACCATCGTCTATGCATCCCAGGACAATGTCAGTGAAACGAACCGGGAGGAGACCTCAGCAGGTTACGCAAGCGTAAACCTGGCGAGTACCTGGAACGTCTCGCCGTCACTGCAGCTGGCTATCGGTGTCGACAATGTTCTGGATAGAAAGTACGCGCCGCACCTTGGGGGTTATAACCGGGTAATGAATCCCGACGTGGCTGTAGGAGAGCGGCTTCCCGCGATGGGCGCAAACCTGTTTGGCCGGATGGTCTATACTTTCTGACACGTCGCGGTGGTCGCCGCTTATATTTTGCCATGCACGGCTGGCGACCACTGCCCTGAACATTACCGTCGGGCAATGGGAAGAAGCAAACAGCATGCTGAACCGCCACGTAATTATCCGCTTTTCTGCGATCGTACTGCTGGCACAGCTCGCGGCCCTGCAGGCGAGCGCCCAGTGGGTCAACCGCTACCCGAAGCTGGAGGACTTTGGCCACCACACCTACCTGGAGCAGCATGAACTGCCCATTCTCTCGCACGGCCCGGTCGATCCCGCGCCGGCGCCGGATGGCAGGACGCTGGCGTTCGCCGCACAGGGCTGGCTCTGGCTTATGGATCTGGAAACCCGCGAAGCTACCCGTCTGACCCGCGGCCCTGCCGTGGATGCGCGTCCACGTTGGTCACCCGACGGCAGCCGTCTGGCATTCGTGCGCGACAGCGGCAAGGACACCGCCATCGTGCTGCTCGACAGCGACGGCGGAAACGAGCAGGTCATCGATACACCGGCTATCGAGCTCGACCCGGAATTCTCCGCTGACGGCAGGTTCCTGTACTACACCAGCGGTGCAAACGGCAGCCTTGAACTCTGGCGGCGTAATCTCAAGGCGGGCACGGACGAGACGCTGACCGATCTAAGTCAGGTCGTGCGCAACGCCCGTCGGCTGCCCGGTGGCGAGGGCCTGCTCTACCTGCACGGCAGCGGCGCCCATCGCGTGCTTCGCGAGCGCGACTTCATCGCAGGCGATGACCGAATCGCGCATCCAGAAACACTTGCCTATCACCTGAGCGCCGACGTACATCCGGAACTGCGACTGATCGTCTACAGTGCGCCCATCGACAATGACTACCACCTGTGGACCATGGATCTCGACGACTCCCGCGTCCGCCACCGGCTCACCGACGGTCATCCCTATGCCACCACGCCGGCGTTCAGCGCAGACGGCGAGCACGTGTATTTCGTCGATCTCGATGAGCGCCGCCAGTTCCGCCTCATGCGCCTGCCCACCCACGGCGGTACACCGGAGCAGGTAGAAATCAGCAAGTGGAACTATGGCGAACCAACCGGCACGCTGTCGTTGTCATTGACGGATGCTGATGCTGCACCCGTCACCGCAAGGGTCTCTATTCTCAGTGACGAAGGCCACCCCGTGGCCTTTTCCGGTGACGCTACCTATGTAGATCCGCAGACCGGACGCCATTACTTTTATGTCGAGGACGAGGCTGAATTCACGCTGCCGGCGGGCACCTACAGCGTGCTCGCCGCCCGCGGGCCGATGTCGCGGATCGCCGAAACCGAAATCCGCGTGCGCGCGAACGACAGTGCCCGGGCCACCCTCGCCATTTCACAGGTCTGGGACGCGGCAGCGGCAGGCTATGTTTCGGCTGACCATCATGTGCATCTCAACGGCGACGGCCATCATCGCGCTGACCACGAGCACGCACTGCGCCTGCTCGCCGGTGAAGCGCTGGATCACCTGGCGCCCATGTCCTGGAACCGCTGGGAGAGGCGCGTGGACCGCGGCATTCTCGGCCAGGAAACTAGTCGCAATGGCCACAGCGTTCAACAGGGCCAGGAGGTGCGTTCCCACTTCCACGGACATGTCGGCCTGCTGAATGTACACACCCCGTTTACACCCTGGTTCTTCGGACCGAATAATCCGACCCTGGGCGACCCGGACCGCAGCAACGGTGAAGTCTTTGAGTTTGCCGACCAGCACGGCGCGTTCGCCACCTATGTTCATCCCATCGGCTCCGATCGCGATCCCTTTACGCACCTGGAAGAGGGCCCGATTCCACTCGAGCTGATTTCGGATGGCGTTCTCGCAGAGCGTATGGGCCTGGAACTCGTCTGTGCCTGGACCAGCCCGCTGGGCAACGCTGAAGTGTGGTACCGATTGCTCAACATCGGCCGGCCAGTCGCCGCGATGTCCGGCACCGATGGCTGGGTGGATTTTCACCGAACGCCGGCCATGGGCACGGGCCGTGCCTATGTGCGAACCGGAACCCCGGACACTTCTGCGGCAGCCGTTGTCGAGGCCGCGGCAGCGGGTCGGAGCTTCCTGACTACCGGACCGGCGCTGCTGTTTCAATTGGACGATGGCGCGCGGCCCGGTGACGTCACCTCTTCGGGCCGTCGCGGCTGGAAGGCAACGCTTGTCAGTACGAGCGACATTGACGTGGTTGAGATTGTCGTCAACGGGAGAGTTGTCGAACGTCTCGATGGCGGTATTGCAGCCGGCGAAAGCCGGACGTACACCGGTGAAACAGAGCTGCCCGAAGGCGGCTGGATCGCAGCCCGCGCCTACGCTGGCGAGCAACGCGAGAATTCATGGCCGACGATGCATGCACGTCCCTTTGCCCATTCGTCGCCGATCTGGATTACCGCGATCGGTTCGACAGAGTCTGGCGCGCGAGCGGCTGCCGCGGCGGACCTGATCCGGGCAATCGACGCGGCCGAGGCGCAGGCGCTGGAGGCCTATGGCGACGTCGAGATGCCGAGGCTTCGGGTGCGTTTCGATGCCGCTCGCGAGCGCCTGGCCGGTATGATTGCGTTACCGACAGCGCATGAATGAACCGCTGGCGCATGCGCGCCGGTATGTCGATGCACCTTGAGACAATAAAAATGCGCTTTGAGGTCATCACAAGCCCGGAGGTTGCAGGACGACTGGCCAGATTTTCCCGAGCATAATACTACGAGGCACTGATCAAGAAAGGGTTTTCAGAACAGGAGGCGATGCAACTGGTGGTCGCGGTCGGGATTCCCAGCGACCGCTGACGTCTGAAGGGCAAATTAATGCCTCTGTCAGTGCTACCCGAAACTCGGCGAAATCTCCGCGGCAACGTTTCCTGGTTATAAAAATTAGAGGTCGCAGAGTTTAAAAGCGATAAGCAGCGTTTCTGTACGTGCAGGTAGGAGCGGGACAATGACGCTGGACCCCACGGCAGACGGCCCAAAGTGGTCCTGAAGATCCAACGGCCAAGAACAGTCACTAATAAGTTTGCGCCAGTAGCTACCACTTAAATATGATGGACACACGATCGAGGCCGTATTGAATCATGAACGCGTAACGCCCTATGTGTAGGTTCGCCCAAAATATGTGCAGTTTCGCCGAAAAATAGATGCGCAGAAAAACGTAACAGAGTGAACCGGGAACACGCAGTGGAAAATCACCCAACTCGACGATATAGCCGCAATCACCAAAAAGCGATCAAGTTCATGCTTGTTTCCATGGTGCTTGGGGTGCTGCTGATATTTACCGGTATTGGCTGGATGGTGACCGCATTCAAACTTTCATCGACGAAAGAGCAATTTTTCAGCCGCGAGGTACCCATTCGGAATGAGGAATCAAACGCGGATTATCTGATGTCCAGAGTCGCCGCGCTGGAGCAGGAAGTCTCTATCTTGCAGGAAGAAAAGGCGAGTCTGGTACGGAATCGGATCCCGGATCTCAATCCACTGACCTTTGACGCCATCTTGCCCATCGGCCAGGCTTACCTCAAGAACATCAGATTCACACAGACAGGCACTGAAAAGAACAGGAAGTTCGAGTACCTTGCCGTGCTACAGAACAATGGCCAGCTCAAAATCACACCCGATGTCGTCATCCTCCTGTTCGATTCCCTGGGCGTTCAGGTCGGAATGGCGCAGCTGGCGGAAGATGATATCTTATCAGACGCGACGAATGATGAGCTGGAGGCAGGCGAATCACGCTCTTACTTCAGTCAGATCAAGCTTGCCCGTGAACGCGATCCCGAATATTTTCACGTCGAAGTGAAGTGAGGGTCAGCCCAGCGTGTGAGCTCATTAGCCGACAGCCAAAGTTTTCGCCTCGGCACTGATAAGCTTCGGACCTGGACATACCCTCCATAATCAAGAAGGAGACAGAACCTGCGATGAGCGAAACGGAAGAAAACACCAAGGATGGGCGCGAGACCGCCGGGGAACACACAGTTATGGTCACGGGCGCCTCGTCGGGCGTCGGTCTGTATACAGCGAAGGCGCTCGCTGGACGCGGCTGGCACGTCGTCATGGCGTGCCGCGACCTCGACAAGGCGGCCCGGGCCGCCGACGGGGTGGGAATCCCGGAGGCGTCGCGAACGTTGCTTGCCCTCGACCTCGCGTCCCTCGACGATGTGCGTGCCTTCGTCGAGCGCTTCCGGAAAACCGGGCGTGCCCTTGACGCGCTGGTCGTAAATGCCGCGACCTACAAGCCCCGGCTCGAGGCCCCGGCGCGATCCGCGGACGGCTACGAGCTCAGCGTAGCGGTGAACCACCTTGGCCACTTTCTGCTCGTGCGTCTGCTATTGCCTCTTCTCACAAAGCGACCGGGTGCGCGCCTGGTCACGCTCGGTACGGTGACTGCAAACTCCGAAGAATTCGGTGGCCGCGTTCCCATCCCGAAACCCGCCGATCTTGGCAATCTCGCGGGGTTGGCCGGCGGATTCCGAGAGCCGATCGCCATGATCGACGATGGCGATTTCCGACCTGGCAAGGCCTATAAGGACTCCAAGCTCTGCAACATGATTACGAGCCGGGAACTGCACGGGCGGTACCATGACGAGACGGGCGTGGTTTTCTCCACGGTCTATCCTGGCTGTGTCGCCGATACGGCCCTGTTCCGCGACACGCCGCCCCTGTTCCAGCGTCTGTTTCCGCTGTTCCAGAAGTACGTTACGAAAGGCTACGTAACTCAGGAACTCGCGGGTGAGCGCGTCGCCGACGTGGTGACGGAACCGGCCTTCGCGACCTCAGGGATGCACTGGAGCTGGGGCAACCGGCAACATGCAGGCCGCGAGGCTTTCTCGCAGCCGCTGTCAAAGCGCGCAACGGATCCGGAACTCGGGCGCCGGCTCTGGGAGTATAGTGAGCAGCTCGTGGGGCTCTGAGCAACCGGCATCCTGGAGTCTGGCGGGTAACGATCCCGCGTGCTTACTCCAGCTCGAGTATCTCTCCGGCAAGTGGTGGCGTCAGTTTTGGTAGTCGACGGGCACGGGTGCCTTGCTCAAAGGCGTATCCCAGGCCCAGCAGTTGCGGCTCACTGAACGGCCGGCCGAAAAACGAAACCGTCACCGGAAGGCCGCGAGCCGTAAAACCGGCGGGCACGATCAGATCCGGAAAGCCGGTGAGGTTGGCCAGGGTGACTGGAGAGCCCCCGGATCCCGGTGCCGAACCGGGGGTCGGGTCCGGGTCAATGCGTCCGGGACGCTGAGGCTGGGTAGGATAAACGATCGCGTCAAGCGCGTTTTCATCCATGATTCCCTCTATGACCCCGCGCAGCAGCGGCAGAGCGTGATCGCGTACGGCAAGGTATTCCCGATCGGTCAGCTCGCCACCTTCATCCTCTTTCAACATGAGCTGCCAACGCGAGGGGTTGGGTGTATAGCCCTGCGCGCGATCGGGAGACGGCAGTGCCATCGCGGCCTCGATCAGTGCGCGAAGGGTTTTAGGATAATCGGGGCCGGTGGTTTGCAGATACTCAGCAATCTGTGCTCGGAACTCGCGGTAGCGAACGGTGCGGTAGAACTCACCACGCGCATCCAGTAGCCATTGCGGAAGCGAGACATCGACCAGCTCCGCACCGGCATCGCGCATGGCTTGAAAAGCTGCCTCCATGACCCAGTCAACTTCACCGTCAGCACCCATGAAGTCGCGCGCAATGCCAAGCCTGGCACCCTGTAAAGACTGCGCATCGAGAAACTGTGTGTAGGTCTTGTACGCGTGTTCTGCACTGCCTGCGGTGGCCTCGTCAGCCTCATCTACTCCGGCAACAACGCCGAGTGTGGCGGCGACATCGTACACATTGCGCGCCATGGGTCCTGCGGTATCAAAAGACAGGGCCAGAGGCACGATGCCATCGCGGCTGACCAGACCCAGAGTAGGCTTGAGGCCAACAATACCGTTAGCCGACGAGGGCATGCGCACAGAGCCGCCGGTGTCGGTACCGAAACCCACCATCGCATAGGCTGCGGCGATGGCCGCACCGGTACCGCCCGAGGAGCCAGCCGGTGAACGACTGGTGTCGTGGGGGTTATAAATCTGCCCATCCATCGAGCTGAGCGGTCCTCCGGAGGCGAATTCGCTCATATTCAGCTTGGCAATGATCACTGCGCCTGCCGCGCGCAAGCGCTGGACCAGAAAAGCATCGTCAGGCGGAACGGCGCCCGCAAGCATGAACGAGCCAGCGGTTGTCGGTAGATCCGCAGTGTCGATGTTGTCCTTCAGCGCCACGGGAATGCCGTGCAGTGGGGAGCGCGGGCCGCTACGGCGACGCTCCGCATCCAGCTCGCGCGCCTCAGCAAGCGCGTCGGGATTCACTTGCAACACTGCATTTATAGCGGGGCCGGCGTCGTCATAGGACTCGATGCGGTGCAAAAACCGCTGTACCAGTTCTTCCGAGGTGATCCGCCCCTGATCCATGGCCCGGTTAATGTCCGCAATACTCGCATCGGTCAGTGCGAGCGTTTCGGCACGGGCGACAACGGAGACCAGCAGGCAGAGGGCGATCAGCGGCAAAGCGACCGGACGATAAGTAGATTCTGACATTGCGAACACCCCTGATTGAATGCGATGCAAGAGCGTAGCAGCACAATGGCCAAAATTGCACGCAGGGTCGCGCAATGCAGTGAACTTTTACCTGAGCGGGAACGAGGATAAGATGCCGCGCTCCGGCATTTGTGACAGGCCAGCTGAATGATGTATCTACCCTGCGTTGAAATCGAGCCTGAACACCGCGAGGCCGAGGCCGCCGTGATCTGGCTGCATGGTCTTGGCGCCAGCGGGCACGACTTTGAACCGATCGTGCCGCAATTAGGTCTGCCCGAGACGCTGGCCGTGCGCTTTGTCTTTCCCCACGCCCCGAAAATCCCGGTTACTGTCAACGGCGGCCTGATGATGCCCGCGTGGTACGACATCACCGCGCTGGATCTTGAGCGCAAGCTGGATGAAAAACAGCTGCTGCAATCCGCGCAGTGGACGGCAAATTTGATCGAGCGGGAAAGGGCGCGCGGCATCGATAGCAGACGTATCATGGTGGCTGGGTTCTCGCAGGGTGGTGCAGTTGCCTGGCACGCGGCCCTGACGTTTCCGGAACCGCTGGCCGGGCTGATGGCATTATCTACTTACTTCGCCACGTCGCGCATTACCTCGCCGAGCGACGCCAACCGCGATCTGCCAGTGCACATTTTCCACGGCAGAGACGATCAGATGGTGCCTGAAGCGCTGGGCCTGCGGGCTGCGCAACAGTTACGCGACTGGGGTTATCATCCGGAATATAGCACTTACCCGATGGGGCATGAGGTATGCCTGCAAGAGGTGCGGGATATTTCAGCGTTTATCATCCGATGTTTGGAAAATCCCATCGGGTGAACGAAACCGCCTGGCGTCCCGAGAGCCTGTCTGAAGCTTGCTGATGCGGCTCCTCGCGACGCCGGCGAAGGCCGCTGCGTTACTTGACACTCTCGGAGAACGCCATCGTCCGTTGCGTCGCGATGCAGCTGTACTGGCACCATTTCCTGCACAGCCGACAACCCTCGGCAACACTCCCGCAACTGTTACCGGTGACATGAAAAGGCGGCATATCTGAGTCGTGGACACGGCCAGACAGAGTCTGGATCGATCTTGCCGCGTCATTTTCCAATAAGTGTCAAGTTTAGTTGACGTTTTGTACCGACAAATTACCTTGACAGTTTGGCGACAGTTTCCTATCTTAAATACAGCAGCAACGGCTTCTCCCGATAGTTCCGGGACGCTCGTTGAGTTTCCGGAGTGGCAGTGCCGACCGGTTTTTCTGCTAACCAAGGTATGATTCGGCTTAAACCCCGATACATCGCTGTGTTAATGGAGATGAATATGGCAAACGATATCAACGACCCAGATCGTGTATGGCCCACCGGCCTGACGATCAAAGAATCCGAAGAAATGCACAAGCACGTCATTGACGGCGCGCGTGTGTTCTTCGCCATCGCGGTAGTTGCGCACATTCTTGCGGCGGTACTCACGCCGTGGCTGGGCTAAGGAGAAAAAGTTATGAACCAAGGAAGAATCTGGTGTGTTGTAAGTCCAACGGTGGGTCTGCCGCTGTTCCTGGCCTCGGTTGTCGTGATTTCGATGATCGTGCATCACGCAGTCCTGAATAACACGCCTTACTTTGCGGGCTTCTTGGCTGGTGGCGGCTAGGCCGCCGACTCGAATCCGCGCCAGTCGCGGACCAACGGTGGTCGGCCCCTGGTTGACCGCCGCCTATTTATTTATGTTGGAAGGAACATGCTTTCTGACATAGTTTCTGGAGGTTCACGTCGATGAGACCTTTAGCACGAATTTTTGAAAGTGGTGATCAGGCCAGGGATGCGGCCGAAAAACTCAAGGCCGCGGGCTTTGATGAAGACAGACTGTTTGTCATGGCGCCTCCGGCAGATTCCGGGGCGGCTACCGCCACTGAGGCGGGTGGGTCTGTGGAATCGTCGGAGGCGGGCGATACAGCAGCTGCGCCACCAACGCCGGCGGCCTCGGCAAAGCCGGTCAGTCTGAGCGCCGAGGAGTTGGTGGAACAGGTCCGTCCGGCAGGCGACCTGGAGATTACCCGGGCGTTGATCTGTGTTCGTGCCCTTGACGAAGGCAAGGCGCTGGTGGTGGTTGGCGCCTATTTCGGCAGCGCCTTGAATGCACATGCCATCATGGAGAGCTGCGGTGCGCTGCCTAAAGAAATGCTCGACGTGCCAAAGCCGGACAATCCATCGCCGTTCTCCGACTTTATTGGCATGCCTTGCCTCGAGAGCCGGTCGAGCTTCCTGTCGGGCGAAAACCCGCTGAAGGATCCGCACTGGACGCTGTTCCCGGGCAAGCTCAAGGACAAGCTGACGTTCAATGTCAAACTTATTGACAACCCGGCGTGGTTATCCTCAAAACTTGGTATGAAGACCCTGTCCGAGAACAAATCCAAGCAAACCAGCTTTGGCTTCAAGCTGCTGGTCGACCAGCAGGACTGAGGGTATCGATGCGCACACGAAGCCCACGCGCAAGCGATAAGCGACAGGGATGAATCGATTCGGGCTTAAAGTCATGCGGGCATGGGCGGAGGCGGGTGTCCGCTACATGCCCTTTGCCGAGCTGGCTACGCCGGATCTTCCACTGACTAAACTGTTGCGCCTGTCTTTGTTTCAGGTGTCTGTTGGCATGGCGCTGGTGCTGCTTGTCGGCACGCTCAACCGGGTGATGATCGTGGAGCTGGATGTCCCTGCCACTCTGGTCGGTATCATGCTCGCGCTGCCGCTGGCCTTTGCCCCGTTCCGGGCGCTTGTCGGTCACCGCTCCGATACACACCGCTGTGAGCTGGGGTGGCGACGTGTCCCGTTCATGTGGAACGGCACGCTGGCCCAGTTTGGCGGTCTGACCATCATGCCCTTCGCTATTCTGGTGCTGGCTGGCGAAGGGGAGGCGGCGACCGCTCCCGTGTGGGTCGGCTATATCTCTGCAGGTCTCGCCTTTCTGTTGGTGGGCGCCGGCGTGCACGTCACCCAGACTGCCGGCCTGGCCCTGGCCACGGACCTGACACCGCCCGAGTCGCATGCGAAGGTGGTGGGGCTCATGTATGTCATGCAGTTGCTCGGCATGATCGCCACGGCGCTCCTGTTCGGGGCCGCACTTGCCGATTTTTCCCCGGGGCGTCTGATACAGGTTATCCAGGGCGCCGCGGTCGTGACGGTGGCGCTGAATCTTGTATCGCTATGGAAGCAGGAAACGCGGCGCCCCCCGCGCGGTGCGACCTGGACGGAAACAGACCCGAGCTTCGCTGAATCCTGGGCGCGGTTCTGTGAGGGTGGCAGCGCCATCCTTCGTCTCACCGTGGTGGGCCTGGGTACCATGGCCTTCAACATGGCCGATGTGCTGCTTGAGCCCTTCGGCGGGGAAGTGCTCGCGTTGAGCGTGAGCTACACGACGAAACTGACCGCGCTATTCGCCATCGGCGGCCTCACCGGATTTGGTTTTGCCGTGTGGATAATGCAACGCGGCGTCGGGACCTACCAGGTGGCACAGACCGGCGTAATGCTTGGCCTGCCTGCTTTTCTCCTGGTTATCCTCTCCGTCCCGAGCGGCCAACTGCCGTTTTTCCTGGTCGGCAATTTCCTGATCGGCTTCGGTGGCGCGCTGTTTGCGCATGGAACCCTCACCGCGGCAATGCATCGCGCCCCGGCCTCGCAGGTGGGTTTGGCGCTGGGATCCTGGGGCGCCGTACAGGCCACTGCCGCCGGTCTCGCCCTCGCGTTCAGCGGCGTTATCCGCGATGTGGCGACTGTCGCCCTGGACGGTGTTGACGTGCCCTGGGGCTTTGCCGGTGCCGCGGCCGGGTACGGCGTTGTCTACATGATCGAGATTGCGCTGCTGCTTCTGACTTTCGGCGCCATCCTGTCTCTGCTGCGCGGTGCGCGCGGCAGGAAAGGCGACGACCTGTCGCACGGGGAGAATCTGGCGGCGACGCCTGTCCGGCCAGCGCACACGGGCAGCACATCGGGCTGAGGGATAGACAATGCCACAATTACCGGTCATCGAATATCCGGACCCGCGTCTCTCGACTCCCTGCGCGCCGGTCTCCGACTTCAATCCAGGCGTCCATGAGCTCGCGGGCAATCTGCTTGACACGCTCTACGCCACGACCGGCATCGCGCTGTCGGCGCCACAGGTGGGGGATCTGCGGCAGGTGCTCGTGATGGATCTGTCGGCGGATCACTCGGCGCCGCAGGTCTACATCAATCCGACCGTTCTGGCGCGGCGCAGGCCCGGCCTGGTAGAGGAGAGTTGCCTTTCTGTGCCGGGAATCGTCGGCAATGTGGTGCGTTACACCCGGGTAAGGGTTCGTGCCAGCGACGTGCACGGCGAGATTTTCGAACGCGATCTCGAGGGCATGTATGCGGTCGCCCTGCAGCACGAGATGGACCATCTCGCGGGCAAGCTGTTTCTGGCACGCCTGTCCTGGTTCCGGCGCCTGCGCCTGCGGCTTTCCCGAAGCGCATCAATCCGCGATGCCAAGAGCCCCTCCGACACGGCAGTCGGATAACCCGACCCTTCCACGCGCCCTCCTCGATTTTCCGGTCATTCCCCGGCCCAGCGCCACACGTACCTGCTCCCTCAGATCGTTACGACCGGTAAGCTCTCGCGGCGACGTGCCGGACCCGGCACCATCGCATCGACAGGGATCGCCGCCTCAAAAATAAGGTAATCTTACCAATAGGGTATTGTAAATAATAAAAACTTATTTATTATCGGCCCAGGTAAACGTCATCAAGCCATTGCCATTACGGTTTCAGACCGCTTGAAGGATAAAAGAGGAGCTCAGATGGAAACCACCGCGCCGCAATTCAATGTTGTCCTGGGTGTTATCGGATCCGACTGCCACGCCGTCGGTAACAAGATCATCACCCTTGTGCTGGAGCAGGAGGGCATCTCGGTGGTCAATCTGGGCGTCATGGTAAGCCAGGACGAATTCATCGAGGCAGCAATCGAAACCAAAGCAGACGCCGCTGCATAAGGCGGGCTGAACCCAGGCGCTAATTTCTGGTGCTCATCGCAAAGAGCGATGTCCTGCAAGACGTCGCCTCCAGACCCGGCACAACCGCTACGACCAGGCGGAAGAAGGTATTCGCCGTTCGCGCGCTGCCGGCCGCTCCCTGATGAACGGTTTTCCCGCGGTAAATCACGGCCTGCACGACTGTCGCGAGCTGACAGAGGCCCTCACCAGGCCCGTTCAGGTGCGTCACGGCACGCCGGATGCCCGCCTGCTGGCCGAGATCACCCTTGCTGCCGGATTCACCAGCTATGAGGGTGGCGGAATCTGCTACAACATCCCCTACGCCAAGAGCGTGCCATTGGAGCGCAGCATCAGGCACTGGCAGTACTGCGACCGTCTGGTGGGCCGCTACGAAGAAGCGGGCGTGCGCATCAATCGCGAGCCCTTCGGCCCCTTGACCGGCAGTCTCGTGCCGCCTTTCATGTCGCACTGCGTGATGATCCTCGAAGGCCTGCTGGCCCTGGAGCAGGGCGTGCGCTGCCTGACCCTGGGCTACGGCCAGGCGGGCAATCTGACCCAGGACATCGCAGCCATCCGTTCGCTGCGGGAGTTGGGGGATGAATACTTCAAGGCCGCCGGCTATGAGGGATACCAGCTCTCGACGGTGTTTCATCAGTGGATGGGCGGCTTTCCTGAAGATGAGGCCGAGGCTTACGGTGTGATTTGCCAGGGTGCCGCTGCCGCCAGTCTGGCCGGTGCCACCAAGGTCATCGTCAAGACGCCGAACGGGCCGCTTCTGAAGGACGCGAATCCGGTTTCAGGATGGTGGTCGATGACGTCAACGCCATCTCCAGGGGTCGGCTGGTCGGTCGTCCCGGTTAATCGCCGATAGCTTGAACCTCAGAACTGTGAAGATCAGCAACGTCCATTTTGCAAGTGGCTTGTCGGGCTTTTATTTCGATGATCAACAGGCCATCAAGCAGGGCGCTGACCAGGACGGTTTTATCTACCGGGGTCCACCCACCACGCCGGGCTTCCAT
>JBHEOO010000049.1:0-20790 GCA_046260765.1 Chromatocurvus sp.
CGTCGCTCGGCCAGTCCGATGAAGAACCCGCAAACGCAAACGGCAATCGCATTGAAGAAGTGATCGTTGAGGGCCGTCGCGTTACCGAGCAGCTCTCGCAAACGGCCATCGACTTCACCCGTTATGGCACTCAGGTACAGCTGATTGACGCGGCGAAGATTGAAACCGGCGGTTTCACCAACTTCGGGGAACTGGCGGCCGGTCTCATCCGCGGTGCCAACATCGGTTATTCACCAGACGAGGGCGAGTTCACCATTCGCATCGATGGCGGCACCGACCGCGATACGTTGCTGCTTCTCGACGGCATGCCCACCTTTGACCGCGGGACACCGCTGGAGTCAATCTGGCCTGCAACGAGCATTGATCCGCGCATGATCGAAAGCGTAGAAGTCTTCCGCGGCGGGCAGAGTCTGTATTACGGCGGCAACGGTGGCCTCGGCGTGGTCCGGGTCAACTACAAGCAGCCCTACGCCGGCGAGGAGGTAAAGGGTGAGTTCGGGGTCTACGGTGGCGCCTTCGATACGCGGGAGATGTACGGCAACGTGTCCATGCCGCTGTTCGGCACTGACGACCACTCGGTCATGTTCTTCGGGCGCTCCTACGAGACCTCTGCACACGAACTGTTTGATCGCGAGTCCCACGTCGACAACGTCATTGCGCTTGGCGGCTACCACGAGTTTCCCTACTCCTACAACCTGATCGGTGCCAAGTACCATTGGCAGATAGGCCCGGAGACCGAGCTGCGCCTCGGCGGCCAGTTCGCCACGGTGGACTTTCGCGACTCCTTCCCCAATTTCACGGTCTACCAGCCGAACTACACCGAGTTCCCGATGTTTAACCTCGCGTTCAAGTCACGTTTCCGCGACAACACGACGATCGATGTAGAGGGCTACTGGATAGCGCCAAAGCTCTACAACACCGAAGTAGATGCACGCATCTGCAACATCCCCCGGGTTCAGGACCTCAGCCCGGAAGTGCAGGCAATAGCAGGGCAGCAGGGCATTACAGGTTTTGCCACTGCGGCAGACTTCGAGAGCTTCGCCGCGGGCATCGATGCCCAGCCCGCCGGCTGCGTCACCAACCCGATCAGCAATATCGGCCGCGCCGGCACCTCCGCCCAGGAAGGCTTTTATGTCGATGACAACGGTAATCCCTACGGTACCTTCGACAATCCGTTTCCGATCGGCAATCCCATCGGCACCGTCATACAAAGCACGGCGGGCTTCGGTACCGGGGTGCCGACCAAGGGCTTCGGCGATGTCGACCAGTTCCAGGCCGGCTACATCGACATGGGCATCAACGCCCGTGCGCGCACGGAGTGGAACGATACGTTCACAACGGTGTTTGGCGTGCAGAACATCACCTATTTTGACAACTCGGAAGACGAGTACGGAATGACCGACGACGAGGTCAGCAGCACCGGCATCTACGCCGACCTGCAGGTCAGCCTGGACTTCCTCAACGGTACCAACTTCTCCGTTGCGGCACGCCAGGATTTCAATGACCCCTATGATGACGAGCTGATCTGGAAATACGGTATCCGCCAGGAGCTCCCGGGCGGCTTCTACCTGCGCTCCAACGGAGGCACTTCCTACAGCAACCCGACGCTGACCGAGATCGGTGCTCGGCAGGGCCGCGTGATCAACCAGTCCCTGCAGACGCAGTCAGTCGAAACTTACAGCCTGGGTTTCGGCATCAACGGCGAGGCCATGGGCGGCACCTACAATATCGAACTCGGCTACTTCGATACCGAGATCGACAACCTGTTTGGCGCCAGCTCCATCGAGCGCGTCTGCCCCGAGATCAATGCCCAGACCCCGGAGGCAGGCAACCTGGTGCAGAATATCCGGACGCCCACAGACTTCTGCCAGTTCGCCCTGCAGCAGTTCAATAACGGCGTTTTCTCCGGCAACGAGGTGGTCAGCTACAACCGTAACCAGGTCCAGGACATCCAGGGTATTACGCTGGACGCGTCGTTCAACATCGCCAACTGGGATTTCGACTTCACCTATACAGACATGGAGTCGCTCGAGCCGAACCCGATCTTTGGCCAGAGCGCCCTTGCCGCGGGTACTGGCGCAGCGCAGGACTTCGTCGTGCCCGGCGCTGCCGGCAGCGACAGTGAGCGGCAATCCTCGGAGAGACCGGAGTGGTCGGCGGCGACACAGATCAGCTTCCGGCCCAGCGACCGCTGGGTGATCGCGCTGAACACGCGTTTCCAGGGCCCGGAGTGGGCCTACGCCGGTGGCGTCAACAGCCGCCTGGTCAACGAAAACGGTGAGCGCACCAACCCGGACCTGAACTTTGGCGACTACGTTGTGGTGAACGGCTCGGTGCAGTACTTCATGGGGGACTCTCAGCAGCACCGCTTCCTCTTGCGCGGCGTGAATCTTCTGGATGAGGACTATTTCGAACGCGCTAGCGCTAGCGCGGGGCAAAACTTTTCCCGCGCGGGTGTACGCGGCGAGATCGACCGCTTCGATCCGGAGTTTTACTACCAGTACGGTTGGAACGGCAAGCCGCGCTCCTTCTGGCTGCAGTATGAGTACACCTTCTAAGGAAGTGCAGCCGTCAGGCACGTCGATTATTCCGGCATGCCTGACATCTTTTTGTCATTACCAGAATCCCAAGGAGCTTCCGTGTTTACAGACAGACCAGCAGCATTGCGTTTACTTACCCTCTCGACCCTGTCAATCCTTGCTTTTGGCGCGGCGCAGGCCGACGAGGCGCGCTGGTGGCGCGGTAACACACATACCCACAGCTGGTGGAGCGACGGCGATGCGCCGCCTGAAACCATCGCCGACTGGTACAAGACCCAGGGTTACCACTTCCTGGTGATCAGTGATCACAACACCATGCAACGTGGCGAAAAATGGTATCCCGTGGATAAACCGCCACGGCGACCGGAGGCGGTTCGTGCCGCGTTCGACCGCTACGCCGAGCAGTTCGGCGAAGACTGGGTCGAGGTGCGCGGCGACCAGGGGAAGCGCGAGGTGCGCTTGAAAACGCTGAACGAATTCCGTCCGCTATTCGAGGAGTCCGGGCGCTTCCTTTTTATTAATGGCGAGGAGATCACTGACCGTCACGAACATCGGCCCGTGCACCTGAATGGTGTCAACCTGGTCGATCTGGTCGAGCCACAGGGCGGCGACAGCGTGGCCGAGATCATACAGAACAACATGGACGCGGTGATCGAGCAGTCCCACCGCCACGCCCAGCCCATGGTGGTACATCTGAATCATCCGAACTTTCACTTCGCGGTGACAGCCGAGGATTTTTTCCAGCTGGACCACGAACCCGGTGACGGCTTCTTCGAGATGTACAACGGCCACTCGGGTGTTCACAACAACGGCGATGAAGCAAGTGTCAGCGCCGAACGGCTCTGGGACATCGTCCTCGCAAAGCGACTCGGCACCTACGAGCGCAGCGTGATCTACGGCGTTGCCACGGATGACGCCCACGAGTTCAGCGACTGGGGCCCAGGGTTTACCAACCCCGGCCGCGGCTGGATCATGGTGCGCTCGACGCACCTGACGCCCAATAAGATCACTAGCGCCGTCCGCCGTGGTGACTTCTACAACAGTACCGGTGTCGAGCTGGATGCGCTGGAAGTAGACGACAGCGGTATCCAACTATCCGTCGCGGAGGAGCCCGGCGTCGATTACACAATTGAGTTCGTCGGCACAAGATCGAGCACAGACCTGTCGCCGGTTGGCGGGCCCGAGTCCCCGGAACGTGATGCCTACAAGCCACCGCGCACCGTGTATCGCTACAGCGAGGACATCGGCGAAGTTCTGTCCCGCGTCGACGGACCGGATGCCCGCTACCGCGTGCAAGGCGACGAGCTGTATGTGCGCGCGCGGGTGGTTTCAAGCCGCCGACACGGCAACCCCTTCGCCGATGGCGATGTAGAAATGGCCTGGACGCAGCCGATCGTTGTCAGCCCCCAATCAACAGGAGACAAGCAATGATTTCACGCAGAAAATTTATTCTGACCGGGAGTTCTGTCATTCTGGCGACTCCCGTGCTCTCGAGCATTGCCGGCGCGTCCGGCAAGTACCCATTCACCCTCGGTGTCGCCTCCGGCAGTCCGTCAACCGACGGTTGCGTGCTGTGGACGCGTCTGGCGCCGGACCCGCTGAACGGGGGAGGCATGCCCTACGGTCCGGTGGAAGTTCGCTACCGGGTGTGCAGCGACGACGCGATGAAGCGCACCGTGCGTGACGGACGTTTCACGACGGATGAGAACGTGGGCCACAGCGTACACGTGATTCTGGAAGGACTGGAGGCCGGCCGTGAGTACTGGTACCAGTTCTATCTTGGCGAGGATGAAAGCCCGGTAGGTCGCACCCGCACTACTGACCCGCAGGCCCGCGATGTGAAACTCGCCGTCGCCACCTGCCAGTCCTATGAAAGCGGTTTTTACGCCGCCTATGCAGACATGGCCGCCTGGGCGCCCGACTGCGTGATCCACGTCGGTGATTACATTTATGAAGGTGGCATCGGCACGCTAGGTGAACGCACCCGCGAGTCCAACGGCAAAACCTTCACCTATCGCACCGTGCGCCAGAACAACAGTGCGGAAATAGTCACCCTGTGGGATTATCGCAATCGCTACGCCCTGTATCACATGGACGAGCATCTGCAGGCCGCCCACGCCGCCAGCCCGTGGATCGTCGCCATGGACGATCACGAGGTGGACAACAATTGGGCCGGCCTCACACCTCAGGACCCGTGGGCACAGACCGACACGGAATTCCGCGTGCGCCGCCAGGCAGCATTCCGCGCCTACTACGAGCACATGCCCCTGCGCGAGCCGCCACAGATTCGCGGGCTGGATTCCAGCCTGTCACTCTACGGCGCCTATCGTTTCGGGCCTGCCCTGGTGCACCTGCTGGATACCCGACAGTATCGTTCTGATCAGGTGCCCACAGACCGCATTTCCGCGCAGGCCGCTGCAGCGATGCTGGAAGACCGCAATCGCACCATGCTGGGTGAGGCGCAGGAGCGCTGGCTGCTGGACTCGCTGAAGCGCAGCGATGCCCCGTTCAACGTACTGGCACAGCAGACCTGGTTTGCGCCGTTCAACTACAGCGACGATC
Source organism: Chromatocurvus sp. (assembly GCA_046260765.1). Taxonomy (GTDB): domain Bacteria; phylum Pseudomonadota; class Gammaproteobacteria; order Pseudomonadales; family Halieaceae; genus Chromatocurvus. The sequence goes on from JBHEOO010000049.1 coordinate 5,103, forward strand.
CCGCGCGCCCTGACTTCAACATGGATCAATGGGATGGCTACCCGCGCCAGCGACAGCGCCTGGTCGACGCCATCAGCGGCGTGGACAACACGGTCGTCCTCAGCGGCGACTGGCACTGCGCCAACGCCTCGACCATTCATCGCGACCCCATGGACGCCCGTTCGCCGCAGGTTGGCTGGGAATTCGCATCCACCTCTATCGCCTCACACTGCCCCTGGGCAGATCGTGTGCACACCGCGCAGCCCTACAACCCGCACGTGCGCTACACCAATGGCGATCAGCGCGGCTACCTGCGCTGCAGCGTAACGCAGGACGACTGGCGCACCGAGTACCGGGTAGTGGAAGACGCCTACCGGGCGGACTCCCCTGTGAGCACCGACTACACGATCAGTACGCGCGACAGCTGATCGTGGTGTGCTCGCTACTTCGGCTGCCTGCGCGTGCGCAGGCAGCCCTGCTATCGTTTCTGCTCGCGGCGGCTACCCCGGCCCAGGCCCAGTCCCAGGCTCAGGCCCAGGCTCAGATAAAGACCCGCGATGCGCCCGTGGATCTGGTCCTGCAGATCACGGTGGATATGCTTAAGGGTGAAATGCCCTTCCAGCAGTACCCGCACCTGGACGGCGGTATCCGCTACCTGATGGACAATGGCGTCGCTTACCGCAACGCCCATTTTCAGCACTCCACAACCTTCACCGCGGTTGGCCACGCGGTGATTGCCACCGGCGCCGCTGCTGCACAACATGGCCTCGCCGGCAACGACTGGGCAGACCGTCGCAGCGGCGAGCGCGTTTACTGTGTCGCCGACCCGGATGCCCGGCCGCTGATCGATGCCGTCAGCGCCGGCGCCTCGCCACGCAATCTCACCGCCTCCACCTTTGGCGATGAAATTGTGCTGTCTTCCGGCGAGAAGTCGCGGGTGTTCAGCGTCAGCGTCAAGGATCGCGGCGCCATCATTCCCGGTGGGCGCCTCGGCAAGGCATTCTGGTACGACAGCGGCTCCGGCCGGTTCTTCAGCAGCGACTGGTATTACGATGTGCTGCCCGAGTGGGTGACACGGTTCAATGAATCGCCGCGCAGGGACCGCTATCGCGGCAGATCCTGGACGCTGGAGGATGCCCCCGAGAGCTATATCTTTGCGCAGCAGGACGCGCGGGAGGCGGAGCGCGGCTATGCCGATCTCGGCACCCGCTTCCCGCATGCCTACGATAACCCCAGCGACAGTCAATATTACGGTGGCCTGCGCTTTACGCCTGCCGCCGACGAACTCACCGCAGACTTCGTCCGTGCACTGATAGATAACGAGGCCCTGGGACAGCGCGGGCACACCGACGTTCTCGCGGTAAGCTTTTCCGCATTGGACTACGTCGGCCACGCCTTTGGCACGTTCAGCCTCGAGTATGAAGACCAGGTCCGGCAGATAGACCGCATCATCGGGGAATTGCTGGCGTTCATTGACCAGCGTGTTGGCCTTGAGCGGACGCTGGTCGTGCTGACCGGCGATCACGGTGCGGACGATATTCCCGAGTACCAGTCACGCCGGGGCCTTGACGCGGGGCGACACTATCCGCTGGCGTTTACGGCCCGTGCCAATGCCGCACTGAAGGCCCGCCTTGGTATTGAGGATGACCTGATCATGGCGTTCTGGAACCCGAGCCTCTACCTGAATCCACAGACGATGGAGAAGCACGGTCTGGACTACCCGGAGGTCGAGCGCGAGCTGGCGGCTTTGCTTCGCCGGGAGGAGGGCTTTGCCTACGCTGTCACCCGTACGGACCTGGAGTCCGGCAATCTGCCGGACACACCGCTGATGCACAAGCTGCAGCGCGCGTTTCATCCACAGCGCTCAGGCAACGTGCTCGTTATTCAGAGCCCGTTCTGGTACCTGTATCCGAACGCTGAAGAGTTCGCGGCCATGCACGGTTCACCCTACGCCTACGATACCCACGTGCCGATTATCGCGGCGGGCCCCGGCATCCCTTGCGGCGTTGTAATAGACCGGGTGGTCGCGGTCAGCAGTATTGCTCCGACCCTGACTACCTATGTGGGGGCGCGCCTGCCGTCGGGGGCGGATCATCCAACGCTGCAGGAGCTGCTGTTCGGGCGAAGGGGCGACGTCGAAACGCAGAAATGCGAGGTTCCGATGTGTCAAAGGCTGCGCGTAGGACACGCAGTTCCACCAGATTATCGATGCCACGCACAGTAAGCGGGTAAATGTCAGTCGATGGCTCGTTGATGTGCTGGCAGAAGTGCTTGTTGCGAGCTTGGGCAGGTAGTAATGTCGCGCGAGCGTCCAGTAGGTTCCTGGCGCTCAAGCGAAGTTTCTTAGTGCCCGAAAGGCCTGGCCGCAAGCGGAGAAAATTCATAATGAAACTGTTGACCCCAAAGATCAGCAAGCTGGCGATGGCGCTTCTGGTACTCCTCACCCTCCCCGCGCGCGCCGCCGACCCAAGGTCGGTCACCCTGGAAATGGTCGAAGCCTGGAATGCTGTCGATCTCGATAGGGTCATTGAGCTCTTCACGCCCGACGGCGTGCTCCACAGCATGATGACGGAACCCGTGGTGGGTCGCGACGAGCTTCGAAGCCATCTGCAGCCCCTGTTTGATGGAATCGAAGAGCTGAACCTGAATCTCAGTCGAATCGTGGTTGATGGCGATACGGTGATTATCGAGCGCGTTGACGAGTTCGTTTTCAAGGGAAAGCGCGGCTCGGTCCCGGTGGTCGGTGTTCTGCTTATCCGCGACGACGCGGTTGCCGAGTGGCGGGAATACTACGACCGCGTGCAGCTATTGACGGAGATGGGCATGATCCCACCCGCCGCCGAATAGCCGGCGGCAATTTTCAGCCAGACTGCTGATCAGATGCCTCGGGCCTCGCAGGCTTTGGCGGCCAGGGAAAGAAGCTGCTGGTGCGCTCTATGTATTCGACATAGCCCGGCCGTGAACGCTTCAGGCGGCGTTCAAGCAGGGCGGCCCCGCTCCATTTGATCAGGATAAAGGTCAGGAAGATGGGTGAGATCACCGCCCAGCGCCCGGTGGCAGTCTCTGCGGCGATAAGGTAGAGACCCCACCACACGCAGGCGTCGCCAAAGTAATTCGGGTGCCGCGTGTAGCGCCAGAGCCCCTTGTCCATGACCTTGCCTTCGCTGGCCGGATCGGCCTTGAAGCGGGCCAGCTGCCAGTCACCCACTGTTTCGAACAGAATGCCGATCACCGCGAGTACGGCGCCCGCCATCGCCACAATGCCCAGCGACGCCGGTGCGCTGTCGATCTGTCCGAGCTGGACAGGGAGCGCGACCAGCCACAGCAGTGGGCCCTGTAGCAGAAACACCTTGCGCAGGCTGAAGATGTGGGGGTTGCCGGGCGCCTTGGCCAGCAATGCCACGTAGCGCGGATCGGCGCCTTCGCGCCGCCAGCGCAGAAAGAGGTGCAGGCCAAGGCGCAGTCCCCAGATGGCGCAGAGCACCAGCAACAGCTGCTGCCGTGCGGCGCCTTCACCGACCATGAGGTAGGTCGTCGCAGCCACGAGAACCATGCCCAGTGCCCAGAAACTGTCGATAAAGGAGACATCGCGCAGGATGATACTGACCATCCACAGGGCGGCCATCAGCGTCATCACAATCAGCAGGTTGATGCCCAGGACGGCGAGCAGTAACTCCATGATCAGGTTTCTCCGTTATCGCGTTTAGAAAAGTAGCCCTGGGCTAGCGGCCCGTGGAAAGATCGGTTGCATGGACAGTCGCCGCCATGCGTCTTTCCAGGGTTGCCGGGTCGCGGTGCAGGGCGGCCCGCATGGTGATGGCAAACATGTCAGTGTCCATTGCAGGAATGTTTTTCTCGATGGCCTTGATGCCCGCTCGGGCGATATCTTCCGGCTTTTCCTTGCTGCCGGCAACATGACTTGCCATGCGCGTATCCACTGAGCCGACAATCAGGCAGCCTACCTGCGTCCCCTGTTCTGCCAGTTCCGCTCGCAGAATGATGGTGAGCGCATGTGCTGCGAACTTTGACGGGCTGTAGCCGCCCATATTGGGCACGGCGAGGATGGCGCCGACAGACAGCACGTTGCTGATAGCGCCGCCGCCGTTCTTTGCAAGAATGGGCGCGAAGGCACGTGACATGGCCAGCGGCCCGAAATAATTCACCTCCATTTCATCGCGCGCGGCGTCCATGTTGTCGGCGCCCAGCAGTAGCTCTTTGTGGAAGGCGCCGGCGTTGTTGATGACGATCGACACATCCGTGCAGGCTGCAGCGGCGGCCGCGACCGACGCCGGGTCGGTGACGTCGAGCGCGACGGCAACTGCGCGATTGGGAAACGCCTGCTGCAGATGATCCGCGCCGTGCAGCTGGCGTGTGCCGACATAGACCTTGCTCGCACCGGCGGCCAGCAACTCGCGCACGAAGGCCTCGCCGATGCCACGATTGCCGCCGGTAACGATGGCCACACTGTTTTTTACCTGCATGTATTTGCTCCCGTGCGCCTGCCTGCGTGCGCTTTCGATTATCGTAAGAGGCGCGGCGTGTAATGCGGCGCGCCTGGAAAGGTCAGCAGCCCCGGGGGTGCCGACACTACATGCGGAATTGCCTGGGTCACCATGCCGGCGATACCGTACTGCACCGCTGTGGTTTTAACGCCGATGTTCTCAGGCTCCACCAGATCCATCCGGATGTCGATGCCCGGCTTTCCGCGCAGCGATACCTCCCAGTGGCTGAACTGTTCATAACCGGGTACGTCCCTGCCCATGACCCAGTTGACCGAGTGGGTGATGACGCGTTTGTCGCCGATGAGCCCGTGGATTTGCCAGTTTGTGGCGGCAACTGTGCCAGCGCGAATGATACCGGCCCGGGCCTCGATATCCTGCGCAGCCAGCGTAACCTGGTGATCGTTCTGTATGTCGGTCAGCGGCAGCTCAAGGCGCTCGGCGAGAGCGCCGACGCACTGGCGGTACATCGCGCTGAACAGCGTGGCGAGGGGGCCATCTTCCAGGTCGACATCCTCGGGGCGCGCACCCATGCCCATAACATCAAACACGTAGTTGGCGTTGGGCATGCCGATGCAGTCGTACACTTCGCGACACAGGATACTGTCCAGCTCGGTGAGCATGCCGGACACAACGGGTGCGAAGCGTTCGGCGATCAATCCCGGGTTGATTCCCGTGCCGGCCAGCGTGCTCCCGCCGCGTTCGCAGCTCGCTTTCAGGCGCTCGGTGTGGGCGTCTCCCAGGCTGGCGGGATGAAAGTAATTGTTGATGGAGATGACGTTCTTGCCCGACGCCAGCAAGCGGCAGACATCATCGTCGTGCGCGTCGTAGGGGAACTGCAGCAGGGGGCAGTGCAATACCACATCGGCCTCAAGCGCCAGAATATCGTCGATGTTGCGTGTTGCAATGACGCCGGTGGGATCACGCCGAGCAATCTCGCCGGCGTCGCGGCCCGCCTTGGCGTCGCTGTAGACATACAGGCCGGCCAGTTCGAGGTCGGGATGATCGATAACGGTTCGCAGGCAGGTCTTGCCCATGGCCCCCGTCGCCCACTGTATGACCCTGTATGGACGGTGAGAATCGGATCCGGCAGCCTCAGTCATCTCCAGACGCCGTGCCGGCCTGCGCCGGCGGCGCCATGTTCTGCGAGTCGTAGTAATCACGCCAGCGGCAAATCAGTCCATCGCGGAACTCATACGCCTGCATGAAGGGCTGCTGAATACTGCGCTGATGTGCGTTGTCCCAGAGTTCCTCATGGCCCTCGATCAACAAAAGATCACCATTCTCTGCGTGATTAAGAATGTCCCAGCGCTTCTGGTCATAGTTTCCCGAGTAATTTTTGAGAAACTTGCGCATAGTGTCTTTGCTGCGGATAGGGCGTGATCCCATATCCCAGTAATACTCAATATCATCGCTGAGGCAGGCGAGCACTGCGTCAACGTCGCGGCGCTCCCAGCAGGCAATAAGATGACGGACGGCGTCCAGCTTGGTGCTCATAGGGCACTCCCCGGGGCAGGTTTGCGGAAAAACAGCATGTGCTGCTGCGGCAGCGAACTGTCAAGGCGCTCCCACTCCAGCCCGAGCGCTGCCATTTCCCGCTGCGCCTGCTGCTGGGTCATCTTGTGCAGGGGCTTGATGGGCACGTTCCGATCTTCCCCGCGGTATTCAATCAACACCAGACGGCCGCCGGGCTTCAGGGCGCGGACCAGGGACTGCCCCATTTCCACCGGATGGGAAAACTCGTGGTAGGCGTCGACGATGAAGGCGAGGTCGACACTGTTCTCGGGCAGGCGCACATCGGTGATTGTGCCGAGGCGGGGCTCGACCTTTCCGGTGGCGGCCCCAGCCCCGGTGGCGGACTCAGCCTTGTCAGCGCCGGCCTGCTTCTGGCGAATGATATCCAGCATCTCCGGCTGGATATCCACCGCGAAAACCTTGCCTTTCGGCACGCGCCGCGCCACCGGGAAACTGAAATAACCGGTCCCGGCGCCGATGTCGGCTACAACGCTATCATCTTTAAGCGGCAGGCGCTCGATCAGGATGTCGGTGCGCTCCTCGCGTTCGCGTGCGTCGCGCTCCAGCCACATGGCGGCCTGGTGCCCCATCACGTGGGCGATCTCGCGATCCATATAGAACTTGCCGATGCCGTCGCGGCTGGCCTTGCCGTATTCGTAATGGCCGTCGCGGGTGCGCGCCGCGTCATCCTGGGCGCAGGCGACGACCGTGAACGTCGCCAGCAGCAGGGCAAGGAGGGTGGCGGCAGGCGTTGTGGCTTGGCTCATGTGTGACTCCTAATCCAGATCACTGGCGTCGTGGCGCTCGGGAACACGCTCTTCTTCGGGTCCCCACACGCGATTGACCTTCCGGCCGCGCTCGACGGCCGGGCGCGCGGCAATCTCATTGGCCCAGCGCGTCACGTGTTGGTAGGACGTCACGTCGAGAAAAGTCTGCGCGTTGTAGATATCGCCGATCACCAGCACGCCGTACCAGGGCCAGGTGGCCATATCGGCCACCGTGTAGTCATCGCCACACAGGTAGCGACGCTCGGCCAGATTGCGGTCGAGCACGTCCAGCTGTCGCTTCACCTCCATCGCGTAGCGGTTGATGGGGTATTCGTACTTTTCCGGGGCGTAGGCATAGAAGTGTCCGAAGCCGCCGCCGAGAAAGGGTGCGCTGCCCATCTGCCAGAACAGCCAGGACAGGCATTCCGCCCGCGCCGCAGGCTCGGTGGGCAGAAAATGCCCGAACTTTTCCGCCAGATACACAAGCATGGCGCCGGACTCGAACAAGCGGGTGGGCGGTGAGGTGCTGGTGTCGAGCAGCGCCGGTATCTTCGAGTTCGGGTTGACGGCGACGAAGCCACTGCCGAACTGATCGCCGTCGCCGATGTTGATCAGGTGGGCGTCGTATTCCGCGCCACTGATGCCAAGGGCCAGAAGCTCCTCCAGCATCACGGTCACCTTTACTCCGTTGGGGGTAGCGAGGGAATACAGCTGCAGTGGATGTTTGCCGACCGGCAGTTCCCGCTCGTGCGTCGGGCCGGCGATCGGCCGGTTGATGCTGGCAAACTTGCCGCCGCTTTCGCTGTCCCAGGTCCAGACCTCGGGTGGCGTGTAGCCGGTATCGTTGCTCATGCGGGTGTTTCTCCGTTATTGCTGCTGTTTAACTGTGCCTGCCGGAAGGCGATGCCCTGCGCGTTCAGCTGTGCATCCATGGTCAGCGTCTGCGCCGTCGCCCTGGCTATCTCTGGGGAGGTCAATTGCTCAAGGTGATACCGCGCGCGCTCTAGCACTGCCTCTTGCAGTGTTTCCATATGCAGGGCGGCCTGGTCACCCCCCGAAGCGTCGCCCATGTCAGCATCGCCCATGTCAGCATCGCCCATGTCAGCCTTGCTCCTGGCGCCGGGAGGGTCGCTCGGCATGGCGCTGGAAGTGGCGCTGGGATCGGCGTCAAGAGCGGCGCTTGGAGCGGTGTCAAGAGCCGCGCCAAGGGCGGCATAATGCGCCAGCTGGTCACACAGCATACCCACCTGCTCGGGCCTGAAGGGCAGGGCACTGAAGTGCGTCAGATACATCATAGCGGGATTGCGCGCCGCGAGTGTCCTGACAGATGCCATGTAGGCGTCGGGGTCGAACTGCGTGGGCGTTGTGGCGGGCAGCACAAAATCGCCTTGCTCAAAGCGTAGCCCCGCGTAACTGATGCCGAACATGTCGCCGCTGAACCAGCCCTGGGTCTGTTCGTCCCACAGGCAAAAATGGTGCTCTGCGTGGCCGCGGGTGTGGACTGCCTGCAGCGTGCGCCTTCCAATGGTGAACGTGGCGCCATCCTCAAGCACGCGGGTGCGCGCCGCGGGGGCCGGGATAATCTCTCCATAGAGTGCCGTGAAGGTCTCCTGGCCATAAACCTCAATGGAACTTGCGACCAGTTTTCCCGGATCAATCAGGTGGCGTGCGCCGCGGGGGTGAACCAAAAGCTCGGCTTGCGGAAATTCCTGCAGATAAAGCCCCGCGCCGCCGGCGTGGTCCAGATGTACATGAGTCGGCACGATATAGCGTATCTGCCGATCCTCGATATTGAGGTGGTCCAGCGCACGCCGCAGATTGTCGAGACTGTGGTTGGTGCCGGTCTCTATCAGGGCGTATTCGCCGCCGTCTCCCACCAGGTAGAAACAGGCTATTCCCGGCTCGATATAAGCGGCATCAATGCAGGTGATGTCCCCGGGGAGCGTGTGGAACGGGCGCGCCTCTCCCGTGTCGGATGTCGTGCTGTTCAATGTGGTGGAGGTGATGGCCCGTCTCCTCAGCTAGTCCTGTGAAAATCCTGCAAAAGTGCTGCGCGGGTCCTTTATCCAGCCCCGTCACTGTTGCTGCAGGCAGCATACGTAGCGGCGGGTTATCGCGCAAACCGGAACCTTTTCCGCTTTCGGGCAGGCACTCAAAGCAGTTCGGCGATATGGCGTCGGAGCTCGGGTAGCAGCTCTGCCTCGAACCAGGTATGCCGCTTGAGCCAGCCGCTGTTGCGCCAGGAGGGGTGCGGTAAGGGAATCATACGTGGCGCTGATTGCCGCCAGTTGGCAACGGTTTCGGCGACCCTGGCGCTTGATGGCAGCTGGAGGTAGCGTCGCTGTGCGTGAGCCCCGATCAACAGCGTGACCTGCACCGCAGGCAGTTGCGCCATAACTGACGCGTGCCATGTCTCGGCGCAGATGCGTGGCGGGGGAAGGTCAGCGCCTGCAGCGCTGTACCCCGGAAAGCAGAACGCCATGGGGACAATGGCAATGCGCGAGCGATCATAGAATGTTTCTGAGTCCACACCCATCCAGTCGCGCAGGCGGTCGCCGGAGCGGTCCAGAAAGGGCGTGCCCGACTGGTGCACGCGCATACCTGGTGCCTGACCAATGACCAGGATTCTGGCACTGCTCTCGAACCAGGTGATCGGGCGTGGTTCGTGGGCTGTCCGGGTTGCGGCAAAGCGCTCCCGGCACAGGCGGCAGGCATGAATCTGTGCGCGAAGCCGCTCCTCAGAGGACATCATTCAGCGCGATTTTGGAGCGGTGTGCAGCGCGATTCACGGGCCCGGATCATCAGCGCCAACGTCACCCTGAAGCGTTTTCTGCACAGTGAGCCAAGGCAGGCGCCAGGGTCAGGTGCAGGGTCAGGTGAGTTGATCCGGTAGTAAAATTCAGGCAAAAAAAGGCCCCCTTTATCTATGTATAACATAAAGGGGGCCTCTATGACTTGTCGACGTCGCCGGATAACAGCGACGTCGACTGTTGCGACGAAGCGCAGGCTTACTTCAGATCGAAGCGATCGGCCTGCATGACCTTGGTCCAGGCTGCCACGAAGTCCGTGACGAACCTCTCTTCAGAGCCGTTGAAGGCATACACCTCGGCGACTGCGCGCAGTTCACCGTTGGAGCCGAACACCAGATCGGCTTCCGTGGCGGTCCACTTCAGGTCGCCGCTGTTGCGATCACGCCCTTCGAACACGTAGGGCTGTCCCTCAGCCGGCGTCCACTTCGTGGACATGTCGAGCAGATTGACAAAGAAGTCATTGCTGAGCGTTCCCGGATTTGCCGTGAATACGCCATGCCCTGCGCGGGCCGCATTCGCATCCAGCGTTCGCATACCACCCACCAGCACAGTCATTTCCGGCACCGTGAGGTCCAGCAGATCGGCGCGTTCCACCAGCAGGGCTGCCGGTGATGCGGGCAAGCCTTCGCCGTAGTAGTTGCGGAAGCCATCGAACATCGGCTCCAGCACTGCGAAGGACTCCGCGTCGGTCTGCTTCTGGGTCGCGTCCGTGCGGCCAGGAGCAAAGGGCACTTCAATGTCGAACCCTGCCTTGCTGGCCGACTGCTCAATAGCGGCGGCGCCGCCTAGAACGATCAGGTCTGCCATGGACACTTGCTTGCTGCCTGCCTTGCGGTTGAAGGTCTTCTGGACTTTCTCCAGTTCCTTCAGCACCTTGCGCAGCTCACGCGGATCATTCACGGCCCAGTCTTTCTGCGGTGCCAGACGGATGCGTGCACCGTTAGCACCACCGCGCATATCGGTACCGCGATAGGTGGCAGCAGATGCCCAGGCCGTTCTAACCAGCTCCTGGGTGCTGAGGCCCGTGTCCAGAATGGCCGACTTGAGACTGGCGACATCACTGTCATCAATCATGTCGTAGTCCGCCTCGGGGACCGGATCGGTCCAGATCAGCTGCTCATCCGGTGCCGTGGAGTTGACGTAGCGCGATGTCGGGCCCATGTCGCGGTGGATCAGCTTGAACCATGCGCGCGCAAAGGCGTCCTCAAACGCGGCCTGGTCCTTGAGGAAGCGCATGCCGATCTTGCGATAAGCCGGGTCTTCCTTCAGCGCGATGTCGGTGGTGAGCATCATCGGCGCATTCATCTTGCCTTCCACATGCGCATCCGGCACTGAACCGTCAAGGGCGCCGTCCTTGGCCGTCCACTGCTTGGCACCGCCGGGGCTTTCAGTCAGTTCCCAGTCATTGTTGTAGAGGTTGTTCAGATACAACATGGTCCATTGGGTTGGCGCTTGAGTCCACGAGCCCTCGAGACCACTGGTGACTGTGTCTTCCGCATTGCCCTTGCCGCACTTGTTTTTCCAGCCAAGCCCTTGCTCTTCCACGCTGGCAGCGGCCGGCTCCGGTCCAAGGCAGTCGGCCGCTTTGTGCGCCCCGTGCACCTTACCGAAAGTGTGGCCACCGGCAGTCAGGGCAAACGTTTCCTCGTCGTTCATGGCCATGCGACCGAAGGTGGTGCGGATATCCTGCGCGGCTTTCAGCGGATCCGGGTTGCCGCTGGGGCCTTCCGGGTTCACATAGATCAAACCCATCATAGAGGCGCCGAGGGGATTCTCCAGCTTGCCCTCACTGTCATACCGCTTGTCGTTAGCGAGCATGGCATCTTCCGGGCCCCAGTAGACCAGGTCGGGCTGCCAGTCGTCCTCGCGACCGCCGGCAAAACCGTATGTCTTGAAGCCCATAGACTCCATGGCGACATCACCGGCCAGTACAATCAGATCGGCCCAGGACAGGTCGGCACCATACTGCTGCTTGATCGGCCACAGCAGGCGTCGGGCCTTGTCCAGGTTGGCGTTGTCGGGCCAGCTGTTCAGGGGCTCGAAACGCTGCTGGCCGCCACCGGCGCCGCCGCGGCCGTCGCCGATGCGGTAGGTGCCGGCGCTGTGCCACGCCATGCGGATAAAGAACGGACCGTAGTTGCCCCAGTCAGCGGGCCACCAGTCCTGGGACGTGGTCATCAGCACTTCAATTTCTGCTTTCAACTTATCCAGATCGACCGTCTTGAAGCGTTCGGCGTAGTTGTAATCGGGGCCGAGGGGATTGTGATTCTCGGCATTCTGACGCAGCGGCGTCAGGTTCAGCATCTTTGGCCACCAATCCTGATTGCTTTTCGCCTCACCCATGGCCAGGGCAGTGCCCGGCGTCAGGTGCGACAGCGCAGCCATGACGGCGATTGCGGGAAGTGTCTTCTTAAACATATTCTGGTCCTCTTCGTTACTGATCGGTTCAGCTTGTTAGTCTCAACACACACATCAGTATGGTACTCACCTTTCGGCGTCGTACCGGTGCTACCCGTGACGCGAATACGTCATAGGCCTTACCTGACTAAGGATAATCCGATTGAAATTCAGGATCTAGACGAAAAAATCGATTGCCATGAGGACGAAATACGATAAGTGCGATGGTTGGGACAGCGCAGAGGATGCGTCAAAATGTTATAAATACGGCGCGAGCAGCGCAGCGGGATACTGTCACAGCTGCAAAGCAGGAACAATACAGGAACAACGCAGGAACAACGCAGGAACAGTGGATGGATATGCAGCACAGTGAGGTGGATGTGGTGATTGTGGGCGGAGGTGGGGCCGGTTTGCGGGCGGCCATCGCTGCCGCGGAGCAGTCGCCGAGCCTGCGTATCGCGCTGCTGTCCAAGGTGTATCCCATGCGCAGCCACACGGTGGCCGCCGAGGGTGGCTGCGCCGGCGTGGTGCAGGATCACGACAGCAACTTCGATCATTTCGTCGATACCGTCTCCGGCGGCGACTGGCTGTGCGATCAGGATGTGGTGGATTATTTTGTCGATCACGCCACGGAGGAGAATCTGCGCCTCGAGCACTGGGGCTGCCCCTGGAGCCGTAAGCCCGACGGGCGCGTCAACGTGCGCGCTTTCGGCGGCATGAAAATCGAGCGCACCTGGTTTGCGGCGGATCGCACGGGCTTTCATATTCTGCACACACTGTTCCAGACCTCGCTTAAATATCCCTCTATTGCGCGCCATGACGAGTTTTTCTGCACCGACCTGCTGGTGGACGACGGGCGCTGTGTCGGCGTGCAGGCGATCGACATGCGCGAGGGCCATCATGTGTGCATCCGCGCGGGTGCGGTCATCCTGGCCACCGGCGGCGCCGGCCGCGTCTATCGCTACAACACCAACGGCGGCATTGTCACCGGCGACGGCATGGCCATGGCCTGGCGGCAGGGCGTAGCGCTGCGCGACATGGAGTTCACCCAATATCACCCCACGGGCCTCCCGGGATCGGGCATATTGATTACCGAGGCCTGCCGCGGCGAGGGCGGGTTGCTGTTGAACGCCGATGGCTACCGCTACCTGCAGGACTACGGACTTGGTCCGGAGACGCCGCCGGGCTCCCCACGTACCAAATACATGGAGCTGGGGCCGCGGGATCGCCTCAGCCAGGCGTTCTGGCACGAGGCGCGCGCAGGCCGGGTGCTGCAGACCAGCCGCGGTGATGCGGTGCAGCTCGACCTGCGGCATCTGGGTGAGGCGCGCATCAACGAGCGTCTGCCGTTTATCCGCGAGCTGGCAAATGCCTATGTGGGTGTTGACCCGGTAACAGAGCCCATTCCGGTGCGGCCCACGGCGCACTACACCATGGGCGGCATTCAGACAGACATTCACACGGCAACACCGCTGCCGGGCCTGTTCGCGGTGGGCGAGTGTGCCAGCGTCGGCCTGCACGGCGCCAATCGTCTCGGGTCCAATTCCCTGGCGGAGCTGAGCGTGTTCGGCCGCGTTGCCGGTGAGCAGGCGGCGACGTACGCGCTGGCCACCGGGGTGCCGGATGTCGCTGCGCTGCGCGAGCAGTCGGAGCACAACGCCGAACGCTGGGAGGCACTGCGCGAGGCCGACGGGGATGAGTCCCTTCCGGCGATACGCGATGCCCTCGGTGAAAGCATGGAGCGTGGCGCCGGTATTTTTCGCAGTGGTGAGGAACTCACGGCAACCTGCGCGGAGCTGGCGGAGCTGAAGGCGCGCTACGGCTCGCTTGGTCTGTCCGATCGCAGCCGCATCTTCAATACGGAGTGGCTGAATGCGATCGAACTCGGCTGTCAGCTGGATGTGGCCGGCGCCATGGTAGCGGCAGCGCTCGGGCGCGAGGAATCCCGGGGCAGCCATCAGCGGCTGGATGTAACGGCGCGGGATGACCAGCGTTTTCTCTGCCACAGCCTGGCGCGTCGCGACAGGAACGGCAACGCAGCCGTTGACTGGCAGCCGGTGGTCATTACCCGTCTGCCGCCCGGCGAACGACATTACGGTGAGGCTGGCGAAAAACCAGCCGGCGAAAAACCAGCTGGTGAAGAAAAAGCTGGTGAAGAAAAAACTGGAGGGAAACGCGCATGAGTGGAAACCTGACTGTTCGCGTTCAGCGCTACCGTCCCGAGGAAGACGACGCCCCCTGGTGGCAGTCGTTCGAGGTTCCCTGGAGCGAGGATACCTCGGTGCTGGATGCCCTGAACCACATCAAGGACGTTGAAGACGCCAGCCTCAGCTACCGCTGGTCCTGCCGCATGGCGGTCTGCGGCAGCTGCGGGGTCATGGTGAACGACGAGCCCCGATTGGGCTGCAAGACCTTTCTGCGCCACTACGCGGATGCCGGTGAGATCGTTGTGCGACCGCTGGAAAACCTGGCGGTCGAGCGGGACCTGGTCAGCGATATCGAGCCGATGGTCGCGCATATTGAGACCGTGCAGCCCTGGCTGCAGCGTGAGCAGCCCGCAGCACCCACCGATGGTGAGTATCTGCAGACACCGGTGCAGGTATCGCGCTACGAATCCTTCAGCCACTGCATCAACTGCGGCCTGTGCTATGCCGCCTGCCCGCAGTTCGGGCGCAACCCGGATTTCATCGGTCCGGCGGCCCTGGCCCTGGCTCACCGCTACAACCTCGATTCCCGCGATGAGGGGCGCGATCAGCGCATGCCCTTCCTGAACAGCGAGGACGGCGTCTGGAGCTGTACCTTTGTCGGCTACTGTACCGAGGTCTGCCCCAAGGATGTGGACCCGGCCGGGGCCATTAACCAGGGCAAGGTCGCCTCCACCGTGAACTACGGGATCAACCTGTTCCGACTGCTGGGAGGCCGCGACGATGCGTAAGCCTCTCAAACCCAGGCAGTCGGCTCTCTGGTGGTGGCATCATCCCTACTATCGACGCTACATGCTGCGCGAGGCCACCGCCGTGCCGCTGTTTCTGTACGCACTCTGCCTGCTGTACGGCGTGCGGGAGCTCGGCCGGGGTGAGGCCGCCTTCAATGCCTGGCTGGCCTTTATGGGCTCACCGGCGATCATCACGCTGCAGACCGTGTCCCTGCTGGCAGTGCTCTGGCACGCCTGGACATGGTTTCAGCTGCTCCCGCAGATTCTGGTGATACCGACGCGCAAGGGTAGCGTTCCGGGGCACTGGCTGCGGCTGGCGCATGTTGTGCCGGCGGTGCTGTGCTGGGTGTTGTTACCGCTTCTGGCGTGGTGGGCTCTGGGGCGTTTCGCCGGGGGTGTGGCATGAGCCGGGCAATTCCCAGGCCAAGCCCCCGGCGGTCGCAGGAGCCTATCGCCTGGTCGCTGTTCGGTGCCGGCGGCATGTTGCTGGCATTTCTCGGTCCGGCCCTGGTGCTGATCACGCTGCTGGTGCTGCCAGCGCTGTTCGCTGATGATGTGGCGGCGGGTCATGCGGCGGTTCTGGCGGCCCTGACGCATCCGCTGGGTGGCCTGTTGGTTTTCGCGACGCTATCACTGACGTTTTTTCACACGGTGCACCGCATCTGCCATGGGCTGCATGATCTGCACGTGCCCTTGTCTGCCCGGATTGTGGGCTGGCTGGGGTACGGCACGGCGACGCTGCTGTCGCTGCTGGCGGGAGTCTGGCTGCTGGGTCTGTAAGTAGAG
>JBHEOO010000005.1:0-4122 GCA_046260765.1 Chromatocurvus sp.
GCGCACGCTGTGGCCGGAGGCCGTGCCCGACCTGTCGCTGGTGGAGGCGACGCGCTTCTATCGCGCGGGAGCGGGCATGACCGACGTGCCACCCTCGCGTTGGGGGGATTGGTGGCCGTTCATCATGATGCTCTGGCTGACCTATGTCGTATTACCCCGGGCGATTCTGCTGGCCGTGGCGCAGGGTCATATAGTGCTGAGAGCGAGGCGCGCGCTGCACTCCCACGCGGGCTGGCGTGCACTGCAGTACCGCATGGAAACGCCAACACTTGATACGGGCAATGGCCACAGCGATGCCGAAGATACGCCGGGGGATTTTCAGGGCGCGGCGCCGAGGCCGCTGCCGGCGGCCGCCGTGGTGATTTACTGGGGGGGTGTTGCCGACGACAGCCTGCCCGCCGCTGCCAGAGATAAGGTCACGCTTGCCTGCGTTGCCGGTGGTCGAGCGACTCTGGAGTCCGACCGTCAGACACTGCAGCAGGTCGCCGACGCTCTGGCCGATGGCAATCGCAATGGCAACGGTAATGGCAACGACGTGCTGCTGGTCACGCGTGGCTGGGAGCCGCCGACCGGCGAGCTTCAGGACTTCATGGAAGCGGCACAATCACTCTGGCCCTCATGGGCCCGTCTGACCATCGTTCCTGTCTCGCACGATTCTGCACTGCGTGTGCCGAGACAGCAGCTCCCGCAGTGGTTGCGTCTTCAGGAGCGCTTCCCTGCAGGATTCGTCAGCGTTGCCGTGATTGAGCCACGCCCGGCGCGCGCCAAAGAAAGTGAGCCGTATGCCTGAAATTCCGGTTTTTGCTGTCGTCGGTCATCCGAACAAGGGCAAGTCCAGCGTTGTGGCGACGCTGTCCCAGAATGATGCTATCGCCATCGCGCTCGAGCCGGGCACGACGCGTAAGCGTCATCGCTACCCCCTGTCGGTGGACGGTGAGGTTCTTTACATTCTTGAAGATACGCCAGGCTTCCAGCGGCCGCGACGTGCCCTGGAATGGCTGGAGGCGCACAGCGCATCGGCATCCGACCGCGCGGAGACTGTGGCCGCGTTTGTCAACGAGCATCGCGACGACGCCCGCTTTACCGACGAGTGTGAGTTACTTGCGCCGCTGGTGGAGGGCGCGGGCATCATCTATGTGGTGGATGGATCGGTTCCCTACAGCCCCGAGGATGAGATCGAGATGACGATCCTGCGCTGGACGGGGCGGCCGAGCCTGGCGCTGATCAACAGCATCGGACCCGACGATCACAGTGATGCGTGGAAGGCGGCGCTGGGGCAGTTTTTCCAGGTCGTGCGCCGTTTTGATGCCGTGCGCGCGCCTTTCGACCAGCATCTCTCCCTGCTGCGCGCGTTCGGACAGCTGGAGCCGGACTGGGAAGTACCGCTTGAGCGAGCGGTGCGCTTCCTGTCCGAGCAGCGCCACTCGCGACAGGCCCAGGCGGCAACGCTGATTGCTGATGCGTTGATAGATATGATGACCTACCGGGCGCAGAGCACGCTGACGGAATCGCAGCTGGCGCAGGGCGAGGACGGCGCCATGGAAGAACGACTGCGCAAGCGCTGGTATGAGCATCAGCGGCAGCGGGAGCGTGGGCTGCGTGGCGAAATCGAGCAGCTGTACCAGCACAGGCACCTGCGGCGGCAGGAAGCCGCACTGGAATGGCACAGCGAACACGATCTGTTCAGCGAGGACAGTCGGCGTGCCTGGGGGGTGAGTAAGCGCTACCTGGCCACGGCGGGCTTTGGCGCCGGCGCCATCGGGGGAGTGGGTCTTGATGCCTTGACGCTGGGCGCATCGTTCGGCCTGGGTGCTCTGGCGGGCGGGATTGTCGGGGGCACGGGCGCCTATCTTTTCGGCGATCGTTTTACGCTGCCCGCCATGCAGTGGGGGCCGCTGCAGGATGGTCTGAAAACCGCCACCTTCGGTCCCGTGCAGGACAGTCAGTTCGGTTATGTCGTGCTCGGCCGCGCCGTTGACCACTGGTGGCACATCAGCCACCGCAACCATGCCGGGCGCGACCTGCTGGATCTCCCCCCGGCCAGTGATCACTGGCTGGAATCACTCGATGCCCGCAGCCGCCGCACGCTTCAGCGCAGTCTGGACAGCTGTCGCAAGAAAGGGCGATTGGATGGACGCTTGCGTGCAGACTTCGAGGCCGTGGTTACCACAGCGCTGACGATTTACGATGAGCGGGTCAAGGGGCAGGCCACCTCAGAGAAGAACCTCGATCTCTGAAAAACCTCGATCTCTGAAAAACCTTAGGTACGCGGCGCTGCGATTTTCCCTGCCCTTCACTACGCGTCTTCGCTGGCGACGTCATTACAGGCGTCCTATCGATGCGACTATCCCGTGACGCCGAGTCCGCACCAGCCGGGCAGCACAAAGCGCGACTGGTTCCGGGCAAAGGCCCGGGGAATCGCTCTCAGGTCATCCAGGTTGCTCTGCCGATTACGGTTGGGTCCGTTGACTTGGCAGTTCTGTGAAGAAGGTCTTACCCGCTGTCTTACCGGCCTGACGCTCCAAAGCCGGCCGGTTACGCTGAGCGTTAAATAAACTGGCGGCACTACTTGATCAGGATTCTGTACAAGTAATACTTGAATAATTCACTCTGCGAGGCAGGTGCTTTTCTATGAGAGTTATTAGTTTCTCTGATGCTCGAAACAAGCTAGAAAGCGGTCTGGATCAGGCGTGTTGATGATACTCATCGCCTGGTTTATGCGGTAGATGGTAACCGGCTTACGGTTATTTCTTGTCGCTATCACTATGAGAAATGAGTCAGAACTAAAAAAAAGTTTCCGCGGAGTCGTCACGTCATCGAATGAACGGACAGGAAGGGCCCGTCCACGCAGCCGCGTCTGCCGTCCGGTGCAGCGCAGGCACCGCAGATGCCGACGCCGCATTTGGTCAGGTAGTCGATGGCGTTGAATATCTGACTGTCGTCGCAGAACTCCCGCTGCACCGCCACGGCGGCGTGCACCATGGGTTCCGGACCACAGTTGTAGAACACCAGTGTTGACAGCTCGTCACGGGACATCCCGGCCAGACGCTCGCGCAACAGTTCGGTTACGCGGCCGTGGAAGCCCGCGCTGCCGTCGTCGGTAGACACGTGCACGGTGGCGATATCCCGGCATTCATCGAGGAAATACAGGCGTTCGGCGCTGCGCGCACCGGTAAAGATTTCGGCGTTGCCGAAATCCCGGGCAATCTGATAGACCGCCGCGAGGCCGGTGCCGCCGGCAACCGCCATGATGCGCGCATCCTCGGGTGGATCGACCGGTACTCCGTGGGGCCCGCGCACATAGGCTTCCGTCCCCAGAGGCAGGTCCATCAGGGCGTGGGTAAACTGCCCCACGTCGATGGCCACCAGAGTGAAGGGGTCGTCAGAGAGGACCGAGAAGGGCTTTTCCCCGACGCCTGGAATCCACAGGAAGATGAATTCGCCGGCCTGTACATTGACCTTCCGGTCGAAGGTAAGCAGGGCAATGTCCGCGCAGACGCGCTCGTTGCGCACCAGTGTTACTGGCCTGAAGTGCATGTCGGTGTCGTACTGCACCTGCGACTCGGCGCTGTCGCGGCCGGATTCAAGATCGCTTTCCAGCGTGCGGAAATAGGCGGCCATCTCCGGGGTGTCCATCCCGGTCAGCGCTGATCCCACGCCGACAATGTTGGCGCCGGCGGCGAAGCTTTCGCGCACGTCTCCAGCGCTGCTGATACCGCCACAGCCGATGATGGGCAGCTCGCTCACCGCGCGCACCTCGCGAATGCACTTCAGGGCAATGGGCAATACGCCCTTGCCGGACATGCCGCCGGCACCATTGCTCAGCACGGGATGACCGTGGGAGGAGGTGTAGCCGGGGCCGACGGTGTTGATGGCGCAGAATCCGTCCGCCCCCGCGGCCTCGGCGGCGCGGGCGATGGCACCGATATCCGGCGTATTCGGCGTCAGTTTGGGAATCACCGGAATAGCCACCGCATTTTTTACTGCGCGCACAATCTCCGCTACCAGTTCCGGGTCCTGGCCCATCGCCATGCCGTAGCCCTTTGCGTGGGGACAGGACAGGTTGAGCTCCAGGCCATCCGACACCGGTGCCAGCAGCTTCGCCACGGCCACGAATTCCTC
>JBHEOO010000005.1:4132-15689 GCA_046260765.1 Chromatocurvus sp.
TCGAGGTCAGAAGGAAGCGGTCCTCGGGTACCCGCAGCTCCCCGAGAATCTGCAGTGATGCAGCGGCGCCGGGGTTGGTGAGTCCAACTGCATTGACGAAGCAGCCGGGGGCGTACTGGCTGTAGACAGGCTCGCGGTTGCCCATGCGCGATTCCAGCCCGATGCTTTTGGTGGTGAGCACGCCGACCTGGGGCATGTGGTCAAAGACGTACTGGATAATCGATCCCGCGGTGGTGACGATGCCCGAGGGAATGGTAAACGGACCTGAAAGACGCTTGCCGAAGAAGTCAGTGCTCACATTTGCTCTCGCATCATTTTGCAAGTCAGTTTTCACAACAGGCGCTCCACCGTGTGATAGACCGTTCGCCGCTTCTTGCTCAGCCCCATTTTCTTGCGCGCGCCGGTTTTCGTGGACATGACCAGCCGATAGGAAATGTCTGTATGGCGCATGGCGATACCATGCACCAGTCCCGCCCACCACTCGGGCGGGTGCAGCGTACAGTGGGCGTTCTGGCCGTTGGGCAGGTTCTTGACGGCGGGAAAGCAGGCGACGTTGGCGAACACGAACTTCCGCGCGTAGCTGAACATCTCCTCGATGATCCAGGGCACGTCCGGCTCTGTGATGTGCTCGAGTACGTCGGTGCTGATCACGCCGTCGTATTGCTGGTCGGGCAGGGTGCTGAAGGGCTCATAGCCCGGGTCGTAGCAGCGGATATCATCAACGCCCCAGTATGACTGGATGCTGTCTATCTTTAATTGGGGCGTAATACTGACATCGGCCTGCTGATACGCCAGTCCCTTGCCGGCACCATAATCGAGGATACTGCGCGCACCGGTGTGCTCGATCATGGCCTTGATGTCCGCCGCATGGTTGATCAGCATTTTGCCAGGAAAGGTGTCCTTGCCTGACTTGCCGGCGGACTGCTCGCCCTCTTCGTGCATGGTCTCGTACATGCGGACCATTTCCAGATACTCTGGACTGGGATTGTCTCGGGTGTACATCGAGGCCTCACACGGTGCCATCAAGGCGGGGTTGTTGTGTTTCGGGCGGCGATGCTACCACCGTTGCCCGCGGCTTCACACCTGTCGCCGGTGGCGGATCTCTGATGCCACAGGCGTTTCAGGCGCCAGCGGTTTTTCAGGTGCCACAGCCAGCGGTTTTTCAGGTGCCACAGCCAGCGGCTTTTCAGGTGCCACAGAAGGTCTGCTGAACCGCTTCTTCCGGCAAGGCAGGTCTTGCAAGCTCCAGGTCGTCGGCATCAAAGCCGAAAGGTGCGACGAAGCGCGCGGCGAAGCGGTTGAAGGGTGCATGGTCGCCGCTCTCGGCCGCGGAAATGGCGCGCTGCACCAGATGATTGCGTGGGATAAATAGCGGGTTGCGGCGGCGCATGGCATCCCGCTGCGTGCCGGCATCCTGTTTTTCACTCGCCAGTCGTGCCATCCAGCGTTCGAGCCAGCCGTCGAGATCTGCGGGTACACTGTAGAGATGCGCCAGCGCCCGGGTCTCCGCATCCGGTGCCGGCAGACCACTTAGATAGCGGAACGTCAGGGTGAAGTCCAGCCGGTGCTGCGCCATGACATCGAACAGGTCCTCAACCAGCGTGGCGTCATCTCCGTCGATGGCAGACAGGCCCAGCTTGCTCGCCAGCCCCTTCGCATGTGCGTCAGAGAACAGCCCCGGGAAGGTCTCGATCGACGCCCGGGCGAGCTCTACCGCGCGTTCCTTGTCGTCTGCAATGAGCGGCACCAGGGTCTCTGCCAGGCGTGCCAGATTCCAGTGGGCGATGCCAGGCTGATTGCGGTAGGCATAGCGACCGGCGTAGTCGATGGAGCTGAACACGACATCCGGCTGAAACCCTTCGATAAAGGCACAGGGACCGTAGTCGACCGTTTCGCCGCAAAGCAGCATGTTGTCGGTATTCATCACGCCGTGGACAAAGCCCAGATGCTGCCAGTGCGCGACCAGAGCCGCCTGGCGTGCAATGACCGCCTCCAGCATCGCCAGCGCGGGGTTTTCATGCTCTGCGGCCTCAGGATAGTGTCGTGCCAATACGTGATCGACCAGTGTGCGCAGCGCATCGAGATCCTCGCGCGCCGCAAAGAACTGGAAGGTACCGATCCGGATATGGCTGCTGGCGACGCGGGCAAGAATCGCCCCGGGCTCCACCTTGCTGCGGATGACCCTTTCGCCGGTTGTGACGGCGGCAAGGGCCCGGGTGCTGGGAACCCCCAGTGCATGCATGGCCTCACTGACCAGATACTCGCGCACAACGGGCCCCAGTGGCGAGCGACCGTCCCCGGAGCGGGAATAGGGCGTGCGACCGGAGCCCTTGAGCTGTAGGTCAAAGCGCTTGCCGTCACGGTCGACGACCTCGCCGAGCAGCAGCGCGCGGCCATCGCCCAGCTGCGGGTTGAACTGTCCGAACTGGTGCCCCGCATAGACCGTAGCGATCGGGGCCGCGCCCTCGGGCAAGGCATTACCCGCAAGAACAGCAACGCCGTCGGGAGAGGCCAGCCAGTGGGCGTCAATCCCCAACTGCTCGCACAGAGGGACATTGATCCGCAGCAGTTCAGGGCTTGCCACCGGGGTTGCGCTGACCGCGGCGTACAGACGTGGCGGCAGACGCGCGTAGCTGTTGTCGAAGGGGATGACGCTGTCGAGTGTGGGCATGTTGTCCTCTGGCGGTACAGGAGTTCACCGCATTGCTGTTGGATTCCGCGAACACGCGGGGTTAACCTTAACGGTGATGTTCGGCTATCGCCAGTGGCGCCGCGGCCAGCATGATTCCGAATTGCCACCGATCGAGTGTAATTGCCATGAGTACAGTGCAGTCCTGGGATACGCTGATTCGAAATGCCACTGTTTTCGACGGTAGCGGTGCCCCGCCCCGGCAGCTGGATGTGGCCCTGCGCCGCGGGCGCATCGCCGCCAAGGGCAGTGCCCTGCCGGAGAACAATGCCACTGACATCGTCGATGCCAGTGGCAAGTGGCTGATGCCCGGACTTCTTGATATTCATACCCACCTCGACCTTGAAGTGGATCTCGACCCGCGACTTCCAGAGGTTGTGCGCCACGGCACCACGACGGTGCTGGTCGGTAACTGCAGCCTCGGTACCTGTTTCGGTCGCCAGGATGAAAACGGCCAGGACCCGATTGTGGACTGTTTCGCACGCGTCGAGAATATCCCTAAGAGCGTGCTGCGCAAGTGCGTCGACGCTATCTACTGGAATAACACCGGGGATTACCTCGATCATCTCAACGCGCTGCCGCTGGGGCCAAACGTTGGCGTCTTCGTTCCCCACTCCATGCTGCGGATCGAGGTGATGGGTCTTCGGGACAGCATCAGCCGCGAACCGACCGAGGAAGAGCTCGAGCGCATGGCGGCACTGCTCGAGCAGGCCATGCAGCAGGGCTACGTCGGCATGAGTACCGACGGCCTGCCGTTTCACTACCTGGCCAACGCGCCGCACAAGGACCAGCGTATTCCCACGCAGTTTGCGAGCTTCAAGGAGCTCAGGCGACTGCTCAAGGTCGTGCGGGAGCACAATCGGGTCTGGCAGACCACGCCGATACTCGAAAATCGCCTCACGGCACTGCTGTATTTTACACTGACCAGTGGACGCCTGTTTGGCAAAACGCTGAAAACGTCGGCGCTGTCGGTGATGGAATTTGTTCTCGCTCCCCGCGCGTCTCGCGCCTTTCTCGGCTTTGCCCGCCTCATGAACAGCCGGTTTTTTCGCGGGCAGATGCACTTCCAGGCGCTGGGTACGAATTTCCGGGTGTGGTCCGACGGTATGGTCAGTCCATTGTTCGAGGAGCTCGACAGCACCTGCCAGCTCATTGCAAAGGAGTACGATGATGCCGAAGGTCGACGCGCACTGCTGGATGACCCGGCGTTCATCGAGGCCTTTCGGCGCGAGTGGCATCACGGCCGCAAGGGCCGCAATCTGGCCCGTCTCAAGGCTCGACTGGGCATGCCAGATCACCTGGTCATCCGCGATCTTGACCGGCTCAACTTCGATGGCGCCCCCGTCGATGACTGGAACGGGGAGACCCTGCAGCAGGTCTACGAGCGTGTGCTTCGTTTCCAGGCTGGCGACCCTTCGGTCGCACGCTCCGAGTCAGAGCGCGATGCCATCAGTCGATTCCCACAACCGCTTCGGGACGACGCCGACTTCATGCTTCATCTGATGCGCGAGTACGACAAAGGCTTTCGCTTCTGGGCCGATATGAGCAATATCGGCAACGCGGCCACCATCGACTATCTGCTGCATGAGCAGGCTCTGCCTGGCTTTAATGATTCCGGCGCGCACATCACCAACATGGCTTTCTTCGATACCAATCTTATGTCGCTCAAGCTGGCCCAGCAGCAGGGGCTGGAAACCGTCGGCCGCATGGTCCGACGCCTGACGCGGGAGCCTGCTGAGTTCTTTGGCCTGGATGTCGGTACCCTCGACATCGGTGCGCAGGCAGACCTTGTCATTATCGATCCGCAAGTTCTGCGCCACTGGGACTGTAACGACACCCGCGAGTATGTGTACCGCGATCTTTTCGAGCATCACCAGATGGTCAATCGCCCGCCGGGTATTGTTGAGCAGGTTTTCATTCGCGGGGAAAAGGTCTGGTGTCAGGGTAAGTTTGGCGGCTCGCTGGGTGCGCAGCCACTGGGCCGAGCACTGCGTGCTGCCTGAGGTCGCCGCAGGCGCAATGACGCTATGCGTTTCCAGCATCCCGGTATAGCAGGGCTGACAACAGCACTGACAGCAGGACGGAAGAGTCAAACAAAATAGACGCAAACGGGACAGGCAGGCCGTTGTGCACAACGAGGAATGCCGGCGATGTACACGTTTACAATTTCGGGGTAGAGTCAGTGCCCTTATAAAACCTGCGCGTCGACCAAAGTCAGTCCTGCTGCGGATAAAGCAATGCCACAGAGTAAATCAGTTCTTCCCGTTTACGACTTTTCGCTGTCGTTGAACGAGCGCTATCGTGAGAAAATCCTGCCTCTTTTCTCGAAACACAGGATTGCCGCCAACCCAATAAATTACGCCCTGCTTTACGACTATGTTGCCGAGCACAACCCGGAACTGAACAAGGCCATTGATGCCCTGTTCGCCGAGCAAAAGACCCTGCAGATGGAAGAGAGCCACGCCCTCTACGCTTCGTTCGTCTGCAGCGCTTCTCTCGAATCGTTTGAAACAATCCACGAGAGAATTCATCGGGTGCTGAATCGCGCCTCCGATGCTGTTGACAGAACGTTCAGTGAGGCAGAGCAGGCCGGTGATGGCTTTGAACAGAAAACCACGCTGCTCGAGAACACTTCGGACATCGCCAATCACAAGGCGATCATTCTGGATATCATCCGGGAAACTCGCGCACTCGCCGCTACCACGCAGGCTATGCAGTCCGAGCTTACCCGGGCGAATGCTGAAATGGAGGAGCTCCGTGGCGAGCTCATCAGCGTGCGCAAGGTCGCAACGACAGATGGCCTGACGGGCCTGCTCAATCGCCACGCCTTCCAGGACATCATGGACGATATCACCGGCGACGGGGGGCGCGGCACCGTGAGCCTGGCGATGCTCGATATCGATTTTTTCAAGCAGGTCAATGACACCTGGGGGCATCCCATGGGTGACAGCGTCATAAAGTACGTGGCGTCGCTGGTAAAAAAACATGTCGCTGACCATCATCACGTGGCGCGCTACGGTGGTGAAGAGCTGGTGATTGTTATGCCCGACACCGACAGAAAGGCGGCCGGTGTCATTGCGGAGAATATTCGATGCGAGATGCAGACGGTCCGCCTGAAGCGCAAATCGGATGATCAGTCGCTGGGCGAAATCACCCTGTCTATCGGCCTTACGGAAAAGCTGGGTGACGATACGGTAGATAGCTTTCTCAATCGCGCCGATTCAGCCCTCTACAAAGCCAAGCAGCTCGGGCGCAACCGGGTGGTGGTGGGGTAGTCAGGTGCAGACCATGAAGTCGACAGCGCAATCCCCGGGACTTGTCGCCCTGTTTTGTGTTGGCATTCTGATGACGGGATGCACCACCACCAAGAACGTCATCATCGACAAAAGAGGTGTTGACATGAATCGCTACCATCAGGATCTGGCGGAGTGCAAAGAGTACGCAAAAGAAGTGCGAAAAGGCGAGATGGTCGCGCGCGGCGCCGGTTCTGGCGCGGCGGTGGGGGGTGCCATCGGCGCTATTGTGGGCGACAGTACTGACAGCGCTGTGCGCGGTGCCGGCGTCGGCGCTGTTTCAGGGGGAGCTCGCGGCATGTCGGCGGGCGAGCGCGAGGAAATGCGCGTTATCAAGCGCTGTCTCAGCGGGCGTGGCTACCGCGTTCTGAACTGATTGACTGTTATCGTGCGGCGGCGGTCCCGCCTCTCGGCGTGCACTGCGAGGCGCAATGCTTATTTGTCATCTCTTTCTGAGTCTCTCCCTGAGTTACCACGGAACATTTTCTGCAATAACTTGCCCGCCTCCTGCTCCACCTGACGACGAACTTCTCCCTCAGCCAGGTCCTTGATGATTTCGCTGGTGTTGACCCGGCACCAGGACGCGGGCGCATCAGCCAGGTTACCCTCGCACTCAACGGGCCAGCGCAGATCCGCCAGACGTTCATTAACCCGGCAGGCGGGATCAAGCCCTACCGTATCGCGAATGCTGGCGCGAATGCTGGCGCGAAAATCCTGCGCCGCCAGGTCAAGTGTGCCATTCCCGGTCAAGCCCAGTGCGGGGAGCGCAGCGGACAGGGGATCCAGCTGCGCCTGCCCCTCGGCGAGATTAATGTCGGCCTCAAGCTGCGAAAACACGGTGTCCGGCTGAAAGGTCGCTGTCAGGGTCTCCTGGTTTATCAGTGCGACGGCCTGACAGAACTGCTGCTGTACGTTGACGCCCTCCAGGGTGACGGTGTCAGTGCGCAGGCGGATAGGGCCAGTGAGGGAGGCCACCAGGGCATCGCCCGAGTCGCCTGAAGCGGAAACATTCCACTCGAGTCCGGCGCGGCCGCTGGCTGCAACGGCGGTGCTCAAGGCGCGCACCGCACTGGCAATATCCAGATTTTCCACACTGCCCTGTGTGGTCAGGGTGGCGGGGTTGTAGCGTGCGTTGAGTTCGGCACTGAAGTCGATGTCGCCGTCGTGTAGCTTGCCCTGCACCGGGTTCAACGTGAGCTTGCCTTCTTGCGCCCGCAGGGTCGCCGTGACGTTGCTGAGAACGTGCTTATCGATAACGACGCGATCAATACGCAAACGCGCTGCACTGTCGATGCTGCGCAGGACGTCATAGGGCAGGGTCATCGGATCGGTGTCGTCAGATTGCTCTGCCTGCGCTGCGGCGTCGGGCCCCGCCAGGGCGAACAGGGCCGGGTTGAACTCGTTGACGCTGAGTTCGGCATCTATCTGCGGGCTTTCGAACGCAGCGTAGCGCAGCGAGCCGCTGCCCAGTATCTGGTCCACGGTGAAGGCGAGGGTAAGGTCCGCCACCTGCGTGTTGATGTCCACGCTGCCCTCGATGTGGGCACTGAGTGGTCGCCGCGTGAGCCCGATGGTTTCGATATCGAGGCGTGTCACGCTGACGCGACCGGCCTCAAGGTCGGGGCGCAATTCCCCGTTGATGTCCATGGACAGGTCCTGCCCGTCGTCTGCGCCCGGCAAACGCACCTGTGCCGTCAGGGGCACGGGTCGCCCCGCCGTATTGAGATCACTGGCAGACAGACTCTCCAGTACCACGGTGGAGAGTGTCCTGCCGTCCTCGTCAACGGTCAACAGCCGTGCATTTTCGATGGAAAGTCTGGCGACGTTCAGCGCCAGGGGCAGTGCCAGTGCTGCACCGCCGGCAGCGTTCGACTTCCCTGAATCCCGAGCACTGCGGCGCTTTTCATACAGTGCGTCAAGCTCGGCGTCTGACAGGCCGACAGTCGTCATCCCGGCGGCGGCTGCATCGGGGTCAGCCACGGCGGTAACGGTCAGGTCGCGCAGGTTTACCGAATCTATTTCCACGCTGCCGCGTAGCAGCGGCATGACGGCCAGCCCCGTGCTCAGCTCACCCGCCTGCAGGTTCGCCTTATTGTCGGGCGCTTCTATGCGGACATCGGCCATCTCCAGTCCCAGTCGGGGAAACAGCGACAGCGACACGGGGCCGGAGACCGTGAGTTCCGCGCCGGTCTTCTCCTGCAGCTGGCTGGCGGCAATGCTGATGAGCTTTTCCTCGTCGACGAACAGCGGTATCAGCAATGCTGCCAGCAATACCAGCACTACAGGAATGCCAATGATGTAGAGAAGAATACGTCTCATGGATGCTACCTGAAACCAAGTGTGATCCAGCATCGTAGAGCAAAACCGGTTTGTCTGGAACGGGTGCGGCTGGAACGGGTGTGAAAAAGACAGCGCTGCCTTGAGCTGCCCCTCTTTGTCTCAGGTACCAGTCGTCAGGCGTCGACTTCAATCACGCGCCGCTCAACGTGGCGCGAAAGAATGCGCTCACGCTCCCGTCCGATCAGCGCGTCTGACTTGAGCGCCCAGAGGCGATCCCGGGCGCGTCGATAGGTTTCCGAGATGTCCACCAGCGGCTCGGGATAGCTGTCCAGCTCGCCGGCGTACATGAGCCGCTCCATGGGTGTCAGCTCCCAGGGCGTGTGAATCAAGGGGTCCGGCAGGGCCGCGAGTTCGGGTACCCAGCGACGGATGAAGGCGCCGTCGGGGTCGTGTTCCCGGGACTGCTTCAATGGATTGTAGATCCGAATGGTATTGATGCCGGTGACGCCGGCCTGCATCTGCATCTGTGGGTAATGAATGCCGGGCTCGAAATCGAGGAACAGCGAACCCAGCCAGGTCGCGCCCGCGCGCCAGTCCTGCCACAGGTGGTGGCAGAGGAAGCTCACCAGCATGGCCCGGGAGCGAAAATTAATATAACCGGTGGCGCGCAGGCAGCGCATGCTTGCGTCGATCAGTGGCAGCCCGGTCATGCCTTCCTGCCAGGCCTTGATCAGCCGCTCCGTGGTGTCGCGAGGATGCGCCGTATAGCCCCGATTGATGTCCTCGAACTCCATTCGGCACTCCATTTCAAATTTCTGTATGAAGTGACAGTGCCAGTGCAGTCGGGACTCAAAGGCCGCCAGGGCGCGCGTCCAGCCCGGCTGCCGCTGTCGCTGCTTGAGGGCCTGGTAGACCTGTCTGACGCTGAGGTTGCCCCAGGCAATATAGGGCGACAGTCGTGAACAGCTCTCCCGGCTGGCCTGTGGTTTGGAGATGTCGACGGCGTAGCGTGCAGCGCGGTGGCCGAGAAAGCCGGAAAGTGTCGCCCGGGCTGCCGTCTCGCCCCCGCGCTGAAATAGTGGGTGGTCCTGCCACTGGGAGTCCATTTCCCCGTCGGACACCATGGCTACCGCGCTTACGCGTGTCGCGCAGACCCATCTGGCCGATGCCAGTAATGGCTGCGCCAGCGCCCCGCTCATGGTGGCCTCCCAGGCGCGATTCCAGCCGCGGCGGTTGCGACGGCCGCGAGTGACGCCATTGCTGGCGAACTCACGCCACGTGACCTTCGCCCGGGCGCACCAGTCGCCGATTGCACGGTCACGTTCATAGGTGACTGCCAGTCCTGTCTCCTCGTGTGAGTACAGCGTGTGCAGACCGAACTCCCTGTGTATGGCCGACAGCACGGTTTGCGGATCGCCGCGAGTGACCAGAATGCGACAGCCGTATCGACTCAAAGCTGTCTGCATGTCCTGCAGTGATTGCCAGATGAAACGCCAGTGCCGCGTTCGGTAATGCGGATCCTCGAGCAACGCAGGTTCAATGCAGTACAGTAACAGCAGAGGTCTGCCGTCGGCGATTGCGGCAGCCAGAGGTGCATGATCCTGCAGGCGCAGGTCGCGCTTGAACCAGACAACATTGATGCTCATGCCGCGCTGAGGTCCGGCCGCAGGGGATTCTGCAGAGCATTCAGTGAATCTGCGCTGTGAATATCAACGCGTTGGCTGCGCAGTGCGCGCAGGAGAATGACGTAGGCATCCCGGTCGAAGATCATACTCTTGTCTGCACCGTTATCTGCATCTTGAGCGGGCGTCTTCAGAGCGGCCGCGGCGGCATGCTGGCGTCGCGCATAGCTGCCGATGTAGCGCCACTGATCCACCACATGCCAATCCTCCTTCGGTTGACCGGGCCGCTTATGCTCTATGCTTTCGCGCAACAGTACGGCCGCCGGAAATGGCCAGGCGAGGATGCGCTGGTCGAGCAGCGCATCGCGCAGGCGCGAATTGTGATCGGCGGCGGTTTCGACGCCGGCGCAGGCGCCGAGACAGCGCCGCAGCTGATGGGCAAAGCAGGGTCCGCGACCGTGCTCGAAGCCCAGCACGCGCAGGCACAGACCGCGATCGCGGGCCAGCTGGCGCAGGGTGTCCTCACCGTGTGAGGCGCTGTGGTAAAGGCCGTAGCTGTCGGACGCAAGAGCATCCCGTGCAAGCAGCTGTTGTGGCTTCACTTTCAGAAAATCGTCGCTACCGGCGACCAGGGTCAGCGTCCACAGATGACGCCGACGCCGCTGCCTTCGATTATAGAGCGGTATTTCACGCTTGATCGCCGCGTTTTCACGGAGAAGGGCGCCGAGCTCCCCGGTGCAGGGCTCGCAGTCCACGCGCACTACCGAATGCATCATGCGCTGCTGCCGTCCTGGCTGGCGCGCTGCCGTGTAGTGCGAAAGCACCCGGGTTCTGATGTCGATACTTTTGCCCACGTATAAGAGCTGCCCATCCTCGCCTACAAAACGGTATACCCCGGCACAATCCGGCAGTTCGTCGATGGGCTTTCCAAGCCGGGTCAGGCTGGCGTTTTCTATTCGGGGTCGCATGCGGCAGATAATGAACGAGAGCGTGGCGGTGTAGCAGCGGCGTCCAGGTTGTGTCGGCGTCTTGTGTGTGTCTCTGCCACCCCACGCCCGACGCTGCTGCATAATGTCGGTCGAATGGGACAGGAAAATGCAGCATGAAAATCACATTGCGCGAGTTGCGCGGCTGTCAGGTGCAGAAGCTGGTAATCGAGTCTGTGGACCTGAGCCTGTATATCGCCCAGGCCACCGTCGATGACGATGTGTACCTGGTGGTGGACGAGGACGGGAAGCCGCTCAAGGAGCGCAATCTGCTGGGCATGAGGCGTCATTTTGCAGGGATCAGTGTTGCTGCCTGCGTTCTGAGCCAGCGCAGTGCCTATGACGAGATGATCGGGCACAGCTGGCAGGCAGCAGATAACACGCTGGAAATTCCGATGACGACTGCCGCACAGCCTCTGCCCGACTGGGAGCACTGACCACGTCGTTGTCCTTTTGCGCGCAACCCTAAGGATACTGTCGCAGGGTCAGCGTGCTGCCACGCTGGGTAAATTCAACGTGGCGAAGAAACGACATGCCAAGGAGAATTTCACCCATCTGCAGCCCCGGCGTAATGCCGGCTTCAACGTTGTTCAGCTCAATATTGCCAATGCTGACGCTGGCCAGCCGCGTGGCATAGCTGGTGGTGTTGCCGTTGGCGGTGCGCGTTGTGAAGGGCCGACCGCGGGG
>JBHEOO010000005.1:15788-101665 GCA_046260765.1 Chromatocurvus sp.
GCCATTGATTTCGCCGCTGGTGACATAGTGGCCCTGCCGATTGCGCTCTAGCGCAACTTCCCGCACGCCATCCGCCGTAATGTCTGTCGCTACCGACGTGTTGGGGTTGTGATGGCCTTCGATCACGCCGCTGAAGTAGTAGGTCAGCAGTGCGAGCACCACCAGCCACGCCATAACCTGCATGCCAAGCCCCAGGCGCTTCTGTTCCCTGATCGGATCCTCCACCCGCGCCTCCTTTGAAATATCGCAACAACACTGTAAGGGTAATCAAAAACCGCCCCCTCGCGCCACGCGACCTCAGCATGACAGGCTTCTGTCACGTGATACCATCCAGAGGGTGGGCATCGGGAGACAAATAAAAAGATGAGCAACAAGCCCTGGCAGACACTCGGCAACGGGCCTGTCATTGTCATTATTGATGCTGCACACGCAGTAGAGCAGCGTTTGCTGGAAAACTGGCTGCAGGAGTGTCTGTCCTGTGAGGGGGTCGATTGCGACACGGTTCGGGTCGTGATTCCGATTGCGCGTACGCCGGAAACGCTGGATGCCGCGCCGCTGCTGGCGGCTCTGGACTGTGGCGATGACACCTGCGTTCTTCCCATACGGGTAGTGTGGCATCGTTCGCTGGACGCCAAGAGCATCCGCCCACGCGCCCGCGATCTTCTGTTCGGCAATCCTCGTCGACCGGGGGCCCGGCGCGCCCGGCGCATGCTGGCACAGAGTCCTGAAAGCGCTGAATGCATCGCGGGGCAGCCCGCAACGCTCGGTGCGCTGAGAGAGCGTCTTCGACAGCGCTCCGGGGGCGAAACCGACAAGGAACGGCTGGCGGACTTCATCGCCGCGCAGGCCGGACTCGCGCTGGATATCGCCGAGCGCAGATTGCAGGGCAGTCGCTACAAGGTGCCGCGGCGCGTTGCCGTGAACATCCTCAACAGCGCGCGTTTCAAGGAGGCGCTGGATGCGCTGAATGTCGAAACCGGTAAAAGCGTGCCGCAGCTGCGCCACGAGGCGGAGGACATCATGCGCGAATTGATCGCCCGGCCGGCGCCGTTCTGGCTTGACGTCATGGCACAGCTCAACCATCTTATTATGTCACTGGGGTACGACTCCAACGTCGTCATTGATCGCGAGGGGCTGGAGCGTATCCGCCAGCTGACGCGGGAATACCCGGCGGCTCTGCTGTGGACCCACAAGACCCATGTCGATGCCTTTGCCGTCAACTCGATGCTGTTCGACAACGATTTCCCCAACCCGCATATCCTCGGTGGTGTAAATATGGCCTTCGCCGGGCTTGGCTTTCTCGCGCGACGGGCGGGTGCCATTTTCATCCGCCGCAGCTTCCGTGACGATCCGCTGTACAAGCTTGTCCTGCGACACTACATCGGCTACCTCATGGAGAAGCGCTTTCCGCTGAGCTGGGCATTCGAGGGAACGCGTTCGCGTGTCGGCAAGCTCATGCCACCTCGCTACGGCCTGCTCAAGTATGTGATGGAGTCGGCTCACGCCACGGACGCGCGCAACCTGCACATCATCCCCATTGCCATCAATTACGACCTCATCGGCGATGTGCGCGATTACGCGGTGGAGCAGGCCGGCGCGACCAAGCAGCCCGAGAGCCTGCGCTGGTTTGTTGGCTATTTGCGCGGCCTGCGACAGCCCATGGGCCAGATCTACTTCGATTTCGGTGAGCCGGTCATTCTGCCGGAGGTCCCGGATGTTGCGGACGAGCGCGAGCTGCAGAAAGTGGCGTTCCGGGTGGGGCTCGAGGTCAATCGCGTTACCCCGATTACCCTGCCGTCCCTGCTCAGCATGGTGTTGCTGGGCTCGGCGCCCCGGGCGCTGACCGCCGACGAACTGCGCGCGGAACTGCAGGCGCTCACGCA
Organism: Chromatocurvus sp.; assembly: GCA_046260765.1. GTDB lineage: Bacteria > Pseudomonadota > Gammaproteobacteria > Pseudomonadales > Halieaceae > Chromatocurvus. The sequence continues at coordinate 17,672 of JBHEOO010000005.1, forward strand.
GTGGGCAAAGGCGCGGGGAATTCGAATCACCCGGCATGCGCTGACCGAAGACGATGCGCAGATGGATGTGCTGACGGACAAGATGGTCCTCAATGGCCTGCTGACCCGCTATGACGATGGACCGGAGCGGGTTTACGCGATTGCCGCCGATAACCACGGTGTCGCCGGCTACTATCGCAACACAATCGCGCATTTCTTCGTTATCAAGTCGATCGCCGAGCTCGCGCTGATGCGCATGGCGTTTCGCAAGCTGCAGGGCAGCGAGGCTTTCTGGCTGGAGGCCGAGCGCCTCCGGGACCTGTTCAAATTCGAGTTTTTTTACGCGCCGCGGGATGAGTTCCGGCAACAGATTCGGGAGGAGCTGAATCGCTACCGCGATGACTGGGAGGCATCACTGGATGAGAATGGGGGCGCCGCCGTGGTGCTGGGTCAGTTCGTACCATTGGTGGCGCACAGCGTCATGCTGCCGTATATAGAGGCCTACCGGATTGTGGCGGACGTGCTGGCGCGTCAGGAAGAGGGCGCGGCGCTGGACGAGAAGGACTGCATCGCCCAGTCTCTTGCCTACGGCAAGCAGGCTTATCTGCAGCGACGCATCAGTTCCGAGGCGTCCATCGGCAAGCTGCTGTTCCAGAACGGCTATAAACTGATGGCTAATTTCAATCTTACCGGCGGCGGAGATGGCGATCTTGCGGCGCGACGGCGGGAGCTGGCACAGGAGTTCCGTACCCTGCAGCGCCGCGTCGAACGCATTCGCGCCCAGGCGCTGCCCTGACCGGTGGAGGTTACATGCACCAGCTGAGTTCACAGGATGCGCAGTTTCTCTACATGGAGACGGCACATAACCTCGCTCACGTCACCTCCATATCGGTGTACGATCCCGGTACGGTGCCCGGCGCAGGCGTCGTGCGCTTCAAGGATATCCTCGCCCACGTTGAGCGGCGTCTCGCCGCCAATCCGCTGCTGACCCGACGCCTGCTGCGCCTGCCGCTGGAGATTGATTACCCCTACTGGATCGAGGACGAGTTCTTTGATCTTGAGTACCACGTCACACACGGTCGGCTGCCCGAGCCCGGCGACTGGCGGCAGTTCTGCATACACATGGCACGCTACCACTCCCGCTCTCTGGACATGCGTCGTCCTCCCTGGGAAATGTATGTTGTCGAAGGGCTGGAGCACGTCGACGGGCTGCCGGCTGGTTGCTACGCCATTGCCACCAAGATTCACCATGCTGTGGGTGACGGCGCTTCACTGACGCGGTTTTTTGCCAGCCTCTCGGACATTGATCCGCAGGGGACACCGGTGATTCCCTTGCAAGCGGTGGAGCCCGACAGCGAACCGATGCCGGCGTTCGGGGCGCTGGCGCGGCGCGCGCTGGTGAACAATCTGCGTTCGCCGCTGCGATTGGGCAAGGCGCTGCTGCGAACGGTGCCCGGACTTCTGGATACGGCCCGGGAGGCGGCGAGGGGGAAGGAAAGCAATGCAGCGCGGCCGCGCTATCCGGTGCCGCATACGCGTTTCAACGTTGCAGTATCGCCGCACAAGGTATTCGATGCCCGAGTGGTGCCGTTGGCTGACCTCCAGGCCGCGCGCGTCCTCGTGCCGGGTGCCACCGTGAATGACGTCATCCTTGCCGTCTGCAGCGATGCACTGCGTCGCTATCTGCAGCTGCACGACGAGCTGCCGGATGACTCCCTGGTGGCCTGGGTGCCGGTCAATGCCCGGCCCCGCGCTGACGCCGACAGTGGCGCCGCCGGAAACCGGATATCGGCAATGACCACGCCGATCTTCACGGATGAAGCTGACGCTGTGGAGCGTCTGCGGCGAATTTCCCAGTCCACCCGGCGCAGCAAGGAAGCCCGCGCGGGTGTGCCCGCACGGCTGATGACGGATCTGACCCAGCACGTGCCCGCCGCCACCCAGGTGCTGGCCAGTCGCCTGGTGCTGCAGACGGGGCTCGCGGCGCGTCTGTGTAACGTGTTTATTTCCAACGTGCCGGGACCCCAGGTGCCGCTGTATATGAACGGGGCATGCGTTGTGCGCAATTTCGGGCTCGCACCGCTGGCAGACGGCATGGGCCTTTTCATCGCCACCCCGAGCTACAACGGACGGGTGAGTTTTAACGTCATTTCCACACGGGAAATCGTTCCGGACGTCGATGTGCTGATGGCCTGCTTTGACCAGGCACTCAATGCCCTGCGCACTGCGCTGTCCACCGCGTCGGAGGCAGGCAAGCGAGCGACCACCAGGGTGAAGCGGGGCGCGAAGCCGCCGGCAACGCGTAAAAAGTCGTCTACGCGTGCCCGTAAAAGTGCGCCGGTGCGCCCCCGAGCCGCCCGCAAGCGCGAGAGGCCTGGCGACAAGGCAGACTAATCGGCGTCTCCGCTGGCGGTTTGCGCCAGCTTCTCCAGTTGCTGCGCTGTGCACTCAAGGCGTGCCGCTACTGCATCGAGTCGTGCGGGGCCGTCATCTGCTGCCGTTGATGCGGCGTTGCCGCCTGCCGAAATGCTCACCCACAGGGGATCGACCAGCGCTTTCACGTGTATTCCGAGCCCGCTCCCTGCCGAGCCCTTGTGTCGATACAGGTAGGTGCGCATGCCATATTCCAGTCCCCCGAAAAAAAGATCACGAAAGACGATCAGATCGGTGCCATCGCAGATTTCCCCGCGTTCAATGCCCTCGCGGAGGATGCGATCGAGGTAGGCGACATACTGGCGATTGAGGTCGCGTACCGGTGACTGTCCGGCGGGATCGAGCTGCTGTATGTCGATACCGATATAGACCTGGAGCAGTCGCATCATCAGCGCCTGATCCGCTGCCAGGGAGCGCACATGGTGGATTGCCAGGTCCTGAAGTCGCTGCCGTGTGTCCATGACGGCATCGAGGATAGCCTCGGCCCCTTGGCACAGTGTCTGTGTGTAGAAGCGGTCGAGTATTGCCAGCATCAGCTCGTGCTTGCTGCCGAAATAGTGAAATACTGTGCCCTCGGAGACGCCGGCCTGTGCTGCGATACGTCGCGTGGAGGTGCTGTGAAATCCTGCGTTGGCGAACAGCTCGGTAGCGGCCCTCAATATGTCCTGCTCGCGCCGCTCCAGGCGCTCGCGGGTAGAGGGTTTTGCTGTGCCGGCCATGGGCAGATTCCGATCGTTTGTCATTTAGAGGGCAACATAGCCTGCGCAGGGTCGCGGGTAAACTGCCGGCAGGTACGGGTTATTGATTGGTCATGATCTGGTTAATCCAGGCCTGATTGCGCGTTTCCTGATTAAGTATCACTTGATAAAAATCGAGCAACGCATAATCTGGAGTGACTCGGGCTGCAGTTGGAGAGGGTTGTCAGGTGACGGGATCGGTACTCACAGTCGGCGGCGCCTCCGGCTACTGGGGGGACGCACCGGGTGCCACGGCGCAGCTTCTGGCTCACGAGGGGCTGGATTTTCTGGTGTACGACTATCTGGCAGAGATCACACTGTCGATACTCGCCCGCGCCCGGGCCGCTGATCCTCACGCCGGTTACGCAACGGATTTCGTGACCTCCGCCATGGCGCCGAATCTCGAGGACATTGCGCAAAAAGGCGTGCGCGTCATCAGTAACGCGGGCGGGGTCAACCCGGATGCCTGCGCGCACGCCCTGCGAGACCTGCTGCGGGAGAGGGGTCTCTCGCTCAGGGTGGCGGTGGTGAAGGGCGACGATCTGATGCCGCGGATGACGGAATTCGCCGGGAATGCGGAAATGTCGCCGGTGCGGGAAATGTTCACGGGCGAGGCATTTCCGGCGTCTGCGCGAGTGGCCAGCGTGAATGCCTACCTCGGTGCCTCGGGGATTGCCGGCGCGCTCGATCGGGGTGCCGACATTGTCATAACCGGGCGCTGTGTCGACAGCGCCGTGACCCTCGGCGCCTGTATCCATCATTTCCGCTGGTCTATGGATGATCTGGACCGGCTCGCCCAGGGCAGTCTTGCCGGGCATCTGCTGGAATGCGGCACCCAGGCCACTGGCGGCAATTTTACCGATTGGGAGGCGGTGGCAGGCGGTCTCTGGAATGCGGGTTACCCCCTGGCCGAAATTGCGGCCGACGGCGATTTCGTGATGACCCGACCAGCGGGCACGGGTGGCCGGGTGACCGTGGCCACGGTGGCGGAGCAGATGCTGTACGAGATCGGCGACCCGCGGCGTTACGTTCTCCCCGATGTGATCTGTGATTTCAGCCAGGTGCATCTGGTCGAGGACGGTGAGGATCGGGTGCGGGTGAGTGGTGCCCGCGGCGTCGGGCGGCCTGACAATCTTAAGGTCTGCGCCACCTGGGCGGACGGTTTCCGTGCAGGACATCTCTGGACCATGGTCGGGCGAGGTGCAGAGGAAAAGGCGATGGCCTTTGCCCGTGGCGTGCTTAAACGCACCGGGCTGGCTCTGTCGGCGGCGGGGCTGGCGCCGCTGAGCGAAACCAGTATTGAACTGCCCGGCGGAGACTCCCAGTTTCCGCCGCGGGTGCGACGGGCGTCGGGGCGCGAGGTCAACCTGAAAATTGCGGTAAAACATCCCACCGCCGCCGGCGTGGCGGTGTTTCTCAAGGAAATGACCGGTCATGCGCTGGCGGCGCCCCCGGGGCTCTGCAGTTTTGCAGGAGCGAGGGCAAAACCCTCTCCCGTCGTGCGTCTTTTTTCATTTACCTTGCCCGCTGCCGACGTTCCGATCGTGGTGTCGATCGATGGTGACGATGTTGTTCTGAGCCCGACGCCAACGTTACCGGTGGCCTCGTTGCCACCAGCTGCGCAAGTTCCGTTGCCTGCTGAGGCGGATGAGGTGATGGTCACCGTGCCACTGGAAGCGCTGGCCTTTGCGCGCAGCGGCGACAAAGGTGACAAGGCCAACATCGGCGTTATCGCGCGCAAGCCGCAATTCCTGCCCTATATCGCCGCGGCGCTGACCGAGGCGGCTGTGACGGAGTGGTTCGGGCACTTCCTCGCGCCGGGGCAGGCGCGCCCGGTCGAGCGTTTCTACCTGCCAGGCACGGCCTCGCTCAATTTTCTTCTCAACCGGGTGCTCGGGGGTGGTGGTGTGGCCAGCCTGCGACTTGACGCCCAGGGCAAGGCGTATGCCCAGGTGCTGCTGGCGGCCGTCATACCCCTGCCGGCGTCGATTGCCTCCGGGCACGGTCTGAGGGTCACCGAGAGTGAGGATCACCGCAAATGACGACCGGCAGCCGATTTGTCTCCAGCGTGCGCGCGCAGTCGGCCGAGTTTGCGGCCAATGCAGCCGACCAGCAGGCACTGATCAAGCAATTGCAGTCTGCCCTGTCGCGGGCCACTGAGCTGTCGAACGCGGCGCGCCCGCGCTTCGAGAAACGTGGGCAGCTGCTGCCCCGGGAACGCCTTGCCCGCTTGCTCGATCGCGGCAGTCCATTTCTGGAGATCGCCAACATGGCCGGTTATCTGGTGGACTCGGACGATCCGCAGACGTCTGTCCCCGGCGCGTCTTACATCGCCGGTATCGGTTTCGTTGCCGGGGCGCGCTGTATGGTGGTGGTCGATGACGCTGGTATCAACGCAGGAGCGATGACCACCACCTCCACGGACAAGCTGCTGCGTGTCATGGACATTGCGCTGGACCAGAAGCTGCCGTTCGTGCATCTGGTGGAGAGCGCCGGCGCCAATCTGCTGGAGTACCGGGTGGAAATGTGGGTGCGCGGCGGCGGCGTGTTTGCACGCCTTGCAAGGCTGTCGGCTGCCGGTATTCCTGTACTGACGGTGCTCCACGGCGCCTCTGCTGCGGGCGGCGCCTACATGCCCGGTCTGAGTGATTACGTGATCGGTGTGCGCGATAACGGCAAGGCCTACCTCGCGGGACCGGCGCTGCTCAAGGCTGCCACCGGCGAAATTGCTGACGACGAGACGCTCGGCGGGGCGGCGATGCACGCCGGCACCACGGGTCTGGTGGACTATCTGGCGGACAACGATGCGCATGCCCTGGCACTGTGCCGTGACGTGGTCGTCCGCCTCGACTGGAATAGGGCACTGTCGCTACCGGCGCCGACTGACTTTGCCGAGCCGCGCTACAGCCCGGATGAACTGCCGGGGGTGGTGTCGGTGGACTATCGTCAGCCTTGCGAGGCCAGGGAGGTGGTGGCGAGGCTGGTGGATGATTCTGATTTTCTGGAATTCAAACCGGCACACGGCGTTACCACGCTGTGCCTGCAGGCGGCGATTTACGGAATCGCCGTCGGCGTCATCGCCAATAACGGGCCGATAGGCCCGGCGGGAGCAACCAAGGCGGCACAGTTCATCCAGCTGTGCGACCAGTCCGGAATTCCTCTGGTGTTCCTGCAGAACATCACGGGCTATATGGTGGGTACGACGTATGAGCAGGCCGGCATGATCAAGCACGGCAGCAAGATGATACAGGCGGTGACCAATGCCCGGGTGCCACGTATTACGCTGATGATCGGTGCCAGCTTCGGCGCCGGCAACTACGGCATGTGCGGCCAGGGCTATGATCCCGATTTTCTGTTCAGCTGGCCGAGCACCCAGAGCGGCGTCATGGGCGGCGAGCAGGCGGCGCGCACTATGTCCGAGGTGTTGCGCGCCGGTGCCGCGCGCAAGGGGGTCGAGGTCGACGAGGAGCGCGTGGCGGCCCAGGAGGCCCGCATCATCGAGCTCTACGATCGACAGTCCAGCGCTTTCTACACTTCCGGTCGTCTGCTCGACGATGGACTCATCGACCCGCGGGATTCACGCCGTGTACTCGGCATGGCGCTGCAAACCTGTCGCGAGGCGCGTGCGCGCACGCTGAACCCCAATACGTTTGGCGTCGCCCGCTTGTAGGAGACCCCCATGAAATCCTTTAACAGCGTGCTGGTTGCCAATCGCGGCGAAATTGCAGTGCGTATTTTTGCCAGTGCACGAGCCGCCGGCTACCGCACCATCGCTCTCTATTCCGAGGCGGACGCCGCCGCACCGCATGTGTCGTGCGCCGATCAGGCGGTTCTTATCGGTGCGGGACCTGTGGGCGAGTCCTATCTCGACCCGTCACGGATTCTTGAGGCTGCGGCACTGACCGGTGCACAGGCGATACACCCTGGCTACGGCTTTCTCTCGGAAAACGCCGCTTTTGCGCGGGCTGTCGAGGCAGCCGGTCTTGTCTGGATCGGTCCGCCGCCGCCGGCGATGGCGCTTATGGCCAGCAAGGCGGCCGCGAAGCGCCATATGCAGGCGGCGGGTGTCCCGTGCCTGCCCGGCTTCAGCATGGATGCCGCCACGGACGCGCAACTCATTGCCGCCGCTGCCGACATCGGTGTACCGCTGATGGTGAAGGCGTCGGCTGGCGGCGGTGGTCGCGGGATGCGCCTGGTCGAGTCGCTCTCGGCCTTGCCCGAGGCGCTGCGCTCGGCGCGCTCAGAGGCAAAGAGCGCCTTTGGCGACGATGCCCTGATTCTCGAGCGGGCCTTGATGAATCCCCGACACGTGGAAGTGCAGGTGTTCAGCGACAGCCACGGCCATCATCTGCACCTGGGCGAGCGCGACTGCTCCGTGCAGCGCCGTCACCAGAAAGTGGTGGAGGAAGCACCCTGCCCCGTACTTTGCGACGCTTCGCGCGAAGCAATGGGCGCCGCTGCCATTACCGCCGCGCAGAGCATCGATTACCTGGGAGCGGGCACGGTGGAGTTTCTGCTGGATGAGAGCGGGCAGTTTTATTTTCTGGAAATGAACACGCGCCTGCAGGTGGAGCATCCGGTGACTGAGGCGGTGATCGGTCTTGACCTGGTCGCTTTGCAGCTGTGCGTTGCTGCCGGAGAGCCGCTGCCTTTTTCGCAGGCGGATGTGCGGCTTGACGGTCACGCGATCGAGGTGCGTCTCTACGCGGAGGACACCGCGGCCGGGTTCCTGCCATCGACAGGCCGCGTGGAGACCTGGCGGCCACCGACAGGCGAGGGCATCCGTGTGGATAGCGGTATCTGCGAAGGCCAGGTCATCTCTTCTTTTTACGATCCGATGCTGGCGAAGCTGGTAGCCCATGGCCCGGACCGCGCCACAGCACTGCGCCGCCTGCGCCGGGCGCTGGACAACACGGTGCTATTCGGAATCACTCATAATCGGGACTACCTGCGCCGGGTGCTGGACAGTCCTGCATTCGTTGCCGGTGCCGCAACCACGTCCCTGCTGAATGATCTTTCTCCGGTCTCTGAAGGCCCTGTCCCTGTGTCGCTGCTGGCCAGCGCTGCGGTGCTGCAGTTTCTTGCTGACCAGGGCGAGTACGCCGCCGGCAGCGTGGCGACCTCACCCCTTGCCGGCTGGACCGGCACCTGCGATGTAAGTACTTGCTACGATTATGGAGTTGACGAAAGCGAGCCTTGCACAGCGCTGGTGATACAGCAGGAAGTAGCGCTGTTCCGCGTGTGGGTAGACGGTGTTGAACACAGTGTCGGCCTGTTAGCCGGTGTGCCCCGAGGCGCAGCGCGACTGCGGGTCGATGCTGTAGAGGAAACCGTTTACTACCGTTGCGGCGTTGATGGACGCATCGATCTGCAATGGCGCGGTGATGGCTGGACACTGGTCAATCGTCTGGCGGTGGCTGTCGGTGAGCGCGCCGGCGGCGGTGACGGTGTCGTGACAGCCCCCATGCATGGGCATGTCGTTGCCGTCTCGGTCGATGTCGGAGAACAGGTGGCGCAGGGAGATGCCGTTGCGGTGATTGAAGCCATGAAGATGGAGCACCGATTGATCGCCGCCGTCGCCGGCACGGTCAGCAAGATCCACGTTGAGCCCGGCGCGCAGGTTGCGATGGGCGACATCGTCCTCGAGATCAGTCCCGACTGACCAGCTGCCTTGGCGACCGGCCCTATACTTGACTAAAATAGTAGGGAATGGAATACTCGAGCACCAAAGGTAGACAGCTGTAATGAGGACTAACCATGCGTTTGACGACCAAGGGACGGTACGCCGTAACGGCCATGCTCGACCTGGCGATCAACCAGAACACGGGGCCGACACGGCTGGCTGCCATTTCAGATCGGCAGGGAATCTCATTGTCGTATCTGGAACAGCTGTTCGCCCACTTGCGCCGGTCCGGTCTGGTCAGGAGTGTGCGCGGCCCTGGCGGCGGTTATCAGCTCCACCGCGACGCCAGCGCTATCAGCGTTGCCGAGGTAATAGCGGCGGTCAATGAAGATACCGACGCCACGCGTTGCGGTGGAGCTGGCGATTGTCAGGAGGGCGATACCTGCCTCACGCACCATCTCTGGATGGATCTGTCGGATCGCATCCGTGATTTTCTGCAGGATATCTCCCTCGGCGATCTGGTGGACCGCAATGAGATCCGCGAAATCTCCAGGGCCCAGAAAGACCGCGTTGCGAATCGCGCACAGGATGGCTCCCGGATTCTGGTTACCGGCATCTGATCGCTGCCCGCCCCGCAAAAACGTACTGATTAAGGTAGAAACACATGTCACAAGAGTTGATTGACGAGCGTATCGACAAGGAGTACTCCGCGGGTTTTGTCTCTGACATTGAATCCGACACACTGCCGCCTGGCCTGAATGAGGACGTGATCCGGTTTATCTCCGCAAAGAAAGACGAGCCCGAGTGGCTGCTGGAGTGGCGGTTGGAGGCTTATCGCGGCTGGCTGGAAATGTCCACGCCGAAGTGGGCGCACGTCGATCACGAACCCATCCATTACGACGAAATATCCTATTACAGCTCGCCCAAGAGTTTCGAGGACCGGCCCAAGAGTCTTGATGAGGTCGACCCACAGCTGCTGGAAGTCTACGAAAAGCTCGGTATTCCACTGCACGAGCAGGAAATGCTCGCGGGCGTTGCCGTGGATGCCGTGTTCGATTCCGTGTCCATCGGTACGACCTTCCGCGCCAAGCTGGCAGAGGCGGGCGTGATCTTCTGCTCCATCTCCGAAGCGGTGCACGAATACCCGGATCTGGTACGCAAGTATCTCGGCAGCGTTGTGCCGCGACGCGACAACTACTACGCAGCATTGAACAGCGCCGTATTCACCGACGGTTCCTTTGTGTTTATACCCAAGGGGGTGCGTTGCCCGATGGAGCTGTCCACATACTTCCGCATCAACGAGGCCAAGACAGGCCAGTTCGAACGCACCCTTATCATTGCCGAAGAGGGCAGTCATGTCAGCTACCTCGAGGGCTGCACGGCACCCATGCGCGACGAGAACCAGCTGCACGCAGCCGTAGTGGAGCTGGTGGCGCTGGACGATGCGCAGATCAAGTATTCCACGGTGCAGAACTGGTATCCCGGCGACGCCAATGGCCTCGGCGGCATTTACAACTTTGTGACCAAGCGCGGTGTGGCGCACAATCGCGCGCGGATCTCCTGGACCCAGGTCGAAACCGGTTCGGCAGTCACGTGGAAGTACCCCAGCTGCGTTCTGCGTGGTGACGACAGCGTGGGTGAGTTCTACTCTGTTGCCCTGACCAACAACCGCCAGCAGGCGGATACCGGCACAAAAATGATTCATCTGGGCAAGCGCAGCCGCTCTACCATTATCTCCAAGGGGATATCGGCGGGCCGCAGCAGCAACGCCTATCGCGGCCTTGTTCGCATGAGTCCGCGCGCCGAGGGCGCACGTAACTACACCCAATGCGATTCACTGTTGATCGGTGACCGCAGTGCGGCGCATACCTTCCCCTACATCGAGAGCCGCAATCCGTCGGCAGTGGTAGAGCACGAGGCGACGACCTCGAAGGTCAGCGATGATCAGCTCTACCTGTGCCAGCAACGGGGTCTGGACGCTGAAAAGGCGGTATCCATGATCGTGAATGGTTTTTGTAAGGAAGTGTTCCGTGAGTTGCCGATGGAGTTTGCGGTTGAGGCCGGCAAACTGCTCGAGGTCAGCCTGGAAGGCTCAGTCGGATAACCTGTGGCGCGGACAGTGAGCCGCGCCCACGCTGGAGAAACAGATTCATGCTAGAGATTGAAAACCTGCACGCCCGTATTGGCGATGAAGACATCCTCAAGGGCCTTAGCCTGACGGTGAAGCCCGGGGAAGTGCATGCCATCATGGGTCCGAACGGCTCGGGTAAAAGCACGCTCGGGCACGTGCTGTCAGGGCGTCCCGGTTACGAGGTGACGGCGGGCACCATCACTTACAACGGGCAGGATGTGTTGGCGCTTGAAACCGAGGAGCGGGCGCGTCAGGGAATTTTTCTCGCCTTCCAGTACCCGGTTGAAATACCCGGGGTCAGCAACATGGAATTTCTCAAGGCGTCGGTGGATACCCTGCGCGAACATCGCGGTGAAGAAGCGCTGGACGCGGTGACGTTCATGAAGCGAGCGCGAGAAGCCTGCACCCTGGCCAATCTGGACCACAGCTTCCTCAAGCGTGGCGTCAACGAAGGCTTTTCCGGTGGTGAGAAAAAGCGCAATGAGCTGCTGCAGATGATGCTTCTCGAGCCATCGCTTGCCATCCTCGACGAGACCGACAGCGGTCTGGATATCGATGCGCTGCAGGTGGTCGCCGAAGGTGTCAACAACATGCGCAACGACACGCGCAGCTTCGTGCTGGTGACGCACTACCAGCGTTTGCTCAACTTCATCAAGCCCGATTACGTGCACGTGCTCGCCGGCGGTCGCATCGTGCGTTCCGGTGACGCTTCCCTGGCGCTGCACCTGGAAGAACACGGCTACGCCTGGCTGGATGATGAGGTCGCCTGATGCCGAATCTGATGCAAAAACCCCTCGCGGCTGCCAGTGCCGCCGCGCCGAAATGGCTGGCGGCGGGCCACTCTGAGGCCAGAGAACGCTGGCAGGCTGCGACCCTGCCCACCCGCAAGACCGAGCAGTGGAAGTATACGGATGTTCGCGCTATCGATCGCGAATTTGTCCCGGGCGAAGCGGTCGCTGTCGATGCGGCAGCGCTGGATGCGCGGGTACCGGACTGTGGTGGCGCCAGGCTTGTCTTTGTCAACGGACATTATGCCCCGGCTCTATCCTCGGCGGACACTGCAACGGGACTGCGGCTATCACGTTTCGCCGATGCCGACGAGGACCAGGCGGCGCTGATTCAGGCGCATCTGGGATCAGTGGTCGGTACCGATCGCCATCTGTTTGCTACGCTGAACAGCGCTGCACTGAGTGACGGCGTGTTTCTGCAGGTGGATGCCGGCGCGACAGTGCATGCGCCGGTTCAGGTCATCTGGCTGACAACGGGGCAGCAGGCGAACGACTTTGCGGTCAACCAGCGGCTGCTGGTGCTGGCGGGAGACAACAGTGCCGCCTCGGTGGTGGAGACGTTTATCTCACTCGAAGGCGAGGCCGCCAGCTTTACCAACGGTGTGTCAGAATTCGTACTGCAGCGTGGCGCCACGCTGAACCATTACCGCCTACAGCTCGAGAGCGGGTCTGCCCTGCATATCGGGGGCGTTCATGCGCGCCTTGATCGCGACGCCACGTTCAACAGTTTCCATCTGGGCATGGGCAGCGACCTTAAGCGTATCGATATTGTCATCGAGCACGCCGGCGAAGGTGCCCATGCCGAAGTGAATGGCCTCTACCTGCCGCGCGGGAAGGAACACATCGATTACCACACCTGTATGGAGCATGCGATGCCGCGCTGCACCTCCACTGAAACCTTCCGGGGCGTGATTGCGGATGCCGCCAGCGCAGTTTTCAATGGGCGTATTCATATCCATCCGCAGGCGCAGAAGACCAGCGCCATACTGCACAATCGTAATTTGCTGACCAGTGCCGAAGCACAGATCAACACCAAGCCGGAACTGGAGATCTACGCAGACGACGTTCAGTGTGCCCACGGTGCCACCGTTGCGCAGCTGGATGAGCTGAGTGTTCACTACCTGCGCAGCCGCGGTATTTCAGGCGATGAAGCCAGGGTGCTGCTCAGCTTTGGCTTTGTTAACGAGCTGGTCAATGCGGTCCGCAGTGAATCGCTGCGCGAGTTTCTTCGACGTCTGCTGGCAGCGCGGTTTTCCCGCGATGGAGCGGCGCTGACACGGGAGGCCGGCGCATGATTCCCGCACAGGCCCAGGCAGTGAGCGCTGGCTTCGATGCCCTCGCCGTTCGTGCGGATTTCCCGATCCTGCAGCAGCAGGTGCACGGTCAGCCGCTGGTGTATCTCGATAACGCGGCAACCACGCAGAAGCCGGAGGCGGTAATACAGGCAATTGCGGATTATTACCGCACGGACAACGCCAACGTGCACCGCGGCGTGCATACCCTGTCAGATCGCGCTACCCATGGCTTCGAGCAGGCGCGGGAGCGGGTGTCTGGCTTTATCAACAGCCGTGATTCGCGCGAGGTCATCTGGACTCGTGGCGCCACGGAGGCCATTAATCTGGTGGCCTATAGCTGGGCGCGACAGAACCTGCGCCCGGGTGATCGTATCCTGACGCCCTGGCTGGAGCATCACGCTGACATCGTGCCCTGGCAGATGGCCGCGGCCGCCTGCGATGCCGAAGTGGTACCCATCCCCGTGAGTGACGCAGGCGAAATTGATCTCACTGCATACGCGGAGTTGCTCGACGAGCGCGTTAAGCTGGTCGCGGTCAATCACGTGTCCAACGCCCTGGGCACCATTAACCCGGTAGAGCGCATGATCGCGATGGCCCACGACGCCGGCGCACTGATACTGGTGGATGGTGCCCAGGCAGTGGGACATTTCGCTGTCGACGTGCAGGCGCTTGGCTGCGATTTCTACACGTTTTCCGGTCACAAGCTGTTTGGCCCCACGGGCATTGGCATACTGTGGGGTCGCGAATCACTGCTTGAGGCCATGCCGCCCTTTCTCGGTGGTGGCGAAATGATCGAGACGGTGAGTTTTTCCGGGACAACCTACAACCAGCTGCCCTTCAAGTTCGAGGCGGGTACGCCGCATATTGCCGGCGCCGTCGGCCTCGCTGCGGCCATTGACTATCTCGACGGGATCGATCGGGTCGCTGCCGCTGCCCACGAGGATTACCTGCTGGAAATGGTGCTGGCCCGTGCAGATTCGGTAGAAGGCTTGCAGCGCGTCGGCAGTCCCGCCCGTAACGCCGGGATTTTCAGCTTCGTGATGAAGGGCAGCCACCCCTCGGATATCGGCATGCTGCTCGACCAGCAGGGCATTGCCGTGCGCACCGGCCACCACTGTACGCAGCCGCTGATGGAGCGCCTGGGCGTTCCTGGCACGGTGCGCGCATCGTTTTCAATGTACAACACAGAAGAGGATGTCGAGCGGCTTTTCGCCGGCATTCACAAGGCGCAGGCCCTGTTTGGCTAGTCCGGGAGACCCGCAATGACAGTAGAAACATTCGATATGCAATCGCAGCCGGTTACGGTGACCTCCGCGGCGGCAGAGCACTTTCGCAACAGCCTGGTGGCGCATGGCCTGCCAGCGGTGCGCATCAGCGTGCAGGAAAGTGGCTGTACCGGCTTCAAGTACGTCATGGAAGAGGTGGAAAGTGCGCACGACGGTGACGTCGAGCTATCTCTGGACAACGGCGTTCGCCTGTACCTGGACCACGATGCCGTGGATTTCATGCGCGGCACGAAAATCGATTACACCCGGGACGGCATCAACCGCACCCTGAAATTTCAGAACCCCAACGTGGTCGCCGAGTGCGGCTGCGGCGAAAGTTTCAGCGTCGGGTAAAGGGCAATGTCATCACAGGAACGCACAGTACTGACAACGCGGCGCGACTGCCCGGCCCGGCTGGTGCCGGTGGGCGACGCGGTGACGATTCCCGCCCACGCTTTTGTGACGCTGACCCAGTCGCTGGGTGGCAACTACACAGTTGTCTATAACGGCAATATGGTTCGCGTCGATGGCACGGACGCCGACGCGCTGGGCCTGGAGCCGCTGCAGCTATCCTTTACGCCGCCGGCGGATGGCAGCATCAGCGAGGAGCAGGTCTGGGAGACACTGCACACGGTGTTCGACCCGGAAATCCCTGTTGACCTGGTCAATCTGGGCCTCATCTATTCGGTGGATATTGACCAGGCCGCTGGCAAGGTCGCCATCGCCATGACGCTGACGGCCCCCGGCTGCGGTATGGGACCGGTGCTGGTGGGTGACGTGGAGCACCGCGTTCGCATGGTGCCACATGTCCGCGATGTGAGCGTAGAGCTGATTTTTGACCCGCCCTGGCATCGCGACATGATGTCCGAGGAGGCACAGCTCGAAACCGGTATGTTTTTCTGATCGCGAGACTTTTTTGATGACAGACCCCGCCCTGGACAACCCCTTCGGCCAGAGCATCAGCAGTGACGATATTGTCGACACGCTGGGCTTCTTTGACAGCTGGGAAGACCGCTACCGGTACATTATCGACCTGGGTAAGGAACTGCCGTCCATGCCCGAGGAACTCCACACCGCGGACCGTCTGGTCAAGGGCTGTCAGAGCCAGGTCTGGATGGATTTCAGGGAGCAGGACGGTCATCTGCACTTTGCCGTGGACAGCGACGCCTTCATTGTCAAAGGTCTGCTGGGCGTTGTGCTCGCGGCCTATAATCATCAGACACCGCAGGCCATTCGCGATTTCGACATTGAACAGTATTTCCAGAAGCTTGATCTACTTCAGCACCTGTCTCCGACCCGGGGCAACGGCCTGCGGGCGATGGTGGCGCGTATCCGCGGCGCGGCTGGCGCTACGGACTGACGGACTGACGGATAGAGCTTTCAGCAGGTCGCATGGTGTCCGGTGTGTGCTGCCTCGTTGCGGTAGAGCCCCTCACCGTGCCGCGCGGCCCAGCTCGTCCATTTGCGCAAGCAACCTGTCTACCGCGCCGGGTTTGGGATCTGATGCTGGAGCGAAGAAAGTGATCTTTACCGGTTTGAATCCGACAAAGCCGAGGATCTGACCCTTCAGTTGTCGCAGTATCGCATCACCGTATGCCAGCCACAAAAAGCTGCGCGGCGTGTCAGACGTTATTAGAATCCGTGCAGAGCGCCCTTTCAGGAGCGGCGCCGGCAAGCCGAGTGGCGTGGTCTCTTCGGTAGTGAAGGTTCTACCTATGGCGAAAACCCTGTCAATCCAGCCTTTGAGTTTGGCGGGAAATCCGCCCCACCAAAGAGGAAAAGCCAGGACAAAATGCGAGCACCACTCGAGATTCCCTAGCGCCTCGTCCAGTACCGGTTCAAGCGGTTTGGCATTTTCATAGCCCGCCTTACCGCGATCAGGGTCAAAGGACAGTTCGTTGAGTTGGGACAGACGCACTTCATGGCCTGCGGCCTGCGCCGCAGCTGCATAGCGATCCATGGCCTGACGTGTAATCGAACTCGGGCCTGGGTGGCCATTCAGAATGAAAATGCGCTCCGGCATACCATTGTTCCTTTTTAAGCCGTGCACCTTGCCGAGCGAACAACGCGAGATTTCTGGCTTGGTCTACAGTCGGCACATGAGTTGTCCGCAAACCGCCCCGATCGTCACATAGAACCATTGATTACGGATCAGATGTTCCAAGGTCATAGTGCAGAAAGCGTACAGGTGCCGCGGGTAGCAACGTCAATCAGTATTCGCTGCCTGCAAAGGAAAAGCCTCCGCCCGACCGGGGCAGAGGCTGACGAAGAATGCAGCAACGCGTCGGCGCCGGTTGTGATCAGGCGGCGTTCTGCTGCTCGAGTCGCCCGTTCCTGCGGCCGCCATCAATCTCAATGCGGCGGGGCTTCATGGTCTCGGGAATCTCCCGCTCAAGCTCCACGTGCAGAAGACCGTTCTCGAGACGGGCTCCGTTCACCTTGACGTGCTCGGCGAGCTGGAACTTGCGCTCGAAATTGCGCGCGGCGATGCCCTGGTACAGAAAGTTCGGATTACTGTCCGGGGACTCCTGCCGACCGGTAATCACCAGCGTGTTCTGCTCGCTGGTAATCTCCAGCTCGTCTTCTCGAAAGCCCGCTACCGCCATGGTAATGCGGTATCTGTTTTCCTCGACCAGCTCGATGTTATAGGGCGGGAAACTCGGTTTGCTGTCCCGTGCCACGCTGTCGAGCATGGAAGCCATGCGGTCGAAGCCGATGGCAGATTGATACAGTGGTGAAAAATCAATTGTGTTGCGCATGTCACTATCCTCCATTGAGAAGCAATATGTGGTTGTGGGCCTCATCGAGCGCCCGCGATCATATAGATAGTGGCAATATGATTTTTTTCAAGAGTCGTCGAGCAGCGCGCGCGCGGCAAGCCGACCCGACATCGCCGCCATCGGCACGCCTGGGCCAGGATGCGCGGAGCCACCGGCGAGATAAAGCCCCGGTAGCCGGCTGCGTGCACCGGGGCGGGCGAAGCTCGCCATCATGCCGTGGGAGGCGCGTCCGTAAAGTGCGCCACCGGAAGCGGGGAACAGCGTGTTGAAGTCCTCCGGCCGCGTGGCGACACAGTTCGCGTCGTCAAAATCAAGTGACAGGCCACAGTCGTCGAGCAGACCGAACGTGCGCTCGCGCAGGCTGTTCATTTGTGCGACTGAGAGGCTGCTGCGATCGCCATCTGCGGGCGCGTTGATGAGCAGCAGCAGTCGCTCCCCCGATTCGTCATGCGAGGCCGCGTTGACTCCACCTGGAACCCGATCCTGAGCGCAGATATAAACGGTGGGTGCCTCGGTCACCCGGCGCTCCGTGAAAATGCTCTGGAACTCCCGCGGGTAATCGCTGGCAAAGAACACGTTGTGGTAATCGAGCTCAAAGCCCCGCGGCCGGCCTTGTATGCACCAGGTCACCGCGGAGAGGCTGCGCTTGTCCGCCGTGATCCCCCGGGTGGCGCGCCGCGCGGAAGTCCCCAGCAGGCCGCCCGCCAGAGCCGATACATCGCCATTGAACACCACATTGCTTGCTCTGAGGGATTCTCCGTCTGCCAGAGTCACGCCAGCGGCTCTGCCGCCGACCATGTCTATCGTGCTGACCTCACTGTGGAAGCGATACTCGACTCCCATGGACTCTCCAAGCGCCTGCAGCGCGAGCGCCAGGGCGCGCATGCCGCCGTCGACCAGCCACACGCCGTCCTGTTCGACATGGGCAACCAGCATCAGCGTTGCCGGAGTGTGCAGAGGTGAAGAGCCGACATAGGTCGAGTAACGGCCGAACAGCTGACGCAGGCGTGGATCGCTGAAGTGATCGCCGAGCGCCCCCCACAGGGTACGAAACGGTGCAGTGCGCCACATGGCGTCGAGGCGGGACAGGCCTACCCGTCCCACCAGGCTGACAGGCGTTGGCCTCTGGTCGGCGATAAAGGTGTCGCGGAGCGTGTGATAGATGTCTTCGCTGCGTCGGCAAAAATCCAGGTAGCCCTGGGCATTGCTGGCATCCGAGAATGCTTCGATCGCCGCAGCGCTGCGGTCAAGGTCTGCAAACAGGTCCAGCTCACCACCGTCGCGCCAGGCGTGCCGTGCCAGACGTTCTGCCGGCAACAGATTGAGGCTGTCTGCCAGCGATGCGCCGGCGGCATTGAAAAGGTCTTCGAAAATCCAGCGCATGGTGAAAACCGTGGGGCCGGCGTCGATGCCCTGTCCCGCTACGGACACCTGGCGCATTTTTCCACCGGGTTCCCCAGCGCGTTCCACCACTGTCACTGCGCGGCCGGCGCGGGCCAGGTCTACTGCCGCTGCCAGGCCGCCGACACCGGCACCGACAACAACTATCGGTGCATTATTCATGTCGCAGCCAACGAAGGCCGCAGCATTTTGCGCGTGATGGCGCGCTGGTGAAAGATTATCAGAAACAGGCCCGTGATCAGCGGTATGGACCACAGCGCCGGCGTCAGCGCGAGCTCCGGGATATAGCGCACTGCGCCAAAGGCGAAGAACGCGGTATAGACAGAGATACCCGCGCCTACCAGTGATTTGATGTGTTCTTTCAGCCGGTCGAGGGGCCTGGGATTGGGCTTGTATAGAAACCAGAGGTTGGTCGCGACGGTGGCAAACCCCACCATTGAAATGGCCATCATCAGCGGTTGCTGGATCAGCCAGCCCTGCCACAGGCAGTTGGCTGAGGCCGCAGTAAGAAAAACCTGGAGCAGCAGGTTGTGCCAGGCGCGATTGGCCTTGTGGTCGCGGCGGTTGTTGATGCACAGCCAGCCCTGCCAGGCGAGGTTTACCGTAAGCGCGGCGAGGTACAGCATCATCCAGCCGAAAACCCCGCTGATCACCGCAGGGTTGGTAAAGTCCGGATGCGTGGCCAGCTGTGGATGCGTGCCCACCGGGTCGTTGAGTGTGGTCACCGCAATGCCCACTGCCAGCGTGCCGGTGATCAGCATCATATAAGTAAACAGACGGCCCCAGCGGGCATGGTTCCGGCCGCCTTTCCGGCTGGCAATCGGCACCCAGAAGCTGGCAAGGCCCACACTACCTGTGGCGATATGCATCGCAACAAGGAGTTCAAAGAGCTGGTGACTCGACATCGATACTCCTACATCCGATACTGGCCGCTCTTAATGCCGCCATTTCTTCTATGCCCGACAGTAAAGCCTATTACCCACCAAAACCCAACTCTTTGTGGTCCGTCGCCGCCCTGCTGCGGGTCCTTTGGCGCGGCGATGGTAATCTGCTGGAGCTGTTGCCCGCAGCGGCCTATCGCTTTGACGTCGGGAATCTGGGTTACTCGCGTCGTTCAACGGTGCTGTTCAATCGGCCAGATCTGATCCGCATGATCCTGAAGGATCCGCAGGGAATTTTCCCGAAAAGTGACCTCATGGTAAATGCCCTCGAGCCACTGATCGGCCAGTCGATATTCGTGACCGACGGCGAGCGCTGGCGGCGGCAGCGGTCGATGATTGACCCCGCTTTCAGTCTGATGCGCATCGGGCACGCTTTCGCGGCGATGCGTGCCGCGGTGGATGACTATGAAATCCATCTCGATGGCGTTGTCGCGCGCGGCGAGCCCCTGTCGCTTGACCTTGCCATGAGCCATCTCACGGCCGACATTATCTGTCGCAGCGTATTTTCGACATCGCTGGATTCCCGGGTAGCACACGAGGTTTTTGAGGATTTTACCGTGTTTGAGCGCTCCGTGGCGCAGGTGGACATCCTGCGGCTGATTACCGAGCCGGCCTGGAGTAATCCGCCGCAGCCCCCCGAGGTGCTGACGGCGTGTCGACGCATTCGCGGCCATCTGGGCACGCTGGTGGATACACACCTTTCGCCGGATGCCGGCTACAACGACATCGCCAGCGCGGTTATTGCGTCTGTTGATGAGGACAGCGGCGAGCCCTTCACGCGGGAAGAGCTGATTGACCAGCTTGGTGTCTTTTTTCTGGCGGGCCACGAAACCACGGCGAGCGTACTTACCTGGGTGTTCTATATCCTTGCCCAGCAGCCGACCGTGCTCGAACGGCTGCGCACCGAGGTGGACGCTGTGGTGGGCGAGGGCGATGTCACGTTTGAGCATATCCGACAGCTGCTCTACGTCCGGGCAGTATTCCGCGAAACGCTGCGACTGTATCCGCCGATCACTTTCCTGCCGCGTGTGGCGCTGGAAGCGGCAAGCGTGGGCCCGCGTCGACTGCGCCGCGGAGCATTGGTGATGATCTCTCCGTGGACCCTGCATCGGCACTCACGCTACTGGGATGAGCCCCATGCCTTTCGTCCGGAGCGTTTCCTGCCGGAAAACGAGGACAGCATCCAGCCGGGCACTTACATCCCTTTTGGCAATGGACCTCACACTTGCGTGGGTGCCGGCTTTGCACTCGCCGAAAGTATTCTGATTATCGCCCGGCTGGCACGTCGCTTCGATTTCACCGTGCAGGACCCGCAGCGGGTCCGCCCGGCGGCCAGACTGACGACGCGACCCGCGGAGCAGATTCTATGCAGGCCAGCGAGACGATGATGGCATATTCCGTTCGCCGTTCGCCGTTCGCCGTTCGCCGTTCGCCGTTCGCCGTTCGCCGTTCGCGGGAACGCCTAGCCCAGCTGAAAGGCGCTGGCAGGCACAGCGGCCACCGCCTGAAAGGCGGGACGGGCAAAGTGATAGCCTTGAAAAAGATCGACGCCCATACCAACGAGCACGCTCAACTCTCCCGGCGTTTCAATACCCTCAGCAATCACCTCTATCCCGAGATCCCCACAGACCTGCAGAATACCTTTGACGATAATGCGGCGAGTACGATCGGTGTCGATATCCCGAACCAGCGCCATATCCAGCTTGATCAAGTCAGCCTGGATGTCTGCAAGCAGGTTAAGACCGGCGTAGCCGGCGCCGAAATCGTCGATTGCTGTTCTGAAGCCTGTTTGCTGGTAGTAGTTGACGATTTCTTTCAAGTGCTGCGTTCGCTCAATCTTCTCTCCCTCCGTGATCTCAAAAATGATCCGGTTTGAGGGAAAGTTGTATTCCCTGGCGGCTTCCAATGTGGTGCGGATACACAGCTCTGGCTTATACACGGCATTTGGCATGAAGTTGATGCTGAGAAGACTCTCAATATTGAGTTCAGCCGCCAGCCGTATGGCCTTGACACGGCAGGTCTGGTCGAATCGGTAGCGATTGCCGTCGTTGACATGGGTGAATACGGAGCCTGCTGACTCACCACCCAGGCCGCGGACCAGCGCTTCGTTCGCCCACGTCTTGCGTGTTGAAAAGCGCACAATGGGCTGAAGTGCCATTGTGAAATCGAAGTCAAGCAGCTCACCACTGGCGCATTGTTTGCAGCCGATGTCGGCAAAGAGAGGCTCTGGATGCATGTTCAATGATTTAGAGACCGAAAAAAAGCGAGAATACCGGAGTGATAGTCGGGGATCAATTAAACCAGGCGATATCTCTCTGCGTGGCTTCGCCCAGCGTCAGCCGGCTGGTTAGAGCGGGCCACAGTATTTCAATGGAAAGCGGCGTCATCAGCAAAAAGGGCATTGGATCAGCGGTCGACCAGACCACATCCCTGGCCCGGCGCATTTCCCGCAGTCGGCGCAAAAACTCGGACGGCTGAAAAGCCGCCCGGTAAGCCTCGGTCAAGGTGCTGTACGCCCATTGGAATCGCATGTGAGTTGCTGCCGCAACGTTTGCAGCAGGGGCATCATCGTCAGCAGTCAATGCCGCACCCAGCGTCGCACTGTCAAAGAAGTGAATACCGCTGGTCACTCTCGGGTTACATTCAATAGCCCAGGCACAGCCATCAGGATCAACGATAAAATCAAAGGCGATGAAGCCAGTGTCTATCGGGTTGGCGACGAAGAAGGCGTCCAGCCAGGCGTCGATAGCGGCATGCGCATCAACGCGCTCAAAGCACACCGCAACAGTACCGGCGAAGACGGTCCCACGATAGCGCGAACGTCCCACCTCTAGACCACCACGCAGCAGCGAGAGCGTGCTGATATGGTCTCCCCCGATGTAGCGTTGAACCAGCAGGTCTGGCGCATCACCAACCGGCTGCTGTCCCTGCTGCAATCGTTGAATGCCGATGCCCGAGCAGGCGTGGCGAGGCTTCGCGATTGTGGGCATTGCGCTGCAGAGCGCACGCCCCGGTTCGCTGGCGGCAGGAAAGGTGGGTGGAACTGACAGACTCTGCGAGTGTGCCAGCACAGCGAAAGCCAGCTTGTCGTGCAAGCGCAGCAGTGTGTCGAAGTCCGGGCAGAACAGGCGGATGGTCGAGGGCAGTGCCTCCGCGATGCAGGCAACATGCAGTGCTTCCTCGGAGACGGGAAGGACGGTCGCGACACCTTCACGCCGTATAATATCGAGCAGCTCGCGCTGAAAGGCATCGCGGTCTGTATTTGGCGCTGTAATCCGGTAACTCGACGCTACCGTGCGAGAGGGTCGGCACAGGTGCCAGCGGAAAGGGTCGGCAATAATAACGCGGCACCCGACGGCGTGCAGCGCACGGGCCAACGCGAGGGCCTTGGGCAGGCGTCCGAGCGTAAGGAGAACGGTCTGCTGGCTCACCAGTGACGGCTGCTTGCGTCAGGCGCGCGCGGTAATGAACCACACCGCGCCGGGCAGGCACAGCTGCTGGTCGCGGTAATAGGGCGCGAGCGCTTCGAGGCTCGCTGCGTGGACACGGTCCCGAGTGGCGTCGTCGGCGTCCGCCAGCAGGCGGCCTACAGGTCCGATGTTGATCACTTCCCGGGCTGACGTCTCCAGATCCTGGCCGGGCGTCCAGCACATCTGCACCGGATGTGGATGTACGTTTATATTGCTGAAAGCGGCGCTCTCGAGAACGCTGCGAACGCGCTCTGCTTCGGCGAAGGCGAAGGGGCCGGGCGCCTGTGGATCCCCCCGCTCCGGGGCGGGGAGATGCTGCAGCGCGGCAGAGAGGGGGACGGCCACCCAGGGGTTGTGTTGAAGAGCCTGCCAGCAACAGAACGCGAGCGGTGCGCCGGCCTGCAGCGCCCGGTGCAGATTGCCGAACGCTGCTACCGGATCGTCAAAGAACATCACGCCAAAGCGTGAGAACAGGCCGTCAAACTCGCTCTGCGCAAAGGGATGTATGGCAGCGTCCGCCCGGATGAATTCAACATGCCGTCCTGTGCCTGGCGTGGCCGCGAGTCGCCGCTGCGCGACTTCAAGCAGCGGTTCCGAGATGTCAACGCCGACGATTTCGGCACCATCGCGCAGTGCGTCAGCGAGCATCAGTGTTTCGCTGCCACCGCCACAGCCCACGTCAATCATACGGCGGCACGCTGACAAATCGATATGCTGCAACAGGTCTGAGGCAATCGGCTGCAGCATGGCGGACATCATGTTATCTTTCTGCGCCCATTTACGGCCAGCGTCGCCGTTCCAATAGGCAATCTGCTCTTCATTGGACATGGGTTCTCCTCTAGGGGTGTGTTCAGATCAGCGGACGCCATCACGCTTCACGCGGCGGTCTCGGGAAGGGACGGGTGGCGGTATCCGTGTTCGCGCAAGAGCAGTATACGCATCCCGATGCCGGGTCCCAAGCGGTCGTCGTTCTCTCGGTTCATGCCTGGGTTGGTGTGCACTGAACTCGAGGGGATTGGTCTTTTTTCGCCTTGTCCACCCTCCCCTGACCCCGGTAATATTACATATACTTTCGGGTTTCGCCGTCATGTCTTCCCGCACTGTCATATCCCTGTGGCCCCTTTTTTTTGGCCTGTCTCTCGTAGGTCTTGCGGCCGGTGTGCAGGGCACGCTGCTGGGTTATCGCGCCGAGGTCGAAGGCTTCGACGATGCATTGATCGGGCTGCTCATGTCGGCGTATTTCGCTGGCTTCCTGCTGGGGTCCGTGCTGGCGCCGCAACTGATTGATCGGGTCGGTCACATCCGGACATTTGCCGCCGTTTCTGCATTGGCCTCCGTCACCATTCTTGTGCACGGCAGCTTTATAGAGCCCTGGACCTGGTCGGCGATGCGCCTGGTGACTGGCTTCGCCTTTTCCTGCATTTATGTCGTGACTGAGAGCTGGTTGAACGAAGCCGCTACCAACGAAAGCCGCGGACGCATCCTTGCGGTTTACATGGTTATTCTGCTCGGCGGCACCTGCGCGGGGCAGTTCATGCTCAACCTTGCCGATCCTGCCGGCCTTACCCTGTTTGTGCTGGTGTCGATCATGGTCAGCGTAGCGGCTATTCCCATTCTCATGACGGTGATGCGCACCCCGGCGCCGGAGGCTTTCGAACGTGTGAGTGTCATGCATCTCTGGCGACGGGCGAAAATGGGCGTTATCGGGCTAGTGCTGATTCAGTGGTGCTCGAGCATGGTCTTCGGTATGGGCGCGGTCTATGCGGCGAAGATGTCACTGAGTGCTCATGAGGTTGCGCTGTTCATGGGTGCGATAATGGGTGGCGCGATGATCGTACAGTGGCCGCTGGGTCAGCTCTCTGATCGCATCGATCGCCGCTGGGTGATGGGCGGTGCCAGCCTCATCGCCGTCGCCGCCGGTGTCTATGCCAGCACACAGATGCAGGCAGGGTGGCCGCTTTACCTGAGCGCTCTGGTCTTTGGCGGCTTCAGCCTGTCCCAGTATTCCCTGGTGGTGTCCTCCATTCACGACCACCTGCGGCCATCGGAAATGACTCCGGCCAGTGGCACCATCGTGATGCTCTCGGGCCTCGTCTGCGTAACGGGTCCCATAACAGTCTCCTTCGCCCTGCAATGGTTCGGCTTGCAAAGCTTCTTCCTGCTCATGTCGGGGATTCTTCTGCTCATGGCGGTTATCAGCATTTATCGCGTTATCACCATTCCGGCGTTGCCGGCCGAGTACAAGGCGCACCTCGTGCTGCAGACGCCGGTTTCTCCGGTGGGGTCCGTGCTGCACCCTGAGGAAAAGGAGGTGTCGCAGCGACTCGTAGAGCCCGTGGAAACCCAGGCTACGGCTGTCTATAACGATCGTGCCGCGTAGGTCGGGCCGCGTAGATCGGGCCGCCAAAACCCCATTCGCTTCAGCGCTTACGCCGGCGACCTGTTCCTGAAAAGGAATTCCAGGCGCCCATCACTGTGAAGCACCCCGTGATCAATGGTCAGTGGACTCATTGAGTCGTTGACATACTTGCGTGTGTGCAGGTAGAGCGATGCGGGGTCGGTGGCCACCACTCGAAGCGTGGAGGCATCGGTCACGCCAAGATGACGCACTGCGCTTTCCACACTGCGCTTGTGCAACATGAAGCCGTGACCACGAAATCCATCATTGGTATGCCTGCGGATGAAGCCGAGCAGCGCGGGTAGGGCGCGCGCCGGGACCAGGTTCAGCATGTCCCAAAGCAGAACCAGATCGAAGCCTTGTCCGGCTATTTCGGGGAAGGCGGCGTCAAAGTCGTCTGCCGTCACCTCAGCGGGTTTATCGCCCTCTGCATCGGCGCGTATTTCCTTTGCCTTGGCGATCAGGATGTCGCTGGCATCGAGCACCTGCAGACGGCACGGTAATTCGCTGTAAAACGCGAGGCTGTGGCGATTGGCACGGCCGAAATCAAGAATTCGCAGGTGTCTCGTCGCAGATAGAGCCGTCTCACCGAGCAACATGGGCAGCAGCCGGCTCTGCAGGTCGGGTGTCGGGGGCGGGCGTTTTCGCAGGGCGAGCGCCATCAATGTCTCTCTCGGCCCTGTGCGTGGTTACCCTGCCTTGCTGGCTGCTGCCTGATCGGCAGATTTTGGCTGCTGCTGGGCGGGTGTCGATGCTGTCGGGCGCTGTTGTCCTGCGGCCGTACCTTTGGCTGGACCTCCCATATCGATGCTGCCTTTGAACCGACCGCCATCCTCAAGCATGACGCGTGGTGAGGAGACGTTGCCCTGGACGTTGCCGGTAGTGGTGATCACGACACGCTCCTGGCCGACGATATCGCCCTGTACCTCGCCTTCAATGCGAATGGTCTTGGCCTCGATATTTGCCTGCACTCGCCCGGAATTACCGATCACGAGCTCGTTGTCCACCAGCTTTACGGTGCCATTGACTTCACCTTCAATAAGCAGGTCCTCGCTGCTCTCGATGTCGCCCGTGACCTTGACTTTCGCACCAATCATGGCAATTGCCTCGCTGACTTCAGTTGGAGTTGGAACCGGTTTGCGCTCAATCGTGGGGGGCTTCTCGCTGGCTTTTGCCGGCGTCTCGGGCGCTACTTCTGCTTTTGAACTTTTGCGTTCAAACATGGCACTGATTTCCCTTGAATGACTATATCCCGAGCGCTGCAGCGGGCACAACGTGATCTTGCCGAGTGCCTTCATGCTAGATGAGGTGCAGCGAAGGTGCAAACGTAAAGAGCCTTGTAGAGAGCTACGTAAAGGGCGCCGCCGCAGGCAAGACCGCTCAGTGCGGCGACCACAGTCATGTGTATCAGCGCTCGTTTCATCCATCAGACGTGGGCATCCTGTTTGCCCATCTGGGATTGAGTTGCTCGCCTGCCTGTAATAAGTTCCACGCTACGCCAGGACGGCCAGACAGGTATTGGAGGCAGCATGAACGCCAGCAGGACAGATTCTCTCGGCGCGACCTTGATTGCGTTGACCGTGTTGTGCGGCTTTTTCGGCGCAAACCTCGGCGGTGAGGTCGCCGCGCAGGACAGACTCTCTGCCGATGAGCAACTGCGGCAACTCTACGAAACGGAGTTTGCCTGGCGACAGCACGAAATGGGCAAGATCAGGACTGAGTCTGGTGACTGGGTGGATGCTGACCGATGGCCTGATGTCAGTGCCGCAGCCCAGGCGCGTCGTCTAGAGTACTGGGATGCGGCACTCGAGCAGCTGGCTCGCATACCTCGAGACCAACTCAGCGCTGAGGAAGTGATCAACGCCGAGGTGTTCGAGCAGATCATCACGTCGCGCGCCTCAAACCTTCGTTTCCGCACCTATGAAGCGCCGTTGAACTCTGACTCTTTCTTCTGGACTGGCCTGCATCCGCGTATGGGTGGCTTCGATGATGCGCAGGCCTATCGCCGCTACCTGGGGCGCCTTGAGGACCTTCCGCGTTATTTTCAGCAGCACACGGCGAACATGCGCGAGGGTCTCGCGCGTGGTTATAGCGTCCCCGCGGTGACCCTGACGGGGCGGGAACAGTCCATTCTGCCTTACCGCGCGTCGGGCAAGGAGAATCCGTTCTACGCGCCGCTGGAGTCCATGCCTTCGCGTATCAGTGAGGCAGAGCAGGCTGCGCTGCGGGAACAGGCGCTGGAGGCAATTCAGACCGCAGTCGCACCGGCCTACACAGCCCTGTTCGAGTTCATGCAGAAAGAGTATCTGCCGGGAGCGCGTGACGAACTCGCCGCGATGAGTCTGCCCGACGGTGAAGCCTTTTACCTGGCGCAGATTCGCGAATACACAACGCTGGATCTGACCCCGGAACAGATACATGAGCAGGGTCTTGCCGAGGTCGCAAGGATCTGGGCTGAGATGCAGCAGATCCGCGACGAAGTGGCGTTCGACGGTGACATGGCGGCATTTTTTGAGTTCCTGCGGACTGACCCACAGTTCTACGCGAAGACGCCCGCTGAGTTGCTGGGAGTCTCCTCTTATGTTGCCAAACGCATGGACGGCAGGCTTGCCGAGACGCTGGGCTTTCTGCCACGCAGACGCTTCACCCTGTTACCTGTACCCGATGCCATTGCCCCCTTTTACACCGCTGGGCGCGGCGGCCTGAATTCCTGTCTGATGAACACGTATGACCTGCCGTCCCGCCCACTGTTTACCATTCCCGCGCTGACGCTTCACGAGTGCGCACCGGGACACGCGTTACAGGCCGCTATCTCCCGGGAGGCACCCGGAGATATTCCCGAGTTTCGGGCGCGCAATTATTTCTCGGGTTACGGAGAAGGCTGGGGCCTCTACACCGAGTGGCTGGGCAGTAAAATGGGAATATACCAGACGCCGTATGAGGAGTTCGGTCGTCTGTCTTACGAAATGTGGCGGGCCTGCCGGCTGGTTATTGATACTGGCGTGCACTACTACGGATGGTCACGGGAGCAGGCCCAGGATTACCTGCGACGGCATTCGGCGCTGTCCGAACACGAGCTCACGACGGAGGTCGATCGCTACATCTCCTGGCCCGGTCAGGCCCTTGCCTACAAGCTGGGCGAAATGCTGATCCGCCGCAAGCGTGCCGAGGCAGAAGAGGCCCTGGGCGCCGCCTTCGACCAGCGCTATTTCCACGATGTGATCCTCGGGCTGCGCTCGGTGCCGCTGTCCGTGCTCGAGAGCGAGCTGGATCGTTGGGTCGCCGACGGTGGGCAGAACCCCTACGCTGATGTCGAGTGGCTGCAGCGCTGAATGTCCTGAGAGCCACGTCCTGTCGAACAGAGGGAATTCAGGTTGTGGTCCGGGGAACGCTTCTCGAGTGAAGTAGTCTGATGCAGTGGAACGACCGTAACTGTTTCGCAAGAATACAGTGCTATGCTGACTCGCAGCAAAAGCGCCTCAGCCACTTCACGATGGAAAGCCTGTCAGGAATACGATGAAAAAAGCAGTTGCAGGTCTTGTGCTCATTTGCGTTGCTGGCTTTCTGGCATGGCCCAAGGTGTCTCCACTCCTGTCCGGGGAGTCTGCGGATGTTGCGGGCAACAGTGCCCGGAATCGTGCGCCCGCGGTCAAAACGGTGCGGCTTGAGACGGCGCCGTTTGAAAGCAAGCTGACTTTCAACGGCACACTTATTGCCGACAGCTCTATCGATATCAAAAGTGAGCTTCGCGGCAAAATTGACAAGATTGCGTTCACCGACGGACAGAAAGTTGAGGAGGGCGATCTGATCGTCAGCATAGAATCCGGAGAACTCGCCGCCGAACTCAGTTCCGTACGTGAGCAGCTGACGCTCGCAGAGACGAATGCCGAGCGCCTGAAAAATCTCTTCTCTTCCGGTTCCGTCACGGCAAGTGAGCGCGATGACGCAGTGAGTCGGCGCGAGGTGCTCAAGGCGGAGGAGCGCAGATTGGCGGTGCGCCTCGAGAAAACGCAGTTGCTGGCGCCCTTCGCGGGCACTTTGGGACTGCGGGAAGTCAGCCTTGGAGACCTGATCGAGGCCGACACACTCATCACCACGCTGCAGACCGTGGAAGACCTGAAAGTGGATTTCAGCGTTCCGGAGCGCTACCAGGCTCTGCTCGAGCCTGGCCTGCCGGTGAGTCTCTGGGTTACCGGCTACGACCAGCCCTTCACTGCCAATGTGCGTGCGATCAGCCCCCGGGTCGACATCAACACGCGGACAATCATGGTGCGAGCGGATGTCGCCAATGGCGAGCGCAAACTGCTGCCTGGCAATTACGCGAGGGTAGAGCTGATCAGTCGTGATGACGCCGCCCTGCTTGTTCCCAGTGTGGCCGTGCTGCAAAGCCTCGAGGCCGTGTCTGTCTTCACCGTCCAAGATGGCGTTGCCGTGCGCACGGAGGTGAAAACCGGCGTGCGCAGCGATTCGCAGGTTCAGATACTGCAGGGCCTGCAGGCCGGTGACGAAGTCATCACGCAGGGCATTCAAAGCGTGCGTGACGGGCAACGGGTTGAAATTCGCAATTCGGAGGGCGTGGGCTGATGCGCCTGCATGAGCTGAGCATTGAGCGACCGGTTCTGGCGGTCGTCATGTCGATCATTATTATCGTATTTGGTGTTATCGGCATGCGCGAGCTCGCTGTCCGGGAATTCCCCCTCGCCGAGCGACCCATTGTGTCTGTCCAGTCATCTTATCCCGGCGCCAATGCAACGGTCGTCGAGAATCAGATCACCGAGCGGCTTGAAGAGGAAATCAATTCCGTCTCCGGTATACGAACCATGACCGCCGTCAGTCGTGAAGGTCGCAGCACGGTAACCGTGGAGTTCAAGCTCGGTGACGACATCGACCGCGCCGCAAATGATGTCCGGGATCGCGTGTCAGCAGCGGTGCGGCAGTTGCCCGAGGACGCCGAAGCGCCCACCGTCTCCAAGGCAGATGCAGACGGCGACCCGATTATTTTTCTCAATGTTCGCAGCGACCAGCGTAGCCTGCTGGATCTGAGTGCCATCGCAGACAATCTGTTCAAATCGCGCCTCGAAACCATATCCGGCGTTGGCCAGGTCGATATCTGGGGATACAAGGAGTACTCCATGCGTCTCTGGCTCAACCCGGACGCGCTGGCTTCGCACGGTCTCACCGCTATCGACGTGCGTGAGGCATTCCGGGGTGCCAACGTCGAGCTCCCGACCGGGCGCATTGAAGGCGACACCATCGACCTGAATATTCGCACCCTGAGTCGCCTTGGCACCGAACCCGAGGAGTTCAATCAGCGCGTCATCAAGCGAGAGGGCGATCGCGTGGTGCGCTTCCGTGACGTGGGCTACGCCGAGCTCGGGCCGCTGAATGAGCGTACCGTGCTCAGGCGCAACGGCGTGACCATGGTCGGCGTGGTGTTGCGACCCCAGAGCGGCGCAAACCAGATTGCGATTGCGGACGAGTTCTACCGCCGCCTCGAGTTGATCAAGCGCGATCTGCCGGCGGATGTCGATGTGGCTATCGGTTTCGATACCAGCACGTTCATTCGCGCAAGTATCACAGAGGTCATACAGACCTTGCTGGTGGCACTGCTGCTGGTGTGTGCGACCATCTTTGTCTTCCTGCGCGAGTGGCGGACCACGCTTATTCCTATCGTCACTATCCCGATCGCCCTGACGGGCACGTTTTTCGTGCTCTATGTTGCGGGCTTCTCCATCAACGTACTGACCTTGCTGGGCATGGTGCTGGCCATCGGCCTGGTCGTTGACGACGCCATCGTTGTGGTAGAAAACATCTACAAGCGGATTGAGCGGGGTGAGTCGCCGCGCCAGGCAGGCGTCGACGGGGTGAAGGAGATCTTTTTCGCTATTATCGCAACGACCCTGTCGCTGGTGGCGGTTTTTGCACCGCTGATTTTCCTTGGCGGTCTCACCGGCGTTCTGTTCCGCGAATTCGGCGTTACGCTGGCCGCGGCGGTGGTGATTTCCTCCTTTGTGGCGCTGACGCTCGCACCCATGCTGTGCAGTCGCTTTCTCAAGAATCGTGCCCGCCATCCGGCTTTCTACCGGGCAACAGAGCCGATGTTCCAGAATATGGCCGACGGTTATCGCCGGTCGCTGCAGGGCTTCCTCGCACGCCGCTGGATGGCGCCGGCTATTCTTCTGGCCTGCCTGGCCGTGCTGATCGTCATTTATCGCAGTCTACCGGAGGAGCTTGCGCCGCTGGAGGACCGCGACATGCTCGTGGTGCAGACCAGAGGCCCCCAGGGCGCCGGGTACGATTATATGTACGACGCGATGAATGAGGTCGACGCAGCGATCAGAGCCGCCATACCCGATGCCCTCGATGCCTCCATCTCAGTCACGTCGCCGGGTTTCGGGGCCTCTACCACGACCAATACCGGTTTTTCCCGGGTCATTCTCAAGCCTGCAGCCGAGCGTGAACAAAGCCAGGATGAACTCGCAGGCGTTGTCGCCCGAGCACTGGCCAAAGTCAGTTCGGTGGAGGCGTCGGTCCGACAGCCGCAGACCATCAATACCGGGGGTGGCCGTGGACTGCCGGTGCAGTTCGTGGTGCAGAACACTGACATCGAGAAAGTGCGCGAGATCATTCCCGATTTCCTCGCCCGTGCGCGGCAGCATCCGGCCTTCAGCTTTGTCGATGTCGACATGCTGTTCAACCAGCCAGAGCTGGTTCTTGAGATTGATCGCGATCGCGCTGATGCCATTGGTGTGGATGTCGCCCAGATTGCCGATGTTGTCCAGGCTTCCCTGAGTGGCCAGCGCTATGGCTATTTTCTTCGCGACGGGGAGCAGTTCGAGATCATCGGCCAGTTCCTGCGCGAGGCGCGCAACGATCCGCTCGATCTGGCGCGGCTTCAGGTT
This sequence comes from Chromatocurvus sp., assembly GCA_046260765.1. GTDB lineage: Bacteria > Pseudomonadota > Gammaproteobacteria > Pseudomonadales > Halieaceae > Chromatocurvus. Next base: position 49,815 of record JBHEOO010000005.1, read on the forward strand.
CGCTCTGGTGACGGTACGCTGATGCCCGCCGAGAATTTTGTCACCGTTCGCGAGGAGACGTCGGCGCCGGTGCTGTTCCGTTTCAACCGCTTTACTGCCGCCACATTTTCGGCAAACCTTTCGGACGGCACGTCACTGGGTGATGGTGTCAAGGCGATGCAGGCGATCGCGGGCGAGCTGCTGGACGACACCTTCAATACCGAACTGGCCGGGCAGTCGCGGGAATTCGCCGACACCGGCAGCAGCCTGCTGTTTGTCTTCGTTCTCGCGCTGCTGCTGATTTATCTGGTTCTCTGTGCCCAGTTTGAGAGCTTCCGCGATCCGCTGGCAATCATGCTGACCGTGCCCATGGCGATAACGGGGGGCCTCATTGCCCTTTGGTATTTTGGCCAGACGCTGAATATTTTCTCCCAGATCGGTCTCATCATGCTCATTGGTCTGGTCACAAAGAACGGTATCCTGATCGTCGAATTCGCCAACCAGCGTCGCGCCGCCGGTTTGTCCATCGCCGAGGCTGTCGAGGATGCGGCAGCGGCACGATTCCGCCCGATCCTCATGACAACGCTATCCACGGTGCTCGGTACCCTGCCGATTGCGCTGGCGCTGGGAGCCGGTGCCCAGAGCCGTGTTCCGCTGGGTCTTGCGGTGATCGGCGGCATGCTGCTGGGGTCTTTCCTGTCACTTTATGTGGTGCCCGCTGCCTATCGCGCACTCGCGTCACCTGAGCCCGCTACCGACGTTGAGACGCAAAAAGACGCACCCGAGAGATCCGGCGTTGATCCGTTGCCAGAGGTTCAGCCCGCGGGGTGAAACAGTGCCGCTGACGGATCAGGTTGCGGCGTCGTTGATCACCTGCAGAAAGGCCTTGCCATATTTTTCCTGCTTGCGCGCGCCTACCCCCGGCAACTCCCCAAACGCGGCCAGTGAGCGTGGTCGCTGCCGACACATGGCCTGCAGGGTACTGTCGTGAAAGATGATGTAGGGCGGTATGCTCTGCTCCTCAGCGAGCTGACGCCGGCATTCGCGCAGAGCTTCCCACAGCGCGACATCGACATCTTCCGGCAGCGCCTGTCGTGTTTTCTGACGTGTACTGGTCTCCGGGCTGTTGTCCTTGCGAAGGGCCAGGGAATCTTCGCCCTTCAGCAGCGGGCGTGACTTCTCCTGCAGCCTGAGCGCGCCATAGCGCTCCATATCCACGCTCAGGTAGCCACGCGCCACCAGCTGTCGAAACACTGAGCGCCAGGGATTTGCGCCGAGGTCTGCTCCAATCCCGAACACACCCAGCCGGTGATGGTCGAGCTGCAGCACCCGTTCGTTTTCGAGGCCACGCAGAACATCAATCACGTGGCTGACGCCGAAGCGTTGGCCGGTTCGGTACACGGCGCTGAGCGCTTTACGGGCTGCCTCTGTGCCATCCCAGGTCTCGACCGGCTGCAGGCAGGTGTCGCAGTTGCCGCAGGGTTCTTCAAGGACATCGCCGAAATAGTGCAACAGGGCCTGGCGCCGGCAGCTGGTGATCTCGCACAGGCCGAGCATGGCATTCAGGCGCTGCTGTTCGGCGCGCTTGTGCTCTTCGCTGCCGGCGGAGTTGTCCATCATCTGGCGCAGCTTGATGATGTCCTGCAGGCCGTAGACCAGCCAGGCGTTGGCGGGCAGGCCGTCGCGACCGGCGCGACCGGTTTCCTGGTAGTAGGCCTCCACGGTCTTGGGCAGGTCGAGGTGGGCGACAAAGCGCACGTCGGGCTTGTCGATTCCCATGCCAAAGGCAATGGTGGCGACGATGACCAGACCCTCCTCACGGAGAAAGCGCGACTGGTTTGCCGAACGTTCGGCCGCCGGCAGGCCGGCGTGGTAAGGCAGGGCCGCGATACCCTCATCCTGCAGCCAGCGTGCCGTTTCGTCCACTTTTCGTCGCGACAGGCAGTAGACAATACCGGCATCGCCGGAATGCTCAGTGCGCAGAAAGGCCAGCAGCTGCTGGCGTGGGTTCTGCTTCAGCGCAATGCGGTAGCGGATGTTGGGGCGGTCAAAGCCTGCGATATAATGCCGGGCGTCCTCCAGGTCCAGTCTGATGGCAATTTCCCGGCGCGTGCGGGCGTCCGCCGTTGCGGTGAGTGCTATCCGGGGCACCGTGGGAAAGCGCTCATGCAGCACGTTCAGCTGCAGATAGTCGGCCCGGAAATCGTGACCCCATTGCGACACGCAGTGCGCTTCATCTATGGCGAACAGCGCGATATCGCAGCGTGACAACAGTTCCAGGGTGCGCGACTGCACCAGGCGCTCGGGCGCCACGTAAAGCAGGCTGAGCTGGCCGTTCTGCAACGCGTTTTCCACCTCCCACACCTGCTGGCTGTCGAGGCTCGAGTTGAGGAATGCGGCGTTGACCCCGAGTTCGCGCAGGCCATCCACCTGATCCTGCATGAGTGCGATCAGGGGCGAGACGACAACCCCACATCCGCTGCGAACGAGAGACGGAATCTGGTAGCAGAGTGACTTTCCGCCGCCGGTCGGCATGATAACCAGCGCGTCACGGCCATTGATGATCCCGTCGATAATGGCATCCTGGGGCTCGCGGAATGTCTCGTAGCCGAAGACGGAGCGCAGGGTTTCGAGGGCGGCTGTCATGGTGTGGAGTATACCCTGCCGGGTCCCGCGAGTGGCCATCGACATCGCTCAAGCGACGGCAATGCGCGGCATCTCGGCGTCGAATGTTTGTCATTGTGCTAGATTATCGGTTTTTGCGGCATCGACCGTGCGCCCGTGGCGCAGACGGCAGGTGCATGATGAATCAACCAAAGAGTTCAGAGGATTTCCATGACAGATCAACACTGCGTCATTATTGGCGCCAGTCACGCGGCTGCCAGTATGGCAGCGACGCTCAGGCAGGAGGGCTGGGACGGCAGCATCACGATGGTGGGTGAGGAGGAGCATTCTCCGTATCACCGTCCGCCCTTGTCAAAGGCCGGGCTGATCGGCGATAAGGATGCTGCTTCGCTGGCTATTCGCCCGCGGGATTTCTATACCGCCCAGGGTATTGAACTGCGCCTGGGCGTGCGCGCCGAGCGGATTGATCGCGAGGCGCAGAGCGTTGCCCTGAGCGACGGTACCAGCCTGAGTTATTCGCAACTCGCGCTGATGACTGGAGCGCTGCCGCGACGTATCAGCCTGCCCGGTAGTGACCTGGATGGCGTGCACTATCTGCGGAATATACGTGACGTCGACGCGATAAGAGCCCAGCTTGCGCCGGGCAAGTCGGCGGTGATCGTCGGTGGCGGCTATATCGGTCTGGAAACTGCAGCGTCGCTGCGCTCGGCGGGGATGCAGGTCACGGTACTCGAGGCGATGTCGCGGGTTCTGCAGCGCGTGACCGCGCCCGAAGTGTCTGCGTTTTTCACCCGCGTACACGAAGAAGAGGGTGTTACTGTCGTGACTGACACAACAGTCAGCGCGTTCACCGGAGAAGATGTGCTGACCGGCGTCACCTGCAGCGACGGCCGCGAATTTGCTGCAGATATTGCGATCGTCGGCATTGGCGTTGTCCCCGATACTGCGCTGGCGCAAGCGGCTGGCCTCGAGGTCAACGACGGCATAGTCGTCGATGAATTTGCGCGCACCTCGGATGCGCATATCCTGGCGGCAGGCGACTGCACGCATCATTACAATCCCATCTACGATCGCTGGCTGCGTCTTGAATCTGTCCAGAACGCCAACGAGCAGGCCCGAACCGCCGCAAAGACGGTCGCGGGCAATCCCATCGCCTATCACGCGCTGCCCTGGTTCTGGTCGGACCAGTACGATATCAAGCTGCAGATTGCCGGGCTGTCCATCGGTTACGACGAGGTTGTTGTGCGCGGAGATATCGCCTCCGGCCGCTGTTTCAGCCTGTTTTACCTGTGCCGCGGCCGACTTATCGCTGCGGATGCCATCAACCGGCCCAGGGATTTCATGGCCGCCAAGCGCGCCATTCTTGACGGTTGCAGGCCCGCGCCTGCGGCACTCGCGGACGATTCGGTAGACCTGAAAACCCTGCTCGAGGGTTGATTGGCGGCGAAGCGTGGACCGAGGTTTCTCTTGGTATGGTCCAGAAAGCGGAGTATAACCGTAAGCCACATGTGCCTGTGTAATCCGGGCACGTGCAATCCAGATAGTAAACACAGGAGTGATAGCATCATGAAGCAGGATCAACCGACTACCGAACGCCGTCGTTTTCTTACGCTGATGGGCGGCGGTGCCGTCATGTTGCCATTCGCGGGCCTTGTTGCCTGCTCCAGTGAGGAACCAGCAGCACCGACTATTGCGGCCAACTCTGACGACGCGCCTGCGGCCCGGCCCAGCCCGGCGACACCATCGGCGGAGACGACCACAGAGACGGCCTCGGCAGATGTCGAGCAATCCACCCAGCAGGCCGCCGCTGACAGTGAGCAGATGGCGCAGAATGATGCCGGCGGTGCCAGCGGCGGGTTGCCGCGGCTGAGTGAAGATGACACGCAGGCCAAGTCACTGAACTACAAGCACATCGCCAGCGATGTCGACTCGAGCAAGAACCCGCGCTATAAGGAAGGGCAGGTCTGCTCCAATTGCCAGGTGTATCAGGGCAAGGACGGTGACGACTGGGGTCCCTGCGCTATTTTCGCAGGCAAGGCAGTCAAGGCAACCGGCTGGTGCACTGCCTATGCTCCAATGAGCGCCTGACTCTGAAAGCAGCAACATTGATGGCGGGGTCGCGCGCTACCTGGGGAGCAGGGAATACAGGTAGGTGCGGTTTCCGCCGTCTTTAACGGCTGGCATCTTTATTTTCTGGCATAGGCGACGCGTTACAATCCCCCGGTGGCCTTCGATAATGCACTGAGGGTATCTACAAGCGGGCGAATGAAGATCAGTGCCCGCAGTGTCACGTAAACCAGCTGATCTGGTAAAAGTAGCCATCAACGGCCATAGCGAGATAGAGCAAGAACAGACCCGCACTCAGGTAGAGTCCTCGCATGCCGTAGAGCGCAACGGCCGCACTGTCGATAACGATCCAGTACAGCCAGTTTTCGTGCACGTAGGCAATCATCAGCCAGGTCGCGATCAGGCTGAACACAGTAGTGAAGGCGTCGAGCCAGGGCGTATGTGCAACCGGGTTGCGGCTCAGAAGATAGCCGACAATGCCCGTCGCAATACCGCCCGTTACCAGCCAGGGGATGTGGTCGGCCAGCGGCCAGCTGACAACCTGCCAGTCGTCGCCGGTGGCGAGCAGTCCGTACACTGCCATGCCGATGTAGAACACATGCAGGGCGCTCTCTGCAAAAATGTGCTTACGCCAGCAGAGAACCGCAAACAGCACCGAGCCAATGAAAGCGGCGATGTAGCACGCCGGCACAGCGCCGCGAATATAAAGCAGCGTGAAGGTGATGCTGAAACCGACGGCTGCAATCTCCAGCGCCGCATCAATCGATACGCGGTGTGTCAAAAGCATCCCTGTTGAGAAACTTGGCAACGAAAATACAGGTGTCCGGTCCGGCATTGAAATCCCGTGTGGCATCGCGCAAAAGATCAAACACGGTATCGTGATCACCGTTGATGAGCGTGCTCATGCCACCGGTATGCAGACGTACGCCGGGATGCTTGCGTAGCCGGCGGATAAAATTGATCACTCTTTGCTCGTAGTCATGGGTGAGCGGATAGAAACTCAGTTCAACAGTCAGCATGGTCGTAGTATTCGCCCCCTTGCCGTGTGGGAAATGTCTGGGAAAAGTCCTGCTGCGACCGGCTCCGTTGTGTACACACGGTGTTGCGGGGAAGCAGTCGAAAACAGTGCCAATGCCGCGTATACTATACTGAGCTGATGACGCAGTGCGTCACTTCCTATAGCTTGTGACGCTGAGGCGTCTCTTCGTACGCGCTTCAAAGGAGTATGAGCATGTCATTAAGAATTAACGATACGGTACCCGATTTCACCGCCGAATCCAGTCTCGGAACCATCTCTTTTCACGACTGGATTGGCGATAGCTGGGCCATCCTGTTTTCTCACCCCAAGGACTTCACGCCCGTCTGCACCACGGAGTTCGGCGCGGTTGCACAGCTGGCCGATGAGTTTGCAAAGCGCAATACCAAGGCGATCGGCGTGTCTGTTGATGGCGTGGACGACCACCGCAAGTGGATCGGCGATATCGAATCCTACAGCAGTGCGAGCGTCGGCTTCCCGATTATTGCAGACACCGATCTGGCGGTCGCCAAGGCTTTCGACATGTTGCCCGCAGAAGCCTATCTGCCCGATGGCCGCACGGCAGCGGACAGCGCTACCGTACGCTCGGTGTTTATTATCGGCCCGGACAAGAAGCTCAAGCTGTCCATGACTTACCCCATGGTAGTGGGCAGAAATTTTTCCGAGATCATGCGTGCGCTGGACGCGCTGCAGTACACCCAGAAGCGCGGCGTGGCGACACCGGCGGACTGGGTTGTCGGTGAGGATGTGATCATTCCGCCGAGCGTGTCTGACGCGGACGCGAAAGAGAAGTTCGGTGAGTTCGAAACCATCTTCCCCTACCTGCGTAAGACCCGGGCCTAGTGGCAAACTAGCCAGAAGTACCTTTCAACCGGCGACGGCCGCCGTCGATCGCGGCCGGCCGGGCCGGTTGATCCAGAGTACGAGGGATACGGCAAGCACGCTTAGAAACGACAGGGCTACCATGGCGTCCCAGCCATGGAGGTTCACTACCCACCCGGCGCTGAGGGCTGCCACCGCCTGTGAGCCGAACACGGCGAACTCATTGGCGCTCTGAACCTTGAAACGCTCGCTGGGCCGGTGGCAGAGCGGCAGCAACGCGGTGCCGCCGACAAACATGAAATTCCAGCCGATGCCAAGCAGCACCATGGCCCACCAGTAGTGCATCAGGTGTTGTCCGGCGAGCGCGACTGCCAGGCAGGCGAGGTAGGCCGCACCGCCGAGCGCGATGACCGTCCGGTGTCCCAGACGGGTGATAAGCCAGCCCGAAATAAATGCCGGCGCATACATCGCGACGATATGCGACTGGATGACCCACTTGGTGTCGAGCAGGCTGTGCCCGTTCACAGCGTGCATGTTCAGCGGGGTGCCCGTCATCATGAAGCTCATCATGGCGTAACCCATTGCGGAAGCGATAATCGCCAGCCAGATGGGGCGTTGACGCAGAATGTCGACAAGTGGCCGCGCCTCTTCTGCCTCCTCGGCCGCATCGGCACGACGGTTGCGGTAACCGGCGAGGACAATGGCCATCGCCAGTAGATTGATGCAGGAAAGCAGCAGAAAAGCACCGACAAACGGTTGATGACTGGCGAACGCAGGCGCTAGCTGTTGCAGTCCGGGCACGAACCCGCCCCACACCACCAACTCCGGTCCCAGGTAGGCAGCCACCAGGCCCGCCAGCAGGACCCGCGATGCCGCCTTGCCGGCGAGCATGGGCGAGACGGTCTCAACTGCCGCGAAGCGATACTGCTGTGCTGCGGCGATGCTGACGCCGGCGGTCAGTCCCGCGGTGCAGAACAGGCCAAAATGTCCCATCACAAGTGCGCCGGCTGCAAGAACGCCACTGAGACAGCCCAGCAGCGAGCCGAGCGCGAAAACCAGACGTCTGCCAACGTGCGCCATCAGTCGCGTTACGCCGACCACGGAAACCGCGGTGCCGGTGATGACCATTGCGATGGGCAGGGTGGCAAGGCCCGGACGCGGGGCGATGTCGTTGCCCACCAGTCCACCCGTGAGGAAATAAAGCGGTGCGATACACATGGACAGTGCCTGCAGACTCATCAGCAGGTATACCGTTGCGGGCAGTCGCGAAGACATCAGGACATTCCTCCAAAACGCATCAAGGCCGTCACCACTATGCCAAGGCTCACGCCCACCATGGGTCTTGCGGTGAGCAGCATGACGCCGGCGGTTGCGAGCATTCCCCCCCGCCCGGCCATATCCGCCTCAACCGCGATGGGCACAAGCACCGCCACCAGCACCGAGCCCGACATGGCGTCGATGAAACTCATGACGCGGGGCCGCAGCGGCAGCAGTCCGGTGATGAAGACGCCGCCGAAGCGGGTAAACAGCATGACCAGCGCCATCAGTGCAATGACCAGGTAGACGCCATAGCCCTCGGTGGAGATCATTGTTTCGGTGTCTCCAGCCAGAAAATGCCGACGGTTCCGCCCGCGATTGCGCCGACAATCACGTGGGTATTCGGTGGCAGCCAACGGTAGGCTGCGTAGGCGGCGATGGCACTCAGGCACCAGGCAATACTCTTGCGCAGGTTGCGCCTGCCCACCATGACCATCGACAGCATGAAACAGCCCATCACCATATCGAGGCCAATGCTTTTCGGATCTTCGATGCCCGAGCCGAGCAGCAGACCCGTCAGCGTTCCCGCCTGCCAGCAGGTCCACAGCGCAATGCCGCCGCCGACCAGTGTGCCGAGGTTGTTGCGTCCCTGCTGCAGGTCGTTGAGCGTCATGGCCCAGTTGGCATCGGATAGCGTGATCAGCGATGCATAGCGACGACGCACGGGCAGCAGTCGCAGCCAGGGATAGAGACTGGCCCCCATGAGCAGCATGCGACTGTTGATGGCGAGCGTCGTCAGCAGCAAGGGCAGTATTGGCACCTGCGCGCCCCACATATCGAGTACGGCGAACTGCACGGTGCCGGCGAAGACGGTGGTACTCATCACCATGACTTCGACAACGGCCATGTTGCTTTGCAGGGCGGCGACGCCAAAGGCCAGTCCAAACACGAACACGAACAGGGAAATCGGCAGAATCCGCCAGAAACCCCGGCGTATGTCCGCGGCAGTCAGTTCTGGTGCGACAATGTCAGGCATGGCGCTGCCCGGCCTGCGCAAAACCTGCGCCCGCCTGGTGGTCTGGAAGGGCACAGGTCATGCCGATTTGCGTGTCGTTAGCGTGTCGGGGGTATAGATACATGTCATAGGTCAGCTCCAGGGGGGGCGTAGCTTAGCGGCTCGGTCCGGGAGTGGCCAGCACCATTGTCGGACCACAATCGTCGGACTGCCATTGTCGGACCGTCGCCCTGCCATCGCTGCGCCGGTTTCGAACAGAGCGCTGACGTGCTGGCGCTTGGGCGCGGTAAAAGCTAAAGTCATGGTCAGTTGATGCCGGAGATACGCCATGACTTTCACCGCCCCCTGTTCCAGATATCTCGCCGCACTGGCGCTGATGATGCCGGTCGCATTAGCACATTCCCAGGACCCTGCTGGCTACCTCGACGATTATCTCCCGGTGGATAACGCGCTGGTGGTAGACGTGCCGGAGGCTGTCCAGAATGCCGACGACCCGGATGTTCAGCGCGGTCGATATCTTGTCAGCCTGCTCGGTTGCGCCAGTTGCCACACCGACGGCGCGCTGCTGGGTGCGCCGGATACCGAGCGCTCGCTCGCCGGGTCCCGTGTCGGTATCGCAATTTCAGATCCCATGCGCAACCGTTACCCGGCGATTGTCTATCCACCCAATATCACGCCACACGACGAGACCGGTATCGGCGAGTGGACGGAGGACGATCTGGTGCGGCTCCTGCGTGGTGGAATGGATCGTCACGGCGGACGCGCCCTGCCGGTCATGCCCTGGCAGAATTACGCGCGTCTCAGGGCGTCAGATGCACTGGCAATCGCGCGCTACCTGCAGAATATCGAGCCCCTGGAGCATCGTGTGCCGCGCAGGGTAAGCGAAGGAACGCCGGCGCCGGCGCCTTACGTGCATGTGGGGCTTTATCAGCGGCGGGATTGACCCTTCCTTTCAACCGCTGTTGCGTCGCTTCAGAACCATGCCGTACATTGCCGGCAGCAGGGTGTGCGGCTCGGGATGACCCAGCTCGATGGCTGCGTGATACGGAAAGTTCGGATCATCCAGAAGCCCCCGCGCCATAGCCACGAGGTCGGCATTGCCTTCCACCACCACATTATTCGCCTGCTCCGCTTCGGTGATCAGACCGACCGCCATGGTTGGCATGTCGGCACCGTCTCGAACAGCGCGGGCGTAGGGGACAAGGTAGCCCGGCGACGGTGGCGCCTTGGCGCGGCCTGAGGCGCCGGTGATACCTCCGGAGGAGCAGTCGATCAGGTCCACGCCGCGAGCCTTGAGCTGGCGGGAAAGCTCTACTGTGTCCTCCAGCTCCATGCCGCCGTCGACGCCGTCAACCGAAGACGCGCGGTAGAGCACGGGATAGCCGTCCGGAACCACCTTTCTGACCGCATCGGTAACGGCGAGGGGGAAACGCATGCGCGCGGCGAGGTCGCCGCCCCACTGGTCGTCACGCTGGTTGGACAGTGACGTCAGGAAGCTGTGTATCAGGTAGCCATGGGCGCCGTGGATCTCGACAAAGTCAAAACCTGCGTCAAGCGCTCGCTGAGTGGCGTTGGCAAACGACACGATCAGGTCATCCACCTCGTCGGTATCGAGCGCATGAGGTGTCGGCCAGTCTTCGGTGAGTGGGATAGCGCTCGGAGCCACAGCCTGCCATGGGGCCTCCGGACCGCTGTGCACCAGCGGCTTTGCACCATTCAGTGGCGTCGCCGCACTGGCTTTGCGACCGGCGTGCGCGAGCTGTATGCCCACGGGAATCCCCTGGGCGTGGTAGATGTCGACGACCTTCTTCAGACCGGGAACATGCTCGTCCTTGTAAATGCCCAGGCAGCCGGGGGTGATTCTGCCTTCGGCGGTGACGCCGGTGGCCTCGAGTAGCGCGCCTCCGACGCCGCCAAGGGCAAAGCGGCCGTGATGCGCCAGGTGCCAGTTGTCGTTGATGAAACCGTCTTCGGATGCGTACTGGCACATTGCCGAAACCACAAGCCGGTTGCGGAACGTGACGTCACGCAAGGTAAATGGTGTGAACAGGGCCGGGACCTGCCCGGCACCGGTTTCCTGGGTGCTGTCGTTCGTGCCCATCAGGCCTCCGATTTTGCGTCGAGTGTGAGCATGAGGGCATCCATTTCAGCCATCAGCGCCGTTACTTTATCGCGTCGCGCAAGCCCTTCGCTGCCGAGGTCGCTGAACCGCGTCAGTGGCGGTCGAACGTCGCCCGTGGGGTAGCCGGCAGCGGCGCTGAGCGCTTTCGAGTAGCACTGGTGGCCGTAGGTGGGATGTCCCTCGGCGATGATTTCGTCAATCCGCTTTAGAATGTGCTGGATGGACGCCGCGTCTTCGGTGCGGCCTGCAACAAGAAAATCCCAGATTCGCTTCGTGCTGTAGGGGAGGTAGTTGCCGTACGGATTGACGTAGCCGACGGCACCGAGGAGATAACTTTCTACCGGCCTTTCCCCGGCAAACACGTTCATGACTCCGTCCGTGGCCTCGACGATGTCATACACCCGACCGACATCGCAGCTGGCTTCCTTGATGTAACGAATGTTGTCGAACGCCTTTGTCAGGCGAGCGACAAGTGCCGCCGACATATCAACGTTGGACGTGAAGGGATTGTTATAAAGCATGATTGGAAGGTCGACAGCCTCGGCAATAGCGCGGTAATAGGCGAATATTTCGTCTTCTGTCGGTGTGTAGTAGTAGGGCGGCACAATCATGAGGCCGTCAGCGCCCATCTCCTTTGCTTCGCGACTGTAGCGGACGGCTTTGCTGGTGCTGGCATCCATACTGCCAACGAGAATGTCGAGGCGCCCGGCGGCATGCTCTACGCTGGTTTCCACAACCAGACGGCGTTCCTCGTCGGTAATAGACAGAAATTCCCCGGTTGTGCCCAGCATGATGATGCCTGGCACTTCGCATTCCACCTGCCAGTCGATATAGCGTTTCAGTGACTCGACGCAAACGCCTTCGCCGTCGTCGGTGAATGGAGTGACGGCAACCGTGTAACTTCCTAGAAATGTTTTAGACATCAGGTTGTATTAACGCCGATCCACGCTTCGGCGCTCCTTTTGCTTGATTGATTTTAGAATGCGGTAAAATCCGCGAAAAGCGGCTGCAATGTTGCAAGCACATGCCGGACATGCGTTAGCATAGCGCACATCAAACGCTATTCCATCCCCCTTCCGAGAGAAACCTCATGACAGATGTCATCGTTATTGGCGGCGGAATCATCGGCTGCGCCGCGGCTTATTACCTCGCTGGTGACGGCGTCGAGGTGACGCTTCTGGAGACGGGTGACCTCAACACCCAGGCCTCTGGTACTAACTCCGGCAGCCTGCATGGTCAGATACCGCACGATACCTACCTGCAGCATGGCGACGCCTGGGCGCGTATGTTCCTGCCGGCGCTGCGACTGCTGCGCGCGTCGATAGGACTCTGGGAAGGGCTGGGTGACACGCTGGGCGTCGATCTGGAGGTGAAGGTGGGCGGTGGCCTGCTGCTGGCGGCCAATGATCAGCAGATGCGTGATATCGAGCGCAAAGTGCGTCTTGAGTGCGAAGCCGGTCTTGCCAGTGAAGTCCTGGATGCGCAGGGCCTGCGAGAGATCGCGCCCTACGTGTCATCCACCCTCGTGGGCGCGGGGTACTGCCCGGCAGAGGGCAAAGCCAATCCGCTGATTGCAGCGCCTGCCTTTGCACGCACCGCAGCCGCCATGGGCGCTCGCATTATGCCGCGCACGTCAGTGAGCGATATCCGGCGTACCAACAGTGGTTACGAGGTGACGACTGACCGCGGAACCTACAAGGCGGGCAGGCTGGTGAACACTGCCGGAGCCGATGCCGGACGCATCGCAGCCTTGCTGGGCGTTGATCTGCCGCTTCAGGGCTTTCCGATACAGGTCAGCGTGACGGAGCCGGTGGAGCCGCTGATCCGGCACCTTCTTTATTACGCTCGCGCGCCGTTGACCATGAAGCAGACCGCCGTTGGCAGCATCATCGTGGGCGGCGGCTGGCCGGCGCGCTTCGACAGCCAGCGGCGCCCGATCGCGGACCCTTACTCGGTCGGGCCGAATCTTGGCCTGGCACTGGAAATTCTGCCACAGCTCGCACCTGTCAATATTGTGCGGACCTGGGCTGCGACAGTAAACGGTACGCACGACTGGATGCCGGTCATCGGTGAATTGCCCGGACTGCCGGGTGCGTTCCTCGGATATGTGCCCTGGATGGGATTTACCGGGGGGCCGGCGGCGGGTCGACTGGTGGCGAGCATGGTGCAGGGTGTGGAATCACCCCTGGACATCGACGCTAAGGCCTTCGCGCCCGGCGCGCGCTGAACTGGTCGAGCAAGCACGGCGGCGTTGCTGTCAGTGTTTGAGGATCATGCCGACGAAGTCCCTCGTGCGCTCGTGGGTGGGTGAATCGAAAATCTCCGATGGCGTCCCGGTTTCGACTACCTTGCCGTCGTCCATCATGACGACCCGGGTCGACACTTCACGGACAAACGACATTTCATGTGACACCAGTAGCATGGTGATGCCCTCGTCTGTAAGACGGCGGATGGTGTCGAGCACCTCGTTCACCCGCTCCGGGTCCAGCGCCGATGTCACCTCATCGAGGAGAAGAATTTCCGGCTGCAGGGCCAGGGCGCGGGCTATTGCGACCCGTTGCTGCTGTCCACCGGACAGCTCCTCCGGGTAGGCGTCGTGCTTGGCTTCCATGCCCACCCGCGCCAGCAGTTCAGTTGCCAGCGCTTCCACCTCGGCCTTTGGCCGCTTCTTGATGGTGGTCGGTGCGATGGTGACGTTGCGCATAACGGTCATGTTCTGGAACAGATTGTATTGCTGGAACACGATTGCCAGCTGCGAGCGTAGCTCGCGAACGCTCTTGCGGCTCCTGTAGTCCACAGTCTTGCCGGCCACGCGTACCTCGCCTGCACTCGGCAGGGTCAATCCCACCAGTGCGCGCAGCAGGGTGCTCTTGCCCGAGCCAGAGGGCCCGATCAGGCTGACGACTTCGCCCTTTTCTGCGCTCAGGGTGACTCCCTTTAGGATTTTCTCCGAGCCGTAGGAGCAGGCGAGGTCACGAACGTCGAGATGGGTCAAGGCGCTTCTCCAGATAGATGCCGAGACGGCTGAGTGGGTAGGACAGCAGGAAGTAAAGTACCAGTACGGCACCGAACCCCAGCGTTGGTGAAAAGCCGCGATTGACAAACATCTTGCCCGAAAAGGTCAGCTCAACCACACCAATATGTGATGCCAGTGAGGTGTCCTTGATGAACATCACGGCGAACGCGATGGCGGGCGGCAGAATCACGCGCCATGCCTGGGGTAGTACGACGTACCACAGGGTGCGCGCTGCGCCGAAGTTGAGCGTGCGCGCTCCTTCTATCTGCTGTCTGGGCACGGACTCAAGACCTGCGCGAATAATCTCGGAAAGGAATGCCGTGGACACGAGGCAGATGGCAATGGTGGCAATGGTGAGCAGGGAGGCATCTGCCACCAGCGGCTGTATGGCGTACAGAACGATAAAAATGATGACCAGGAAGGGTATGCGCCGGAACGTTTCGACGTAGGCAATGACCATGACGCGCAGAGGTAGTGTCCACGGATTCACCGACTGTCTGAGAACCGCGATGAGCAGGCCGACGATAAAACCGACAGTGCATCCGATCAGCGTCATGCCCAGCGTGCGGCCCGCCGCCTCCAGCAGGAATACTACATTGTGGTAGGTGAAGAAATCGGGCGCTTCGAAAAGGAGTCTCTCGAACATCAGAATACCCTGGCCTTTACGCGGAACGCGAAGCGACCCAGAAGCGCCAGAGACATGCTGGCAATGAGTGTCAGCCCGATGTAGATCACGGCAACGACCGAGAAGGTCTCGATAGTGCGCAGGTTTACGGAACTGACGTTGATGGCGCGCCCGGTGAGCTCTTCAACCCCGAACAGCGCTGCGATAGAGCTGCCCAGCATGAGCCAGATAAAAAAGTTGGACAGGGGCGCAAAGATGGTTTTGGCAATATGCGGCAGCATGACGTAGCGCAGAATCTGCAGGCGGGTCATGTTCAGGCCAATGGCCGCGTCCATCTCTGCCTGGTGCACAGACACAACGCCGGCCCGCATGATCTCGGTGAGGTAGGCAGTCGAGTTCAGCGTCAGGCCGATCAGCACGGCGGTCATGGAGCTGAGCAGAATGCCGGCATCCGGCAGTGCGTAATAGAGAACAAAGATCTGTACCAGTGCCGGTGTATTGGTGATGAAAATAACATAGGCGGAGATGGCCGAGCGCAGGGGAAGCGGTCCGTACACTTTCCCAAGCGCGCCCATCAGTCCGAGCACAGCGCCCAGGAAGAAAGTAAAGAACACGATCTGCAGCGTCACCAGTGCCCCGCCAAGAAGATAGGGCAGCTCTGCCATGACTTCGCCGAACTGAAACGTATAATTCATGCCGTTCCGGGTTGCCGCCTGCTGTCTGGGGATTGGGGCTGCGCCAGCCTGTCAGGGCCGGCGTGTGTGATCTGCCGGAATGTCAGAAGTACGGCTGTGCGTTTACCGGCACGCTCATCGGAGCACCGAACCAGTGCTCCCAGCGCTCGTTGACAAAGCCGCTGGTGTGCAGGTCATACAGGACGATATTGAGGAAGTGACGCAGGTCGCTGTTGCCCTTGGCAAGCCCTATACCGCAGTAAGAGATATAAATGGACTCGTCGAGAACGCGCCACTTCACATTGCGGTAGGTACGGGTGAAGTTCATGAACAGGTCGGTGTTTTCGACCAGCGCATCGGCACGACCCTGTGCCAGCGCTCTCACCGTATCAGCGTTTCCGTCTACCAGCAGAACCTTGGCCTTCGGCAGCTTGTCTTTCAGGAGTTCGACGGACAGGTTGCCCCGCATGTTGACCAGGGTAATGTCGCTGGAGTCGAGATCGCGCCAGCTTTTTGCGTCGATCCGATCGGTGGTAAGAACGCTCATGGACTCAGTATGCAGAGGAGCCGTGAAGTCGATCAGGCGCGCTCTGGCCGGGGTGCGGGTCAGTGCGCCCAGCGCGATATCAATGCGGCCGGAGGTGAGGAAAGCAACGCGCTGTGCCGTTGCGGTGGGTACCAGCTGGATCTTTACGTCGAGCAATTCGGCAATGCGGCGGGCAACATCGACATCAAACCCTTCGATTTCGTTGGTTCTGCCGTAGGAGGACATCGGCGGGAAGTTCGGGTTGACGCCGACGCGGATCGTGCCATCGCGAACAATATCGTCAAGGGAGCGCATCTGTGCCTGGGTCGTCACAGTGCAGAGGGCAATAGCTGCCACAGAAAGCCAGCGAGAAACTTTTCGCAACATGATTCACGTCTCCAGTGGGGAGAGAATTATTGTATACCGAGCCGGCTCTGCGTTGCAGTGCCGCTGTTACGCAGAAGGTAAAATGTGTAACACCCGTTCTCATAGCGTACGTTTATTCTGGTGAACAAGCCCTGCGCTGTCAAGCTGTCATCGGGCTTCCGCCTCGCGGTCCGGTGGTCTTGAGGCGTCATAGGCAGTCGCGAGACTGCCGATCGACATGGGTTTGAAGGGCGTTCGCGGCGCGAACAGGTCGCTCTCTCCAGCGACCTCAAATCCGGCGTGGCGGGCCATTGTTGCCAGCATTGCCGCGCAATAGCGTCCCTGGCAGCGACCCATTCCCGCCCGGGTCTCACGCTTCACCGCGCCGATACCGCCGACGCCGCTGGCGAAGCAGGATGCCAGTGTTTCACGTCGGACGCTCTCGCAGCGGCACACAATCGTTTCCGGTGTGCTGAGTGACAGCCCGACATCGGGTGCCGCGTACACCTGCCACAGCGCGGCCTGGAAACGCAGATGCCGCAGTGCAAGCTTGCGGGCAGTGTCGACGTCTTTCTGGCTATCGCTGGTAAACCCCAGGTCTGCTGCCGCGGTGGCCCCGGCAAGCGTGCCCTGGGCCTGGGCGACTTTAGCGCCGCCAAGGCCACCGGCATCGCCTGCGACAAACACTTCCTCCACGCTGGTTCTACCGTCCAGGCCGCGCTGAATAGCAAGAACGCCACTGATCGGATCGTAATCATGCTTGCACTCCAGCGCCCGTGCCAGCTCCGACTGTGGCAGAAAGCCATAGCCCATGCAGACGGCATCGACCTCGAAGCTGACTTCGCTGCCGTGCAGCGGCTGTCCATCGCTGTCCACCCGGACCAGGCTGGCTCGGGTTACCTTGCCATCTCCCTCGGTGCGGCAGATAACGTGCCGATGCATGACGGGAACCCGCCGCCGCAGTAATGCCGCGAGGTGGCCGATGCCATCCACAACCAGTCCGGGCCCATTGAGCAACATGCGCAACAGGGGCCCGGCCATGGTGGGGCCGGGACGACGCGAGAGCTCGGCTACCGCAACGACGTCGACACCGGCGGCGCTCAGCTCCCGCGCCACCTGCAGATTGAGTGGACCGTTCCCGGCAACAAGCACACGTTGCCCCGGCGCGGTCTGATAGGCGCGCAGAAGCGTCTGGGCGGCGCCAGTGGTCATGACGCCAGGGAGCGTCCAGCCAGGAAACGGCAGCGGGCGCTCGTAGGCTCCCGGTGACAGTATCAAGCGCTGAGCCTGGATCATGCTGCAGGTGTCTTCCGTTACCACTGCAATTTCCCGGGCTGTGAAGGCGCCCCAGACGGTTGCACCGAAAATGAAGCTGACGCCGGCAGCGACGGCGTCGCGATACAGCTGGCGCCCCTCCTGAAACTGATGATCGAGCTCCGCTTCGGCAATGTCGAAGCCATCGCCCGGCTGCTTGTAGTACTGGCCGCCGGCTTTGGCGCGTTCATCAACCACAGTCACGCGGGCACCCGCACGCGCTGCTGCCGCCGCCGCCGCAAGGCCTGCAGGGCCTGCGCCGACCACCAGCACGTCTGTCTCCACGGTTTCCCAATGGCGCTCAGCTGGCGTTGCCGCGCTCTCGGCGACCGAACGGCGGGCCGCTTGCCGTGTTACGTGCAGTCCGGGACGCGCCATCTCCAGGCAGGCGCGCCGCGCGCTGCCATCTACCGAGACCGTGCATTCGCCGCATACGCCCATTCCGCAAAATAACCCGCGCGTCTCGCCGCCGCGAGTTTCGCGCCAGTGCCACTGTTTCGCGGAAACCAGTGCGGCGGCAACGGATTCTCCCGCATACGCCGTGATCGGGGTGCCTTCGAAGTCGAAGGTGAAAGCGTCCGATTCACGATGGATGCCTGGTGTATGAATACGCATGGTGTGTTCCTGGGCTCAGCGTATGTAGCTGGCGCCGTTGATGTCGATAGTGCCGCCGGACAGGCTTGGGGCGCTGCCCTTGCAGAGAAATGTCACGAGGTCTGCGATCTCGTCAGGGTCCACCCAGCGGCCCATGGCAAGTCCCGCCGTCACCTTGTCCTCGCCCCCCTGACTGCGGGCGAAGTCTTCCGACAGCCGGGTGCGGACCACGCCAGGTGCAATAATGTAGGCATAAATGCCCTCGCTGGCATAATTTCTGGCGATCGTTTGTGTGGCCGCTCGTATTGCAGCTTTGGAGGCGGCATAGGCAATGGTAGCGGGGTTGCCGACGCCGCGCTGGGCTGCCCAGCTGGATATGGTAATAATGCTGCCGCCGCCCAACTCGCGAAAGTGACGCACCGCCTGGCGCAGCATGCGCGCCGGTGCCAGAACGTTTATCTGCATGCTTTTTTCCCAGGCGGCGTCCCAGTTGTCGAGGTCCTCGTCGACGCTGCCGTTGCCAATCATCACCGCGGCATTGTTGACCAGAACGTCTATACGACCTTTCCAGGCACAGGCCTCAGCCCAGAGGCGTTCGACGTCCTCGGGAATAGCAAGGTCAGCCTGCACCAGCAGTTTGCGATCGTCGGGAATGTCGGCTGTGGCCGCGAGGGCGCCATCCCTGTCGGAGCCGTAATGTGCAATCAGTGTTGCGCCTGCTGCGCCGAGGAATCGCGCTGTGGCGGCGCCGATGCCCTTGGAGGCGCCGGTAAGTAGAATGATGCGGTCAGTCAAATCCTGCATTTTATATTCTCCTGTGCAACGGTATTGCGGTGTATTTTTTGCGCCGGGTGGGCTGCTCTTTGCTCGCGTTACAGTGGCCAGCGTCTGGCGTGGCGGGCAGATCGGGTGCGAAAGCAGATGTGGAAGCAGACGTGGAAGCGCTTGACACCCGATCATCCGCTGCAAGAGCATACCGCGCTCGCCGCCAGGGACCGCAGGCCATGACCGCAGAAACCGCATCTTCCGTTACCAGCAATACCGAAACAGATGACAGGAAAGGCGGCGACGCGCCTGTCGCCATTATCGGCGCCGGAAGTATCGGCTCGGGTTTTGCCCTGCAGTACGCGCTCTCGGGTCTGTTGGTGAAGTTGTACGACGAATTCCCCGACGCGTTTTCGGCGGCTGTTATGAGTATCCGCTCCAATCTTGCATCGCTTGCTGATGCGGGTCTTACCACCGCGACGGAGGCGCAGGTGCTGGGCAGGATCCACGCCGCCGAAAGCCTGGAAGACGCCGTGGCCGGTGTACAGTGGGTGCAGGAATGTGCGCCGGAAAACCTGCAGCTGAAGCAAAAACTGTTTGCGCGACTTGACCAGTGCGCGCCTGCTGAGGCGATTCTTGCCAGCTCATCGTCGGCCATGCCGGCGTCCCGTTTTGCTTCGGGGCTGCCGGGCTCGAGCCGCTGCCTGGTCGCCCACCCGGGAAATCCGCCGTATCTGCTGCGCGTTATTGAGCTGGTCCCTGCCAAATTCACCGATCCGGACGTTGTCCGTCGTGCGGAGCTGTTCTCACGGCGTGTCGGCCTGCATCCCGTGCTTGTGCGACGGGAAGTCGAGGGTTTCATTTTTAATCGTCTGCAGGGCGCCATGCTCAGGGAAGCCTACTGTCTTGTTCGTGATGGCGTCGCGTCCGTTGACGATATCGACACGCTGGTGCGCCTTGGACTCGGCCTGCGCTGGTCTGTTGTCGGCCCCTTCGAGACCGTGGATCTGAACACCCGGGGCGGTATCGCCTCCCATGCCGAGAAGCTCGGTCCCGCCTATGCTCGCATGGGTGCCGAGCGCGGGCAGGATGATCCCTGGACGCAGGAGCTGGTGGCGGCAGTGGAGGCCCAGCGCCGGTCACTTTTGCCGCTGGATCAATGGCAGGCACGCGTAACCTGGCGTGATCGAGCACTCATGCAGAGACTGTCAGCGGCCCAGGGCGACACCGCAAACGACGCGGACACGTGATAGATTAAACCAAAAGTGTACGCCACGCGATGACCTGTGCTTTATCCGGCCAAATTTATTGACATAGGCAGGGGGCTGAGCCACTGTTGAGTAAAAGCCGCGCCCGGCTTTCAATCGTGCGCGACTACTAAAAAAAGAATGGTTCCGTGACAGCAGAGGATTGACGTATGAACTCCATGAGATACCTGCAGCGAATGGCCAGGGCCTCGCTGTTTGCAGCCTTTATTATTGGCGCCTCAGCGGCTAACGCTGCCGCGCCGCAGGGAAGCGGCAGCTACGAAGACCTGGTTGAACTGACCGATGAATTCTTTGCGTGGAGGGCCGAGGCCGCGGGCATGGCGGTTGATCGTTCGGTGGACCAGGTAGCGCGACGTATCGACGCGCTGCGCGTCTTTCAGGCGCGGCTTGAGGATATGGCCGTGGCCGACTGGGATCGTCCGCATCAGGCAGAATATCTCGCCGTGCGGTCAGCAATGGATCAGCACGATTTCCTGCTGCACGTGTCGCGACCCTGGGCGCGCGATCCCGGTTACTACGTGGACCGCATGCAGCGTCTGACCTTTGTGGATCTGCCGGCACAGGGAGAACAGCTCAGCGATCTGCAGTCTGGACTGCGCGCTACGGTTGAGCTGGTCGATGCGGCGAAGCGCAATCTTACGGACGTGCCGGCGGATTTTGCGGATCTGGCCATTCACAACCTCACCAATGCTGACGGTGTCGGTCATGGCCACCCCTATCGCGCCGTGCCGCCTGCTGGTGTTATCGGCTGGTACGACGATCTTCTGTCCCGCGCGCGGAAGGATCAGCCTGCGCTGGTGCCAGAAATCGAGACTGCCCGTGAATCAGTCAGGAGCCTTCTCGCCTGGCTGGAAGAAAACCGTAGCAGTATGACGGCAGAGGCCGGCGTCGGCGAGGAGCTGCTCGACTGGTACCTGATGCATGTGAAGTACATGCCCTACAGTTCAGACGATGTAGAAGCGATGGCCCAGCGTGAGCTGGAGCGAACCTGGGCATTCTACGCGCTCGAACAACACCGCAACCGCGATCTCCCGGTGCTGAAACTGCCGACATCGAAGGAGGAGTACGAGGCACGCATTGCTTCTGTGGATGCTGACATCCGCGCCTTTATCAAAGAGCAGGACTTCATGACCATCCCCGATTACATTCCGGACGACTGGCGCGAGGTCGGCTTTAACGTGCCGTGGATAGAGCGCGATGGCGGTCCCAACTACTGGGAGCAGATTCAGTACCGCGATCCGTCACCGGATCACTGGCATGCGGTTATTCCCGGCCACAGGGTGGATGGCCGCACCGTCGCAAAAATCACCCATCCCGTGCGCAAGTATTTCCGTGATGGCGGACGCATGGAAGGCTGGGCGCTGTATCTGGAAGAAACACCCTTGCAGCTGGGTTTTTACGAGAATCGCCCCCGTACCCGCGAACTGATCTACAATTTTGGCATCTTCCGTTCAGCCAGAACGCTGGGCGATGTCCGCCTGCAGCGCAACGAAATATCCATTGAAGAAGTCGTGAGCTTCTGGCGCGCAAAGACGCCCTGGCTGGATAAGAACGTGGCCCGCGTCGACGCGGAAATCTACCTGCGACGTCCCCCGGGTTATGGTTTGGGGTACACCGTCGGGAGCTTCCAGATGTTCAAGCTGCTGGCAGACCGCAAGCAGCAGCTCGGCGATGACTTTGTCCTCGGTGAGTTTCATGACGCGGTAATGGCCGCCGGGGCGCTGCCGATTGCGCTGATCCGCTACGAGATTACCGGGCTTGAGGACGAAATTTCCCAGTTCTGGGATCGCACGCCGCTGTCCGCGGTTCTCGGTAACTGACAGTTGCTCAGAGAGTTGTGTGCTCAGATAAAAAAGGCCCCGGGAGGGGCCTTTTTGCATTCGGGGCATGAGGCGCCGGAGAAAAGACGAATGCTCGCGGCCCGGGAGGTGGGAAACAATGCTATCAGGACGTTTGCAGCCCCGCAGTAATCTCTCTTGAGGCTGTCAGCAGCTCCGCCAGTATCCGGGTGCGGATGTCGTCCGGGGATATCCGTGAGCTGGGGCAGCATACGTTGAGCGCTGCGATAACCGTGCCGTCTGAGCCGCGGATGGGGACTGAAATCGAACGCAGGCCAACCTCCAGCTCCTGATCCACGATCGACCAGCCGCGGGCACGCACTTCATCGATTTCTGCCCGGAGTTTAACTTTCGACACGGTGGTCAGGGGCGTGACTTTTTCGAAGTCGCCCTCGTCGAGGTATCTCTGCAGTTTGTCATCAGACAGCGCCGCCATCAGCACGCGTCCTGTCGACACAGCGTGTACGGGCGCACGGCTGCCGACGCTGATGCCGATATTTACCAGTCGATCCGAGTTTGCCCTGGCGACATACGTCACGTCGTAACCGTCGAGTACCGCGGCAAAGCAGGATTCTTCCAGTTTCTCGGAGAGCGAATTCATGATGGGCTGGGCGACTTCCCAGATACCCATTGAGGAGATGACCGCGAAGCCGAGCTTCAGAACCTTGGGCTGCAGACTGAAGTATTTGCCGTCAGTCTGGGCGTACCCTTCGCGGACCAGAGTCAACAGTAGCCGCCGAACAGTGGCCCGGGTCATACCCGTCGCCCTCGCCATGTCGCTCAGCGTCATCTTCGGCTTCGTGCGTGAAAACGCCGATATGACCTCAAGCCCTCTCGCCAGAGAGTTGATAAAGTCCCGATCGCTGATGCGGGTGGGAACGGCTTCTTCGTCCATTCCCGGCTCTATCTGATCTTCCAGGATCTCAAGGGATTTCGCCATGTTGTTATTCGCTTGCCTTTGTCAGTGCGCGATGCACACGTATTTGATTTCAAGGAACTCATCAATCCCGTGGTGCGACCCCTCGCGACCAACACCGGAGAGTTTCCAGCCGCCGAACGGGGCGCCCTCATAAGAGGTGTTGCCCGTATTGACGCCAACCACCCCGAACTCAAGGCTTTCAGTGACACGCCATATGCGGGCATTATCACGTGTAAATACATACGCTGCCAACCCGTACTCCGTATCGTTTGCGACACGGATCGCATCCTCCTCCTCTGTGAACCGGAAAAGAGGGGCCACCGGCCCGAAGGTTTCCTCCCGCGCGATCTTCATGTCGGCGCTGGCGTTTGCGATGACGGTAGGTTCAAAGAAGGTGCCACCGAGGGCATGTGGCTTGCCGCCCGTTGCCAGCGTTCCCCCGTTGGCGAGGGCATCCTGTATATGTTCCTGCACCTTCAGCACGGCGTCTTTATCAATGAGCGGCCCCTGCTCTGTGCCCTCGTCCATGCCATCGCCGACCTTCATTGCGCCCACGGCTTTGGAAAACGCCGCGACGAAACGGTCGTAGATGCCGTCCTGCACATAAATGCGATTGGCGCAGACACAGGTCTGACCCATGTTGCGGAACTTGGTGGCAATGGCTCCCTTCACCGCGACATCGATGTCCGCATCGTCAAACACCAGCACCGGCGCGTTGCCGCCCAGCTCCAGAGATAGTTTCTTTACCGTCGGTGCCGCCTTGGCCATGAGGTGGCTTCCGACCTCGGTAGAGCCGGTGAAGGTAATCTTGCGCACCAGCGGGCTGGTCACGATCTCCTCGCCGACCACCGACGCGCTTCCGGGAACAACCTGGAACACGCCTGCCGGGACGCCTGCCCGGGCCGCGAGCTCACCCAGGGCGAGCGCCGACAGGGGCGTGGCGCTGGCCGGCTTGAGTACCATGGTGCAGCCGGCGGCCAGGGCGGGGGCCGCCTTGCGCGGGATCATGGCCATCGGGAAGTTCCAGGGTGTGATGGCGCCGCATACGCCGATCGGCTGCTTCATCACCATCATGCGACGCTCCCGGTCCGGACTGGGAATGGTCTCTCCGTAAACCCGTTTCGCTTCCTCCGCAAACCACTCAAAGAATGCAGCGCCGTAAAGGATCTCTCCCCGCGCCTCCGCGAGTGGCTTGCCCTGCTCGGCGGTAAGAATGCGCGCCAGGTCCTCGCTGTTCGCGACAACCAGATCAAACCAGCGGCGCAGTATCGCAGAGCGCTCCTTTGCCGGGCGCGCTGCCCAGTCTTTCTGCGCGGCGGCGGCACCTTCGATGGCATTGATGGTTGCGTCGCGATCGGCACCATTGACCTCGACGATCACCTGCCCGGTCGCGGGGTTGTAGACCGGAATTGCGGGCCCGCCTGCCGAGTCCGACCAGGCGCCGTTGATAAATACACCTGTGCGAAGAAGATCTGTGTCGTTGAGCTTGAGCATAGTGTCGTGGCCACCGTTAACATGTGTTAGTAAAGCTTTCTGCCGCGGAGCTAAGCTGGCGGTACCTGCCTGGCGGTACCTTGCCGGCCGCACCTCGCCGGCCGCACCTCGCCGCCCGCGCGGTCTGCGCTGAAAGTCTGGTGTCGGCACCAGACGGACGGTTAGAATAGCAGCTTACGCAAATTGCGAACACCTGTTCGCTAGATGTCCGCTAGAAGTTCGCTACACTGCAGTCTGCCCGCGTGACAGCTTTTTCCGACCAGCGCGCGACAGCTATTCCCGACCATAGAGAGAACACGACGTGTCCAACGCTATTGAAAATCCAGTAAATGCCAGCCTTCTGTCAGACCTCGACCGGCATAATGTGTTTCACCCGTTCACGGCGCTTGGCAGTCACGAGCGCGACGGTGCTCCTATCGTGATGACCCACGCCGACGGCGTGGTCATGCATGACAGCCAGGGGCGCGAATACATCGACGCCATGGCGGGTCTGTGGTGCGTCAACGTCGGCTACGGTCGCGAGGAGATCGCCAACGCCATGCGCGACCAGGCGATCGAGCTCTCTTACTGCCACGCATTCTCCTCCATGGCCAGCGATAAGCCGGCTATCCTGGCGGGACGCCTGATCGAGATGGCGCCGGTGCCCATGTCGAAGGTGTTCTTTGGCAATTCCGGCTCGGATGCCAACGATACCCAGGCCAAGCTGGTGTGGTACTACAACAACGTACGCGGCAAACCGGCGAAGAAGAAAATCATTGCGCGCCAGCGCGGCTACCATGGTGTTACCGTCATGTCTGCGGGAATGACAGGCCTGCCCGGATTGCACGCCGGTTTTGACCTGCCGCTGCCTTATATCAAGCACACAATGGCGCCGCATCGTCTCTGGGAAGGCCACGGTCTTAGCGACGCGGAATTCGTGGCGAAGCTGGTCGATGATCTTGAGCAGCTGATAGCCCGTGAGGGCGCCGACACCATCGGCGCCATGATCATGGAGCCCGTCATGGGCGCCGGCGGTGTCATCGTGCCGCCGCCGGGATACTATGCGGCGGTGCAGAGTGTGCTCGACAGGCACGATATCCTTCTCATCGCCGATGAGGTCATTTGTGGCTTCGGTCGTCTGGGGTCGATGTTCGGCTGTCAGGCGATGGGTCTTAAGCCGGATCTGATCACAGTGGCCAAGGGTCTGACCTCTGCCTATTTTCCGCTGTCTGCCTGCATGGTGTCTGAGAAGGTCTGGCAGGTGCTGGTTGCCGGCGGTGACAGGTTCGGCGCTTTCGGGCACGGCTACACCTACAGCTCTCATCCCGTCGGTGCCGCGGCGGCACTGGCCAATCTGGATCTGCTTGAACGGGAGAACCTTGTGGAGCAGGCGGGACGGCGCGGCGAGCATCTGCACAAGCGTCTGCAGGCGGCCTTCGCGGATCACCCATTGGTCGGTGAGATCCGTGGATTTGGCCTGATCGGTGCGATCGAGCTGGTGGCTGATCGCGACGCCCCAAAGGCCTTCGATCCTGCGCTCAAGGTAGCCCCCAGGATTATCAGTGCCGCCCGCGATCGAGGAATCATCAGCCGCGCTCTGCCCGCCTCGGACAGCCTGGCGTTCTCGCCGCCGTTTGTTATCACCGATGCGCAGATTGATCGTGTTGTCGAGGGTGTTCGTGAGGCAGTGGATGAGGTGGCCGCAGAGCTCAAGGCCAGCGGTGACTGGTCAGGCTAAAACAGATGTCGGGATCGGGGTAGAAGCAGTTCCATCAACCCCGATCTCTGCGTGACGCGCGGTCTCTCAGGCCACGCCGCGCTTGCGTTGCCACGCGCGCCAGGTCATGGCCCAGTGCTCTGGCTGTTCCAGAGGTTCCACCTTCACTTTCTGTACCGCCTGATTGTGCGGCGCCGTCTGCACCAGTTCCGGATTGCTGTAGGCTTCGTCTGACACCTGCTTGAGCACCGCAATCCAGTAGTCGATATCTTCCAGTGACCACATTTCGCCGGCCTCCGGCGTGAAGGGGTGCGGCACTAGCCACGGCTCGTGTGCCATCCAGAAGGCGTCTATGCCGAAGTCCACCATGCGATTCTGCACGTCGGCAACGGTGACGCCGGTATCCTCGTACAGCTGCTCCAGGCTGTATCGGGTCATCTCCAGTCGCCAGCCGTCAATATCCGGGTGCGAGCGCGTGACCCCGCGGATTTTCAGCAGTTCCTTCTCCATGTAGTTGTTCAGAAGAACGGAGATGTCGGCGGCTTCGCTGAGGCCATCAAGCCCCATCGCCCGTGTCCAGGCATAGGCCTTCATCACCTGCTGCAGGTTGCCGTAGTACTCGCGAACCTTGCCGATGGAGTGTGGGCCGGGGTCAGTCAGCTGATAGCTGCCATTATCGAGAGTCACCAGTGGGCCGGGCAGATAGGGAATCAGCTTTTCGCTGCAGCCGTAGGCGCCCACCGCAGGGCCGCCGCCGCCCTTGGGTACGCCGAAGGTCTTGTGCAGCATGAACATGCAGGCATCAAAGCCCAGTTCTGCGGCGCGGATCTTGGTCATTACGCCGTTGAAGTTGGCGTGATCGTAGAAGCACAGTCCACCGGCCTCGTGCACGATACGCACCCACTCCTTGATCTCCGGGTTGTACAGGCCCATGTCGTCCGGGTTGTTGATCATCAGCGCGGCGGTGCGATCAGACACCGCGGCCTTGAGTGCCTCCAGCGAGGGGTAGCCCTTCTCGTCAAGCGGCAGCGTGATGACCTCGAAGCCCGCGGTATTGGCCGTGGCCGGGCTGCACGGGTGGGACTGTATGCTGGTGATGATCTGGTTGCGCTGTTTCAACTCACCGCGCGCCGCATGATAGGCACGGGTGATGCAGGTGTGGGTATAGGCGGCATCCGCGCCACCGGCAGCCTGGAAGACGAACTGATCCATGCCCGATAATTCGCGCAGCATGAGGTCGAAGTTGTGTACGCCTTCCAGCAGCCCCTGCAGGGTTGACGGGTGCTGTTTCGGGTGCAACTGCGCCATTTCCGGTCGCGCGGCGAGACGCTCATTGACCCGCGGGTTGTACTTCATGGTGCAGGTGCCGAACAGGCTGATGCCCATCATGCCCAGGGTTTCCTGGGACAGATGCAGGTAGTGGCGCAGGATGTCCGGCTCGGATAGCTCCGGTAGCGCGGGCCGGTCGGGTCTTGCCATGGACGCAGGTACGAGAGTCCTGGCGCCACCCACAGCCTCAGACACGGCATCCTCGGCGGCGGGGATATGTGCGCCGCGGCGTCCCGGTACGCCCATTTCCATAATGACAGGTTCGTCCCAGATCGGCGCCTGGAAACGACGGAGTTTGACTGGCTTGGACATCAGCTGCATACCTCCTGCAGAGTGTTGGCGAGGTGGTCGATATCGGTCTGGCTGTGGAGTTCGGTGACGCAGTACAGTGCACTCTTGCCGAGCTCGGGAAAGTGCTCTGTCAGGTCGATACCGCCGAAAATGCCGCGCACCAGAAGGGCCGCGTTGATCTCGGCGACGGATTTCCCGACCGCGTCAAAGTTGACCACGAATTCCTTGAAGAAGCCCTGCTGTATGGGTACTGAAATGCCGTCAATGGCGTTGAGGCGCTGTGCCGCATAATGTGCGCGCTGAATGATCAGCTCACCCAGCTCGCGCATGCCCTCGGGTCCAAGCAATGACAGGTATACGGCACCGGCGATGGCGTGAAGGTAGGTGGAGTTGCCCGTCCAGTCCTTGCCATCCTCGCGGGAGCCATAGGAGCTCTGGTGCATCAGCGCCATAGAGAAGCCGACTTCGCCCTCGCGCGCGGTCTCCGCGATGCTCAGCATCAGGGTGGGGTACTCATGGGCGTAGCGGGGCTCGTCGCGAGAGGCGATAAAGCCGCCGAGGCCGCCGCCGCAGCTCATCGGCACGCCGAGGGTCTGTGTGGTGCCTACGATGATGTCGGCGCCGAAGTCGCCCGGGGCCTTGAGAATGCCGAGGGATATCGGATCGACGCCGACAATGGTCTCCGCACCTGCAGCGCGGGCCATGGCCGCGATTTCCTCGGCCTCGGCCTCTATTATGCCCAGGTAGTTAGGCGTTTCGATGTAAACCGCCGCAACGCTCTCATCCAGATGCTTCTTCAGATCGGCCAGGTCGAGCGCCCCGGTCGCCGGGTCGCTGGCGACGTCCACCATTGCAATGTGCGAGGGCATTTCCTCTGGCTCGCAGTAATTGGCGATCACGGCGCGGCGCTCGGGGTCGAGAATGCGCGGCAGCAGTACCTTGTGGCGTCCGGTCAACCGGGATGCCATGCGGATGGCGTGACCGGTGGCGCAGCCCCAGCTGTAGACGGGCATGCCGACCATGTCGGCAGCGATCAGCTCGCCAAGTTGGCTGTTGAATTCGAACCAGACCTGGTTGCGACCATGATCCGATGAGGGTGTGCCCCACACTGGCGTCAGAAACTCGCTGCGCGACATGATTTCCTGGCAGACAGCGGGCACGTAATGCTGCCAGCAACCGCCGCCAAGGAAACTCAGGTGGCTTTCACAGGACTGGTTCCTGGCCAGCAGGGTGCCGATGTGGCGGTTGAGCTCGACTTCAGCGCTCAGCGTCGGCGGGAAGTTGAAGGTGCCGGCAACCCGGTGGGAAGACGGAATCTGCTCGAAGAGAGCCTCGACGGAGTCGATGCCCAGCGCCTGCAGCAGCCCCTGCTTGATGCTGTCGACCGAGTTGGGCATGAACGGATGCGCTCGGCGAACTGCCTCTTTCATTCTGCTATCTCCCAGCGTAAGGTGGATTTTGTGCGCATAACGCACAATTGATGCGTATTAACCAAATAGTGCCTCTTTCTGCTGCCGTTGACAATGGTGACGCCGGTTGCGGATGCGTCGGGGTAGGGCAGATTCTGTGCACGCAGCGGACGACGATATATGAACGGTAACAGGAAACGCGTGGGCCTGGTGGTCAACCCGATCGCCGGAATGGGCGGTGCGGTGGGACTGAAAGGCACGGACGGGATTCTGGTAGAGGAAGCACGCCGCCGCGGGGCACAGCCGATGGCGCAGAAGCGGGCGCGCACCGCGCTCGAATCGCTGCGGCGGGCTGACCAGTCGGTCGAGATTCTGACCTGTAAGGGGAGTATGGGCTCCGATGCCGCCGAGGCAGCCGGCGTCGCGCACCGCGTGGTGTTCTGTCCCGCTGAACCGCCCGGTGCAGCGGACACCCGCAATGCCGTGACGGCGCTTTTGAGTGAAAACGTGGATCTGCTGTTGTTTGCCGGCGGCGACGGCACGGCGCGTGAGGTAATGGCAGCAGCCGGCACCCAGCTGCCCGTGTTGGGCATTCCGGCCGGCGTGAAAATGCACTCTGCGGTCTTCGGGGTCACCGCCATGACGGCGGGCGATGCGGCCAGGGCGTTTCTCGAAAGTGACTGTCCGGAGGCGTCGCTGATGCCGGCGGAGGTCATGGACCGGGAGCCGGGCGAGGATGGCGAGCCGGTGGGCTCCCCGGTACTTTACGGGTACCTCCAGGTACCTGTGATGCCCAGGCTGATGCAGGCAGCGAAGGCTGCCGGCGCCAGTGACGACGCGGCACTTGGCGGCGCACTGCAGCGCCTCGCAGACCAGATCCGGCAGGGCGGGCTGAGTGTTCTGGGTCCGGGCGCCACGCTGCTGCGCCTCAAGAATATTCTCGGTGCGCCGGGTACGCTTCTCGGTGTCGACATTTTCGATCATGGCGAGTGTGTTGCCAGCGATGTGGATGAGCGTCAGCTCTGGTCGCTGGTCAGTGCGCGGGATGCGCGCATTGTCGTTGGCGTTGTCGGCGGTCAGGGTTTTCTGTTCGGTCGCGGCAATCAGCAGATCAGTGCCCGCGTCATCGCTCGCGTGGGACGGGAAAACATCGACGTGGTTTCCTCGGCGGCGAAGCTGACCGGTCTGCCGGGCGGAGCGCTGCGGGTTGATACAGGCGATCGTGCGGTGAATGCCTCGCTCGCGGGTTACCTGCCGGTTGTTACCGGCAGCGCCCGACAGATGATGTGCAAGGTGATTGATGTCGATGCAGAGCTCGGCTGAGGTCACGTTACCGGGCTACGCATCATTGCACTACCCATCATTGCACTGCCCATCATTGCACTATGCGTCGCTAAGCCAGGTCTTGTTGGTTTGTCTCTCATTGCGCCATTTCGTCCCTATAAATGCAACATCCGTGCGCCCAGAGAACGACTCGCGCAATAGTTTTAAGCGCTCAACGCTACTTAAAAACTTTTTTATTGACAAAAAATACCATTTTAACTATTTTTGGGGTAAGAATTAGCGCACAGCTGTGCGTAATACAATCAGAAAAGTGGGTTCATCATTATCCGATCTGTTGTAAGCCCGCCCAGGCGCCAGCGATGATCAGTGATCTCCCCAGCCGGTATTTACATTAAACCCCTTGGCCCATCGAGCAGGTTACACTGCAAGGTGGGTTTTTTTTTGAGGCAGGATTATGGCGAACCTGACACGTATGGCGCTGGCGCGATTGACGCAATTCACTCTGATCTGCGCGGCGTTCGCGTTGACGCCCGCTTTTGCCTGTGCAGAAAACGCCGGGGTTGCGGATATCGACAGGCTGGTTTCCTTGCCGACCCTGAGCGGAACCCCGCCCTCCCGGCCCGTCTGGTCCCCGGACGGCAGCCGCCTGGCGTTTCTATGGAACGACAGTGGTTTCCCCTTCCGTGATATCTATGTCACCGACGCCAGTGGCGGTGAGCCCCGTCAGCTGACGGACCTCTCGCCCGAGGCATCCGCGCAGCCGACCTTTGGCAGTCATCTCGGCGAAGATACCTCGCTGCAGGCGCTGGAGCAGGCCTCATCACGCAGGCACGCCAGCGGTATAGGCAGCATGATCTGGTCGACGCAGGGCGACAGCCTGTATTTCAACCACGCTGGCAAACTGCAGCGGGTCAGGCTGTCCGATGGCAGGCTGGACACCCTGATCGATAAGCCGGCTGGCCGCTCCAATCTGGCGCTGTCGCCGGATGGCTCGCATCTGTCATTCCTGCAGGATGGCGACCTGTGGCTATACCGCTTCGACGGCGACTTCCTGATGCGCGCAACACGTGTGGGTGTACCGGCCATCGGCGGTGTGCCCATGGGTGCGTATAACACCCTCGATCGGGAGTACAGCCGCTATCGCTGGTCCGCAGATTCCCGCTTTGTTGCAATGGAGTATGTCGACCGCCGCGATGCACACATCATGCAGATCCCTTCCTACCTGCATGATGAGCCCAGGCTGAACAGTATTCGCCGCGTCTATCCCGGTGAGGAGGGCGTACTGCGCAAGGTGGGCATCTACGATGTCAGCAATGGCGTCGTCAGCTTCCTGGATCTGGAGGAACCGACCCGACGCACGCTGATAACGCTCGAGTGGTCGCCGACAGAACCAAAGCTTCTGGTGCAGCAGGACACCTATGATGGCGAGCACCGCTGGCTGTTTGTGGCAGACGCGGCGACCCGCGATGTGCGGCAGGTACACTACGACTATCGCCCAAGGCGCATCTATGCCTTATTCACTGCGGCCTGGGACCGCGAAGGCGCGCGCATTATCTACGTTGGCGATACCGACGACTGGTACCGTCTGTACTCAGTGTCTGCAGACGGCGGCAAGCCGAAAATCCTGACGCGCGGTGACTTTGATGTCACCGGCCCGGGATTTTCGTCTGCCATGCTGCAGGTGGATGCACACAGCGGCGACATCTTCTACACGTCCAGCGAGGCCAGTCCTGCGCAGCGCCATGTTTATCGCATGTCAGCCGACGGCGGCAGCGCAAAGCAGGTGACGTCTGTACCCGGCACCCACGAGAGTGCGGCCCTGTCGCCCGATGGCAGGCATGTTGCCAGTATCGTGTCGAGCGACACGCAGCCTGGTGAACTGTCTATCGTCGATGTCAAAGGTGGCGACAGCCGTCAGGTCACGCACTCACCGCTGCCTGGATTCGCCGACTTTCCAATGGCGCATGTGCGCTACGTGAGCTTCCCCAGTCGCATCGATGATTTCACGCTGCACGCCCGGGTTATCGAACCGGCGAACCTCGATCCGGCAAAGTCCTACCCGGTGATTATCGGCAACGTGTATTCGGCGACGGCACGCAGCCAGTGGACCTGGCCGCGTCCGGTCAGTCTGCTGCAGCATGCCATGGCCCACGACGGTGAATACATTACGGTGCAGGTCGACCTGCGCGGCAGCTCAGGCTACGGCGTGGATTTCCGCGAGGCCTTTCAGGGCGACTGGGGCGGCGGTGACCTCGAGGATCTCCACAGCGCGGTGGATTACCTGAAAACCCTGCCCTACGTGGACGCCGACCGCATCGGTATCTGGGGCAACAGCTACGGCGGCATGATGGTGCTGTTTGCCCTGTTCGAACGGCCGGGCATGTTTGCGGCAGGCGTCGCGGGATCACCTGCCATCGACGTGAACTACTTTACGCAGAACGACCAGCATCTGTCACGGCGGCCGCACACGCACCCGGAAACGTTCAGGGATTCAACGCTGCTCAACTACGGTGAGAAGCTCGAGGATCCGCTGATGATCATCCACGGCCTGCACGACGATATCGTGCCCTGGAAAACGACTGCTGCAATGATCGAGAAGCTGATGCTTCTGGGCAAGGACTTCGACATGGTGGTGCCGCCGCAGTCCGCGCACTGGTGGGCCTACCCGGAGCACTACGCGGTGCATACGTTCCGCAAGCTGCGGGCGTTCTTCGATCGGCATGTGGGGGCAGGCGCGCGGGAGCGCTGACCGCCCCTGCAGCCGGGGGCTGCCGTGGCCTCAGCGTACGGCGCCGCGCTGTCACCCACAACAGCGCTGGCTTTCAAGTCAGTCTCCGGTGAACAGTGTGAAAAGACCAGAAACAAACTGCTTGAAAGTCACTGATGTATACTGAAACCGCTTATATTCAAGACTTATCCCACAAGGAAACGATCATGCGTGATACGCCGAACACACCCTCCGCCAATCCGATAGCCGAGCCCTGGAAGCTGCGTGAAGAAGAGTGGCGACAGATCATCGGCCGGGTGCGTGCCGGGCGTGCACTGAAGCCATCCAGCTGGCCCGATGGCGCGGAATTCGCCGTTGCCCTGTCCTTTGACTGTGACCATGAAACGTTCGAGTTGGGGATGGGCAGGCAAGCGATAGGCCGGCTTGCCTGGGGTGAATTCGGGCGTCGCGTTGGCGTGCCGCGAATTCTCGAATTGTTGAAGCGGCAGTCCGTGCCCGCCAGTTTCTTCATGCCCGCCGTGTGTGCAATGATCGACCCTGACGAGACCCGCGCCATTGTGGATGCAGGTCACGAAATCGGTTTGCATGGGTTTATCCACGAAAACAATTCTTTTCTTGATGAGTCGACGGAACGGGATCTGATTCTGCGCGCGAGGGATGTGCTGGAATCAGCTGCGGGCAGGGCACCGGTGGGTTTCCGCTCTGCCAACTGGGATCTCAGTGAGAATACGATTTCGCTGGTCGCTGAACTGGGACTTGAATACGACTCGTCACTCATGGCCGACGACAGCTGTTACGAACTCAATGTCGACGGCAAGCCCACCGGCGTCGTCGAGATCCCGGTAGAGTGGATGCGCGACGATGCGGTTTACCTGATGTTCAACCGCCAGCCGGCAACGCGCCCCTGGCTGTCACCGCAGGAAGTGTTCGAGATATTCCGCCTTGAACTCGAGGGCGCTGTCGCGGAAGGCGGCGTGTTTCAGCTGGTGATGCATCCGTTTGTTATCGGCTATCGCTCGCGGATGTGGATCATGGAGCGTCTCATCGAGCACGCCCGTAGTCTCGGTAAACCCTGGTTCACCACGCACGCGGATCTCGCGCGCTGGGTGCGGGATTCCGACTGAGGGCTAGCCGCCCAGATGGCCTCCGCAACGACTGGCGTCGATCTGTCGCGCCGCGCCTGGCAGCGTTACTGGCAGTCTGACCGGCTCGCAGCCTGCATGCCGGACAACCCCGCGGCGGCGGCTGCCATAGAGCGGTACTGGAAGGAAGAATTTTCCGGTCTGCCGCCCGGCGCCCGCGTCCTCGACATCGCCACCGGAAACGGTGTGCTGCTCGTCTGGGCCGCGCAGCGTGCGGCTGATCGCGGCCTCGCGCTTGAGCTCACCGGCATCGATGCAGCGCAGATAGACCCGCTGCGTTTTGTGACCTCTCAACAGGGGGCATTGCGCAATGTGGCATTCCACGGTGGCGTGGTTGCGGAGAGCCTGCCGTTTGGGGACGCTGCCTTTGATGGTGTTGTGTCCCAGTTCGGCCTGGAATACAGCGATCTCGACGCTTCTCTCCCAGAGGTTGCCCGCGTGCTCGCCCCGGGCGGCTGTCTGCGCTGGCTGGCACACGGCGCGTCCAGCGCCGTTGTCGCCGAAAGCGCAGAACGGGTAGCGCAGATGGATTTTCTGCTCGCCCGTGACGGCCCTTTCGCTGCCATGACGTTTTTTACCAAAGCGCTGATGCAGGGTCGTCGAATTGTCAGAGCCCGGGATCGTATGCAGGCGTCTCTAGAAGGGGCGCGTGCCTACTGTCTGGACAATCCGCCGTCGGAACTGGTGCAGCAGATGTGCAGCAGCTTTATGCATATGGCAACTGAAAACCAGCGCTATCACCCCGAAGACATTGCGGCTCTCGTAGAAGAAAACTCGGAAAAGATGCACTTTTATCGAAGGCGCCTGCGCGACCTGCTGGCAGCGCAGTTGACGCCGGAGCGCGAAGTCCGTGTACGGGAGTATCTCGCTGTGTCGGGATGGCAGGACGTAGTCATGCACCCGCTGGCAGACACCGAGTCTGGGAATCACCTGGGTTTGGTCATCGCTGCAACGCGGGTCTAGGCGATTTTAGGCGTTGCGGTATTAGTGGGTCACGCTGCGTGGCCCACTGACGTCTGCCAGGGACCTGGAATTCAGCCGTCGGGCCTGTCCATGATGGCGCGGATGTCGACATCATTGCCGGTAAGCTGCCAGCGCAGCAGCGACACCGGGATCATTCCTGCATCATTCATGTCATCGAAGAAGTCCTTCATCCTGAAGTCGCTGCCCGCCTCACGTGCGCGCTCCGCGATAATCATGTCGAGCATGCGGGCGCCGGTCACGTAGGTGGAGCCGTAACCCGGCTGGCGCAGGTACAGATGCTGTTCGAAGCCCAGCAGGTCGAGATTGCGATTCATCCAGTTGCGCGGCGTCCACTTCACGTGCATATCGCCGGCCTGTTCCAGGGTTATCTGGTTGTCGTGCGCCTGTAGTGAGCTGAGTCCGCGGGCAGCGCGTGTGATGAGCATGATCCAGACCACTTCGCGTGCACGGGGATTATCCTCGAACAGGCCGGCGTGCATCATCCATTCTTCCATGCCGGTGGCGGTCCCTTCTGCGCGGCTCATCCAGACGTTATAGCGCAATGCCTCGCGTCGTATGGGGCTGCTGTGCGGCTCTTCCCGCATCTGCTCCAGGTCCCAGTAATGGTAGAAGTGGGTCCACAGCGTGCGCGGGTCACGGTGCGTGGCCTGGCCGAAGAAGTTGCGTCCTTCCGGCGGATCGTAGGGGAAAACCCGCTCGCGCAGGGCGCGCTTCATCCACGGCCTCACTGTGAGAATATCCTTGTCCTCCATGAACGCCATGTAGTTGTTGATGGAGGTTTCCTGCAGCTCAGCGAATGCCTCAGCGCTGGCCGCGGGCTCAAGCGGTGGCAGTTCGCGATTCGCCACTTCCTCTGCCTGCAGCGAGGCATAGCCGCGTGCCATTTCCCGCTGCATGATCGTTACTTCCTCCTCCCAGGAAGAGTTCACCAGTAGCACGTTGCGCAGATGCCAGGTGTACTCCTCGCGAGTGATGCCTGAAGGGCCGGTTTTCTTTGGCGCTTCCACTTCCAGCCATTCGCGGAATGCCGTGGTGGCGGCCAGCGCCTCCTGCTGTGCGCCGCGCAGCGCATCACTGTAGCCCTGGAGCTTGTCTCCCAGTTTTTCCAGGGTTGCTTCCTGATTGCGGAAGCTGACGATGGCCGGGAGCCAGAGATCACGTGTGTTGCTCTTCAGGTTGCCGCGCGCCTGCTCCAGCAGTGGCGCGATAGTCTGCAGGCCTGCGGTCAGCTCGCGCTCAGCTTCTGTGCTAAGCGGCGATGGGGTCGACAGTGCGGTTCGTGGCCAGATGGAGTATTCCCAGAGTCTTACCACGTTGTGAATGGTCGGGGCTTCTTCTGCCGGTGTGTCGCTCTGGCTGCTCCTGACGGAGGCGTAATAGGCCGGGTCGCGAACCCAGGGCTTGAGAACCCGGCTGTAGAAATCCAGCCCATTCATTTCAGCACGAACCAGATGCCAGTCAATTTTCTCTTCAACGCTCCAGTCGTCGGTGTTCATGGCCTCGAGCTGCTCGCGCAGCTTTTTCATGCCGTCGTGGCGCTGCTTCACGGCTTTCGGCGTGTAATCCGGCGCGCCATTGCGCAGTGCCGGCTGCTCTAGCTCACGCCATTCCTCAAACAGCGATACCAGCGCAGTGTAATCGTCGCTGTTGCTGGCGTTCGCCCCGATGGCGCCCGTGAGTAACAGGCCCACCGCTAACACGCTGACAAGCATGCGCCGTAGCGGCGCACAAACTGAAGCAGATAACATGAGTGCTAGTCCTCTTGAGTAATGACGATGCAAGTATTCTTATGTGTCCGGTTGTCCGGCAGATAAAGCCAGGCCACGAGACCCTCGTCTGTAAAAGGTCCAGCCTGCGCGCCAAAATAGGCGATCGCCGGGGTAAATTCAAACGTTTCCGTTCTCTTTGCGAACTACCGGGCGTTTGGCGTACACTGAATTTCCAGAAAAAGATAGCTGCAAGCAGGCCTATCGATGGTTCAGACCGACACCGTCGACGTCAGCGCACCAGGCAGGAGAGTGTATTCATGATCGACAAGCGGGTCGCATCTGCAGAGGAAGCGGTTGCCGATATAGGCGATGGAGCCACCGTAATGATTGGTGGTTTTGGCGAAGCGGGATCGCCTATCGAGTTGATACATGCACTGATCGATCAGGGTGCCACCGACCTCACCGTGATCAACAACAACACCGGGAACGGGCAGGTGGGTCTTGCTGCGCTGATCGCTGCCGGTCGCGTAAGACGCATGATCTGCTCTTTTCCGCGTGGCACCTCGGAGACAGCATTCCCCGACCTCTACCGCAGGGGCGAGGTTGAGCTCGAGCTCGTGCCGCAGGGCACGCTTGCCGAGCGTATTCGCGCCGGCGGTGCGGGCATCCCGGCCTTTTTTACCGCAACCTCAGCCGGCACACCCCTGGCAGCTGGCAAGGAGCACCGGCATTTTGATGACCGGGAATATGTCATGGAGCGCTGTCTGACGGCGGACTTTGCGCTGGTCAAGGCTGAGCGTGGTGACCGACTGGGCAATCTCGTCTATAACAAGGCGGCACGCAATTTCGGGCCGATCATGTGCATGGCGGCGAGTACGGCAATCGTGCAGGTCAGCGAAACCGTCGAGGCCGGCGCCCTCGACCCCGAGCACATCATCACGCCGGGAATATTCGTCAAGCGTCTTCTGCAGGTGAAGAGCCCACAGCTGGAGTCGGCGCTGATTGCGCAGGGAGCAACCTATCCATGAGTGATAAAACGTCAGCCATGAGCAATACGAAAGAGCGCCACGGACTGACGCGTCCGCAGATGGCCTGGCGTGCGGCCCAGGATATCTTCGACGGCGCCTATGTGAATCTGGGAATCGGCATTCCCGAGATGGTGGCGCGCTTCGTGCCCGAGGGCCGCGAGGTCATTTATCACACGGAGAACGGGGTGCTGGGCTTCGGGCCGCCACCCGAGCCTGGTGAGGAGGTGCCAGAGCTGATTAATGCCGGCAAGAAGCCGATCACGCTGAACCCGGGTGCGTCGTTTTTCCATCATGCCGACAGCTTCGCGATGATTCGCGGCGGTCATATCGATATCTGCATCCTCGGGGCCCTGCAGGTGGGCGACAACGGTGATCTCGCCAACTGGTCCACCGGTGCCAGGGACGCGGTGCCCGCGGTCGGTGGCGCCATGGATCTGGTCGCCGGTGTGAAGCGCGTTTATGTGATTGCGGATCATGTGACGTCCCGTGGCGAGCCCAAGTTCCTGCACCGCTGTACCTATCCGTTGACGGGTGCCGGCGTGATCCAGCGCATTTATTCCAACCTTGCTGTGCTGGACATCACGCCCGAGGGGTTTCTGCTGCGTGAAACGGCGCCCGACGTCACAGTGGACGAACTGCGTGAGCTCACGGACGCGCCGCTGGCGCTTGCGGAGGACCTGAAAACTATCGAGGCGCCGCCGCTGTAGTGACGAAAAAGTCTCGCAGTTAAAGAGCCAGTAACGCCGGACGCCGGCAGGGGAAAATGCATGTCCAGTGTTTTGAATCGTGCAATGCTTATAATCCTGTTGGTGCTCATTGCGCCAACGCTGACGCTGCCGGTCGCAGCGAGCGAAAGTCCGCCCCCCGGCTACGATCGGCTGCTGACGCTGTACCGGGATTTTCGTGAACTGGCGGTTCCCGTCGTGCGTGATGGTGTACCTGACTACTCCCCGGCAGCCGTGCAGGCCCAGGCGGCTTCGCTGGAAAATCTGCGGGCGCGGCTTGACGATATTGACGACAGTGCCTGGCCAATACCGCGTCGCGTAGATTACATGCTGCTGCTCGCAGAAATGCGCGGCCTCGATTTCATGCATCGCGTCATGCGACCCTGGGAGCGGGATCCTGCCTTCTATAGCAGCACCAATCTCGGTTTCGGGCCAAAGATGCATGGCGCCATGCGCATACCGTCTCTGCCTTTGTCTGCTGATGACGCGGAGGAACTGCGCGGAAAGCTTGCGGCAGTCCCCGCTATTTATGCAGCAGCGCGCGAGAATCTGACGGATCCCCGCGGCGATCTCGCCCGTCTGGCGATCGAGCAGAAGCGCATTGAACGTAACGTTTACACGCGCCTGTCTGAGAGCCTTGCGGCCAGCGACCCCGGTCTTTCAGCGCTTGCCGCCGGCGCGGCAGAGGCAGCTGGCAGTTTCATGCGCTGGTTGCGCTCAATAGAGGCCGGTCTGCCGCCCCACGGTGGTGTCGGTGCCGAGGACTACGACTGGTATCTGCGCCACGTCATGCTGTTTCCCTACACGGCGGATGAACTCATGACCCTGGCCGAGCGCGAGTACCAGCGCTCCATGGTATTTCTTAAAATGGAAGAACACCGGCACCGTGACCTGCCCATGATCGAGCCGGCAGACAGCATGGAAGAGTTTGAGCGGCGCCGCTCAGAGGCGGACGCCGACCTGCTGGCGTTTCTGCGGGAAGACGAGGTCATGACCGTCCCGGACTATCTGATGCCCGTTGCCGGCGAGGGCCCCTACCTGCTGCCGGCGGATCGCGACCCGGAGCGCGCCGGGCCTTTTGAAGCCCCCATACAGCGGCACTTCTTCCGCCAGACCGAAGATCGCGATCCGCGTCCCCTGCGGGCACATAACGTGCCCGGCCATCTGTTTGATTCTCTGCTGGTGCAGCGCGACGCGCGTCCCATCCGCGGCGACCGGCGACTGTTCTTCATTGACGGTATCCGCGCAGAGGGCTGGGCGTTTTACCTCGAAGAGATGATTCAGCAGCTGGGTTTCCTCGAGGACCGCCCCAAAGCGCGGGAGATCAACTACATTCTGCAGGTCAAGCGTGCGGCGCGGGTCAAGCCGGAGCTGATGATGCAGGCCAACGCCTGGACCTATGACGAGGCGCTGACCTCTCTGACCACGCGCACGCCCTACTGGATGGGACCGGATGACGCCATTGCGCGATTCGACCTCGAACTGTACCTGCGCCAGCCCGGCTACGGTATCGGGTACTACATGGGCAAGGTGGAGCTGGAGAAGCTGTTTGCCGAGGTAGCTGCAGAGCAGGGTCTGGACTTCGACATCAAGCAGTTCCACGACGAGTTTCTCGCGATAGGCCGCATACCCATTTCGCTTATTCGCTGGGAGATGACGGGCCGGGATGACGAGATCGCGACCATGCGTTAGATTGGCAATAATGAGATGTTTCAGCGCCTGGGCGAGCGCAAACGCAAGTTGCGTGACGATTTCGTGCTCCGGACTGTTATCCTGCTGCGACCGCAATAACAGGGGAAGGCGTCGTGATCAGCACGAAGGCGAGAGGTGACGAGCAGGGGTCTGTGACAGTCTGCAAGTTTGGTGGCTCAAGCCTCGCCAGTGCCGCGCAGCTGCGCAAGGTCCGCGCCATTGTAGAAAGTGACCCGAGCCGGCGCATTATCGTGCCCTCGGCGCCCGGCAAGCGTTCGCCGACGGATACCAAGGTCACCGATCTCCTGTACCTCTGCCATCACGCCAGTAGCGTGGGCGCGGACTTCACCGCGCCCTTTAATCAGGTTGTCGAGCGCTTCGTCCAGATCGAGCGCGAGCTCGATATGCCGGCAAATATCGCCGGGCTGTTCGAGGATTTTCGTCGTGAGCTGACGGCCGGTGTAAGTGCCGACTACGCCGCCTCGCGCGGCGAATACTTCAGCGGTACGCTGCTGGCGGCATTTCTCGACGCGGAATTTGTCGACCCGGCAGAGTGCGTGCATATCAGCAGTCACGGTCTGGTAGAGGCGGCTACCTGGGACGCTCTGGGCGCTCGATTCGCCGCTGGCGCCCGGCGCTACGTCATGCCCGGCTTTTACGGTCGCGATGCCTTGGGCGTAGTCCGCACCTTTTCCCGCGGCGGCTCCGACGTCAGCGGCGCCATTGCCGCAAGGGCCGCCGGCGCCGCGCTTTACGAGAACTGGACCGACGTCTCCGGCATGCTGATGGCCGACCCACGCGTCGTCGATAACCCGCGGCCTATGGCGGAAGTGACCTACGCAGAGATTCGCGAGCTCTCCTATATGGGGGCCAGCGTGCTGCACGATGAGGCGATGGCGCCGGTGCGCGAGGTGGGCATTCCCATCGTCATCCGCAATACCAATGCGCCGGATGATCCGGGCACCCGCATCGTGGCGGAGCTTTCGCCGGAGATTATCCAGAGCACGCAGATTGCGGGCATTGCGGGCAAGACCAGTTTCGCCATGATCACCATTGGCAAGAACCTCATGAACCGCGAGGTGGGCTTCGTCTACCGGCTGCTCGGTGTTCTCGAGCACAACGACATTCCCTTCGAGCACTGCCCGTCGAGCATCGACAGCGTG
Source organism: Chromatocurvus sp. (assembly GCA_046260765.1). Lineage (GTDB taxonomy): Bacteria > Pseudomonadota > Gammaproteobacteria > Pseudomonadales > Halieaceae > Chromatocurvus. The sequence continues at coordinate 91,317 of JBHEOO010000005.1, forward strand.
AGCGTGATTGTGGAGTCGGGCTGGCTGGACGGCCGGGTCGAGGAGGTGCTCGACGAGATCCGGCGTACGCTCGAGCCCGACGAGCTTGATTACGTGCCCGCGATCGCCCTGATCGCGATTGTCGGCGAAGAGATGGCGCGTACGCCGGGCATTGCCAGCAAGGTGTTTTCAGCGCTCGCCGCCGCCGGTGTCAATGTTCGGCTGATCAATCAGGGCGCATCGGAGCTGAACATTATCGTGGGTGTATCCCCGGACGATTATGCACTGGCGGTGCGCGCGGTATACGATGCGTTCGTTAAATAAATCCCTACTTCGATGAGATAACAGCCATGTGGAAACCAACCGGCATTGCCCTGTCCCTTGCAGTGGCGTCCTGCGCCCTGGCAGCGGATCCCCTCAGTGACAGTGAAACCGACGCCACGGTCAAAGCCTATGCGGCCGGTTACAAGGCGGGTTTTGTATGCAGCGCGACCTTCAACGCCGGCAAGACGCTCGAGCAGATTGAAGAACAGGAATTGACGGGGATTTACCCGCTGGTTGCAGGGCTTGTTCCCGCTATGCCGATTTCGATAGACCGCGACGCACGTCGCGTCAGCGTGACCTGGGATGAGAGCATGCCGCCGCGAATCTCCCAGTGGCGTCCCCATCTGGGCTGTGTGGATCTGCCGGTAGGCGCAACTCCTGGTGCGGCAGAGCACATACCCGGCATAAGCATACCGGCGTTTGATGCGGACAGTGGCGTCGATGATGCCAGGCCCTGGAAAACCCGCATCGGCGTCAATCAATCCTCCGGCAATCCCGCACTCGATGCGGTTATTGTGGAGGCATTCGCCGGCAGATTTGGCGGCGACGACAGAACCACGGCCGTGCTTATAGCCTCGCCGGACGCCATCCTCGCGGAGCACTATATCGAGGGCTACACCCCGGTAACCTCCCAGCGAACCTGGTCCGTTGCCAAGAGTATTGCGGCCAGCGTGATCGGCGCTGCCGTGCACCGGGGTATGCTCGACGTATCAGATCCGGCAGGGCTGCCCGAGTGGTCACAGCCGGCGGATCCGCGCGGCATGATCACTGTTGAAAATCTGCTGCAGATGGCCTCCGGTCTTGACAGCAACGCGGCGGGTAACCGCACTGACCGCGTTTACATGGGGGGCGGACTGGTCCGGGATAACGCGACATCGGGTTCAATCGAGGCCTCCCCGGGCGCCCGCTGGAAGTATGCCAATAACGATACGATGCTGGCGGTGCATGCGCTGCGCCATCGTTTTGTGTCTCATGACGCGTTCCTGCGATTTCCCTTTGAGGCGCTTCTTTACAAGATTGGAATGACGCATACCAGGCTGGAAACGGACTGGGGCGGAGATTTCATTCTGTCGAGCCAGGTGTGGACGACATCGCGTGATCTCGCGCGCCTCGGTCTGCTGCATCTTGCCGATGGCATGTGGGAGAACGAACAGATACTGGCTGAGGGCTGGGTAGACTATGTGGCGACGCCGGCCTCATCGCAGCCGCCACCCCCTGAGGGTGAAGACAGGTCGCGGCGGGGGTATGGCGCGCAGTGGTGGCTGTTTGACAATTCGCCCGGCGTACCGACGGATACTTTCGCGGCGCTGGGTAATCGCGGACAGTCTCTCGTGGTGGTGCCGTCCAGGGATCTGGTGATTGTCCGGCGCGGTTACGACATGGCTGGCGGTGAGTCCTTCAGGGTTGACGAATTCACCGCCGCGGTTCTGGCCGCACTCGAGCCGTAAGCAGACGGCAGATTTTGCACCCGCCGCTCAGTCCGGCTATTGTACTTCGGGCGGCAATGCCATCTGGCGCCGCCACTCCCCGCAACAAGAGGAAAGGCAATGTCGACCACCGCCGCACGGGCGACAGCGGATAGCTGTGAGCTGTCAGAACGCGTTCATTGCGTCCGCCAGCGCAGTCTGGCACTGATCCGTGGACTCTCTGCGGAAGACATGCAGGTGCAGGTGGCAGATCACGCCAGCCCCACCAAGTGGCATCTTGCACACACCAGCTGGTTCTTCGAGCGCTTTATCCTGACACGGGAAAACCCGGGCTACCGGGTTTTTAATGGCGATTTCGACTACCTGTTCAATTCCTACTATGTGACGGCCGGCAGCATGCACCCACGCGCACAGCGCGGGTTTCTCACCCGTCCGGGAATAGACGAAGTACTCGCGTACCGCCAGTATGTTGACGACGCCATGCAGGATTTTCTCGCGTCGTCGCCGTCACCGGAGCTGCGGCAACTCGTCGAGCTGGGTCTGCAGCACGAGCAGCAGCACCAGGAACTGCTCTTGACTGACATCAAGCAGGTTCTCGCCGCCAATCCCCTGGAGCCGGCACTGACCAGCAGCGCACCGCGGGTATCGGCGCCGCCGCCAGCACTCGTGTTTCACGATGGCCCCCAGGGTGTCTGCGAGATCGGACATACCGGCCAAAGATTTGCCTTTGATAACGAAGGTCCGAGACATCGCGTTTTTCTGCCTGCCCATGCGCTGGCCAATCGTCTGGTCACCAATGGCGAGTACCGGGACTTCATCCGCGATGGCGGTTACGACGATCCCGCCCTCTGGCTGTCCGACGGCTGGGCGCTGAGGTGTGGCGCTGGCTGGCAGCACCCGCTGTACTGGGATAGCGCGCTGGAAACCGAGTTCACCCTGGCCGGGCGCCAGCCGATCGATCCCCATGCACCGGCGACTCACCTGAGCTTCTACGAAGCTGATGCGTATGCGCGCTGGGCGGGGGCTCGCTTGCCGACGGAAGCCGAGTGGGAGCTGGCCGCCGCCGCTGTCGCACTCGAAAGCGCATCGGTCAACGGACCAGAAAGCCTAAGCGACCATGCCGCAGGCAAGCGGCATCCCACTGGGTGGCATGCCGCAGGGAGTAACGACCCCACCCGCATACAGCAGCTGTTTGGTCAGTGCTGGCAATGGACCGCGAGCGCCTATAGTCCCTACCCTGGCTACAGGCCTCCCGCCGGCGCGATCGGCGAGTATAATGGTAAATTCATGTGCAATCAGATGGTGTTGCGCGGCAGCTCCTGTGCGACGCCGGACGGCCACGCACGCGAGACGTATCGCAACTTCTTTTATCCGTCGGACCGCTGGCAGTTTTCCGGCATCCGGCTCGCGCGCTAGGGGAGGCACGTAGTGACTCAGGCAGAATCTCTTATTGACCAGCAGCCCGACCAGCAGGACTTTCTTGCGCACGTCCTGGAAGGGCTGGACGCGCCGCAGAAGTGGCTGTCACCGATGTACTTCTACGATGCTGTGGGTTCACAGCTGTTCGACCGTATCTGTGAGCAGGATGAATATTATCCCACCCGCACCGAACTGGAGATTATCGAGACCCGGCTGGCGGAGATCGTTTCCGTGGTGGGAACCCAGGCCTTGATCATCGAGCCTGGCAGTGGCAGCAGCCTGAAAACACGCACGCTGCTTGCAGCGCTGGATGATCCCGCCGGCTATGTGCCGGTGGAGATTTCCCGTGAGCACCTGTTGGATGCCGTGGAGAGCCTGCGTGTCGCATTTCCCGACCTGCCGGTTCTTCCTGTGTGTGCCGATTTCACCGCGCCTTTCGATATCCCCTCAACAGAATTGCCAACCCGGCAACGGGTAGTTTTTTTCCCGGGTTCCACTATCGGGAACTTCTCGCCTCCCGATGCCGTGACACTGCTGGACAGTCTCCGCGCCACTGTGACGCCCGGTGACGGGCTACTTATCGGCGTTGATCTTCAGAAAGAGACGGCGGTTCTGGAGCGCGCCTACAACGATGCGGCGGGCGTCACCGCCGCGTTCAACCTCAATCTGCTGCAGCGCATCAACAGCGAATTGTCGGCGGACTTCAACCTGTCGCGATTCAGCCACCGTGCGCTGTGGAACGCAAAGGACAGCCGAATTGAAATGCATCTTGTGAGTGAGGATGAGCAGCAGGTGCGCGTGGGCGGTCGCACTTTCCACTTCGAGCGCGGTGAGCACATTCTCAGCGAGTGCTCCTACAAGTTCAGTCTCGATGGCTTCGCTGCGCTTGCTGCAGAGGCGGGCTGGCAACGCCGGCAGGTATGGACTGATCCGCGCGGCTACTTCTCGCTGCAGTATTTTGCCAGCGTAGCCGGCTGAGGCAGCCAGTACCACCCACAGGAAGCTCCCTTCATGCAGATAGCGCTTTACCAGGTTGACGCCTTTGCCGATCGGCTTTTTGCCGGGAATCCCGCGGCGGTGTGCCCTCTGGCGGAGTGGCTCGAAGACGATCTTCTGCAGCAGATCGCGTTCGAGAATAACCTGTCAGAGACGGCATTCTTTGTTGCCGACAGCGAGCGTGGCGATCATTTTGCCCTGCGCTGGTTCACGCCGGATGCGGAAGTCGATCTCTGTGGGCACGCCACGCTGGCCTCGGCCTTTGTGATTTTTGAGGTGCTGGCTCACACGGGTGACACCCTGCACTTCCACACCCGTAGCGGCGAACTGACGGTGAGCCAGACCGAAGGCGGTGCCCTGTGCATGGACTTTCCCGCCTGGCCTGCACTCGCGCTGACGGGCGATGAGGCGTCCGTCATTGCCGGAGCTCTGGAAGCGGCGCTTGGCAGTCGGCCTGTGGAACTGCATCGGGCGGTGAATCTGCTGGCGGTTTTCGACAGCGAGGAAACACTGCGTGGATTGAACTACTCCCCGGCGCTAGTGCCCGCTCTGGAGGCTGCAGATGCCTGGGGCCTTATCGCCAGCGCGCCGGCTGCGGCGGGCGCCGGATACGACTTTGTCTCGCGCTTCTTCGCGCCGCTGAAAGGCGTCGATGAAGACCCTGTCACCGGGTCTGCGCACTGTACGCTCATGCCGTACTGGGCCGAGCGTCTACAGCGATGGTCGTTGGTGGGCTACCAGGCATCCCGTCGCGGTGGCACCGTGCACTGTGAGGCGCGCGGTGACCGCGTTCTGCTGACGGGGGAATGCCAGCTGTTCCTCTCTGGGACCATTGCGCTGCCGGATTGAGGTCAGCGTCGGCGCGAGGCCTTTGCAGGCGGCGTATACTCATACAGCATTCGAGACCCGACTTTAAGCCCACGGAGTCATTGCCTCATGCTCGAATCTCCCGCAACGCACCGTTTGATCGCCGTCGTTCTGTTGATTTCCGGTTTCATCAGCCTGCGCGCAAACGCCCTGGACGCTCCCGCCCCGGATGTCGTAGCGCTGGACAATCGCCAGTGGGCGACGGCCACCAATGGTCCGGATATCAGATGGCCCGACGCAGACACGTACTGCGCTGACCTGTCGCTGGGTGGTCACGACGACTGGCGGCTACCGAGTTGCCGGACCAGCCGTGGTGGGCAATTGCACCCTGCGCCAAGAACGCAGTAAGACAGACCAGCAATGCCGAGCGGATGTTTTTTTGGTAACGCATAATCACTACCCGGTGGACCGTCGCGCGGTCTCGCCAATTCGTTAAAGTCTTAATCTAATCCATGTGGGTGGCATCAGGCGATGCTGTTCTCGGTGACCGCCCTTAGCGGCCGCCTCAGGTCCCACTCGGCAATGGGGTGATAACTGACGCCTGCCCGTCCGGGCTTGGATTCGAACAGCGTGACATGCATATAGGAAAGCCTGATTTCCGGGAGGGCAACCGGTGCGGGTGGCGGTTCGCTGCAGTTGCGATACAGCGTGACGTGTGGCGTGAAAGGTTTCTTTTTTAGTCGTGCGCCGACCAGTCCACCCAGGTGCTGCAGCTTGCGTGCGAGTCTGTCCATCTGCTGCGGTTCCCGCGACGTGCCCACCCAGTAAATATCGGGTCCGGGCCAGAAACCAACAAGGTCGAGAGTGAGCTCTCCGGCAGTAAATTCCGGTCCGCTCTGGTGCTCATCAACCGCGTTACAAAGCGTTTCAAGTTCGCGATCACTGATGGTGCCGATAAACGCGAGGGTGACGTGAAAGTTCGCAGGCGGCACGGGTCGGCCCGCCGCCAGTCCGTAGCGATCACGCCAATCGGCAATGGACTGGCGGGTGTCGGGGGCTGGCTCAATGCCAAAGAAAACGCGCATGGTGCAATTTCCTGTCTGATCTCATATCCGATTCATACCGGGCCTTGCTAGTGTGCCAGTTTTGCGGGGGCGAGAGAGACTCTATCCGAGAACGCGGCCGCGTGGACTGGGAGTTCCCGGGCGCATGACTACTGATAAACTCTGCAGACAGGGTGTCGCAGCCGCTTGATGCCGGTGCTGAAAACCCGCTGAAACCCGCGACATTTTCGTCCCGATGGGTCATGTTACCTGCGTGAGGTACGACCCTTGTGTCATGCCGGAAAAGAGGAGCAACGACTTGCTGATGCCAGCCGAACACTTTGCCGCCCGTTTCAGTCACCGGATGACGCCATTTGCTGAAGAGGATGCCGGGGTCTGGGCCGTCCATGACACAGCCTGCGAGCGTCATGCGCAGGGTGAGAACATCTATCTGCTGTCGATCGGTGACCCGGATCTGCCCACGCTGCCATCGACGATCGAAGCTACCATCGGCAGCCTGCGCGATGGACGTACGCACTATGCCCCCGGGCGCGGCGAATTGCGTCTGCGGCGCGTGATTGCGGACATCGAGGCGCGCGCAGCTGGCCGGGCCTGTGATCCCGACGAGATAATCATTTTTCCAGGCGCCACCAACGCCATCTACTCCACTCTGGCCTGCATTACCGATCCCGGCGATGCCGTCGTGGTTGCCGAACCCATGTACGTCGGGTACGACGGCATTTTCAAGGCGCTGGGTATTTCGAAATCCGTCATCTCACTGGACCCGGGCTCAGGTTTTCGTCTCGATCCGGAAGCGGTGAAGGCGGCAGTCACTCCGCAGACCCGCGCCGTGCTGCTCAACACCCCGGGGAATCCGGCAGGCAATATGATTGATGCAGAGACTCTGTCGTCGCTCGCCGCCTGGTGTCGGCAGCGCGGGCTCTGGCTGGTGTGTGACGAGGTGTACTCGATGATCACCTTTGAGCGACAGCATGTCTCATTACGGCGTGCGGCGGCGGAGTTGGACAACGTTGTGGTCATTGACAGTCTTTCCAAGTCCCACGCCATGACCGGCTGGCGACTCGGGTGGACCGTGTGCGGTCTCGACCTGGCTGACCGCCTGCTGGCATTCACCAGCGCGACGGTGTTTGGATGCTGTCAGTTTGTTCAGGACGCGGCGGCATTTGCCCTTACCAACGACGAGGCCTATATCGCCGGCGTTCGAGAGGAATACCGGAGGCGTCGCGACTATCTGTGCGGGCGCATAGATGCCATGGAAGGGCTGAGCTGCGTTACGCCGGAGGCCGGCATGTTCGTGATGATGGACGTATCGGGCAGTGGTCGCGATGGTGCGGCCTTCGCGCGCGAGCTCCTCGACCGCCATCAGGTTTCCGTGCTTCCGGGTGCCGGGTTCGGCCCCAGCTGTGGTCAATTCGTGCGGGTATCCCTGTGCCAGCCGGTCGATATCCTGGCGCCGGCATTGGATCGCATAGAGCGCTACGTTCGTGAATGCAGGAGAGAAAAAAATAATGATTAAACTGTTTGTAGCGGTAAAAAGTGTTCCGTTTAAGACAAGTAGGCGTTTTTCTCAGACCCGGAGTATCTGAAACAGGTGCAGCCGGACGAATTGAAGTTCGCGGACATGCAGCGAACCGCCTTCTTCATGACGGAGGAAGAGCGCGTGATATAACGCGCCCCAGCGAGGAAATTCGCGAATTCAGGCGCTGACGTTTTCGCGGCCGCGTGAGCTCGACCGTTCGGCGGGTCGGCGTGCGTCTGTTGCGCCGTCAAAGCTGTCGGCAAGCCGGTGATTGACATCGCGATGACCGGCTTCATCTTCCCGCACTGCAAGAATGACGTCGCGCAACCTTGCGTTTTCTGGCAACTGCCAATAGTCGATTGCGATGCGTGGCGCCGAGACGTTTTCAAGACGACCCGTGTCTACTTCATGCAGGTATTGCGTGTAGCTGAACACGGCTTCTTCCTCAAAATAACCCACCAGCCTGTGCGCCGTACGTGCGGATACCACGTAGAGCAGAAGGAAGCTGGTAAAGAAGATTCCCTGGGCTGTGAGAATGATCATGCGCTCGAACCAGCTGGGCTGAGCGATTTCAATGAACGTCATCAGATGCATGCGCTCATTCTCAGCCTCGGACAACAGCGTGTGTATCCACTCGCGGTCGTCCTCGAGGCGTCGTAAGGAACGCATGTGCCGCATCATGCCGCCGACCATGCCGGGCACGGCTGCGACCGTCTCGAGCACAACTGCGCGATGGCCGTAGCGTTTCGCGAAAAAACTGTCGGCGATGAAGCGCAGCATCCGGGTGAGGAAAAACGCCACACGGTCGGAGAATCCACTCGGCTTGTGGCGGTTCTGCAGGGGGTCTTCATGAATATTTTGTATTTGCCTCATGCAATTTAAGACAGCAGAATTGCGGTTTTTATCCAAGGTCGGAGGCTTATTTCAGTATCAGTTGTTCTCGTCGTCTGACGTCGAAACAGCTTTGTTTTTCGCCGCCCGCTCCGACCAGGTTAGCAACACGGCCGCCGCGCCCAGAATCAATACTGCGGAGGCCTCGTAGAGAATGGAGACCGGGTCCATATCCTTGCTCTGCAGAACAATCAGCCGCGAAAGGGCGGTAATGGCGATTAAAAGGGGATATACAACCGGGATTCGCCGACTGGTGTAGAACACGCTGGCCATGGAAATGACCTCGGTGTAGAGAAAAAGCAGGAGAATGTCGGCAATGACAATTGTTCTGCGGTCCCAGATATTCAACACTTCGAGGCCGACTGCGCCAACAGTCAGTACGACTATCAGAATGATAATTACGCGTTCGATAAAATCGATGGTAGCGCCTATAAACATGGTCTCTGTCCAGGTGAATCGAGAGGGAATGGACGTTACGTTCTGTCCGAAGGAGACGCAACACATCTGAAACCGTGTGTGAAACCCGGGGGCTGGGCTGCGGCGGATTTATGGCTGTGTGGTTTGTAGGTGGCCCGCCCGGCAGAATTCGAATCTGCGGCCTCTGCCTCCGGAGGGCAGCGCTCTATCCAGCTGAGCTACGGGCGGATTTGCCAATTCTATCACCGGGTTTTATTGTTTGGCGACCGCAAGAGATAAGTACGAGGAGCGCGAGATGAGTCGACTGTCGAAACTACCCCCTGAGTCATGGGATCCTGATCTTAAGCGCATGACCGCTGCAGACAGTGCCAGCGTCATCGAGCAGGGTATTACCCGCATGCTGGCCCATGCGCCAGAGATGGCAAAGGGGGCCATTGGCTTCGCTGCGGCAATCGCACTGAACAGGACGCTTCCGGAAAGGCTGATTGAACTCGTTCGACTGCGCATTGCTTTTCATAACCAGTGTCGCAGTTGCATGGCCATTCGCTATGCGTCCGCGGCAGATGTTGTCGATGAGGAGCTGGTTTGCTCGCTGGAGAAGCCTGCGGAGGCCGTGGATCTCTCCGGGATGGAAAAGACTGCACTGGACTTCGCCGACCTTTTTGCCACGGATCACCTGGCCATCACGGATGAGCGCTTTGATCGCCTGAGGGACTACTTCTCCGAGCCGGAAATCATGGAGCTGATGCTGCACTGCGCGCTCTACGTCGGCATGGGCAGACTCGCCGCGGTACTCGACATGACGGAAGAGCTGCCCCTGGGTTTTCAGGCTCGCTCCGGGGAGCCAGTCACGCCCTGGAGTGACGCTCCCGTGCGTGTTCTGTGACCGTCAGTCATCGCTGCCCTGCAGTGTGATAACGACCGACCGCGCATGCGCCTGCGTGCGATGCTCGTACAGATAGATGCCCTGCCAGGTCCCCAAGGCCAGCCGTTGTTGCGCAATGGGGATTGTCAGAGAACTGGATGTCAGCACGCTTCGCAGGTGTGCCGCCATGTCGTCCGGCCCCTCCTGGTCATGCCGGTAGCCTGGATCGCCATCAGGCGCAAGGCGCGACAAAAATCCCTCAAGATCGCGCCTGACGTCCGGATCAGCAGTCTCGCACAGTATTAGCGATGCGCTCGTATGCTGCAGGAACAAGTGCGCAAGGCCGGTTGTTATGCCGCTCGCGGCGATGCCATCGTCGATCTCCGCGGTAACGTTGTAAGTGCCGCGCCCGCGGGTTCGAATTTTCAGTATGTGCTGTGACCACATAGTTGGAAGCATAGCATGACGGCGTGCCCCCTCCGGTGCGCTTCATTTGCCGGGCGTACTTGAAATAACGAAGCCTGACGGGGGTGGGTTCGTTACACAATCGCGAGTTTCATCCTTACCGCAGCAACAAAGTCGGCACCCGCGCCGACCGCAGCAAATCAGACGTCTTGCTGCCCAGCAACAGTGTGCGCAGC
>JBHEOO010000005.1:101675-102085 GCA_046260765.1 Chromatocurvus sp.
GTGGCTGTAGGCACCCATAATGAGGATGTCGATGCCGTTGTCCATGACCTGGCTGCCGATGATGCGCTCGGCGTCTCCCGGTATCAGCGTGGTTGTGGCATCCAGTCCCGCATCTGTGAGCGCGCGTCCCGCCCACTCCAGCTGCTTTCCCGAGTCCTTGTTTTCCTTGCCGGACATCAGAAGTTGAATCGGCATATCCCGAAACAGCTTGCTTGATGCGATGGTCTGCACGCCGCGACGGGTGATGCTGCCGCCGTCAAAGGCAAACAAGGCGCGCTTTGGCTCTGCAAAATTGTCGGTAACCGCGAGAATCGGTTTGCGCAATGCACGCACCACACGTTCCACGTTGCGCCCAAGGTCACGCTGGGTCGCTTCCGCGGAGCGCCCTCGCCTGCCCAGCACAAACAGAC
>JBHEOO010000050.1:0-232 GCA_046260765.1 Chromatocurvus sp.
CCCTTACCAGTCAGAGCTTGGTTTCCGCCGAAGGCGAGGCCGTGGCCAGCGTTATCACTGATTACGCTCGGTCCTGGAGCCTGCTGCAGGGCTATGACGAGCAGCACCTGGCTGAACATGACCGACGCTCCATGGTAGCGTCAGTCAAATCAGTTGCGGTGGCAGTTTCCTGCCGCTGACAATCAGCAATATCACTGAACCGGCAAGCATCTGTTACCGGCCCAGGTACGAC
>JBHEOO010000050.1:242-20788 GCA_046260765.1 Chromatocurvus sp.
CACTGTCAGCATTAGCGTGGTGGCGGGCGTGTCGTCTGGAAAGACGGTCAGCGACATTCTGCGGATGGCGGACGAGGCCCTTTACCAGGCAAAACATTCCGGTCGTAATCGCTGTGTGGCTTACCGCCCAGGGCGACGCGCGCCGTTCAGGCGCGCAGCTTCCGCTAACGTGCTCTAACCCTGCCGTAACTCGCAGGAGCCCCCGCCGCAGGCGTGCTCTGCCTGATGAAGTCGCGTATGTGCTCATTTGACGTTTTCAGGTCTTCAGCGCGCAGGTACATCATGTGTCCGCTTTCGTAGCCCTCGAAGCGCATGCGATCGCGCAGTCGTCCACTGGGGTCAAGGTTCCACATGACATACTTGGCGCTGAAGTAGTCTGTGGCACCGTCGTAGAAACCGGATTGCACCATGACATGCAGGTAGGGGTTCTGCGCCATGGCCTGTCGCAGTTCCTCACCCACGTTGACGTCACCCTGGCCCTCCCAGGGCCGCACGGGGCCGAAGAGGTAGTACTGCAGGTCGGTTTTAAAGCCGAGCTCATCGCGCAGATAATAGTTGATCGCTGGCGCAAAGGCGTGGTTCCAGGCCGTCAGTTCCGCCGGGTAGTCGTAGCGTTCGCCCGCGTTGATCCGGTCAATCCCCAGGTAGCGCGAGTCGAGGCGGCCGATGGTGAAACCTTCGTCGCGCAGTAGCTCTTTCCAGAAGGCGGATGCTGGCACGGCGAGGTTGTGGTCCAGTACAAATCGCTTGTCCAGGCCGGCGTAGCGGGCGACCCGTGCGGCCATGCTGTCACGCACTTCAGTTTCAACGAAGCCGCCGCGCGCAAGCACCGGGAGCAGCTCGCGAATTGTGAAGGATTCCACCTCATCCAGCACTTCTGCCAGAGGCCGGTCCTGCAGGGCTGGTTCCAGCTGACCGTGATAGTGTGCGGCCGCCGCGTAGTAGGGAAGCTTGAGCAGGTTTGCACGGGGTGCCGGGCCCTCGGTTTGTAGACCCAGTCCAGTTGGTGAGACGAGAATAACGCCGTTAAGGTACATCCAGTGACGGTTCTGGAGCGCGCCGGCAAGGCCCGATACCCTGGTGGTGCCGTAGCTTTCGCCGATCAGATATTTCGGCGAGCGCCAGCGCTCCACGCGGGAGACAAACAGGTCGACCCAGTCGGCCAGGTAGGCCACATCTGCCTCGACGCCGAAGAAGGTCTCGCGTTCTGCATCCTCGTCGAGGATGCGTGAGAAGCCGGTATTCACGGGGTTGACGTAGACAATATCGGCGACGTCGAGAATGGAATGCGGGTTGTCACGCACGCCGTAGGGCTGCACGGGGTAGCCCTCATCGTCGACTATAAGCTGCTTGGGGCTGGTGTAACCCAGGTGCATCCAGAGCGATCCCGACCCCGGCCCACCATTGAAGGAAATAAAGAGCGGGCGCCTGGCTGTGTCATCGATACCCTGGCGCTCGTAATACGTGTATTGAAGCGAGGCGATGGCGCGATCATCCTCTCCAAACACCGGCTGGGTGCCAATGGTCACCTGGTAATTGATGCGCGCACCCTTGATCGAGACTGTCCCCTCCTGAGTATGAGCCATGTCCACAGGTAGCCTGCGCTCGGGGAGGTCCTGTTTGTGCCCAATTTCAGTAAGCGATTCCCCGTCGTCCGCGTTGCTGTGTCTGTGCTCCGTGGCGTGCCCTGAACCGGAGGTGACCGCACAGGCAATAAGAAGGCCCGCTCGTGCCAGTTTTCTGAAGGGGCCAGCAGGTCTGGCTTTCGGTAGGTCGATCATTGCATTTCCTCTGAAAGGTTCAGCGATTGCATAAGAATACGTGATGAAAGGGGGCGAGAAAACATCACCCGGCCAGCTGCGCGCAGTATCCACATAGGTACTGCAACATGAGCATAAGCAGATGGAAATTTTTTCATGGCGATTTCACTCAGAGAAATCCAGACATCAGTAAAGGCCATCGCACCTGCTTGAAAAGTGCATCTGCCCGAAAACTGTACCTGTGCAAACAACCACGGCTGCCTTCCTGTGGCAAGTCACGTAAAGTCCATTGCTGATACATGTTACCGAGGCAGCCGCCCCGCTTGTTGGCGCTGCGCCCGGCGGAGAAAGGATAAGCACCGCGTGACCGACCCTGCCCCATCACCCCACGAAGGCCTGATCGTTCTGCAGAGCAACCGCACGGAAGATCTGCTGGAGCTTGCGCTCGGCTGGCTGAACCGGCATCCGCTGCACCCCCTCGATCGGACGGTGTTCCTGGTGCAGAGCAACGGTATCGCCCAGTGGCTGAAAACCTCGTTCGGCGAATTGCAGGGACAGCCCGGACGCGGCATCTGCCTCGGTACCGATGTCATGCTGCCCGCCCGCTTTCAGTGGGAAGCCTATCGCAGTGTCATCGACGCCGTGGAAGGCCCCGACCAGGTGCCGGCAACCTCACCCTATGACAAGACGCGCCTGCGCTGGCGCCTGCTGGCGATACTGCCGGCGGCACTGGAAGACCCGCGCTTCGCCCCGCTGGCGCGCTATCTGCGGGAGGACGACGAGCAGCGCAAGCATTACCAGCTGGCGGAGCGCCTGGCGGATCTGTTCGATCAGTACCAGGTGTATCGGGCCGACTGGCTGCAGGCCTGGGAGAGCGGACGCGATAGCCTGACCTTGCCCGGCAGCCGCGAAATACCTCTTCCCGACGAGCAGCGCTGGCAGCCGGCCCTTTGGCGAATGATCTGTGAAACAATGCCTGACGGGTTAGTAAGCACTCACCGCGGTGCTGTGCATCGCCGCTTCCTGGAAAGTGCAGCGATGCTGCAAACGCGCCCGGCCAGCCTGCCACCACGTATTGTGGTGTTTGGTATTTCCTCGCTGCCGCAGCAGGTACTGGAGGTGTTGACCACCCTCTCTGGGGTTTCGGAGGTGATTCTCTGCCTGCTGAATCCCTGTCAGCATTTCTGGGGTGAAATCATCGAGACGCGGGCTGTGCTGCGGCACTACCATCGCCAGCAGCGCCGTCGTGGCATGCCCGAGAACCTGCATCTCAACCCGGAGTTGCTGCACCTGCACGCTCATCCTCTATTGGCTGCCTGGGGCAAGCAGGGGCGTGACTATCTGCAGCTGCTCGCCGAATACGACAGCACCGACGCGCAGGCGCTGGCCGCGCTGCAGCAACCCGTCGACTGGTTTCAATCGCCGCCCACAGACTGCCTGCTCGGCCAGCTGCAGGACGATATTCTGCAGCTGCGTCCACTGGCGGAAACCTGCGAAACCTGGCCGGCTATCGATCCTGCGCAGGATCTCTCAATCCGCTTTCACAGCTGTCACAGCCCCCAGCGCGAACTGGAGGTGCTGCACGATCAGCTGTTGGCGGCTTTTGCGACAGCGACGACGCTGCAGCCCCGGGACATCATGGTCATGGTGCCGGACGTCAACGATTACGCCCCTTATATCGATGCGGTATTCGGGCAGTTCAGCCGCGACGACGCGCGCTTTGTGCCCTATCACGTCGCAGATCAGCAGCAGCGCCATCGCCAGCCCATGCTGGTTGCGCTTGAAACCCTGCTGTCACTGCCGAAGCTGCGCTTTCGCGCCAGCGAAATACTCGACCTGCTGGATATTCCACCCCTGCGGCAGCGCTTTGGTCTCGCCGAAAGCGATCTGCCCACCCTGCAGCGCTGGATACGCGGTGCCAATGTGCGCTGGGGTCTGGATGCCGACCAGCGCAGTGAAATGGATCTGCCGCGACACGATGACCTGCACAGCTGGCGCTTTGGCCTGGCGCGCATGCTTATGGGTTACGCTGTCGGCGCCGCTGCCGAGGACGCTGGCGACTGGGCGGACGTTGTGCCGTACGACGAGGTCGCCGGTCTCGATGCCGCGCTCGTCGGGCCGCTGTATCGGCTGATTCTTACTCTCGACGAATTGCGTCAGCGTCTGCAGCAGCTGCAGAGCGCGGCGGACTGGGGCGATACCCTGAGGGAGCTGCTGGCGATGACCTTGAGGCCCGTCTCCACCGCGGAGCAGGGCCTGTTCGAGCAGATTCAAAGCGCTCTTGATGCCTGGCAGACGGAAATCGAGGAGGCGGGACTCCTGGAGCCTCTGTCGCTCGCCGTGGTGCGCGAGAGCTGGCTGGATAGAATTGACGAGCCGCAGCTGTCAAAAAGCTTCCTGATGGGACGGGTTACCTTCGCGACGCTGATGCCCATGCGCGCGATTCCTTTTCGTCACATTTACCTGCTGGGCATGAACGATGGCGCCTACCCCCGTCGTACCGACGCGCCGGATTTCGATCTGATGGCCCTGCGCGAGCACTACCGCGCCGGTGACCGCTCGCGGCGCGATGACGACCGCTACCTGTTCCTGGAGGCGCTGCTGTCGGCCCGGGAGCGGCTCAGCATCAGCTGGTGCGGCCGCAGCGTGAAAGACAACAGCGAACAGCCGCCCAGCGTGCTGGTCGGCCAGCTGCGCGATCATCTGAAACAGGGCTGGCGACTCAGGTCAGGGTCAGGGCATCACGCCGCGGAGCTCCTGCCGGCGCTGACCACGCAACACCCGCTGCAGCCCTTCGGGGCGGCCTATTTCCGCGAGGAGTCGGGACTGTTTACCTATGCCAGCGAATGGCAGGGGCTGGGCGATGGCCGCGCGGGAGCAAAGCCGGAGCGAGTGCCCCTGTCCGCCTGGTGGCCGGAGATGGAGGTAACGCTCGCGCAGCTGGCGGGTTTCCTGCGCGACCCGGTCACTGCGCTGTTCCAGCAGCGGCTTTCCACCTACGTTCGAAACGAGGATGCGCTGACGCTGGACGAAGAGCCTTTTGCCTTTGAGGGCCTGGACAAATGGCAGCAGTCCGATGCCCTGCTGCAGCCGCTGGGGCAGCGGCTGGCGCAGGATATCGGGCTGGATGCACAGCAAAGCCTGGCGCAGCGGGTGGAGCAGCGCCAGCGTGCGGGAGATTATCCGCCGTTCCCGGTGGGCCCGGCGGTGCGCGAGACCCTGCTGCAGCCGCTGCCGTCAACGCTGGAAAGCTACCGCGACATTCTCGAGAGTTACCCTGAGCACCTGCCGCTGGCGCCCCTCGTCAGGCACGAGGTCGCGCTCGTCTGGGGAGACGCCCGGCGCGTGCTGGTGCTGGAGGATACCCTGGGTGATCTGCACGCTGCCCCGGGTGTCATCGACCGGCCTGCTACCGCACGCATTGTGCTGATGACCAGCTCAGTCAACCGGGGCCAGGACAGGCACTGGACGCAGCTTCTCAAGCAGTGGCCGGCGCACCTCTGCCTGCAGCTATTATCGCCGGGCGCCGCGACGTACCTGGTTTCACCGGGCGGCACTCTGCTGCTGCGCGGTATGCAGACCGCACAGGCGCAGGAACGACTCGAGCGCTTGATGGACGGCTGGCTGCAGGGAATGCACCGGCCCACGCCGACGCATCCCGACCTGGTGTTTGCCGCGCTGGCGCAGATGCCCGACCTCGAACCGCATCGCTGGCAGCCCGATACCCTGCTGGCCGATGCCAGGTTAAGAGCGACCTGGGATAAGATTTACCAGCAGCTGGTCTCGCGCCGGTCGCTGCTGGTGAGGGAGTATCCCACCCTGGAGGCACTGGTCGGGGCGCCGGGGTTTGTCGACGCCAGTCTTGATCTGTACGCGGATGTCTATGCCTGGGTGGAGGGAGCTGTGCAGGAGGCCTCGCAATGACAGCGCCACGCGAACGCCCCGTCGCGCTCGATCTGCCGCTGCAGGGCAGCCAGCTGATCGAAGCCAGCGCCGGCACGGGCAAGACCTTCACGATCGCGCTGCTGTATGTGCGCCTCGTGCTGGGCCACGGCCAGTCCGATGGCGACGCGCCCGGTGTTGTGCGCGGGTTTACCAGACCGCTCGTGCCGCCGGACATTCTGGTGGTCACGTTTACCGAAGCGGCCAGTCTGGAGCTGCGCGACCGAATCCGCGAGCGCCTGGTGCAGGCAATGGAGGCCTTTCGGGCGGAGGATGACTCTGACGGTCTCGCGGCAACGGATCCCCTGCTGGCCGGGCTGCGCGCCGATTTTGCCGTAGAGACCTGGCCCCACTGTGCCCGCAGTCTGCAGCTGGCGGCAGAGTGGATGGATGACGCCGCCATCTCGACCATTCATAGCTGGGCCCAGCGCATGCTCAAGGAGCACGCCTTTGACAGCGGCAGGCTGTTCCGTCAGGAGATTGTCAAGGATCTCACGGAGGCAACGCTCGAGGCGGTCACCGACTACTGGCGCAGTCGGGTCTATCCCCTCAGCGAGTCGAGCGCGGCAGTGATGGTAGACCTGTTCCGCTCGCCACAGGGTCTGCACGCGCGGCTGCGCAAGTTGCTACAGCGGGAGGACGCGGCACTGGTGTATGGCGGAGAGCCCGTTACCGGCGGCGATCTCAACGACATCCTGGCGCGAGCGGCACGCAGTCAGGGTGCACGGGACGCCGCAGAGGCAGACGCCCGCGGCGCCTACCGATGCAGCGCCGATGAGGTGCATGACACGCTGGATCAACTGCGCAGCGTCATGAATGGTACGACTTTTAAAGGGGTGAAGCAGGACGATACCTTTGCGGGATGGCTGCGTGAGCTCGCTGACTGGGGTGCCGGGCAGCGCTTACTGGCGGAGTCACCGTTTGTGCAGAAGCTGGCGCGGGAGCGTCTTAAACTCAGGAAAGGCAGCGCGCTGCCGCCGCTGGCGCTGTTTGATGCACTGCAGGTCTGGCATGAGCAGCAGGCCGTCGGGGAGCAGGCACAGCTTGAGCTAGTGCCCGCGGTTCTTGCCGATGCCCGGGACTGGGTGGGTCAACGTCTTGCGGCACAGCTGGAAGCGCGTGCGCAGATGGGCTTTGACGGCATGATCCGCGGACTGGCCACGGCCCTTGAGGGTGACGCGGGGGAGGCACTGGCCCAGCGCATCCGCACGCAGTTTCCGGTTGCCATGATCGACGAGTTTCAGGACACCGATCCGGCGCAGTACCGCATTTTCCAGCGTATCTACCGCGTCGGCTACCCCACGCAGGACACCGCCCTGATCCTGATCGGCGACCCCAAGCAGGCCATCTATGGCTTCCGCGGCGGCGATATACACACGTACCTGGCGGCGCGGGAGGCCACAGCGGGCTGCCACCACACGCTGGAGAGAAATTTTCGCTCCAGCGAAGGCATGGTCAAGGCGGTCAACCAGCTCTTTGCGTGGGCTGAAGAAGCGTATCCGCGGGGGGCCTTCCGCTTTGCCGACCCGGATAGACCGGACCAGAATCCCCTGCCGTTTCACCGCGTGACGGCCGGCGGCCGCAGTGAGCAGCTGCTCCTGGATGCAGAGCCTGCCACCGGCCTGACCGCCTGGCTGTTGTCCGGTGATGACGATGGCGACGTGCTCAACGGGCAGGCGTATCTAAGCGCCGCCGCCCGCCACTGCGCCAACCGTATCGCCGACTGGCTCAATCAGGCGCAGGGCCAAAGGGCAGGTTTCCGGGCGGGTGATACCGGCGCGATCACGCCATTGAAGGCCGGGGACATCGCTGTGCTGGTGCGCGATCGCAAGGAGGCGAAGGCTATCCGCGAGGCCCTTAGTGCCCGCGGTCTTGCCAGTGTCTATCTGTCTGACCGCGACAGTGTTTTTGCGACGCCGGAGGCCCGCGACCTGCATGACTGGCTGGCCGCGATGGCGAGCCCCGAGGACCCTTCCCGCCTGCGAGTCGCGCTTGCCACGGCCACGCTGGGGCGCTCGCTGAGCTGGCTGGATAGCCTGCAGGAGGATGAGCTGGCCCTGGAAGGCATACAGGAGCGCTTTATCCGCTACCGGCAGCTGTGGCAGCAGCGCGGCGTGCTGCCGGCCCTGCGCCAGCTGCTGCACGACTTCAACGTGCCGGAGGTATTGCTGGGGCTGGAGCAGGGAGAGCGGGTGCTTACCAACCTGCTACATCTTGCCGAGTGGGCCCAGCAGGCCAGCGACAGTCTGGATGGTGATCACGCCCTGATCCGCCTGCTCGGGGAACACATTGCCGAGCCGGGCACCGACGAGCAGGTTCTGCGGCTGGAGAGCGATGCCGACCTGATCCAGGTGGTGACGATCTTCAAGTCCAAGGGGCTGGAGTATCCTGTGGTGGCGCTGCCTTTTCTCTGTACCTATAAGGAAGTGGAGGCACGCTACGGTAGCCCTCTCTATCATGTGGCGCATCAAGCGGTTCTGGAGCTGGCCTCGAAGAAGGACCTCGCCCGCGAGGGTTTTCAGCGCGCCGACGATGAGCGTCTGTCCGAGGAGGTTCGCCTGCTGTACGTGGCGCTGACCCGTGCCCGACACGCAACCTTTATCGGCCTCGCGCCGTTGGCGGTGGGCGCCAGTCGTAGCCCCACGCTGCACAAGTCAGCGCTGGGCTACCTGCTGGCTGGTGGCGAGAAGATTACCGACCTTGAGGGCCTGCGTCGCTGCTGGCAGGTGCAGACCGAGCGCTGCGCACATATTCGCCTGGATGCTTGTGGCAGTATAGACACACAGCACGCGGACAGTGCGCGAGCGCCCGCCGACCAGCCGGCCCGGTTACCCGCGCACGCGGCGTTCAAGCCCTGGTGGATTGCCAGCTACTCGGCACTGCGTTACCTGAGCGCCGACGATGCACCGGAGACCTTCGCGGCGGAGGTGCGTAACGAGGAGCGCGAGCCTGAGGCAGGTCTGTCGCAGCGGGCGGCGCCCGAGCGTCCGATGGCCGGCACGCTACACGCGTTTCCGCGGGGGCCGGAGCCCGGCACCTTTCTGCACGGCGTACTCGAAGATCTCGCCAACAGCGGTTTTGACAGTGCCCTTGAGAACACCGCGCTTCTCGGGCAAGTGACAGAGCGCTGCCGCAAGCGCGGCTGGGAGGCACACGGTCCCGCCCTGCAGCGGGGCATCAAGGCCTGGCTGACCACGCCGCTGGCGCAGGAGGGTGAGCACGGCCCAACGCTTGATCAGCTGCAGCGCTACCGGGCCGAGCCCGATTTCTGGTTCGCCACGGCGAATGCCGCGACGCCGGCCATGGACAGTCTGCTCCAGTCGGGTCTGTTTCCCGGCGCACCGCGGCCCCCGCTGGCAGCGCGGCGGCTCAACGGCCTGATGAAAGGCTTTATCGATCTCCTGGCTGAACACGAGGGGCGCTACTACGTGATTGACTGGAAGTCTACCTGGCTGGGTGCCGACGATGCTGCCTACCATGCCGAGGCCATGCGGGGCGCTCTGCTCGAGAAGCGCTACGACCTGCAGCTGGCCATTTACCTGGTGGCTCTGCACCGCCACCTGCGCCATACGCTGGGCACGGCTTACGATTACCAGCGTGACGTCGGCGGCGCCATGCTGGTGTTCCTGCGTGGCATAGACGCACCCTCGCGGGGGGTCATCACCATTAAACCGCCGCTGGCGTTTATCCAGGCGCTGGATGATTGCCTGGCGGGTGCCGGTTCGCACGCCGAACAGACCCTGTCATGAGGCTCTCGATAGCAGTTGAGGCCTGCCCCGAACGGATTCTGGAGGATCCCGGTGCTCTGCTCGCGCTGCTGTTTGCCTGGGCGGAGCAGGGCTGGATTCGCGATCTGGATGCGGCCCTGGCGCATCAACTGTCAACGCTTGCGCCGGAAGCCGATGCTGCCTGTCTGTTGGCCGCGGTCATGGTGAGCCATCAGGCCGGACAGGGGCATCTGTTACTGGATCTCGATCGGGCGCGGCGACAGCCTCGGGAACTTATCGCTGTCAGTCCTGACGACGCGGATCAGATCGCGACGGCGCTTGTTCTGCCAGAAGATCTGCTCTCTCGGGTGGGGGCACTGTGGGAATCGAAGCTGCAGGCGTGGTCAGCGGTCGGCGAGGGCGAGGGCAGCGAGCCACTGGTGCTGGATAATCACCGACTTTATCTGCGTCGCTACTGGCGCCACGAGGTGCTTGTCACACGGGCGCTGACGGCGCGCCTCGCCGGTCCGGGAGAGATGCCTGCAGCACTGCTGCGTGAGGTGCTTGACAGGCTATTCCCGCCCTCGGATCCCCGGGCGGAACTGGCGCGCTGGCAGAAACTGGCCTGTGCCCTTGGCGCGCGCTCCGCCTTCACCATTATTACCGGCGGTCCGGGTACGGGCAAGACAACGACGGTCATCCGGCTGCTCGCCCTGTTGCAGGTTCTCTCCTTGGAAGCTGGCGACAGGCCGCTGCGCATCCGGCTTGCCGCGCCCACGGGTAAGGCCGCTGCGCGACTCAACGAGGCGATCAGTGGGCAGATCGGTCAATTGACGAGCCTGGCGCTGCCGCAGAGCGATCGGGTGCTTGCATCCATCCCATCCGCTGTTACCACCCTGCATCGCCTGCTGGGCGCGCGGCCGGATACCCGTCACTTCAGGTATCACCGTTTCCATCCCCTGCCGCTCGATATGGTGGTGGTGGACGAGGCCTCGATGATTGATATTGAAATGATGTCGGCCCTGCTGGAGGCACTGCCACCGCAGGCGCGGCTGGTGCTGCTGGGAGATAAAGACCAGCTGGCCTCGGTGGAGGCGGGTGCCGTTCTCGGCAGTCTCTGTGCCCGGGCCGAGGCAGCGCACTATCTGCCTGGCCTCGCCAACTGGCTGCGGGATGCCAGCGGCTGGCCGCTTGAGCCCGACTATCAGGACAGCGATGGACGCCCCCTTGACCAGGCGGTGGCGATGCTGCGCCACTCGTTCCGTTTTGATGACCGCAGCGGCATTGGCGAGCTGGCACGCGCCGTGAACGCGGGTGACAGCGCCAGGGCAATGGCGGTGCTGCGGGATGAGCACTTTGACGATGCCTCGTGTCTGCCTCTTGGCGGCCCACATGATGAGGGCGACTGGGGGTTACGTGATGACGGTCTACAGGCAGATCGTCTGCGCGGACTGGCGTCTCTGGCACTGCATGGAAGGCAGCATGACGCCTCCACCGGCTACAGCGATTATCTGGGCGTTATTCGCGGAACAGGGTCATCGCAGCGCCCGTCGGCGCAGGCCCGGCGCGAGGACTGGGATCGCTGGGCGCAGTCGGTGCTGGAGGCGCACGCCGGGTTTCAGCTGCTGACGCCTCTGCGCAGCGGTCATTACGGTGTCGCGGCGTTGAACGAGCAGATCGAGCAGGCACTGGTGCGGGCGGATCTCATTGTGAAGCCGGCTGTGGACAGTCACTGGTATGAGGGACGCCCGGTGCTGGTCACCGGTAACGACTATGGTCTTGGGTTGATGAACGGCGATGTCGGCGTTGCGCTGCACTCTCCGGTGGAGTTCGGCGTGCCGGAGCGGGGCCTGACACTCAGGGTCGCGTTTTCCACAGGCGATGGCGGCGTGCGCTGGGTGCTGCCCAGCCGCCTGCAGCACATCGAAACCGTGTTCGCCATGACGGTGCACAAGTCGCAGGGGTCGGAGTTCGCGCATACTGCACTGGTCATGCCCGAGTCGCTGTCGCCGGTGCTGACCCGGGAACTCGTTTACACGGCGGTGACCCGGGCAAAAACCCAGTTTACGCTATTGTATGCCAGTGAGGAGGTGGTAGTGCAGGCCGTGCAGCGCCGTGTGGCGCGGCAGAGCCAGCTGGGCGTCATCGGGTCGGGAGTCTGGACTCAGCCGCCAGCATAGCGGCGCAACATAGCGTTGGAATATAGCGCTGGAATATAGCGCCGCAACACAGGTCTGTAACATAGCCCTGCAAACATAGCCGTGTTGACGGCTTACCGCAGAGGCTCTAGCTTACGGGCCCTGCGTACCGGTAACCCGCCGTTGCGGGCTATCATCCCAGTCTGGAACAAAGAGGCCCCCATGATTTTTCGACAACTGTTTGACAGCACGTCCTCCACGTATACCTACCTGCTGGCCGACGAGGAGGCGGGAGACGCCCTGCTGATTGATCCCGTGTTTGCTCAGGTGCAGCGTGATCTTGCGTTGATAGCAGAGCTCGGCCTGCGATTGCGCCTGGTCATCGATACCCACGCCCACGCAGACCATGTCACCGCTGCCTGGCTGCTGCGCAAGGAAACCGGCTGCGATATTGCCTCGGCGAGGGCCATTGGCGCAAAGAACGTTACCGTGCCGCTGGACGATGGGCAGACCTGCGGCGTTGCCGGTGTCGAGCTGCGCTGTATGACCACG
Source organism: Chromatocurvus sp. (assembly GCA_046260765.1). Lineage (GTDB taxonomy): Bacteria > Pseudomonadota > Gammaproteobacteria > Pseudomonadales > Halieaceae > Chromatocurvus. The sequence goes on from JBHEOO010000050.1 coordinate 12,342, forward strand.
CCCGGCCACACAGATGGCTGCATGAGTTTTGTCACCGCCGATGAAAGCCGGGTGTTTACGGGTGACACCCTGCTGATCCGCGGCTGCGGCCGCAGCGACTTTCAGCAGGGCAGCGCCAGCCGGCTGTACGCATCCATTACCGACAAGCTGTTCAGCCTGCCAGACAGCTGTAGCGTTTATCCTGCACACGATTACCAGGGGCGTAACGTCAGCTCGATCGGTGAAGAAAAGCGCTTTAACGCCCGCGTCGGTGCCGGCGCCAATGAGACCGACTTCGTGGAATACATGAACGCCATGAAGCTGCCACATCCCAAGCTCATCGACGAGGCAGTGCCGGCGAATATGCGCAGCGGGGCACCCGATCAGGGCGCTCTGCCCGACCGCCCCGACTGGGGTGATATTCGCCTCACCTATTCCGGGGTGCCGGAAATCGACGAGGAGTGGCTCGAGCTGAACCTTGACACCGTCACCGTGCTGGATGTGCGCCTGGCGGAAGAAGTGCGCGACTGCCCCCTGGCACAGACACTGGTGGATGTACATATTCCGCTGGCCGAGCTGCGCGACCGGCTGGCAGAGGTGCCGACAGACAAGCCCGTCGTTGCGCTCTGCCGCTCTGGCAGACGCTCATCACTGGCCGTCTCGATACTGCGTGACGCCGGCTATGAGCGCGTTGCCAGTCTCAGTCGCGGCCTCAGAACCATGCTTCAGGATGGATGAATCCGCAATCGATAAGATCGGTCGGGTCACAAATCCATTGGAGGTGAACGAGTGAGGGACGGAGCTGCCAATGGTTGATCTCGGGGCACTACACCACGTGGCACGGGGCATGACGGTGGAGGCGTGGTGCGAGGCGTTTGTGCAATTTGCCACCAGCAAAGAGAATCCACTGGGGCTGCCTGTCTTTCCCGGTGAAGATATTCAGCGTGTGACCAACAGCCAGGCAAATGCGGCCACCATGCGCGGCGCCGCGGATTTTTACCGGATTCTTGATGAAACACTGATTTCGCAGCCTGAGATCAGTGGTCGGCTGCTGGATTTCGGCGCGGGGTGGGGTCGCATCACGCGCCTGATGTTGCGCTCCCTGCCGCCCGAGGCCATAACGGCGGTGGATGTCGATGCGCGTCTCGTGGAAGCCGGTGCCACACAGCTCTCCGGCATCGACTTTCTGCGTATTGAAAGTGGTAAGCCGCTGCCCTTTGCTGACGCCAGTTTTGCGATCGTTATCGCCAATTCGGTCTTCTCCCACCTGTCCGAGGATGCACATCAGTTCTACGTGGCCGAGATTGCGCGGATTCTCAGTCCGGGCGGTCTTTTCGTCGGCACGACACTCTCCCTGCGGACTTACCGGGCCTGGCAGGAGCAGGCGTCCTACCGCGACTGGATTAACGGATTGCTCGGATCGCCCGATACCGTGGTGGCATCACTGGCGAGAGGTGAGTTTGTCTACGCCAGGTCCGGGCGCTGGCCAGACTACGGCATTGCGCTCTTGCCAGAGGATTATGTCCGTGGGCATTGGCATCCGGCTTTTTCCGCTATCACAACGCGAATCGATTATAAGCAGGACGTCAATGTGGCGGTGCGGTCCGTCTGACGTCGTAGAGAAACGGTCGATGCACCACGTGTCCTCCCCGGGATTTAACGCCGAACGCCGCCAGCGGCAGCCCGCTGGACGTGTGACATTTTACAACCCGGTGTGAACTATTACCCATACTCCGGGTCTGTGTTTCCCTAACATGTAGAGTTGCGCTGGCCTGAGATTCATTGCTCGTGCCAGCTGTTTTTGCTTGAAAACAATGCAGCGCAACGCCGTCACGATGATCGGATTGGCAGCGCCCTGTGATGCCCATCGTGCAGCCCCGGCGCGCCGATTGTCGTCACAGGAGAAACAAGAGGACATGGGTTCTGTTATCTCTGACAAAGATAGGGGTTTCTTCTGGTTTCTGTCAGGCACGGCGGAAATGGTTACCATCTGCGGGAAGGCTGTGCGGCAGGGCTGTAGTAAAGGCGGTGCACACTGCGTTGCTGTGTGTGCTGGCCTGGAGTATCGCCTTGCCGTCGTCAGGCGCCGACTATCTGCCGAGCTACGCGCCAGCCTTCGAAATCAATCCTGAAAAATCCATTCTGGGGTCACGCTACGGTGGCAATGGCTTGAACTGGGGTGAACAGGACGGTGCCTTTTTCTTTCGCATGCAGAATCGGCTGCAAACCCGGTTTGCCACGCCATTTGACGCTGATCCCCGAACGCTTGATGACCTTCGCAGTGACGACAGCGAGCTTGTTTTTAGGCGTGTGAGGACCATGCTGTCCGGTAACCTGGGCTCGCCCGACCTCAATTTCGACATTCAGTACGACTGGCTGGATCTGTTTGCCCGCAACGCGGCCGTCATCTATCACTGGAATCACGGCCTGAACCTATGGGCCGGCCGCGGCAAAGTCATGTATAACGACGAGCGCGCGGTGTCATCCGGTCGTCAGCAGTTTGTGAACCGATCAATCGTCAGCGATGTTTTTACCCTCGATCGGCAGGTGGGTCTGCAGCTGCACGGGCGGCTGTTCCGCGATACCGCCATGGATATCGATTACGCCCTGGGTGCTTTTGGTGGTGAGGGCCTGCAGGTGCGCCGCAACGAGAGCGGTCGTCCGATGATGACCGGTATGGTCCGCTGGAACGCGTTGGGCCCGCGCATGGCGCAGCAGCAGTCCGATCACATGTTTACGCCTCTGCCCTCAGCGCGAATAACGTTTGGCGCCATGTCCGGACAGGGCAGCTGCACGAAATTCGAGTCATCGCCTGAAGGCTGTACCTCCCTGCGCGGCTTCATACCGTCCGATCAGGCGGACGGCGATCAGTTTGAGCTCCGACAACTGCTGCTTGAGGGAAAGTTCAACTGGCGAGGGCTGTCGATCCTCAGTGAGCTGCACTGGAAAGAGGTGGTTGATCGCTCGCTCAGTGAGAACGACCCGTGGCGTAAAACGAGGCTGCGCGGAGGGTTTATTCAGGGGGGTGTCATGCTGCGCAAGTTCGTGTTCGACCTGCCCCCGGGCGTTGAAGTTGCCGCCCGCTACGCTTACGTCGATCCCGACGATCCGCGCGGGACCGACGATCAGCGCGAGATCAGCGCGGTGGTGAACTGGCTTCTCGATGGGCACAACAACAAATTGTCAGCAGAGCTGAGCCACCTGACGGTGGGTGATCCGGCATTCCAGGAGACAGACGCCCGCCTGCGATTTCGTGTGCAGTGGGAGCTGCGCTTCTAGCTGACGATACCCGAAGTGGGCGGCGTCACCGCCGCGGTGGGGCAAATCGTTACTTGAAGTGCGACTTGAAATAATTGATGGAGTTGCCCAGTGCCTTCCAGGCGTGTTCCGCATCATCCTTGATTTCCTGCCAGCGTTCCTCGCCTGCGGAGCGCGCGTCGTCGATTCGTTTCTGTGCGGTGCGTCGCTCCTCGCGCAGATCTTTCAGACGCTTCTCGTATTCCTTGCGCGCTTCGCCCTCCAGTTCATCAGCGCGCTTCTCGATCCGATCCATGTGGGCATCAATGTCATCGAGCTGGCCCTTGAGCTTCTCGATGAAGTCTTTACGGCTGCTGTCACTCATGTTGATTACCTCTTCGCTTGTTGTGTCGTTTGCCGGTGACGTCAGGCTGCCTCCGGCGGTGGGCTGTCTTCCAGTAGTTGCCGGTGTACACGCACGGCCGTGTTTTTCGGCCGGATTGTGCCCCCGCGCGCCTCAAGCTGCGCGCGAGTGAACGAAGCACCGAACAACAGTATCAGGGATGAATAGTTCACCCATAATAATAGCACCACCAGCGATCCGGCGGCGCCATAGGTAGAGGCGGTGGCAGTATTCGCCAGATACATGGCGATCAGTGATCGTCCCAGGGTAAACAGGACTGCGGTGATAACACCGCCGATGAGGACATCTTTCCAGCCGAGAATGACGTCGGGGAGAATGCGGAACATGGCAGCGAACAACAGCGCCGTTACGGCGAAAGACAGCGCCAGCTCAAGGCCGATCAGCACAAGCCCCGGCACCGGCAGCCACTGTTCCGCGAAGGTCATCACTGCTCGCAGTGCAACGCTCATCAGGAGCGACACCAGCAGAATAAAGCCTATCGCAAGGACGATGGTCAATGACAGCAAGCGGCTGCGAACGTACATGAGCGCACTATTGCGCGATGGCCGAGCGGCAACATCCCAGATCGCATTGAGGGACTGCTGCATCTGCGCAAACACTGTGGTGGCGCCAACAATGATCGCGGCAATCCCGATCAGGCTCGGAATCAGACCGCTTTGATCAATCTGCGAGTTGACCACCGCGGTCTGCACCACCTCAGCCGCGTCCGGACCGATGATCTCCTGTAGCTGTTCCATGATCTCGCCCCGCGCCGCCTTTTCGCCGAGAACCAAACCGACCACGGTGACGGCAACGATCATAACGGGGGCGATGGAGAACACGGTGAAGAACGCCAGCGCAGCCGCATAGATAAAGGCCTGGCTGTCGAGCCAGTATTTTCCGGCGCTGCCAAAAACGCCAAGCCAGAAACGAAAGAAGCCGGAAACGCGCGAAAAATTAGAAGCCATGATGACAGTATAGCGCAGCTGGCGCCGCGACTCCTCCCCATTGTGAGGTGGCGCGTGCCCGCACTGAGAGCGATTCGAATAAACCGTGCCGGGCCCGGATATTCGGCCAAAAAAACCCCGGGCAGATCGCTGCCCGGGGTCTAGTCCTTTCAGAGACGCCTAGTAGTCGTCCATTCCCGGTGAAGGCATGGCAGACTTTCCCTGCGGCCGGTCGGCGATCATTACCTCGGTAGTGATGATCAGGCCGGCTATGCTGCCTGCGTTCTGCAGGGCACAGCGGGTCACCTTGGCCGGGTCGATAATGCCCATCTCGACCATGTCACCATACTCCTCAGTCTGCGCATTGTAGCCGTAGCTGCCGGTGTGTTCGCGCACTTTGCCGAGGACCACGCTGGGCTCGACGGCGGCGTTGGCGATAATCTGTCGGAAAGGCTCTTCCATGGCGCGCAGGGCGATGTTCACGCCGATTTCCTGGTCGTGGTTAGCCGTGGCGACCTTGCCGCGAATGGCATCGGCAATCCGCACCAGGCTGACGCCGCCACCGGGCACAATGCCTTCCTCGACCGCCGCACGCGTGGCGTGCAGGGCGTCGTCCACCAGGTCCTTGCGCTCCTTCATCTCCACTTCCGTGGCCGCGCCGATCTTGATCACTGCGACACCGCCTGCCAGCTTGGCGAGGCGCTCCTGCAGTTTCTCGCGGTCGTAGTCGGAGGAGGTGTTCTCGATTTCGGCACGGATCGACGCGATACGCGCCGAAATGTTGGTCTTCTCGCCACCACCTTCTACCACGGTGGTGTCGTCCTTGGTCAGAACGATGCGCTTGGCGCTGCCAAGATCTGCAAGGCTCGCGGTCTCCAGGCTCAGGCCGACCTCCTCGGAGATGACCGTACCACCGGTCAGGGCGGCGATATCCTGCAGCATGGCCTTGCGCCGATCGCCGAAGCCTGGTGCCTTGACGGCGGCGATCTTGAGAATCCCGCGCAGGCTGTTCACCACGAGCGTCGCCAGGGCCTCGCCCTCGACGTCCTCGGCGACAATCAGCAGTGGGCGACCTGCTCTTGCGACCTCCTCCAGCAGGGGGATAAGGTCGCGGACGTTGCTGATCTTCTTGTCGAACAGGAGGACATAGGGGTTTTCCAGCTCCACCTGCATCTTTTCCTTGTTGGTGACGAAGTAGGGTGACAGATAGCCGCGGTCGAACTGCATGCCCTCCACCACGTCCAGCTCGCTGTGCAGGGATTTCCCTTCCTCCACGGTGATGACGCCGTCGCGGCCGACCTTTTCCATAGCCTCGGCGAGAATGTCACCGATATCCACGTTCCAGTTGGCGGACACCGTTGCCACCTGGCCGATCGCCTTGTTATCGGTGCAGGGTTTGGCGAGAGACTTCAGCTCTTCCACGGCGGCGCGCACGGTGGCATCGATACCGCGCTTAAGATCCATCGGATTGAAGCCTGCGGTGATGGCCTTGTGCCCTTCGCGGACCATGGCATGGGCGAGAACAGTGGCCGTTGTCGTGCCGTCACCGGCGACGTCGGCGGTTCTGGACGCCACTTCCTTGAGCATCTGTGCGCCCATGTTCTCGAACTTGTCCTTGAGCGTGATCTCCTTGGCGACGGTAACACCGTCCTTGGTGATCTTTGGCGCGCCGTAGCTCTTGTCGAGAACGACATTGCGGCCTTTCGGACCGAGGGTGGCGCGCACCGCGCTGGCAAGCGTATTGACGCCGTTCAGCAGACGTTCACGGGCATCGTGCCCGAACTGGATTTCTTTGGCGCTCATGCGGTTTTCTCCATGCTCTTATGCCGTTCAATGACGGCGAGAATGTCAGACTCTGCGGCAGCGCCGGGCAGAGTAATGCCGCCGGCGCTCGTCGTTTCTACGTCGAGTTGACCTACGACAACCCGATCAGCAAGGGGTCGAATGTTCATCGTGTGTTGCTCCTGGTAGTGCTAACTGGTGCTGAAAAGGTCCTGGATATCTGGCTGAGTCATAAACGAATTCCGCCTGCATGGAGATATGTACCCGGTGTAAAAGTTTTCAAGGGGCGCGGCCAACTATATTTTTTGGCGCTGCCGATTTGACCGCCGGCAGCTTTTCCTTATATTAGATGATGAAGCACAGGCCGGAAGGAGGTGGCATGCACTATCAGGAAGCCAGACTGTCAGCGTCTGAGCCGTCGCTCGCTGCGTATTTCCGGCGCCGCCTCGCGGACTGCGCCCAGAAGGTCGATCCGGCCCCACAGGAAGACACCTGCTGGTACTTGAGCCAGCTGCTGGATCGTTTCGGCCGCTCGGAGGATTTTTTTGCCTGGGAGGAGGGCCGCTATGGTCTCCGGCCTCTCGCCCTTCTTTACGGCGATGCAGCGGAGGCCCGGGACGATCGTGAACGCTGCCTGCTTCTGCAGCAACTCGGAGACATGGCTCTGTTTCTGGGTGCGCTGTTTCCCTCACGCTATGAGCGACGGGGCATCCGCCAGGACTATTTTATTGGCATGGGTGGTGGCGCCTACGATTATCTTGCGGAAAATGCCCGCCACGGACGCCACGTGTTCGCGGAACTTTCTGCGGCCTTCGCCACAATGATCGAGCTGGTAAGCCGCGCCTGCGCCTGCGATGCGGTGTTCTCAAACGAGGACATACTGACGCTGTATAGCCAGTGGCTCGAAACGCGCAACCCGGTGCTTGAGAGTCGCCTGCGAGCCCTGGGTGTAGAGCCCGAACCGGTGAATACCCTGCAGTGAGCTGGCGCGACGAATGACGCTCAGCACGCCGGGTGCCAGGCAGCGAGACGCCCGGGCCTCAGAAACGAATATCCCACTGCAGCCGGATACGGTTCTCTGAGCCTTCCTCCTGCAGAATGGGGTCTGCCACCCTTAAGCGGCCAAACTCCAGAGAGACTTTGTTTTCGTGTCCGTCCAGATACCAGTTGGCAACGCCGGTCAGCTCTTCCATGGTGTCATTACCCCGAAAGTCATCCGGATCGATGGCGGCGTAGCGCATGGCAAACTCGAGTTGTGGGGGCAAATCAGCAAACAGTCCGTGGGGAAGCAGGCCGGCCTGGATATAGCCGCCGAGTAAGGTGGTCTCACGGCGCGGATCAGACAGCGCAAGGGTGCGGTCGATCACTTCCTTGCGGTGGACCTCTCCCTGCAGGGAAAAGCCGTTCCAGCGAAAACGCAGCTCAGCCATGGCCTGTTCGAGCTCAAATTGGCCGGCCTGCGCATTCTCGGGCGATGTGAAGCGTGGCAATGCGCGACAGGCGTTCAGCTCGGTGGCGAATGTAGTGCAGTTGCTGCGGTTGCGCATGCCGGCGATGGCTACGTTGAGGTTGGGTCGCGGCGTAAAGGCAAGATCGGACTGCGCCCGCGACATGGGTTCACCGAGAGCGTTCCACTGCAGTCGCGTCGCATACATCAGCCTGTCATCGTCATTGCTGCGCTCTGAGATACCGCGTCCCGTGAACAGACCGACCATGTAGTTGAAGTCTGTTGGCGTACCCGCGAACAGGCGGCCGTGTAACTGTGCACCCTGCTGGCGGTCAACCGTGAACAGATCGTTCACAATGGATCGGTTGACAAACTGTTGGCGGCTGGAGGATGTCCATCGCTCATCGTTGTACATGACCTTGCCGCGACCCAGCCACAGCTGCGCCGAGGGAGACCATCCCAGGTTGATGGAGAAATCTCTCAGAACGTTGGACGACCAGTCATACTGCATTTTATAGGTCAGGTTTTCCTCGAGCAGATGACCTTCAAGCGCGGTTCGGGTCCTCCGCAGCATGAGCGATTCCTGATCTGCGCGCAGCGCAGCGAGGCTGCGCGGGTCATTGTCAAAGGGTGATGCGTAGCGCATCTGTAT
>JBHEOO010000051.1:0-10390 GCA_046260765.1 Chromatocurvus sp.
GTAATCCAACACTCGTACCCGGTGCCCGGCGGAAATCAGGGCGCCGAAATTGGTGTCCGGGTGCATCGGATCGCCCACCCGGATGTTGTTGCGTGTGCGCTCGAGTAGGCGCGCCATGAAGGCGGCGTAGATCGATGCATGCACGAATACCCGGGTGCCATTGGTGCAGATCTCCCCCTGAGTGTAAAAATTGCCCAGCATCGCCGCGGAAACGGCATTTTCCAGGTCGGCATCGTCAAAAATGATCAGGGGTGACTTGCCGCCAAGTTCCATTGTCACATCCTTGAGCGTGGTGGCGGCTGCGCCCATCACTGCGCGGCCGGTCGCCACCTCGCCGGTGAAGGACACCTTGGCGATGTCTGGGTGACCGGTCAGCCATTGGCCGACGGCTGCGCCGCCCTGCACTACGTTGAATACGCCGGCCGGGACGCCGGCCTCGATGAAGATTTCTGCCAGCTTGACCGCGCCCAGCGGGGCTTCCTCGGACGGCTTGAAAATCATGGCGTTGCCGCAAGCCAGTGCCGGGCCCGACTTCCAGCAGGCGATCTGCAGTGGATAATTCCAGGCGCCGATACCGGCGCAAATGCCAAGCGGCTCGCGGCGCGTGTAGTAGAAATCAGCGCCCAGGTCCTGCTGAACGCCCTCAAGGGACGGCGCCAGGCCTGCAAAGTACTCAATCACATCGGCACCGGTAACCACGTCTACCGCCTCTGCCTCCTGCAGGGGTTTTCCAGTGTCACGTACCTCCACCGCAGCCAGCACGCTATTGCGCTCGTGCAACAGTGCCACGGCTCGAAGAAGGATGCGGCTGCGCTCTGTGGCCGTCATTGCCGACCACACCGCAAAGCCTGCCTTGGCACTGTCAATCGCCGCCTGCTGCACAGTGGCGTCGGCTATCTCAACGACGTAGATGGTTTCACCGGTGCCCGGGTTAATTACCGGAAAGCGCTCCCCGGTACTGTTCGGAAGAAAACGTCCGTGCACGAAATTTTGCACAATAGGCAGCGGAATAGACATACACAGAATTTTGGATTCCTACTGTTTAAATAATAGTCAGAGTGTGCCACAAACAGCTGAGGTTTTTTAAGTTAAGGTACCACATCGATACGCGCTCACTCTAAACGACCAAGCGAGTCGCGTCTCATTCGGTGTCTGGAATACCAGCATAAAGCACACATCCAACGGCAGCTATTGCTTCGGGTCGGAGGCAGAGTGGGTCAATGACCTCCATTGGGTGTGCCTCCAAAAAAATTAAAGTGGTTTCTGGAAACCCTTCCGCAGAAACGTGAAGTGGGAAATCGTGCCGCAAGCTATCAAAAGCCGCCGTTAGCGTTGTAACTCTGACAGCCACTGTATGCTGGGGGAAGTCGCCGGCTTCGCAGCCTAGCGTGCGGGTAGAAAGATAGGTCGAATCGATAAAGCAATTAATTTTCATCCTTACCAGAAAATCACCGCTCAAACGTATTGCTAACCACATTAAAACTCATACTCATCAACCGATTACGAGTTTCATAACATTGGCAATCAACAAGCCAACATAGTTGCCGAGCGCTGTGCCCAACAAACCCACGGCAATACCCGGCAGGATTAACTGCGGAACGCCTCTGGCTCCCGCTATCGCCATCGCAGACGAAGCACCGCCAACGTTTGCCTGAGAGGCGATAGCAATCACGGTTGCATCTATCTTCAGCATAATGCCCACACCAAAAATAATGATGCCGTGAATCAGCACCGTTCCCAGAGCAAAATAGAAAATGACCGGGCCTATCTCGATAATTCTGGCGACAACCGAAATGGCACCATTGGTTGCCAGAAACAGCAGCAACATATAATTGCCGAGCACCAGGCCGCCCGATATTTTTTTAATAATGGAGAATTGCGCAAGGATTAATACGATTGTAGTCAGCCAGATGATCATGGGGATAACTGGCACTAACGCACTGATAAAGCTTGATAGCCAAAGACAGCTCATGACAACTGAAAACAGTAGCGCCAGATCCCAAAGCGTTATTGGCTTTCCACTGGAATTAAGCAGGTTACCTACACGGAATTTTTGCAGCCCGTCGTCTTTCGCGACATCATTAATCGGCGATGCCTGGGGTTCCTCGCCTCGCTTACCAAAAAACTCGGGTATCGTAATACAGGCAATCAACCAGATAGCCGTTACTATGACGTCGGCGGCGATGCCTGCCGTGAAATATTCGGCGGAGGTATTCAGCTCTTGTCCGACAGCCGCAAAGTTCACCCCGCCGCCAATGTAGGTTGCGGCAAACTGCCCTGAAAGCTTCCAGGTTTCAGGGCCAATGGCGTCGGCAAAAATCAGCCCCATCAAAGTGCCCCCTAATGCCGCACCGCATGCCCCAAGCAGAAACGCCTTAAGCATGGGACCGCCCGCGCGCTTGATAGAGTCCAGGTCTACCGTCAAGAGAAAGAGCGTGATGCCCGCCAGCACCCCCGGCCCGCGGAAAAAATCGTAGACCACGGACTCTCCTGGAATAAGCCCAAGATTGGAAAGCAGCATTGCAATGATAATGCTAAGCGCGGCGGCGCCGATTTTCTTGAAGGCGCGTGTGTTTTTCTCCAGCCATATTGCACAAAGAACCGTAAGGACCAGGATCAGGGTGATGGCGGTGCTATCTGCGGTGGGCTCAAACATTGATCAGTGGTTTACTCTTATAGTTGGTTGCTTCTAAGGGGAAATTTCTTTCATACCGTTCGCGCGATCTACCGAGGGGCATTACACTAAGTTGATCAAAGGCTTCCTCGCCAGATAAAGCTTCAGGTTTTGACAGAAAAGGTCGGTTATCAACCTGTTCTCGTTGCCTGTAGTGCTCGCTGAATGGGGACTGACAATGACGTTGGGCATCTTCCAGAACGGACTGTGTTCGGGCAAGGGCTCCGTCTCAAAAACATCCAGACCTGCACCCAGGAGGTGCCCCTTTTCCAGGGCCGCCACGAGAGCCGGCTCATCCACCAGGGCGCCTCGACCGATGTTGATCAAAACCGAGCCCTCAGGCATCAAGGCAAATTGTTCTTCACCCATCATTTTTTCTGTTTCCGCCGTGTGCGGGACGATCAAGACCAGGAACTCAGCCATGGGCAGAACCTTATCTAGATCCCTTGCCTCATAAAGCTCGTCAACGTTCAACCGCTCCGGGTCCGTGTTATCTATCGATCTCTTTACCCCAATGACGTGCATTCTGAACTGCTGTGCCAGACGTGCGATTTCCTGGCCAACCTTGCCCAGGCCGACGATGACCAGTGTCCTGCTGCTCAAATCAAGGCCTGCATATCGCTCCCAGCGTTTGGCTTTCTGATCCTCCAGAACTCTGAGGAAGTTCTTGTTGAACAGCGTCATTACCATGAAGCAGAATTCAGCCAGTGGCTGGGCATGCACGCCGGCGGCATTCGTGAAGACTGTATCTGGCATTCGCTTGTCATAACCGCGTTCGGCAATAAAACGTGCGACGCCGGAACTGGTGGCCTGCAGCCACTTGGCATTTACTGCAAGTTCAGGCAGGTCATCGAGATGGGTCTGGTCAAAGTCAAAGATAATCTCCGCCTTATCCAGATATGATTGCCAGCGTTGTTCCTGCTCGGCGGACCGGGTAAGGAACTCGCCCTTGTGATCGGCAACATAGCGAGGTTTTGCAATGAGAGAGGGGTCGTAAATTACTTCGAGCCGGGGATCCACCTGCCGAATTTGCTCTACGTACTTCGGTTCAAGATAGCTGGTAATAAGAATTTGGATTGCCACAGGCCACCTTGAACTATTGAGCGTAACAGAAAATATCCGGCAGACCGGCACGGTTTATATCCTGCGCTTAATTAAACTGCGTGCTAACGTATATGGCAATGATTGGCTGCGTTTACCAGGCTCCACCCACAATGGGGTGTCGGGTAAATGGGGTGTCGGATAAATACTGTGTCCAGAATGACACAAGGCATGTGACATCCGCTTGCCATCCACAAAACACATGCAGTGCTTGACCGGGAGAGAAAATGAAACGCTTTGCACTGATAACGATATTTTTCCTACTGCACGGCGCAGCTGCTGCAATAGCCGAAACAAACACCAGAAGCGGCGCGCTGAACGACTACCTTGAGCTGTCAGTCGTCACCGATGCCCGGATTTCACCCACTGGAATGCACGCCGCCTGGAAGGTGTTTCACAATGAGTTTGATGATGACAGGCAAGACACGCAGCTCTGGATAGCCGGGATTGCGGATGGGCGGACCTGGCAGCTGACCCGGGGAGACGAATCCGTCGGCGACTATGCGTGGACACCGGACGGTGAGTGGATCGCCTTTACGCGCGGAGACGGTACTTACTTGATTCGCAGCGCCGGTGGCGAAGCTATCAAGCTGGAGATTGATGGCATAAAAAATGTAGGTAGTCTTCGCTTTGCACCCGACGGGTCTTCGCTCTATGTGCTCGGTGTGGCGGAGCCCGATTTGTGGGCTAAAGCACGAGAGGAGGAATACGGCGACTACACGGTTTTTCGCGAAGAAGGGGATTACACCCACATCTGGCGTCAGGGCCTCACAAAAAGTATGGCGCTTGATGACGATCCGGAGCCGCTCACGGAGGGCGAGGACTTCTCGGTGACGGAGTTCACGCTCTCGCCAGACGGGACCCAGATTGCCTTCGCTGCACAGCCCACGCCACAGCTCGCCGACCTCCTGAATGGAAAGGTCTACCGGCTGCCGGCATCTGGAGGCGAGCCAGAGATTCTGATGGATGCCCCCGGGCGCAAGAGTAGGCTCGTATGGCGGCAAGACGGCGCTCGTCTGGCGTTTGCGGCTACGGCTGGATTTCCCGACTACGCCGACATCGTCAGCGTTGCCGCAGATGGCACTGACCTCCAGATACATGAAATGCCCGAGTATGATGCACGACTCGTCAGATATGATGGTTCTGCGCTGCTCTTCGAAGCCGGCGTGCGAACGCATTACGGTCGCTACCAGCTCGACCTGAAGTCAGGAGAAGTCAGCTCGCTGGACGGGCCCGGGCATTACGCCAGTACGAGCGTAAGCAAAGCCGGGGCAGTGAGTGCGTTTATCGGCGCTGCTTCTGGTGGGCTCGCAGAAGTATATGTAGAAGACGCGAAAGGCCGCAGGATTATCACCTCCTACAATGATCAGCTAGAAGACATCTGGCAGCCACAGCAGACAATCGTGCAGTGGAAATCTTTTGATGGACTGGAAATCGAGGGGGTTCTGACCTGGCCTCGAGACTACGTAAAAGGGCAGACCTACCCGCTCTTTGTCCGCACCCACGGTGGTCCAACGGCGACGGATAAGCCCGGCTTGCTCGACGCGTCGCGGCGTATCTACCCCCCCGCAGTGCTGGCCGCCCGGGGCGATGGGGCCTTCGTGCTACAGAGTAACTATCGGGGGAGCGCCGGTTACGGCGCCGCGTTTCAAAAAACTAATTTGCGCCAGCTTGGCATTGGGCCGGCGCGCGATATCATTGCGGGCGTCGAGCGCCTCGTGTCTGATGGGCTGGTCGACCCCGCCCGTGTAGGCTGTCTCGGCTGGAGCCAGGGTGGCCACATCTCCGCAATGCTCGCAACCTACTCAGACGTATGCGCGGCCGCCATCATGGGAGCAGGTATCAGCGACTGGCGTACCTATTACTACAACACTGACATCACCCAATTCACCACGGAGTACCTCGCTGCGACCCCGCTGGACGATGACGGCGTCTACGCACTCACGTCACCTGTCACTTACATCGAGAAGGCGCGCACACCAACGCTCATCCAGCACGGTGAGAAAGATGCCCGGGTACCCATCGCGAACGGATATCAACTGCGTCAGCTGCTGATTGATCGTGGCATCCGCTCGCGGATGATAGTGTACAACGACATGGGTCACGGCCCTCGCACGCCACGTCACCTGAGGGCGATCACCGAGCATGCGCTGGATTGGTTTGATGAATTTCTATTCGATGAGGACAGTGCAGATTTTGTCAGGCCCGTGGAGCCGGAGGAAGACAGGGACGGAGCCGCAGTAACTGACCATGATCATGACGCATACAAGAACGTTCCGCATCGGGGCACCGCCAAAAAGCGCCCCTTATGAAAAACTCCGATTCGGACCTGACCCAAAAACACGGCGCAGCAACAGCAAGCCGACTACCAGCAAAGCCGAAATCACCGTGCCGATCACCGCAACCGCCGGCACAAGGGGTGAATAATTCGTCGCCGTGCGCGAGAACAGCCACACCGGCAACGGCGTATCCGCCCCACTGGTAAACACCGACAGGGGCAGGTTCGACCAGGACAGCAGAAACGCGAACAGGGCGCCCGAAAAAATGCCGGGCCAGAGAGCGGGCAGCGTGACTTCCCGTGCGACCTGCCAGCGGCTGGCGCCGAGGTCGAACGCCGCCTCCTCCTGCGCCACATCGTAGCCAAACAGTCGGATCGAAATCACCAGCGTCACAATGGGTACGATCCATACGGCGTGGGCGATAACGGCGGTTTTCCAGCCGGGCGTGATGCCCAGGGCCGAGAATGACAGCAGCAGTGCCAGACCAAGCACAGGCTGGGGAAAGAAGATCGGCAGCACGATCAGGCGCTGGAACAGACTGCGGCCACGCCAGTCGTAGCGGGCAAACGCCATCGCGCCCAGCGTACCGAGCACCACCGCCATGACCACCACGCACAGTGCCATCTTCAGCGACACCAGATGGATGCTCCAGGTCGTAAACGAGTCGACTGCCTCCCGGTATGCGTCAACGCTCCAGACACGATGCGGAAAGCGCATGTAGCGGGTGTTGGCGAGCGACACCAGCACCACCGACATGATCGGAATGTAGAGCAGCAGGAGTATGGTGCCGACCCAGAGGGCCTTGAGGTAGCGCACGTGGCGGTCGCGGATCATCGCTGAATGATCCTGTTCAGGTCGACGCGGCGCAGAACGGGCCAGACGACCGCCGCGGTCACCAGGATAACGAGCACGGTGAGCGCCGCACCCATCGGCCAGTCCTGGGCGTAGCTGAAGCGCTGTTCGATGGCCGCGGAGATCACGGTAACCGCGCGGCCGCCGAGAATCGCCGCCTCGGCATTGGCACCGAGGCACAGAACAAAGGTCAGCAGCGATCCGATCATCAGGCCCGGTGCCGCCAGTGGCAGCTCGATTTCGTGAAACAGGGCCCAGCGTCCGGCGCCGAGATCGCGCGCGGCTTCCAGCCGGTCCTCCGGTATCAGCGAAACGCCTAGCAGCAGCGGAAACAGCATGAACGGAAAATAGACGTAGATCATGCCGAGCAGCGCGGCGAGGCGCGTATTCAGGATAGAACCGATCTGGATATCGAACCACGCGTTGAGCGAGCCGGCGAGAATGCCACCCCTTGGCATCAGAAACATCGAAAGACCGAACAGTCGCACGCTCTCGGAAATAAAAATGGGCAGCGCAATAAGTGCAGTAATAACGCTGGCGGCGCGCCCGGCGTGCGCATGCAGAATTTTCGCAGTGGGCCAGGCCATGACAGCGCAGATCAGCGTGGTCAGGGTGGCGCCCAGCATCGACCACAGGAGCGGTTTTTCGTAGCCATCCGAGAAGGCAGCGCCGTAATTCGCAAGTGTCGGTGCGCCAAGCATGGAAAAAGTACGCGGCGGCATCAGGCTGTACCAGCTGACAATCAGCAGCGGCATGGCAAAAAAAGCCAGCAGGAACAGCGCTGTGGGCGCAGCCAGCCAGGGTCCGGGTCGTGCTCTCACTCTGCGACCCAGGCAATATTGTCGGGATCAAAGCTGAAGCGCGCACGCTGGCCCGGCTCCATCAGGTTACCGACGCCGGCTCCAATCTCGGCGATCAGCGCCAGATCACCCACCCGCAGGTGATACTGCGTGCGCGAACCGAGTATCAGGCGCTGCACGATATCGGCGTCAAAGCGGACGCTGCCTTCCTCCCCCGCCTGCAATGCTTCCGGGCGCAGTACAGCGTAAGCACCTGCCACCTCAGGCGCCGGCAGGCCGAGTCCGGCAAAGCGTGCGCTCTCGCCCCGGCCCTCAATGCTCAGGATGTTGACTTCACCCATGAAGCCGGCAACGAAACGATTGCGCGGACGCTGGTAGATGTCCTGCGGTGTACCAACCTGCACGAAGCGCCCTTCCTGCATAATGGCAATCCGATCTGACATCACCATGGCCTCTTCCAGGCTGTGAGTGATGTAGATAAAGGTCTTGCCGGTGCGTTGATGCAGCTCCTTGAGCTCCACCTCGAGAGTTTTTCGCAGGCGATAATCGAGTGCGGACAGCGGCTCATCAAAAAACAGAATCTCGGGATCCGACGCCAGCGCACGGGCCATAGCCACGCGCTGGCGCTCACCACCGGAGCACTGGGTAACGGCGCGGTCGTAGTAATCCTCGGGCAGTCGTAACAGCGTCAGCAGTTCCAGCGCACGCTCGCGCCGGGCTGCCGGCGCGATACCTTTCATCTTCATCGCAAACTCGATGTTCTGGCCCACGCTGCGGTGATCAAACAGCGCCAGTGACTGGAAAACCATCGCGGTGGGTCGCTGGTTCGCCGGTAGCCGGGTGATATCCTCTCCCCGCAGCAGAAGTGTACCGGCGGTCGGCACCTCCAACCCCGCGAGCAGACGTACCAGCGTCGACTTGCCGCTGCCCGATGGACCCACAATGGTGAAGAATTCGCCCTCGGCAATATCCAGAGTCACCGCATCGACCGCCGTCAGCGCGCCGAAGTGCCGGGTAATTTCCTGCAATGACAGCGCCGGCGTTGCCGGGTCGCCATTCGCCGCTTTTACCAGCATCCTTTAGCCTCGCGCACGCATGGCGGCTGAGTAGATGTCGTACAGCCTGTCGTAGTCGGGCACCACATCAAATTCCACAGCATTGCCGATACGCTCGTCGAACTCATCCCACTGAATCGCGGCAAGTTCATTGCGTGAGAAGCGGCGCATGAGCTCCGGTTGGGCCATCTGACTGACCGGCTGCAGATTGCCGTTACCCCGCGCGATGATTTCAGCGGCATCTGGCGTGGTAATAAACTCGAGGAAATCGAAGGCCTTGTCATGTGGGTTGGGGTTGGCCACGGCCGAGTTTATCTCGATCCAGTTAATGCCGCCCTTGCCGTCTGCCGGACCGCTGTTCGGGGTAATGGCATGCAGTTCTTCAATGCCCTCGAGTCGCGCCGCGGCCGTGGTGTACGTTCCACCGGTGAAATAAAGGTCGATTTCACGGTTCATCAGCGCGAGGTTCAGCTGCACGAAATCGGTCGTTATGAACGCTGCGCTGTCAATCCAGCGCCGGCAGGTCTCAGTGAACCTCGCGACCTCGTTTTCTGTCTTTACTTTGAAGGGATGAATGCCGGCACCCATGCAGATATCCATCACATTCCAGTCCTCGTAAGCGAGGATGCCGTAGCGCCGGGCGAAATCCGGGTTGTTGAACAGGTCCCAACCCTCATCTTTTGCCAGCTGCGGCGAAATCACGTCGGAATTCACGACGAAATCGAAGGTCTCATAGCGCTGCACAACGCCCAGCAGGTCCTCACCGTCCTCGCTCATTGCCCACTTGTAGGGCATCTGGAACTTATCCGTCATTTGCGCGTACAGCGGCTCGAAGCGTTCCCGTGGCAGAGAGCGTATCAACCCCGCAGGCCACAGCTCGTTGCGCGCCCAGGGATTGTTGACGTTGATGAAATCCCATATCGATGTTTCACCGGCGCGCAGCCGGTTCACGGACGTCGGATCGGAGATATGGATTTCGTAGCGGATGTCACCGCCGCCCCGCTCACGCCACAGCCTGAGCAGGCGGGAATCGGCGTAGGCGTCCCAGGTGAGGAGCGATAGCGGTCGACGGGATTGTGCGAGTGCGCCCATTGGCGTAGCCGCTACTGCCGCCCCGGCGGCCATGGCCTGGAGGAAGCGACGCCGGCTGGCCGAGTGCTGCATGGCGCCCTGCACCGGGTTGCGCGCGGCGAAAGAATGCAAAAGCGAATCGTCGGGCATAACTACCTCGTGCCGGAGTTCATGGGTACGCTGTTTATCTCCTGCAGCTGGCGAATGCTGATCAAGGCCTGCTGCTGAGGGCGCACATTATTGCAGACCTTAGGATTTTCTCAATGGATTGAACGGCGGCGGGGCTGCTGTACCTGCTGACCGCTCACGACTGATCCATCACGGCTTATCCATCACGAGGGCGCGATTCTACGGGTGGCGCCAGCGAGTGACTGAGGTCTACTATCTGCGAAAGCGAACTTCACTGCGAAAGCGAACTTTGCTGCAGAAGCAGACTTTGCTGCAGAAGCGCCACTTGAAAAAAACGGAGACGGCAACATGTTCAAACCCCCACATGAAAAATCTATCCGATCTGTCGCGGCTGCGACCTGCCTGCTCGCCCTTGCCGCCAGCCCGCTG
>JBHEOO010000051.1:10400-20748 GCA_046260765.1 Chromatocurvus sp.
GTACACAGCTGCAACGCGTTGAGTTGTCACAGCAAGGCCTGCCCCGCGAACACCACTCGCTGCTGTTACAACTGGGCCAGCGGATAAGAGAAGTGCGCGAAGGGCCGGACGGGCTGCTGTACCTGCTCACCGATCAGGACAAGGGCGCGATTCTGCGGGTGGCGCCAGCGAGTGACTGAGGTCTACTATCTATGGAAGCAAAGTTTGCTGTGAAAGCGAACTCTCCTGCAGAGGCGGATTTTGCCGCAGAAACGAACCCTGCTGCAGAAGCGACACCCTAGTAAAACGGAGACAGCAACATGTTGACACCCCTGCATGAAAAATCTATACGATCTGTCGCGGCTGCGACCTGCCTGCTCGCCTTTGCCGCCAGCCCGCTGCATGCGGATGTCGAGTTTCTCAACGCCAGCGGCATCATGCCCGAAGGTGTTCCTTTCTCAGAGGTCGTTCGCGTCAGGAATACCTACTACCTTTCAGGTCAGGTAGGCGTTATCCCCGGCAAGCTGGCATTGGTTCCCGGCGGTATGGAGGCCGAGGCGCGCCAGACCATGGAAAATATCGGCACGATCCTCGCGCAATACAACCTGGGTTTTGACAACCTCGTGAAATGCACCGTGATGCTCGCCGACATGTCTGAATGGGGCGCTTTCAACGACATCTATCGCTCTTACCTCACGCCACCTTATCCGGCGCGTAGCGCCCTGGGGACAAACGGCCTGGCCCTGGACGCACGCGTGGAAGTGGAATGCATCGCAACTGCCGATCAGTCACCGGCGTCATAGATCTTTTCACCGGCCACCCAGGTCGACAGCACCCGGTTCTTCCAGATATCGGCTTCCGGTATCTGGAAGTAATCGTCCCGCACCAGAATGAAGTCCGCGGCGTAACCGGGCAACAGCCGCCCGACCCGATCCTCGGCATGGCCGGCAAACGCCGCGCCCTCGGTAAACAGCGCAAGCGCCGCATCGCGGGTCATTTTCTGCGTCGGCAACCAGCCGCCGGGGGGCTCGCCCGCCTGGTCCTGGCGCGTAACCGCCGAGTAAAGACCGTGAAAGGGGTTGGGATGCTCTACCGGAAAATCCGAGCCGCCGGCGAGACGCGCACCGCTCTCCAGAAGTGACTGCCAGGCGTACGCCCCTTCCAGACGCTCATTGCCGAGCCGGTCTGCCGCCATGTTCATGTCGCTGGTGGCGTGTGTCGGCTGTATCGACGCGATGACCCTGAGCGCCGCGAAGCGCTGAAGATCCTGCGGTCGCAGTATCTGTGCGTGCTCCACCCGGTGCCGCAGACCGGCGGCTCCACCCTCTGCGTGCATCTGCTCCAGCACGTCCAGCACCAGTCGATTGGCACGATCCCCTATCGCATGCGTGTTCACCTGAAATCCTGCCCCGGCGGCGCGGCGCATGGTGTCTGCCAGCACACTTTCCTCAAGCAGCAGCAGGCCACGGTGTCCCGGCTGGTCCGTGTAGTCTTCTTCCAGCGCCGCCCCGCGTGATCCGAGGGCGCCATCGCTGGAAATCTTCACGCTCTGCGCCGCCAGCATACCGCTGCGATCCACGTGCGGGCCCTGCGCCAACAGCGTAGCGTCGTCCGGACGCAGCATGGCGTAGACCCGTATCGGTAGCGCCGAACGCGCCAGCAGCGAGCGGTAGGCGGTCAATTCGTCGGTGGTGACGCCGGCATCGTGGACACCGGTCATCCCCAGTCGCGCCAGATCGTGCAGCGCCCGTGACTGGTGAGTCGCGATCACCGCCGGTGCCTCTGCCGGAAACGCACCCAGCACCAGCTGCATGGCATTGTCGATCAATACTCCGGTGGGCTGGCCATCGGAGTCGCGCAGTATCTGTCCCCCGGCCGGATCTGGCGTATCACCGTCGATAGCGGCAAGTGTAAGCGCCGCTGTGTTCACCCAGAGCGCGTGTCGGTCGACACGGCTGAGCGCAATCGGCACGCTATCGCTGACGGCGTCGAGGGTCCTGCGGTGGGGAAACTGCTTGTCCGGCCATAGCACCTGGTTCCAGCCGCCGCCGGTCACTCGCGCGGCCGACGGCTGCGTGTGCAGAAAATCTGCAACCCGTACCGCCGCTGCCTGCTCACTGGCGACCCCGGCCAGATCAACCGAGGCCAGCAGTCGACCGTGGCGGGTCACATGTCCGTGGGCATCAATCAATCCCGGCAGCAGCGTGGCACCTCCGCCGTCGATGCGCTGCGTCACCGTGGCCGCCGCAGCTTCCTCCGGGTCACTGTAGAGCGCAGTCACCACCCCGCGGTCAAATGCCATCGCCGTGAATGTCACGCGTTCACCTTCTTTCAAAGTGTAGCCGTGAACGTTTTCGATCAGCGTCTGGGCCCTGGGGGACACTGGCGACAGCGCCACCAGCATGACCAGAGCGGCGCCCTGCATGCGCAACCAGGTTGGAAATTCTCGGGACATGCGCTGTTACCTCTGCCATTGCGAATTCGGCAAGTCTAGCAGAGCGCCTGTGGTTAGCAGAGCGCGTGTGGTGAGCAGAGCGCCTGTAGCTAAAGAGCGCGGGCTGACGGCGGACAACGGCGTGCTAGACTTCCCAACACCATTGAGAAGGCCAGCAAAGGGGCACACAGGCCATGGCAGACCTTGCAGAACTCCTTGAGCAGATTGCTTCGGCGCCCGCCGGACCAGACATCTGCGCGCTGTTTGACTTTGATGGCACAGTGATCGCCGGTTACTCGGCGACAGTGTTCATCCGCGAACAATTGCGGCGTGGCGATATCACCGTGCGCGACCTGGTTGAGCTGGCCTCCGCCATGAGCCAGTTTGGCATGGGGCGCCTGGGCTTCTCTGCAATGATGGCGGCAACGACGCAATTCATGCGCGGCATCGAGGAAACGGCTTACCACGAGTTGGGAGAAAAACTGTTTCAGAAGCAGATATCCCGTCTTATCTACCCGGAATCACGGCGACTGATCGAGGCGCACCTGGCGAAAGGACACACCGTTGCCATTGTGTCCTCGGCAACACCCTATCAGGTAGAACCCGCGGCGCGGGATCTCGGCATTGCGCATGTCATGTGCACGCACCTGGAGGTCGATAAAGGCAAATTCACTGGCACGGTCGTGCGCCCCACCTGCTTCGGGCCGGGTAAGGTAAATGCCGCAGAGATGCTGGCCGCGCAGGTCGGCGGAGATCTGGACAATGCCTTCTTCTACTCGGACAGCACCGACGACCGGCTGCTCCTGGAGAGGGTGGGCAAGCCCTGCGCACTCAATCCAAGCGGGAGACTGCGCGGCCTGGCGATCGCAAACAGCTGGCCCATCGCCGACTTTGGCAGCAGAGGCAGGCCAACCGTGGCCCAGTTCGTGCGCTCGGTAGCCGCTACCGTGAGCCTGGTCCCCAGTTTTGCGGCAGGTCTTCCGATCTATGTCCTCACAGGCTCACGCCGCAACGCCCTGAATTTTTCACTGTCTCTGTTTGCGGACACCGCCAGCGCCCTGATAAACCTGGATTTGCGGGTAAAGGGCGAGGAACACCTCTGGTCACACCGCCCCGCCGTGTTTATCTTCAACCACCAGAGCAAGGCCGATGTGGTGATTGCAGCGCGACTGCTGCGACAGGATCTGGCAGGTGTCGGGAAAAAGGAAATTCGCAAAATGCCGGTTATCGGCCGGGTTCTCGAACTGGGTGGCGTGGTGATGATCGACCGCCAGAACGCCGCCAGCGCCATCGAAGCCATGAAGCCCCTGGTGGATGCCATTCGCGAAGGGGGGAAGTCGGTCGCGCTGGCGCCCGAGGGTACGCGCACCATTTCGCCGCGCCTGGCGCCCTTCAAGAAAGGCGCCTTTCATCTGGCGATGCAGGCGGGGGTACCGATTGTTCCGATCGTGATTCGCAATGCCGGCGATGTCGCACCCAAAGGTGATTTCGTCTTCCGCCCGGCCACTGTCGAGGTCGAGGTCCTGCCGCCGGTGGATACCAGCGACTGGACTATCCGGAATATGTCCAGACAGGTAAGAGACGTGCGCAATATGTTCCTGCGGACCCTTGGCCAGCCAGAGGAGCCCGCCGAGTCCACCGGGCCTGAACAGGACGAAGTCGCAACCTCAAAAAAACCGGCAGTCGGCAAGGCCAGGGCAGATCAAAAAGCCTCAAGCGGGCGCAAGGCAAAGACAAAAACAAAGATAAAGGCAAAGGCAAAGGCAAAGACGAAACCTGCAGCCAGCAAGTCGGCGAACGGCAAGGCGACGGCTACGCCAGGAAAAAAGAGAGCTACTCCGAGGAAGAAAGCCACAGCGCGCAAGACACCAGCAACGACGCGGGTTAAGGCAAAAACCGCGGTTCGCCCTGCAACGCGCCGCGGCTCACGCAATCAGCCGCCAGCAGTAAAACCCAAGCTGCGGGCGCCCCAACAATAAAGCCGGCAGAACCGATCAGCGCTTTGCGTTGGCGCCTGCCCGAGGAGGAACAGGATGAATGAACTGAATATCGGCGTACTCGGTGGCGGCTCCTGGGGGACCACCGTCGCTTCACTGGTGGCGCGCAATACGCCGGTTACGCTCTGGGCGAGAAACCCTGACACAGTGGCAGAAATCAACGAGAAACACAGCAACGAGACCTATCTGCCCGGGGCAAAGCTGCCTGACAGCCTGCGCGCGACCATAGACATCATGGATGTGGTCTGTCACGCGGATGTCATAGTCATGGGTGTACCATCGCAGAACTTCCGCGAGGTGCTCATGGAGGTGCGGCGCTGTATCCGTGCCTGGGTACCCGTGATCAGCCTGACCAAGGGCCTCGAGCTGGACACGCACATGCGCATGACAGAGATTATCAACGACGTCTTGCCGGGCCACCCTGCCGGTGTGCTGACCGGCCCCAACCTGGCCCGGGAAATCATGGCAGGCCAGGCGGCGGCGGGCGTTATCGCCATGGACGATCCGGTGATCGTGCGAGGACTGCAGAATGTGTTCAAGAGCGGCCTTTTCCGCGTCTATACCAATACCGACATCATTGGCTGCGAACTCGGCGGCGTGCTGAAAAACATTATCGCCATCGCCGTGGGCATGGGTGACGGACTGGGCGCGGGTGATAACACCCGTGCGGCGCTGATCACGCGAGGTCTCGCCGAAGTCACTCGCCTCGGCGTTGCCATGGGCGGACGTGCTGAAACCTTCGCTGGACTGGCCGGCATGGGCGATATGATCGCCACCTGCACCAGCCCCCAGAGCCGCAACCGGCATGTCGGCATGGAGCTGGCCAAGGGACACAGCATGCAGACGATTGTCGATAACATGTTCATGGTCGCCGAAGGCGTCAAGAGTGCACCAGCCGTCATGGCTCTTGCCGATGAGCACGGCGTCGAGATGCCCATTGTGCGCGACGTCTACCGTGTGTTGACCGGCGAAACCAACGCGCGCGGCGTTTATCGCGGCCTGCTGCGGGTATCCGCGGGGGCAGAATCCGAGCCGGGCTAAGCCCGGCACTACTCACTGCCAAGGAGACACAGCTTCATGCAACAGACTCTCACCGCGATTGCGTCACTCAGTATCGTACTGGCTGCCTGTGCGGGTACATCGAATCTACCGAGTCCGGTCAAGCTCGCCGGCAATGCCGACGTGCTCCCTGCACACCAGCGCAACAGCGACTGGTACCGCATCGGAGAGGAACATATCGCTGCGCGCCAGATGGGGGGCGCTCTGCCCCGGGCGAAAAACGTCATTCTGTTTGTGGGCGATGGCATGGGTATCTCCACGGTCACAGCAGCGCGCATTCTGGACGGGCAGCGCAAGGGCATGTCCGGCGAGGAAAACAGCCTTAGCTTCGAGAAATTCCCCTTCACCGGACTGGCCAAGACCTACAACACGGACTCGCAAACGGCAGACTCCGCCGGCACCATGAGTGCCATGGTCACTGGCGTGAAGACCCGTATCGGGGTTTTCGGCGTTGACGAAACCGCGCAGCGCGGCGACTGCGCCAGCGGCAAGGCCGCCGAACTGGTCACGGCACTGGAGCTCGCCGAGCGTGCCGGCAAATCGACCGGCATTGTGTCGACCACGCGCATTACCCACGCGACGCCTGCCGCAACCTACGCCAGAACGGTCGACCGCGACTGGGAAAACGACAGCGACCTGCCCCCAGCCGCACGTGAGGAGGGCTGCACCGATATCGCGCGCCAGCTGGTTAATTCCACCGCGGCGATGCAAGCCCGCTTCGGTAATCCCGGCATAGACGGCATTGACGTCATTCTTGGCGGAGGCCGGGCAAATTTCCTCCCGGTCGATGCGGGTCGGCGCAGCGACGGTGACAACCTCGTGGAGCACTGGCTCGCGCGAAATCCGGATGGGATCTTTGTCGACAGCCGCGAGAGCCTGCGCAGTGCCCCGCAAGGCGCACGCCTGCTGGGGCTGTTCACAAACTCACATATGAGCTACGAACAGGATCGCCCGGAAAGTGAGCCCTCACTCAGTGACATGACGCTCGCGGCACTGGATCGTCTTGAAGACAATCGTGAGGGCTACTTCCTGATGGTCGAGGGTGGACGCATAGACCACGCTCATCATGCCGGCAACGCCAGCGCTGCACTGCGCGACACGATTGCCTTCTCCGAAGCGGTACAGGCTGCCGTAGAGCGGACCGACAGCGAAGACACGCTGATCATTGTCACCGCAGACCACAGCCATGTTTTCACTATTGCCGGCTATCCCCGCCGCGGCAACCCCATTCTCGGCAAGATGGTGGCCGTCGGTGAGACAGAGCCCGCCCTCGCGGCAGACGGTATGCCCTACACCACAGTGAGCTACGCCAATGGGCGGGGATTCCGCGATCTCGGCGATGAGACCAACGCCGACCGCGGCTACGCGGGAACGCCGCTCAGCGGCCGGGCTGACCTCTCAGACGTGGATACCACGCAGAGCGGTTATCACCAGGAAGCCCTGGTGCCCTTGTCCTCCGAGACTCACGGCGGTGAGGACGTGGCTGTGTATGCCTCTGGCCCCGGTGCCTACCTGGTATCGGGAACCCTGGAGCAGAATGTCCTGTTCCACATTATGGCAGCCAGCGCCGGCCTGATTCCGGCAACGCCGTCGCGCTGAGACGCCACAATCGGCGCAGTTTTTAAAACATGCGCCACTGACCCGCCCCTGAGCGCGGCTGAAGCTACCCTTGCCAGGGGCTTCTGCTATGCTGCGCCAGATTTTTTCGTCACCGGATAAACGCATCATGAACTTGAAAACTGTCGCAGCAGCCGCGCTGGCTGTCGCCACGATAAGCGCCTGCGCGACAAGTCCAACCGGACGCGGCCAACTCATGCTCATTTCGCCGGAAGCCGCCATCGTGGAATCGCGCAAGGCTTACCTTTCCACCGTCGGCGAACTCGACGCCAGCAACAAGCTGCTGGACGACCCCCTGGTCGCGGATCGCGTAGCCACCATTACGGGTCGGCTGGTCACCGAGGCGATTGCCAAGAACCCGCGCACCCGCGACTGGGAGTGGAGTGTAGTGCTGATTGACGACCCCGATACGGTAAATGCCTGGGCCATGGCGGGTGGGCGCATGGCGGTTTACACCGGCCTGCTTGAGAAGCTCCAGCTGACCGACGCGGAATTTGCCCACATCATGGGCCACGAAATTGCTCATGCGCTAGCCAACCACACGGCAGAGCGCATGTCGCGGGCAATTGCCACCAACCTCGGCATTGCCGTGGTTGGCGCCACCTCCAGTAACTCGGAGATCACCACCAGCGGGGCCGTTCTCGCCGCAAAATTTGCGCTGGAACTGCCCAACAGCCGCACCGCAGAATCCGAGGCCGACGAGATCGGCATTGAACTGGCCACACGCGCTGGTTACGCGCCCGACGCGGCGGTGTCGCTGTGGAAAAAAATGGGTGCCCTGGGTGGACCCCGACCCGCGGAATTCCTCAGTACACACCCTTCACCGGAAAACCGGCAGGCGGCACTGGCGAAACTGGCAGACGCGGTGCGCAAGCTCAATCCCAGCGGTCGCCTGTCTCCTGTTCATCCGGTGGATATCATTCAGGATGGGGAGGCTCAGGGCGGTAGCTGACGTCAGCCAGTTCACGGGGCAGGCTCTCACTAAGATAACGCGTCGCTGCGTTGCGCACGGCCGGATCAGTCTGCAGAGTGCTATCGAAAAAGGCGCGCACTGCCACCTGAGTGATCATCTGTTGACGCAGCACATTCATCGTGGGCGGCAGCGTATTCTCAGTGCAGATGGCGAGCTCCACGCCGTCATCAACGCCAGAATCGGCCGTGCCGAGCAGTGACGACCAGCTGGCATCATCCTCGAGATCAAGGTTGCGCTTAACAGACCAGCAACCCACGGCGTCGGTGTTGCGCATCCAGCGTAGCAGCGCAGTACCACCTGCAAACCCCGTATGTGAGCCTGCGGCGAGCGTCAACAGCTGCGCGCCGGGAATGCGGGTCGGGACGGGCGCTGCGTTTGCCTCCCAGGGGACGAGCGCGTCGGCATCACCGGCAAGCATCAGAAACGGCAGGGATAGCGGCTGGAAAAACTCGGGAGTCAGAAATGCCGTGGGGCCGGCGATCGACACTGCGGCATCAATACGCTCATCCCGCAGCTGTGAGTGATATCCTGCCAGGGTGACCGTCAGACCGCCAAGCGAAATACCCATGACGCCGATACGGTCACCGTCCACTCTCCCCACGAGCGCCGGATCAATTTCCTCGGGCCGCGTGCTCATGATGTCGATGAGAAAGCTTACATCCCCCGGCTGGTTGATCACGTCACGCGCGTTGGGGTCGCCCGATGCGAACATGTACGTCAACGGGTGATCAACGGCAACGACAACATAGCCATGGCTGGCAAGGTGGCGCGCCAGATAGGCCCCGTTGCGGTGGTTCGAGGTAAAACCGTGAACATGAACGATAAGGGGATAAGGGCCACCTTCGTCCGGGTACCACGATGTGCCCTTGAGCCGTCGGGTATCGGAACCCGGATAATCGCGGTTGGACGGTGTCGGGCGGCGGGGGTCGACGAGATCGATGGCCGTCCGCGTGACTGGAAAAGGACCGGGAGAAAGCCGGGCGATACTCTCACTGCCCGCGGGGAACGGCTCAGGCTGCAGCCCGAATACCAGCAACAGCCACAGCGCGAAGATGACCAGAAACACTGGGACGACGAGCCAGACCAGTATCCTTTTAATCACAGCTGTCGCCACCAAAAGCAGCCGACGAGCGCTGCCCGCTGAAAATGTTTATTCCCGCCCCGCAACCGCATACACCCCTCACATCCAGATTCTGACCAGCAGTATACGGCAGCCGGCTGCCAGCAGACGATACACGGCGCCTGCCGGAGTTTTGCATTTCAGGCTCAGCGCGGATCACGCTATTATCCGCTTTTCTGAGGTGACGGGTGGTTATGGCGGGCACAGAGACGCTGAAACTTTACAGCACGGCACTTGCTGCGCTCCTGCCGCGGATCGGCAAAGATAGCTTTGCCGATGATTTGATAAATCTGCTGAGAACCCTGTTGCCCGTTGAGGATGCCAGCATCATTCTGTACCCGGCCGCCGGACTGCCAATGGTGGAATACTGCGAGGTACCCAATGAAACGGGAGCCAGCACGCTGGACAGATTTGTGCAAGGCATGTTCCTGCTCGACCCCTACTACACCGCGGGCCGGGACGGCGCTCACGGCCTGTTCCGCCTCGCGGATCTGACGCCGACCGGGTTTCGCGACAGCGAATACTACCGCAACTGGTATCGCAACTGCGGGTACCACGATGAATGCGGCTACCTCATCTCACTGGCAGACGCCGGCTTCGTAAACATCGCTCTCGGACGCGTTCAGCCACGCCAGCGCTTCAGCAAGCGGCAGGTGGACCTGCTGCAGGCGATCACACCCATGATCGCGCAGCTCTGTCAGCAGCATTGGGCCGGCAGCGCCAGGCGCGCCGTCGACGGAGACCTGCGTGAACAACTGCAGCTCGCGCTGTCGAAATTCGGCTCCAGCCGGCTCACCGAACGCGAGTCCCAGGTCATCAACCTGGTGCTGCATGGCCATAGCACGCGAACCATTGCCGGTCGCCTGAGCATCTCCGCGGAAACCGTGAAGCTGCACCGCAAGCACGCCTACGCCAAGCTCGAGGTCGGATCCCAGGCCGAGCTGTTTTATCTCTTTCTCGATTCGCTGATGAGTACCCGCGATTATGCGGGTGGCGATACGCTGGTTGCCTATAGGCAGCGACCGTGATGAATTGGAGCGGGAAAGGGTGGTAGAGCTTCGTAGGCCGGTGAGCCTCAGGCTTATCCGCTTGCGCGCAGACTACCGGCAATATCCGGCAAGACTACCTCGAACATACCAATGCCGGGATGGGCGGCGAGAAATTCCGCC
>JBHEOO010000052.1:0-19770 GCA_046260765.1 Chromatocurvus sp.
GGGATGGATACGGTTACGGGTGAGTACATCGAGGCGGATCTCACTACTGCCCTGCACCACAATCGGGCGGCTGCTCAGCGCGTGCGGGAACATGGGGACCAGCACAATCGCGTCCAGCGACGGGTGCATGATAGGGCCACCGCCGGAAAGCGCATAGGCGGTAGAGCCCGTCGGGGTGGAGACAATCAGCCCATCTGCGCGCTGTCGATAGACAAACTCCCCGTCGATCGACAGCTCGAACTCGATCATCTGTGCCGACGTACCTGAGTTGACCACCACGTCGTTGAGGGCGTCGGCGTGTGCAATGCTCTTGCCATCACGTTCAACCGAGACGTCGAGTAGAAAACGGTTTTCCTCGGTGTAGTCACCGTCGAGCACGGGAGGAACCTGCATTGCCAGCTCGTCAGGGCTGATATCCGTGAGAAAACCCAGACGTCCGCGGTTGATCCCCAGCACTGGCGTATTGTATCGCGCCAGCGTACGCGCCGCACTGAGAAGACTGCCATCGCCGCCAATGACGATGACCAGGTCCGCACTTTCGCCGATCTCGTCCCGGGAGAGCAGCGGACAGTCTTCTGTCGCAACGGCGCCCAGGCGATCCTCCAGCATGACCGCAATGCCGCGCTCGCGGAGCAATGCAATCAGTTCATCCACTACGGCTTGCAGACCGTCCTGGCGGCTGCGCCCTACCAGGCCGACACGCTGAAACTTTTCTGTCATGCACTGCGCTCCCATTACCGACGCCGAGTATACCTGCCATGACGTCTCGAACCCATGGCGGCCCGGCTCGCCTGCCTGCCCGTGCTATCCTATGAGGCTGAGATCCGGCGGAGGCGATGTTGAAAGTCCTTGATCAGCTTGCACATCCTGTGGTTCGCGACCTCGCGTGGGCCGTTTTTTCCGACGACCTCATTCTCGCCGAGTCCATCAGCTCACCGCCAGATAGGCTGCAGCGCTGTGCTTTATCGCAACTCACACCGGCGCGCGAAGCCTGGCTCCTGAAGCTCGACAGCTCGCCACAGGCTCTGCTCGATCACGTCGGCACACACCGGGAAGGACGCCTCGGACTCTACTTCGAATCGCTCTGGCATTTCTTCCTGGATAGCGACCCGGGTGCGGCACTGCTGGCGCACAACCTGCCTGTTCGCGACGGGGGACAGACAGTCGGCGAATTCGACTGCCTCTACCGCTGCCACGACAGTGGCCAGATTGTGCACCTCGAGCTCGCGGTCAAGTTCTATCTTCATACGGGCGCAGGCACTGGTGGAAGCGGTGACGGACGCGCAGACTGGCTAGGTCCCGGACGTCGGGACCGGCTGGACAGAAAACTGGACCATCTGGCTAAGCACCAGACCCGGCTCGCCGACCATCCCGCTGCGCAGCACCTGCTGGACGCCCGGGGTCTGATGCCCGAACGTCGGGAGGTGGTCGTCAAAGGGCGCCTGTTTAGCCGCCCGGACCGGCAATGCCTGCCACCGCGTGGCTTCAATCCAGTCCATACCCTGTGTGCCTGGGTCCACATCCATGCGCTCAACACGCTGGACATCGACAAAGACACTCGCTTCCTGGCCATACTGCCGCGCCAGCACTGGCTTTCTCCGCTGGCTTCCGCTGCGCCCTGTCGAGAAAACGCGCAAAAGACGCTACTGCCGGGCGAAGGGCCTGATTTGTTGAAGGCACTCGAGGAGAGATTCGCCGCGGCAAGGAGTCCACTGCTTGTGGCATCACTGGATGCGGACCGACAAGAGCTGCGGCGCTTCTTTGTCGCCCCGACGGGATGGCCGGGACAGGCGCGGTCGTAACGCGGGCCGCCGCCACCGACAGAGAATCAGGACAGCCCGAGCCCGACGTTGTTCTTTTTCAGAACCTGCTCCGCGCGATAGCTGGAGCGGACCATCACACCTGACACCACCTCAAGAAAGCCGCGTTCAAGCCCCCAATTCCGATAGGTCGCAAATTCCTCAGGCGTCACGTAACGATCGATGGGGTAATGGTGCGCCGTCGGCTGCAGGTACTGTCCAAAGGTGACAATGTCGACATTGGCTTCGCGCAGATCATCCAGGGCTTCGCAGATCTCGTCCTCGGTTTCACCAAGACCAAGCATCAGACTCGTCTTGGTGAGAACGTCCGGGCGGTAGGCCTTGGCATGCGCCAGCACCTGAAGCGTCTGCTCATAGCTGGCGCGCGGGTCGCGCACCGGGTGCGTCAGGCGACGCACGGTTTCCACGTTCTGTGCGAACACCTCGATACCGGAATCAACGACGGTCTCCACATCACGCAGGATGCCGAGAAAATCCGGCGTCAGGGCCTCAACTGCTGTTTCCGGATTGAGCGACTTCACTTCCCGCACACAGGCGGCATAGTGGGCGGCACCGCCGTCCGGCAGGTCGTCGCGATTGACCGACGTCAGCACCACGTACTTCAGACCCATCAGCTGTACCGATTGCGCGGTTTTAAGCGGCTCCTGTTCATCCAGCCAGCCACGGGGATTGCCTGTGTTCACGGCACAGAAACGACAGGCCCGGGTGCAGACATCCCCCATCAGCATGATTGTCGCGGTGCCCGCACTCCAGCACTCGCTCATGTTGGGGCACTTCGCTTCCTCGCAGACCGTCGCCAGCCCATGCTCGTGAACGATGCCTTTGACCTTCTCGTAAACAGGGCCGCCGTGGACGCGGGTGCGCAGCCACTTCGGCTTTGCGAGCCGCTGCGACTGGGAGGCAGAGGCCTTGATGCCGTCCTTGATCACGCGCATACCCCGCGGATTGACAAATTTCTCACCGCTTGTGACGTTCACAACCGGGATCAAGGGTGCCTCGCTCATTGCGGCTCCTCTCTCTGCAGAATTCCAGGCGCATTATATCGGAAACACCCCGCGTCCACAGGGTCACGCGTTGCGCCCGTCAAGGAGCGCACCATGATTCCAGCCGGGGGCAGTGCCGCGATACGCTGTTCAGGTTCGCCCTGGAATCAGGTGGCAGGCCGCCAGCTGATCACGGCCGGTATCGAGCAAGGCTGGCGCACTCTGTGCGCAGCGATCTTCTGCGATCGGACAGCGCGGGTGAAAGCTGCAACCGGATGGCGGATTTATAGGCGAGGGTACATCGCCCCGCAACACCTGACGCTGCACGCTGCGATGCGGATCGGGCACGGGAATGGCAGCGATAAGGCTCTGCGTGTAAGGATGACGTGCCCCGTGGTAGATGGTCTCACTGGCTGCGGTCTCCACTATCTTGCCGAGGTACATGATGGCCACCCTATCAGACACATGCTTCACTACCGCCAGATCATGGGCAATGAACAGATAGGACAGCTTGAATTCCCGCTGTAGGTCCACCAGCAGGTTGAGGATCTGGCTCTGGATGGACACATCCAGCGCCGATACCGGTTCATCGCAGATCACCAGCTTCGGGTTCAGCGCGATGGCCCGGGCAATCCCGATCCGCTGGCGCTGGCCACCGGAGAATTCAAAGGGGTAGCGGCTGGCCGAGCGCGCCGGCAGGCCCACTGTATTCAGCAGCTCTGCCACCCGCTTCTGTCGCCAGACCCTGCCCCCGAGTTTCTGCACGATAAATGGCTCTTCGAGGATATCGCCCACGGTGTGCCGGGAGTTCAACGACTCCATGGGGTCCTGAAATATCATCTGGATGTCCTGCCGGATCGGACGCAGGGTTCTGTCCGGCAGATGCGTGATGTCCTGTCCGTTAAAGCGGACACTGCCGGCCGTTGGCCTGTACAGGCGCGCGATACAGCGCCCCAGCGTGGATTTGCCACAGCCGGACTCACCCACGAGGCCAAGGGTTTCACCGGCGCCGATGCTGAACGACACACCGTCGACTGCCCGATTAAAGGTCTTTGCGCGCAGCAACAAGCCCTCCCGCACCGGAAAGTGCATGGCCAGGTTATCGACCTCGAGCAGCGTAGCGCTCACAGCTCACGCCACCGGCTGCAACTCACGCGGTGGCCATCCGCGACTTTCTGTGGCAGCGGCGGCACCCTGCGGCACCCATCCATCGCATGCGGACAGCGGTTCTCAAAACGACAGCCCGGCGGCAGATCGTGCAGGCCCGGCACCATGCCCTCAATAACGCCGAGACGGGATTTGGGCACGGTATCGAGGCGCGGAATGGCGTGCAGCAGACCGCGACTGTAAGGGTGAGCCGGGCGATCGAAGATATCGAATACCGATCCGCTCTCGGCAACCTTGCCCGCGTACATCACCACCACCTCGCTGCAGGTCTCCGCAATAACACCGAGGTCGTGGGTGATCATGACCACTGCCATGCCCATTTCCGCCTGCAGGTCCTTGATCAGCTCCAGGATCTGGGCCTGTATAGTGACGTCCAGTGCCGTGGTCGGCTCGTCCGCAATCAGCAGCGCCGGGCGACAGGCCAGCGCCATGGCGATGACCACACGCTGGCGCATGCCCCCCGACAGCTGGTGGGGATACTCACCCAGGCGCACGTCCGGCGAGGGAATACCGACCCGGTCCAGCAGGTCCGCCGCTGCGCGCAGGGCGCCATCCGGCTTGCAGATGCCATGCAGCAGCATGCCCTCGGTGAGCTGACGGCCAATCGTATGCACGGGGTTGAGCGCTGTCATGGGTTCCTGGAACACCATGCCGATCTGCCGGCCACGCACTTTTTCCATGTCGGGAATCGACAACTTTGCGAGGTCGCGGTTCTGGAAACGGATCGCGCCGCCGGCGATGCGCCCCATGGGCTGTGGCAGCAGGCGCATGACGGACAGGGCGGTCACGCTCTTGCCGCAGCCGGACTCGCCGACAATGCCCAGCGTGGTCCCGGCCTCGACGCTGAAGCTGACGCCGTCGACTGCGCGCACCAGGCCCTCGTCGGTGGCGAACTCGGTGATGAGCTTGTCGACCTCCAGCAGCGCCATCGGCGGCTTACTCGGCCCAGCGGTCGTATACGGTGATCGACGGCTCGAAAGTGCGGCCTTCTCGCATCGCCGCCTCGGTCTCCTCCTTGATGCCAGTATCGATCCAGTGCACAAAAAGCTCGCCGGGGCCGTCCGAGTGCCGGTAGGAGAAACCCTCAGGATAGCGTACCCAGCGCCAGTGCCCGATCCGGAAAAAGCCCTGATAGAAGCCGGGCACAAAGGACGCGTGATCGTGGTGAAGTTCAAGCATACGGTGTGACAGCGCAATCATTTCGTCCCCGTCTGACGATGCCCGATATTGCTCGATCAGCCGGTCCATTTCCGGCACGGCGAAGACCTCGAGGTTATTCGTCTGGGTCTTCAACTGCCGGTCCGGGTTGACCGTACCGTCCTCGAGGAAGGCCTGATCCCAGGCATTATCCGAGTGGTAGAAGTCCCAGAAGCGCGGGTACTGCTCCATGAAACGACCGAAGGCGACAAAAAAGATGTCGTGCTGCTTTTCCTGGACTTTCTTCCAGCCGACGGTGGAATCCAGAATTTCCAGGCGCAGATCAAGGCCGGCCTTGGCCGCCTCCTGGCGCAGGATCGTCATGACATCACGCAGGTTCTCGTAGCCGGTGGACAGCGTAAAAGACAGCTTCTGCCCCGCCTCGTTGACCAGTATGCCGTCGGCGCCGCGGCGGGTGAAACCCGCATCTGCAAAGTGTGCCTGCGCTTTGGCGATGTCGAACTCCCGCGCCGTAAGGGTGGGATGGGAATAGTCGCCGAAGCCATCATTGCCGGTATTCAGCCGCTGGTTGTCGCCGCGGAAAAATTTCTCGATCACCATATTCCAGTTGGTGGCATAGGAGATACCCAGCCGGATATTCCGGTTGTCCAGCAGTGGCTGGGCGGTATTCAGCCACAGCCCGAAGGGCGGGCGCGGGCGCTGGTTGTAGAAGGTGGTCTTGTGGATATAGCCCGCCTGCACATCGGGATCGGAATCCGGCAGTTTTTCATACCAGTACTCGGCAAGATTCAGCCCGAACTGGTCGATATCACCCCGCTTGAACGACTCGAACACTTTTGAGGTGTCACGGATAACGCTGAACTGCAGGCGGTCGGGGTTGAAACGGTAGCGGAAGTGTTTCTTGTCCCGGGCCCACCAGTTCTCCAGACGGGTCAAGGCAATGGAGCGACCCTTGCGGACATCTTCGTCGCGGACGATGTAGGCGCCTGCCGTGGGCTCGAAGGACCACTGGTAACGCTCCGTGAAGTCGTCACCCATCTCGCGGTAGAAGTGTTGCGGTATCGGCCGCAGCAACAGGCCCCGTTCATCCATGTCGGGCTTGCGCTCGGCCATGGTGATGGAGATGGTGTGATCGTCGTAGCGAGAAATATTCGTGTAGGCCGTGCTGTAGAAGTTGTTGTACCAGGGCGCCATGATGTAGGGCGAGCGGTAGAACCAGAACATGAAGAGATAGTCATCGGCGGTGATCGGCTCACCATCCGACCAGGTCGCCGCCGGATCGAGTCTGGCGTAAACGGTATTATTGTCCCAATCTACTGCCCAGGCCTCAGCCAACGCCGGGTAAAGCTCCAGCGTTTCGGGGTGCTGATGTGTCAGCGACATGCCTACATTGTCCAGGATATACGGGCGAAAGCTGCCGTTGGAATCCGGGCCCACCGTGCGCAGCGTGCGCGGGAAATCCTGCAGGGCCAGGTATTGCGTACCGCCCTTCACAGCCTCGGGTGAGCCGATTTCCGGCAGGTCATCGTTACTCGTCCACTCAAGATCGGGCGGCAGATCCGCCGGCGTCCTGAAACCGAAGAAGTCGGGGTTATCGGCGTAGAAGGCGTCCACCTCGGCATTGACGTCCGCCGGCGCCCCCGCGTTGACATCGGCTCCCCCGGTGTCACTGCCCTGCTCGCCACAACCTGCCAGCAGGAAAACGAGGCTCGCAAACAACAGCGTTGGCAGTGTCTTCATCATTGCAATGACCTCAACTCGTGAATTGCTAACGGTAAACAGAAAAGGTTTTCGGATCGAATGATTCGCGGATGGCCTCGCCGATAAAAGTAACCAGCGTAAGCAGAGCGACCAGTGTGCCGAAAGCGGATATCACAATCCAGGGCGCGGTGCGCAGGTTGGCGGTGCCCTGTTTCAGCAGCTCACCGAGGCTCGGGGTGGGCGCCGGCAGGCCGAAACCGAGGAAATCCAGCGCGGTAATGGCGGAAATCGCGGCGACAATAGTGAAGGGCATGAAGGTCACCAGCGTTGAAAGCACGTTGGGCATGATGTGTCGAAAAATGATCCTGGTGTTGGAGGCACCGATGACTCTGGCCGACGCGACATAGTCACGGGACTTCTCTTTATAAGTTTCCGTGCGCATGTAGTAGGTCATGCCGGTCCAGGAAAAGAGCACCATGACCAGCAGCAGGATACCGATCCGGGTGGTCACCGCCACGCTGGAGGGAATCACGGAAAAGATGATAATCACCATGTAAAGAAACGGCACGTTCGACCAGATTTCTATAACCCGCTGAAACACCAGATCGAACACGCCGCCGAAGTACCCCATTGCACAACCAATGGCGATGCCAATCACATAGACACAGGCGGTGAACACCAGCGCAAATACCAGCGCAATGCGCGTACCGTAAAACAGCCTCGCCAGAATGTCGCGGCTGGTCGTGTCCGTGCCGAGGTAATGCTGGTCCGCCGCCGTCGGTGGCAGTGGTCGGAATATCCCCCCGGGGGCATGGTTCTCAAAAGGATTGTAGGGGACCAGCGGCAGCAATACCCAGTTACCCCTGTCCTGCTGCTGGAAATGCCGCTTGAGTTCCCGATAGTTGGTCTCGTAGGCATAGTCGAGACCGAAATCGGTGCCGGGGTGAAAATCGCTATACGTAGGAAAATAGAGCTCGCCCTCATAGCTCACAAGCAGAGCACGGCTGTTGATCAACAGTTCGCCGACTGCGAGCAGAACGCCGAGCACTGCCAGCAGAAGGAAACTGTAATATCCGCGTTTTATATTGCGAAAGCGCTGCAGCTTTTTACGCGTCTGCGGATTCAGGGATGGCATCATGTCAGTGCCACCGGCTACTGAAACCGTATCCGGGGATCAACCAGTGCAACGAGGATGTCAGACAGAATGTTGCCGATCAGCAGCAGCAGGCTGGCGAGCAGCACCACCCCCATGACCACCGGATAGTCGCGGTCAAGAATGGCGGTGAGGCCCAGCAGACCGAAGCCATCAATATCGAAAATGGTCTCTATAAGAAAAGAACCGGAAACCAGCAGCGTGATGTTCTGGCCGAACGTGGTGGCGATGGGAATCAGGGAGTTCCTTACCGCGTGCCGGGTCACAGAGCGGCGAAAAGAAACTCCCTTGGCAATAGCTGTACGGATGTAGTCGGCGGCAAGATTGTCCATCAGATGGTTCTTCAGCAGTAGCGTGACGAGCGCAAAACTGCCCACCAGGTAACAGATCAATGGGAGTACCGAGTGCCTGAGCAGATCCAGCGCCTGCTGACCCGGACCTAGATCGCGGAAGTCATAGCTGACAAAACCGCCCATGGGGAACCACTCAAGGCGCACAGAGAAAAACAGAATCAACAGTGAACCCAGCGCGTACCCGGGTATGGCATAGCCGATAAAAATGAAAATCGAGCTGACGTTATCCACTACAGTACGGTGTCGTATAGCCTTGAGAATACCCAGTGGAATACAGACAGCGTAGGTAATCACCAGCGTGACCAGCCCGTAGTAAAGAGAGACGGGGAAACGCTCCCTGATCACGTCCGAAACAGGCTCGTTGTAGCGGTAAGACGCGCCGAGGTCGCCCTGTACTACCTTGCCCAGCCAGTGCACGTAGCTTTGCAACACGGGCTTGTCGAAGCCATAGTACTCGCGCAGCCGGTCGAGCTGGGCCTCGGAGATGGCCATACCCTGCCCCGCCATCTGCGATGCACCGCCGGCCATGCTCATCTGCTGGGTCTCCATGATCGCCCGCTCCAGTGGCCCGCCCGGCACAAGGCGGGTGATGGCGAACACGATGATGGTGACGCCGATCAGTGTTGGCGGCACCAGCAGCAATCTCCGGAGAAAATAGTCTCGCATAGGGGGCCAAAGGCTCGGTGGATGCGGCGTCTGTACATTGAGCCATCCGCTCAGTGCCTGATGTTGCCATAAAGCTGGGTTGTGGCAAAGCGGCGCATCTATAATGAAAGATGCTGGGCTGAAATAGTCCGGCGTAGTCTATATGGACTCAAGCCAAACCAGGAGAATGCGAGCATTAAATATCCGGTCGCCGTACACCACGACAAAGACAGCGCCTACGGCGTCTCAGTGCCGGATCTTCCCGGCTGTTGACTGCCGCTTCTACCTGCAGAGGTATACCGCATACTGGTCGTCTTATGATGTGTGGGGATACAACTGGATCCAATCACCCTCTTCGTATCCTCTGAGCGAGGATTTTTTCCTATTCCGACGTCAAAGATTCAACCCGCGGCGACATTACTGGACACCCTGCGCGATCTGCCACGCGCTGCGCTGAAAAACGACGCGCCCCCGGCGGAGCATATGCCACTCCCCTACACCGACGAAGTGGGGGTGGAACGCCTGCTGCGTCTGCCGGTGGAGCGACTGATTCCCCAGCCGATTCCACGAGGCTACTGGCCCTGAACCGCCTGTGGCGCCAGTCAGGCAATCGCGGTCCAGAGGAGATGGCATTGCGGACGCAGTTAAGAGAGCAGGATGCCGAGCTTCTGCAACACTTTCTCAGGCGCCAATCAGCTTGATGCTTTGGACGCAGACGTCTTTGGTTTGGGAGACCCCATGCCCGCCTGACCGCTGACTCCCGATTTGATCTGCTCTATTTTGCCGCCCGCAGCAAGGAATACGCCGACTTTGTCTTGCAGGGAGGCGGATGTTTCCACGGCAGCGGGCTGCTTCTTTTTACCGGGTGTTCTGAGGTTTTTCGTTGACATAATAGACCTTTGATGTTCTAGCAAAACAACAGTATACGTTTAATTCGGACAGTTGCACTCAAAGCAAGCCATTTTCATTGTGCAATCGCGCATTCCGACCCAGACTTCAATTCTGATCGCGCGTGACCGGCTGTTCTTGAGGATGCGTACTTTTTCGGTGGTGCCAATCTTCCCTGCACTTGTTCAGGTTCAGGTTCAGGTTAACCTTGCTCATGGGATTGGGCGACGGCACATTCTATGACGTACCCCATGACGGAAAACGTCTCCGCGGAGACGTTTTCCGGTTATAACAGGCGCTAAGAAAATAGGCGCGGGGATATAAACCGTGCCTGCTTTTGTTTATTTGCGCGCTATCCCGCAAATTCTTTTTGCAAGGGAGCGCGTTGTCAAACGTGAATGCCAGGACCGGTGATAAACTTATTTTTTACCATTATGCCTTTGTCGTCAGGCACTCATTTTATACCTCTGGAGTAAATACTGCGGATGCAACAACCCGACCAACCCATCCTGCGCGACAT
Organism: Chromatocurvus sp.; assembly: GCA_046260765.1. Classification (GTDB taxonomy): domain Bacteria; phylum Pseudomonadota; class Gammaproteobacteria; order Pseudomonadales; family Halieaceae; genus Chromatocurvus. The sequence continues at coordinate 10,389 of JBHEOO010000052.1, forward strand.
CGTCCTGCTCGGCGGTGGCCACAGCCATGTCGTGGTGTTGCACCAGTTTGCCATGCACCCCCTACCCGGCGTGCGGCTCACGCTGATCTGCCGCGACACACACACGCCTTACTCCGGCATGCTGCCAGGCTACATCGCCGGGCACTACACCTACGATGACGTGCATATCGACTTGAGCCGGCTGGCGGAATTCGCCGGAGCGCGGTTTTTCCGCGACGAGGCCATCGGGCTGGATCTCGCGGGGCAGCGGGTGCTGTGCCGCAACCGGCCGCCGGTGCCCTACGACCGGCTGTCGATCAATATCGGCTCGACACCTCAGGTGAGCGAGGTGCCCGGCGCTGCCGATAATGCGGTTCCGGTCAAACCGATCAACCAGTTCAACGACCGCTGGCTGTCGCTGCTCGAGCGCATTCGCGAGCATGCAGGAGCGACCACGGTCGCCGTGGTCGGCGGTGGTGCCGGCGGTGTCGAACTGCTGCTCGCCATGCAGTACCGGCTACGTCATGAGTTGCAGTGCGCAGGGCGCGACCCGGAAGAGCTATCGTTTCACCTGTTTACTGCCAGCGCCGAGGTACTGCCCACGCACACACCCCGGGTGAGACGCGCCTTTGCAAGAAAGCTCGCGCAGCGCGGCGTCAATCTGCACACGGACAGCCGGGTCACCCATGTCGACGGCAGCCGGCTGACGACGGGGAGCAGAGAATCATTTGATGCCGACGAGATTGTCTGGGTCACGCAGGCCGGTGGCGCCGCGTGGCTGCGCGAAACCGGCCTGGAGCTGGATGAGCGCGGCTTTATCCTGGTGCGCGATACCCTGCAGACCCTGAGCGATGACCGGGTCTACGCCGCCGGCGACATCGCCACGGCGGTGAATTATCCGCGGGAGAAGGCCGGCGTGTTTGCCGTACGCCAGGGTCCGCCGCTAGCGCGCAACCTGCGCCGCGCCGTGCAGGGGCGCGCGCCGCGACCCTACCGTCCGCAAAAGACCTGGTTAGCTCTGATAAGCACTGGCGACAAACACGCCGTGGCGTCGCGCGGCAGACTTGGCTTTGCAGGTGGGTGGGTGTGGCGCTGGAAGGACTGGATCGACCGGCGCTTTATGCGCCGCTTCAGTGAGCTGCCGGCAATGCAGGAAACCGCCGCAGATCCCGGCCGTGGCCTCGCACTGGAAAACGACGAAGCCGCCCAGGCCATCTCCGCGCTTGCGATGCGCTGCGGCGGTTGCGGCGCCAAGGTGGGGGCATCAGTGCTGTCCCGGGCCCTGGGGAAGCTGCAGCCGGTGCAGCGGGACGACGTGATAATCGGGCTGCACGACCCGGACGATGCCGCGGTACTGCGGGTGCCAGCGGGAAAGGCGGTGGTGCACAGCATCGATTTTTTCCGCGCCTTCATCGACGACCCCTACGTCTTTGGCAAGGTTGCGGCAAACCATGCCCTCGGCGATATCTTCGCCATGGGCGCCGAGGCGCAGTGTGCCACCGCGGTGGCCACGGTGCCCTCTGGGCTGGAGAGCAAGATCGAGGACACGGTACTGCAGATGATGACCGGTGCCGTGGAGGTCCTGAACGAGGCCGGCTGCGCGTTGGTCGGCGGGCATACCGGCGAGGGCCGGGAGCTGGCGCTGGGCTTTGCGGTCAACGGGCTGACGGACGTGGACGGCGAGCGCGTGTTGCGCAAAAGCGGCATGCGCGCTGGGGATGTACTCCTGCTGACCAAGCCGATCGGCACCGGAACGCTGTTTGCCGCCCACGCAAAGCTGGCCGCCCGGGGTCGCTGGATCGATGCAGCGCTGACCTCCATGTGCCAGTCCAACCGCCTGGGCGCCGCCTGCCTGCTGGAGCACGGTGCCACCGCCTGCACAGACATCACCGGTTTCGGCCTGCTCGGCCACCTGGTGGAGATGACGCGGCCCTCGGGGGTAGACGCGGAACTCGATCTGGCGGCGCTGCCCGTGCTGAAAGGTGCGGAGGAAACGGTGGCCGGTGGCATCCTCAGCTCGCTGCAGCCGGCCAACGTGCGCCTGCGCCACGCACTGCGCAACCAGGCAGAAATGAAGGACCACCCGCGCTACCCGCTGCTGTTCGACCCGCAGACCGCCGGCGGCCTTCTGGCCAGCGTGCCGGCGGCGAATGCGGATGCCTGTGTTGCGGCACTGAAGGACCTCGGCTATGGCGAGACGGCCATTATCGGCCGCGTATTGCCGCAGGGTGAGTCGCTGGAGTCGATCACGCTTTTGGACGGGTCCAGTTTTCAACCCGCAAACCCGGAACTCGTCTGAATTCCCGGGTGTTGCTCGTGATAAGAATGAAGCCCCTCGAACGCGCGTGGCCGGCAATCATCTGATCATAGGGGCCTATAGGTTTGCCACTACGCTGGAGCTCGGCGCGGAGCTGACCCGAGTGGGCTGCTGCCGCCGCGTCGTAATCCATTAACTCAAGCCGCGCAACGAACTGTTCAATCTCCCTTGAGTTTCGGGCCGGATTACTGGATTTTTCAGCACCGAAGTACAGCTCCATCAACGTCACAGTGGAGATACACAGCTGCCCCTCATGCTCGACAAACTGCTCTCGAACTACCGCCGGGCGCCTGTTCAGCGTGTAGATCACAATATTCGTGTCCAGCATATACGAGATCATGCAAGGGGCTCGCGCTCCTGTTCGCCCGGCTGGTCGCGTTCGGCCATGAAGTCACTGGTGACCCCGGTCTCACGATCAAACCAAGAGGCCCAGCCCTCTCCCGCGGGAACGACAACACGACTGCGACCGACACGCATGATCAGGACTTCATCGACCTCGGCAGAAAAATCCAGCGACTTTGGCAGGCGTATGGCGCGCGATCGATTGTTCCTGAAAATACGGGCTTTTTCCATTTTCATGCCTCAAACCTCCTTGACTCTATGCGCTAAAGCGTATCGATTTTATCGGTATATGGCAACAACATATGCCAATGTTTGCAGCTTGTCTGTTCGGGCACGTTCTGGGGTCAGGTCCGGACTGGATCTGACGCCAACAGCGGGGCGAACCTGACCCCGACACGCTCAAGGATCTGTGCCAGGCTGTCCCGCTCGCGCTCAGGGGTGAACAGTGGCGCGCGCTCCCGGCACTGGCGAGCCAGACGCGCCAGCCAGTCGGGATCGCGCTCTGCCCGCAGCAGTAGCCCGCGCAGTGCGGCGGTGTCCGCGACAGGGTAATAGCCGCCGTATTCGTCACCGAGCAGACCGCGATTGCCGGGAATCTCCGAGGCCAGAACCGGCAGGCCCGCAACGCAGGCCTCAGATACCGCATTGGCGCCGCCCTCCATACGCGAACTCATTACCATGAGCCGCGCCCGCGCCATGATTCGGCGCACCGTGGCGGCCGGCCGCTCGCCCCACCAGCGATAGCGCCGATTGCGCGCCATCTCCTCGCGAGCAGCGTCCGCCCAGTCTTCGCTGTGGGCGCGCCCAAGCTGGGTTACGGCGAGGCGCGATGCCGACGGCAGATCACGCACCGCGAAGGCCGCGCGCAGGGAATCCTTTTCCTCGCGCAAATGCCCCACCACACAGGCCTCAAAGCGGGTGGCCAGCGGCGGCAGCTGCTGCGGTGGCGCCTGCGCTGACTGCAGCACAATCCCCAGGCGCGAACGCGCCGCGGCCGGAATATCCGCCGCCACCTGCGTATGCAGTCCGATCAATCCATGGGCGCGAGAGAGGCTGTCGCAAAAGGTCTGCGGATCACTTTGCTGAAAATGATAGATGTCCGTACCGGCCAGCACCACCACTAATGGACGATCCGGATAGCGCTCGCTAAACGCGCGAATGGAAGGCGCGCTGCGCCAGGCATGGATCGCCAGCAGGAGATCACAATCCTCGCCCTCCCAGGCAGGCCTGACCCGGACCGCGTGGCCAAGCTCCCGCAGGCGCAGCCGCCAGCGTTCCGCCGTGGCCTGGTTGCCCGAACGCGATCCCCGTGCGGCGGGTGTGGCAATAAAGATATCCATGGCGAAACCGCTGTTCCTGCGTTGCCCAAGAGTAACTGCTGGGGCAGACTTGGCAAGCCACGCACAGACATCCGTGACACAAGCCCGCAAGCGAAGCCGGAACCATTGCATGACAGACAGCGCTATTCCAGATACACCACGAGTCGCCTCAAGTCGGCTCATCGCAGATCTCGACGATGCCCGCCGGCGCACGCTGGATCTGTTGGCGGACCTCGACGGCGAGCGCAACCCAGGACCTCTGCTGAGTATCGTCAATCCGCCGCTGTGGGAGGTCGGCCATGTGGGCTTTTTCCATGACTACTTCGCGCTGCGGCAGCTGCATGGCCTGCCGCACTACCAGCACCCGGATGTCGATCATCTCTACGACTCCAGTGCCATAGACCATGACAGTCGCTGGCACTTGCCTCTGCCCGACCGCGAGACCACGCTCGCCTATCTCACCGCGGTCCGCGATGCCATGGTCGAGCGCCTCCCCGAAGGCGAGGCCGATGCTGCCAGCAGCTACGTCTACCAGCTCACCACGCTGCACGAGGACATGCACGCGGAAGCCTTCACCTACACGCGACAGACCCTGGCTTACCCGGCCCCGACGCTAAGCGGCGCACCAGGCCTGCCGCAGGCACAGACCGGACCCTGCCCCGGCGATGTCGAGATTCCCGGCGGCGAGCACCTGCTCGGTTCTGCTGCCGACGTACCCTTCCGCTTCGATAATGAAAAGCCGCCGCTAACGGTCAGCGTGGATCCTTTTGTCATCAGCCGAGCACCGGTCACCAACGCCGAGTATCTTGCGTTTGTCGAGGCCGGGGGCTACGGTAACCACGCCCACTGGAGCGCCACCGGCTGGCAGTGGCGCGAGGGCGTGGGCCTTGCCGCACCACGCTACTGGCGCCGCAACGGCGCACAGTGGCAACAGCGCGTGTTCGATAACTGGCAGCCTCTGGCACCCGACCAGCCGGTCTGCTTTGTCAGCTGGTACGAGGCCGAGGCCTGGTGCCACTGGGCTGACCGACGACTGCCCACAGAACTCGAATGGGAGGTCGCCGCCAGCCGCGAAAAGGGCACGGATGGCCTGGCGCCGGGCAAGCGTCGCTGGCCCTGGGGCGATACACCGCCGGACAGCACGCGTGCCAACCTGGACGGCTGGCGCCTGGGCTGCGTGGATGTGGGCGCCTTCCCGGCGGGCGACAGCGCCTTTGGCTGCAGGCAGATGATTGGCAACACCTGGGAGTGGACCGACAGTGTTTTCTGTCCTTTTCCTGGATTCAGCGCCGATCCGTACCGCGACTACTCCGAACCCTGGTTTGCCGAGGGACGCCGGATCCTGCGCGGCGGCGCCTGGCCCACCCGCAGCCGGCTGATCCATATCGGCTACCGCAACTTCTTTACCCCGGACCGCGGTGATGTACCCGCCGGCTTTCGCAGCTGTGCCCAGTGGTCCGCACGGCCGCCGGGGGTATAGCAAGCGCTGTGGACAGTGTTCGAAAGGAGCAGAAGCCGTCGCTCGTCTTGGTGGCGATGAGTTCACAATCAGTCTCGAAAACATTGAGACGAGTCATCAGGTGCGCAGCGCGGCATCACAGATTCTTAAACGGTTTAGCCAGAAGTTTCAGCTGGGACACCGAGACATTGCCCTATCGACAAGAATTGGTGCTGCCTTATCAAACAGCCATCAAAAAGTTGACTACCTGAATTCCGGCTCATCCTGCCAGTTAAAGAAGTCCGGCATATCGGTCGACACCCGGTTGGGGTAATTCGCCGGACGCTTATCAAGGAAGGAAGCCACGCCCTCCTTCGCGTCAGCCGACGCACCCCGGGCCTGCACCGCGCGGCTGTCGAGCTGGTGCGCCTCCATGGGATGGCTGGCGCCTGACATGCGCCAGAGCATCTGGCGCGTCATGGCGACGGACACCGGCGCAGTGTTATCGGCAATCTCCCGTGCCAGCGCCACCGCCGCCGCATAGAGGTCCTCCGGCGCATGGACCGACCGCACCAGCCCGCGCTTTTCCAGCTCATCGGCACTCACCAGGCGACCGCTCAGACACCATTCCAGAGCCGTGGACAGGCCTACTGCCCGGGAGATGAACCAGGATGAGGCGGCCTCAGGGACGATGCCACGCCGTGCAAACACAAAGCCATAGCGAGCCGTTTCAGACGCCAGACGAACATCCATGGCGAGAGACAGGGTAGCGCCCACTCCGACCGCAGCACCGTTGATAGCGCCTATCACCGGCTTCAGGCTGCGGAAGATGCGCAGGGCCACCATGCCGCCCCCGTCGCGGCTGATCCCGTTGGCCAGCGGATCAGGCGCCATCCCTTTTTGCTTTTCATAATGAAACGTATCGGCGCCAGCAGACAGGTCTGCGCCAGCGCAGAAGGCCCTACCCGCGCCAGTCACGATGACTGCACGCACTTCATCGTTCGCATCGGTATGATCAAAGGCCGCGATCAGCTCATCCATCATTGCAACGGTGAAGGCGTTCATACGGTCAGGGCGGTTGAGCGTGATGGTCGCGATGGCGTTCTCAACGACGAGGGTGATGGTTTCAAATGGGGGCATGAAATCTCCTTGATGTCACACTGCGCGGCGGCACCGGATTGCTGGCTTTGGTGCTTTGCAGGTAGTCCATTGCATCGGCACCGTTATGCAAGGCAGCGACGTCAAATCCCGCGGGTTGCAAATAGTCGCGCAGAAGATCGCAAAGAGCGCCGTCATCATAGATAATCAGCAGAGAGTGTGTCTTAGCGTAAATGTGCCACTGCAGGCTGAGTCTGTCATTGGCAGAAGTTCATGAACCTTGAGGGATGATGTCTGCTGAATCGATTCTTTAACTTTTTCACGCAATCAGTCCTCTTCTTCACCCGCACTCTATGCATTTTATATACAGGCCACCAACACAGAGAGATGTGCCATGACCACCAACACAACCATACCGCAAGTGCGCACCGTGCAGAGCAGGATGACCCGAAACTCTATGACATCGGCTGTTGCCGCACTGAGCGGTGCCGTACTGGCAGCAGCGTTGCTGTTTACCACCACATCCGCACTTGCGCAGGCGCAGCCCAGCGATGAACGGCGCGCGGCGATGTCTGCCAGAATGATCGAGCGCATGAGCAGCGAGCTCAATCTGACCGACGCGCAACAGCAGGAAATCGATGAAATTCGTCGCGCCAGTCGCGACGCAAATGCCGCTGACCACGAACGCATGCGGGAACTGCGTACTGCGCTGCGGAATTCCGAGGATGATGCAGAACGTGCAGCCATTAGCGACGAGATCGGCCAGATCACAGGTCGTTTAAGCGTTGCGCGTGCCTCTGCCATGGCCGCCGTGCAAAACGTACTGACCGAAGAGCAGCGTATCAGCATGAAGGCGAAGCGTGAAAACAGGCGGGAGCAGCGCAAGGAAGGGCACGGGCACGGGCACGGGCACGAAAAGCATGACTCGAAGCGCAGCAGCAAGCCTGGCGCTGAAGACGCGGACCGCCAGCCACGTGACCGGATGCAGAAGCGCAAAGACAAGGAATGATATCCGCGAGGTAAGACGACGGGCGGTGGCAGAAGCGCGCTGCCCGCCCTACCCTGACCAACTACTCGGCGCGCACACTGTCAACGACCCTGTAACAACATCCACCGAACGTCATCCCGCCCAACCGCGCCCGCCTCAGTTATACTGCCGTCCACACCAGCAAAGACAAACGTCAGACCGCCAGCAGACTCTGAACAAGGTGGGAAACTCGTCGTGCATTACCGACAATTCAGCTATCTTCTGATCACCGCCGCAGCTTTGATCGGCGTGTTTGTCGCGCTGGTTCTGCCCAACCGCCTGGACTGGATCAGAGGCGTGGCATTCCACGTTTTTCCGCTTGAGCTGGTCGTGATAGGCTTTCTGCTGTTGCTGCCCGGCCGGGCGGGTAATGCTGCGAGAATTCTCCTAGCGCTGTTGCTGGGCCTGTCGATTCTGCTACGCGTCGCGGATCTTATTACCCACGAAATCTTTGCCCGGCGCTTCAACGTGATTTTCGACACGCACCTGCTGGCCGACGCCGGCCGGTTGCTGAGCGGTACGCTGGGTAATCTCGCGTGGATGCTGGCAGGCCTGCTGCTGGTGCTGTTGGCAGGGCTGCTGTGTTGGCTGGCGTTTGTCACGCTGGGGCGTCTACAGCGGGTGCTGCATAAAGCCCCACGCGCGGCCTTTGCCGGTCTCATGGTCATGCTACTGGCCTGGGGCTTATTGAAAATCCAGGGGGGGAAACCCCGGGCTGATGCCTTCGCTTTTCAACAGCTTATCCAGCACGGGCAGGACACTGTGCACAGCATCCGGGACATGCGGGCCTTTGCCGATACGGTTGGCGATGATCCCATGGCTGAGATGTCAGCCGCCTCGCTGTTTTCCAGGCTTCAGGGCAAGGATGTTTTTATCGTCTTCGCAGAATCCTACGGCAGGGCGTTGCTGGAGCGCGATCCTTTTGCTGAATCGATAAGGAAGAGACTGACCTGGGCCGAGGACACACTCGCGGCGGAGGGCGCGCATATGCGCAGCGCATTTCTTACCGCTGCCACAGTGGGCGGACAGAGCTGGCTCAATCACGCCACGCTATTGTCCGGCGCCTGGATTGACAGTGAAACCCGCTTCAGAAGTCTGGTTATCAGTGACAGGGTCTCGCTGAACCGTCTTTTCCGTGATGCCGGCTGGCGCACTGTCGCCGCAATGCCCGCGATCAGCATGGCCTGGCCAGAAGGCGCGTACTATGGCTACAACCGCATCTACACGGCCCAGAATTTCGGCTACCAGGGCATCCCCTTCAATTGGGTGACCATGCCCGACCAGTATGTCTGGTCCGCACTGCAGGCGCGGGAACGCGAGGGTGAAGACCGCAAGCCTGTGATGGCCGAGCTGGCCCTGATCTCATCCCACGCACCATGGACCCCGATTGCCGAACTGGTGCCCTGGGATCAGGTCGGTGATGGACGTATCTTCAACGATCAGGCGCAGGCCGGGCCTACGCCGGAACAGGTGTGGAGCAAGATAGACACGGTACGCGATCACTACCGGCAGTCCATTGAATACATGCTGGAGACCCTGGTCTCCTACGTCAGGACCTTCGGTGGCGAGAATCTGGTGCTGCTGGTGCTGGGTGATCATCCCACAGCACCGCGAATCTCGGGAGACGCTGAGGATCGGGATGTGCCCATACACCTGATTACCCATGATCCGGCCATCATTGAAGCCATTGCTGACTGGCAGTGGCAGCCGGGCATGTTGCCGACCGCGAACGCTCCGGTGTGGCGGATGGATCAACTGCGCGACCGTTTCATAAAGGCTTTCTCCGAGCCGCACGAGGAAAATCACTGATGGAGCAGACAGGCTGGCGCGAGCGGCTCGGATTGTGGCGCTCACTGCTGATG
>JBHEOO010000053.1:0-16682 GCA_046260765.1 Chromatocurvus sp.
GTGCGTCGGCCAGCTTGAACGAGGGCACGGAATTATCCGCGCCGATGTCGGCCGGCCGCACAATGCCCGCCACGCGCAGGAATTCGCGCCCCTGGTTCACGGTAATCCACTTTTCGCCGCGCACAATCAGGTTGCCATTGGGCAGGCGGCGGTACACCGTCACCGAGATATTGCCCTCCACATTGTTGCTCTGTGCGCTGTCGCCCTCGCCATCAAAATCGCGGCTCGCTCCTAACTCGGTCTGGAACAGCGGAATACCCTCGCCGCGGGTGAACTGCTCGCCGAACAGCGTCGGGTTATCAATGTTGGCGGAGCTGTTCTTGCTGGTGCTGGTGCTGGCGCTGGTGGAGGCATTGGTGCGCTCTGCCAGCTGGATGATCAGCGTGTCGCCCACGCGCCGGGCCTTCACGTCGCCAAATAGGGAAATGCCCGTCGCCGCCTGATAAATAGAACCGTTGGCCTGATCGGTTTCCGGCACCGGCGGCTCCGGCGGCAGGGTGGCCGTCCAGTCGCGGATGGGCTGGGGACTGGCGCACCCTGCCACGAACAACATGGCGGCCACCGCCAGCAACCGTCCTGCGGGCCTCGATAAACGCATGGCAATAAAGCCCATCATCACAGGTTATTGGTGACGAACTGCAGCATTTCGTCGGAGGTGCGAATGGAGCGGGAATTCAGCTCGAAGGCGCGCTGCGTCTCGATCATATTCACCAGTTCCTCGACGGTGTTCACGTTCGACGCTTCCACCATGCCCTGGACCAGCGTCCCCAGACCGTTGATACCGGGCGTGCCGATCAGGGCGGGGCCGCTGGCGCCGGTCTCCACGAACAGGTTTTCGCCACGGGGCTCAAGTCCCCCCGGGTTCACGAAATCCGCGGTTTGCAGAATGCCGATCTGCACCGGCGCTGCCTGTGCCGGCAGCTGCACGCTGACGGTGCCGTCGACGCCAATGGTGAGGCTGCGGGCGTTGGGCGGCACGTTGATCGCGGGCTGAATCTGGTACCCGGAGGCAGTGACCAGCTGGCCTATGGAATCGACCTGAAAAGAGCCGTCGCGGGTGTAACTGAGGGTGCCATCCGGCATGAGAATCTGGAAGAAGCCGCGCCCCTGAATGGCGACGTCGAAGGCATTCTCCGTCTGCACCAGTGAACCCTGGGTGAACATCTTCTCGGTGGCCACCACCCGCGCGCCGGTGCCCAGATACAGACCGGAGGGCATTTCCGTATTCTGCGACTGCTGCCCACCGGCCTGGCGCACGTTCTGGTAGACCAGGTCCTCAAACACGGCGCGGCCCTTTTTGAAGCCGGTGGTGTTGACGTTAGCGAGGTTGTTGGAGACCGTCGCCATGCGCGTCTGCTGGGCATCCAGGCCTGTCTTGGCGATCCATAAAGCTCTCATGTGGGTACTCTCGTGTCAGTTCTCATATCATTTCTGCTATCAATCGTCCTTCCGGTGCACAGCCTGTTGCCGACTGTCTGTCTGTCCGTCGCGACCAGGTATGCACAGACTGCAGTGCACACTGCCACGCATATCAGCCCATGCGCATGAGCTGCGCGGCGGTATCGGCGTTCTCATCCGCCGTGCGCTGCATCCGCACCTGCATCTCAAACTGGCGCGCCAGCTCGATCATTTCCACCATGGACTGGGCCATATTGACGTTGCTGGCCTCGAGATGGCCGGTGAGAAGGCGTACATCGGCATCCGGCGGCGGCACTTCCCCGTCTGCCGCGCGAAACAGGCCGTCGGTGCCACGCTCCAGCGTATCGGCGTCGGGCCGCACCAGCATGATTCGGTCGAGGATGGCCTGCGCCTGCGGACCCTGGCCCAGGGGCACGATCGATATCGTGCCATCCGCACCAAACGACAGTTCCTTGTAGGGCGGAATGGCGATCGGGCCGACGTCTCCGAGCACCGGATTGCCATCGCCGGTGCGCAGCAGGCCGTTGGCGTCTACCTGCAGGTCGCCGCGGCGGGTCAGTGCTTCACCGCCATTGGCATCCTGCACGACCATCCAGCCTTCGCCCTGCACGGCGACGTCGAGAACCCGACCGGTAGACTGCAGCGCTCCCGGCGTCAGGTCAGGCCTGGAATCACGCGTCTGCACATTGAAGCGCGTGGGCATGCCCGGGCCCTCGATTTTCTGCGCTGCGGCGCTGTCCAGCGCTCCCTTGAACGCTGTGGTGCTGACGTTGGCCAGGTTCTGCGCATTGCGCGCCTGGGCCTCCATCACGCGATGGGCACCGGTCATGCTCACGTACAGCAGGCGATCCATCAGTACTGTCCCCCTCGTGTCATTTTCCGATCAACCTCAGCGGAGGTTGATAATGGTCTGGGTCACGGTGTCTGCCGTGGAGATCATCTGCGCATTGGCCTGGAAGTTGCGCTGGGCGGTGATCATCTGCACCAGCTCTGCCGTGAGATCCACGTTCGACGCCTCCAGCGCACCGGATTCCACCAGGCCAAAATTGGAGGTGCCCGCCTCGCCCAGCAGCGCCTGCCCGGAATCGAAGGTTTCGGTGAAGTTGGTGTTGCCGTTGTTCGCAAGCCCCTGCACGTTGGCAAAGTTGGCCATGGCCAGCTTGCCCAACGGGTTGGACTGGCCGTTGGTGAAGCGGGCAAACACGATGCCTTCCTGGCTGATATCGATGCCGGTCAGACGGCCGCTTTCAAAGCCATCCTGGCTCAGCTCGTTGGTGGAGAAGCGGTCGCCGAACTGGGTTGTATCGGAAAAGTTGGTGGTGAGCTCCAGATCTTCGGCGCCGTTGCCAAGTGCAACGGGCGGAAAGGCGATCTCACCAGTGGCGGGCACCGTCAGGCTGCCAAGGGCATCGAACTCCAGGGGCTGTGGCCCGCCCACGGCAGCGCCGTTCACATACAGCGATACCTCCCAGGCGTTTGGCGCAGCGCCCTTCACGAAAAAGTAACTGGCCGTGTTACTGGCGCCCAGTGAGTCGATCACCGAGAGCGAGGTGGTATGGTTGAACGACTGCGCGTCCGCAGGATCCAGCGGCGTCACGGCCGGCGGCTGGGCGCCGCCCGGTAAATTGAGGCCAGCGGTGACTTCCGAGGAGGCCTGCGGCGGATTGTTGGCGGTCACCAGCTGCAGGTCGGACAGTTCCGCCGTATTGAAATTCTCGCCGGCGGGCGGAAACGCCTGCAGGCGCAGCCCGTCATCGTTCACCACAAAGCCGTTTCTGTCGACGTTGAACACACCGGACCTGGTGAAGCTCTGCGCGCCGTTATCGTCCAGGGTAAAAAAGCCGTCACCGACTATCGCCATATCGAGATTGTTGCCGGTGAAATCGATAGTGCCCTGGGAGAACTCCTGCTGAATGGAGCTCAGGCGCGTGCCGAGCCCGGTGGCCGAGGAGGTCACCGACTGCAGGCCGGCGGCGAAAAGCTCGGCAAAGTTGGCGCGGGATTGCTTAAAGCCCGTCGTATTGACGTTGGCAATATTGTTTGACGTGACCTTGAGGTCGGAGTTGGCGGCGTTAAGGCCGGACAGCGCAATCTGGAATGGCATTGTTGTTCTCCTTAAGAAATTTCAAGCGCCCGGCTGAGCGACATCGCGCCCATACCCGCTACGTTTATCGAGATACCCCCACCGGGGCCCTTCAATGACACACTGTCGACGCGGCCCCAGACCAGGGGCTCTGCCGCCTCTGTTTCGCGTCCCACCCGGTATCTGGCCTCGAGGCGATAGTCACCGGGGGGCGCCATTTTTCCGTCACCGTCAGCACCGTCCCACTGGAACGTGGCGCGACCGCCCGGTCCCTGGATCAAGGGCAGCTGAGCGACCGTCTGCCCCTGCGCATTCATCACCGCAACCAGGCCGCCGGAGGCTCCCTCAGGGACGGAAACAGCGCCGGCCAGCGGGTTCTCGCCATCAAACCGGCCCTGGCTGGAGGGCACCAGCACCTGCCGGTCCACCAGCGACGCGGCCTGCAGCGCCTGGCTTCCGGTCAGGGCATCGGCCGTGTCGGTAAACGTGGCCTGCAGTTTGTCGATGCCGGACACCGTGGAAAACTGCGCCATCTGGGCGAGAAAGTCGCCGTTTTCCATGGGCTTGAACGGGTCCTGGTTCTGCAGCTGGGTGGTCATGAGACGCAGGAAGTCCTGCTGTCCCAGTTCGTCGCGGTTACGCTCTGCCGCCTGCGGCTGACGGGCAAAGAGATCCTGTATGGCGCTAATATCAGTCATCGTTACTGACTCCCAAGGCTCAGGGTCCGCAACATCAGATCTTTCGACGTGTTGAGGATTTCCACGTTGTTCTGGTAGGCGCGGGATGCGGAGATCATGTTGGTCATCTCCGAGGCCAGATCCACATTGCCGCGGTAGATGTAGCCGGCCTCGCTGGCTTCCGGGTGCCCCGGTTCGTAGACTGGTGCGGGCTCTGTCGAGTCCTCTACCACGCCCAGCACCCGAACCCCCGCCGACGCGTCTGTGCCGAAACCCTGCATGATGGTTTCGAACATCGGATGGCGCGCGCGGTACACCTGCTCGGGATCGCCGCTGACCGAATTGATGTTGGCAAGGTTGGACGCGGTTGCATTGAGGCGCACGGACTGCGCGCTCATGCCGGAACCCGCGATATCAAATACCCGGAAAAGATCCATCAGTTATTGCCTCCCTTGAGGACATTCACCATCGACTGGATGCGATTGTTGAGGAACTGCAGGCTGGCCTGATAGCGCACGGAATTTTCCGCAAACGCCGCCTGCTCCCGGTCCTGCTCAACCGTGTTGCCATCCTGAGCCGGCTGCATCGGCACGCGGTAGAGCAGCGGTCCCGTGCCTCCAAGGCCATCGCCACCGCCCAGATGACGGCTGTGCGTCACCCGCACCTGCTCGCCACCCATGGCCTGACCGCCCGCCTGGGCAAGCACCGCCTTGAAATCGTAATCCCGGGCCTTGAAGCCGGGGGTATCAGCATTTGCCAGGTTGTTGGCGATCACCGTATTGCGCTGTGAGCGCAGGCTCAGCGATTGCTGATGAATGCCAAAATAGTTGTCGAGACTGAAATTCATGAATTCTGACCGTTCCTGCCCTTGGTGTTTTCTCTGCACTCTGCGAAGTTATCAATAAAACAAGCTGATAAAGCACTCACCAAAATAGCTAGTAAAATAGTTAACAAAGCACTCTACAAAGAGCTTTAAAACAAAGCACTCTGACAAAGCACTCAAGAAAGCCCTCTAAAAAGCCCTCTAAAAAGCCCTCTAAAAAGCCCTCTAAAAAGCCCTCTACCAAGTTAACGCAAGATATGTGCCACAGAGAAATGCCGCTATATCGGCGGTTTTGCGCTATTGAGGGACCTTAAAGCGGCAAACGCTTGCCGCTGCGGCAAGGCCGAGTCCCAGGGCGCGCCCTCCGCTCGACTGATAGCCTGCTCTGGAAGACCGATGCCTTGCACGACGGAAGGCTAAGGCATTTCCGGTTCAGCACCCGCCTCTGGGCACAGTGTTTGCATGTAAAGTCATCACCTTCAGAGAGAAAGCCCTGTGACGCGATGACAACTACCCGGAGAACCCCTCTGCCAACGCTTTGCCCGGCAATCCTCGGATTGCTGATGCTGCTCACCGGCACAACCGGCCTGGCGGACAATAGCCGACAGTCGCTTGACGATATACGAGCCACCGCAGAGGCCTTCGTGATCAAGCGGCTTGCGGGCAATGCCAGGGGCACCACCGCGTCTGCGGGTCGGCTGGACCCGCGCCTGCGTCTGGCGCGCTGCCAGAAGCCGCTGGTGGCTTTTGCGGTTGCCGGCGATCGTCTCAAGGGCAACACCAGCGTTGGCGTTCAGTGTCCGGGCACCTGGCGCCTGTATGTACCCGTCAAGGTCGAGACGCTGCGCCCGGTGCTCGCGCTGCGGCATTCCCTCGACCGCGGCAAGATACTGGGGCCGGATGACCTGGAATTTGTCACGGTCGACACGGACCGGCTGGTCCGCGGCTATTACGCAGACCTGGCGAGCGTTGCCGGACATACCCTTAAGCGGTCCGCCGCCGGCGGCACCATTCTCACGCATGCTCTGGTGCAGGAGCCGCCGGTGATCCAGCGGGGACAGCGCGTGTCTCTTGTGTCGAGCCGCATTGGTATCGCGGTTCAGGCGCCCGGGGAAGCCCTCGCCGATGCCAGAATCGGCGACCGGCTGCGCGTCAGAAATCTGTCGTCAGGCAAGACCGTGGAGGGTGTTGCGCGGTCTTCAGGTACCGTTGAGGTATATTGAACGTGTATTGAGCGCTTATTGAGCATCTGCAGTGGGGAGGAGCGCTAAAGTTTGCCGCAAAAACGCCGCTACTCTATTCTTAGAACACGAGACTTGGAGCAAACGTGATGTCAGACAGCATCAATGGCCTGGGCAAGCCGGTTGGTCCGCCCCTCTCGCGTGCCACCGGCACGCCAGAGAATGGCAGCCCGAGGACGTCACAGACGCCCGCGGGCGGCGATTCTGTCAACCTGACCGATACCGCCCGTCAGCTGCAGGACCTGTTCCGTGCATCCGGCGCCGAGGAAACAGTCAATGCCGATCAGGTCAGCGCCATTCGTCAGTCGATCGCCGACGGACAGTACACCATAGACAGCCGCCAGATCGCCGAGCGACTGCTGCAGTTCGACAGTTGATAAACGGAGCTCCCGACGTGCTGCAAAGCCCAGGCCGGTTCGCCACGGCCCTCGCCGACATTTTCAGGGAGCAGCGGGACCATGCCACTGTGCTGCTGCAAATTCTGGATTGTGAACGCGCGGCTCTCGGCGACGGCGACCTCGCCGCCATGGATGCAGCGGCAGCCGACAAGACCACCGCACTTGCTGAGATGGAGCAGCTGAAAGCCAGGGAAGACAGACTGCTCGCAGATACCCCTTTCGGCGATAGCGAAAACCCCATCGCGCAGGCTCTGCGGTGGTGCGATGAATCAGGTGCCGTGCGCGCGGTGCGCGAAGAGGTCGCTGGATTGATGATGGACTGTGATCGCAGCAACCGCCGCAACGGACTACTGGTACAGCACCGTCTCAATTATGTGAGACGCGCCATCGACATACTGCACGCCGCCCAAGCAGAAACCATGCTCTACGGACCTGACGGTATGACTCGCAATGGTGGTTCCTCACGTCTTCTCGCCGAGGGCTGATGGTCCCTCATCGTTTCAACCCGGCGTGGGTGAACAGGACAGCAATGGAGACGACACGTTTTGGATGATACCGGCATCTCAGATCAGGAGCAGATTGCCACGCTGATCAACAGCGTCCAGCGCCATCAGTTCGCTGTTCATCTCCTTGCAATAACGTCCAGCGCACCGGAACCCTCGCTGTTACTGGCGGGTGACCCACAGCGCCGGCAACTGGTTTTCGATGCGCCGCGCGACCTTGAAAGCGGACTGTACGAGCCCGGCGCCGTCATGACCGTGATGACCTCATGCAACGGCGCCGAGCTTCGCTTCGATACCGAGGTGATTGATACGGAAGTCTTCAAGGGCTACCCCGCCCTGCGCACCAGCTGGCCCAACAGGGTAATCTCACGGCAGCGCCGCAAGGCGTTCAGGGTCCGGATCGGCGAGGACAGAAGCAGCCGACTGGAACTCTTCGACGACGCGGGAAACCGTATACGGGGACGGCTGATCGACCTGTCACTGACCGGCTTTGGCGCGCTGATCGATCGCACGGCACCGCTGCGCACCGGCGAGGAAATTGACAGCTCGCTGGAAATCGATGGTGTTTCCCTGGCGACGACCATTCAGCTGAGCGATCTGCGCATGCCCGACAAAGGCCGCTTCATGCGCATTGGCGCCGCGTTTATAGACCTTAGGCCTCAGCAGCAGTCACAGCTGGAAAGGCTGATACGCGCGCTGGAGAGACACGCCATCCGCGCCGAGGTGGTGGCACGCAGTTGAAGACACATTGCTCTTCCCGCACGTCATGCAGATATGACTAGAACAGCTCCATCCCGCCGGCGTTATTGATGACGTCACTCAATTCCCCCTGCGCCACGAGATCCTCGTACATTACCGTGCGGTTTCGACCGTGGTCCTTGGCGTAATACAGAGCCTCGTCGGCCTTTCCCAATAGCGATGCGGAGGACAGACTGCCGGTCACCTCAATCGCACCACAGCTCACCGTAACGGTCTCACCCCGGGGAAACGCGTGGGCGTGGATGGCGATGCGGAAGCGCTCCAGGGCGGCCAACGCTTCGACGGGATTGGCATTTTCCATGATCACCACGAATTCCTCGCCGCCGAAACGGAACAGCAGATCCGACTCGCGGAAGGTCTGTTCCATGATGCGGGAGAACAGCAGCAGGATTTCATCACCGTACAGGTGACCGTAGGCGTCGTTGAACCGCTTGAAGTGATCGATATCGAGGATCGCCAGCCAATGCCTCAGCTGTCGGGTATCAGCGCTGCGGCGCAGCGCATCCACCGCCACCGGCGATTTCTTGTTGCCGATCACATCCAGTGCGCGGTGAATGCAGTCGTCGAAATAACGGCGGTTGAGCAGACCGGTCAGCGGGTCGCGCTGGGATTCGTCGATAAAACAGCGGAAATTAAAGTAAATGCGCTTGAAGGCGCGGAATGCCACCATGTGATCGCCATTCACTGAGGCAGGATACTGCACCAGCAGGCTCATGGTATTGCCACGGTCGTTCTGCCGGCTGAAGGCCGCCATTTGCCGATTTTTGCTCACCGTGGCGTGCGCTCCCTCGGGAGAACGCCGCGCCTGTTCAATCAGTCCGCGCTGCTGCTCCGTCAATGCATCCTGCTGCCAGCTGCTCTGGTAACTGCGGGTAGCCGGGTCCCAGTATCGCTTCAACCGGGTTTCCTTGCCGTTGGCCGTGCAGAAATGCAGCAGAACGTAATCAAACGGCAGCAGGGCGCAGGCGCCCTCAAGGAAAATACGGTCCAGCTGCTTGATGTCACCGGTAGAGGAAAGCTTTACCGTGTAGTCGAGGGTGAGGGCGTTTGCTTCTGGCAAACTTGCGAGGGGCGTACCGTCTGTCACCTGCATGGCCAGGACCACAACATTTTGTCAATTACGACTCAGGAAGGTAACAGGTCGCCACAATGCTTTCAATTTGGCTGCGGCCGTTTCCTGCTGGCGCGTGACAGGAATTTTCACAGGATATTTTCTTCATAGTGTTGGATACTTCTACTTTTACCGCTAGCGACGACCGCACAGGCTCCAGCACCCCACGCATGCGATCCCATAGCGTGCGCCGGGACAAATGCAGGCGCGGCTGTCGATGACTTATCGGAATCAGGAGAAAGATTCACCGTGCTATTCGGCAAGCGCAAAACCGCAACTGACTTCACCGGCCTCAGTATCGACGCGAAGCTCGATATCACGCTCGCACGCGAATCCATGTACCGCCAACTCAGTGACGATTTTCTCAAATGGCTGAGAGACTTCGCGCTCGACGAGGAAGACATTGATACCGCAGCCTTCTATGCGGCGCTGGAAACGTTGCGCGTTCGCCTACGTGAACTCAAAGACAGCGCCGCGCCCCGGGTGAAAGACAACGACACCGCCTTCATTCCTGCGTTTATTGCGAAGCAGCAGCGGCACATCGAGGAACGCGATACTGAGCTACGCGATGTTGTCCGGGTTCTGACCAATGCCGTTATCGAGATGAATTCACGCAGTGATGCCTACCACTCCACCATGCGCGGGCAGATTGAGAGCATGACGGCACTGAGCCGCATTGAGGACATCCGCAAACTGAGGTCCGGCCTCGTTGCAGAAATCACTCAGCTGCGTGAACTGCAGGAAAAAAAGCAAGCCGCCGAGTCCAGCATCATCCGCAGTCTGACAAATCAGGTGGCATCGCTGCGCACCGAGCTGGAGCTTGCGCAGGACGAATCCCGTCGCGACGCACTCACCGGCATCTATAATCGGCGGGGGTTCGATGCATTCCTCGATAGCCAGATCGATGCCAGCGGATCGCGCAAAAGCAAGTTCGCCCTGCTCATGCTCGATCTGGACAAATTCAAGTCAATCAATGATAGCTTTGGTCACCCACTGGGCGACAGAGTGCTGCTCGCGCTCGTGGAGATCTGCCGTAGCGTGATACGCAGTGAGGATTTTTTTGCCCGCTTTGGCGGCGACGAATTCGTCATCGTTTTCCCCGGCGCCTCCACGCGCATAGCGACCCGCAAGGGCAATGACATCTGCAAGATCCTCAAGTCACGGGTATTCACGGTAGAGGAAACCCCGGACCGTCCCGAGTCCAGCCTGTCGCTCAGCGTCAGCATAGGCGTAACGGCCTGGACGGCCGGGGATACCTGTTCAAAAATACTGGCACGGGTTGATGCTGCACTGTACGAAGCCAAGCGGGCGGGAAAGAACTGTGTGCGTGCCGCCTGACTGCTGATTCGCCTGACTGCAGATTCGCCTGACTGCAGATTCGCCTGACTGCTGATTCGCCTGACTGCAGAGAGATCTGCCCTGAGTTGGACGTTCGCTATCGTTCAGCGAACGTCCAGCCGGGATCACTAGAATGGAATCAGCGTATAGCCCTCGCCCTGCAGCTGCACGTGGGCAGACATGGCCGAAAGTGCCATGGTAACGGCGGGACTCAGTTCCTCGGTGTCAAACCCCCGGCCAGCCACCGTCTGGCCGCACAGGTAAATCGTGACGCCGGCCTTCGACAGGCCCGAAAGCAGCCCCGTATTCGGATTGTCCACGCCGAAACGTTCCCGGTAAGCGGCGTCCGTCAGCAGATCCTTGATTGCCGCACCGTGGACGATCAGCGCCATTTCAAGCGTCCCGGGTGCCGTGCCAGCCTGGGCCTGCATATTGAGGAAGCGCGCCACAGAGTCGATGCCCCGGTTGATCTCTTCGACAGAACCCGACGTGGATGCGAGATCCTTGGTCACCTTGTAGCTACGATCATTGGCCAGGGCAAAGGCACCTTCTTCCACTGGAAATACCGGCCCATAACCCTCCACGACAGGACCGGTTTTAGCGCCGCTTGGGTCTGCAGCCGCGAGAAACGCAGAAAAACTGAAACAGCAAAGAGTAATAATAGAGCGCACGGGATACCTTCCTGAGTAGTGAGTTGACAATGCCTCTGATCATCTCAGACCCGACCGCAAGAAAACAGTGTGTATCAGATCAGCGTGTGAAATCTCGAGCACGGAGTACCGAGGGTTTCAGAAAGGGTTTCTCGCCCGTGTTGTCGTGCTGACCAAGAATGCGTCCGTCGATTTCGGTGCCGTACAGGGAGTGCCGATGAAAGTTCTCGTAGCGCTGGCGCGTGCTTTTTGCGTTGCCATCATAGCGAGGGTCCTGCGGGCGCTCATGGGAGTTGATGAACAGCGCCACGTCCCAGGCCTCTTGCGAAGACAGGCTGCCGCCCCACCCAAGCGGCATGTTGAGGTGAATAAAGGCCGCAGCGGTGAAGATCCGGCTCATGCCGGAGCCCCAGTTGTAGGACTTGTCGCCCCAGAGGGCGGGCATCAGCGGAACACCGTCGTGCCGCAAGCCTTCGCCATCGGCGCCATGACAGGCAGCGCATTGTGTGCGATAAACCGCTTCGCCGCGCTCCCGACTCGTACCCGGCGGGATGGTGGTGCCCAGGTGGCGGAAGCCACGACCGTAGATATTTCCCTCATAAACCGGCGCGCCGGTGGCCAGCCAGCGGTGGTAGGCCACCAGCGCGACCATGTCATCGCTGCCGTAGGCCGGTGGCTGGCCATTCATTGAGTAGGCAAAACAGCCGGCAATCCGCTCTTCCAGGGAATTCACCTGCTGATTCTTGTTGCGAAAGTCAGGGAATGTCGTGGCGGCGGGCCACACCGGACCAGACCACGCCTGAGCACCCTCTCCCGGATGGCAACTTTTGCAGTTCATGTCATTGAACACATAGGTGCCGCGAAACTGCTGCGTGTTCATGAAGATGTCACGCCCGCGGAGAATCACCGCTTTCAGACCGGGATGGATAGCAGTGCTTTCCTGTAGCGACGCCAGCGTCGGCGGCGTGTGCTGGTATTGCCCCGGTTCGGGGGCAGGCGCGCCGGGCGGTGTGGGCATCTCACCGGCGGCCAGGGACGCTGTCACCAGTAAAGGCACTGAGGCAAACACCGGCAGTCGTCTGCACCATCCGAGCAGACTGCGGCGCAATGAGGCGGCGCAGAGAGCACGCAGGCAAAGGGAGTGACCGCCGGGTCCGTCAGACGGGGCTATTTTTTCATACATAGCCACTCCTTTCGACACAAACGCTCTTGAAAGCATAAGCACGGGGTCAATCATTCATCGCAGCTCCAGGTCAGTCATTCATCGCAGCGCCAGCAGGCCGCCATCGACCGGGAGAATCTGCCCGGTCATCCAGGCCGAGCGCGATGTCCCGAGAAAATGCACCACCTCGGCAATCTCCGGTGACTCCCCCCAGCGCTTTATCGGGTAGCGTGCAATCACCCCTTCCAGCAATTCATCAAAGTGGGCATCGTCCCGCGCGCGGGCGCGAAACTGCGATTCGGACAGCGGCGTGCGCACTGCGCCCGGCGCCACCGCGTTGGCGCGTACGCCGCGGTCGGCATAATCTGCTGCAATTTGCCGGGTCAGCGCTGCGATCGCTCCCTTGGCGGCGGAATAGGCAGCGATGCCGCGCATTCCCGCCAAGGCCACCGTCGACGCCGAGAAAACCAGGGCACCCTGCCCACTCTTTATCAGATAGGGAATGGTTGCGCGCGCGGTGAGAAAGGCACCCGTGGCGTTGACGGTCATGGCCCGGTTCCAGTCGGCCAGCGATAGCGACAGAATATCGCCCTCCACCATGATCCCGGCGTTGGCAGCCACCGTGTCAATCCGCCCGGTGGCGTCAACGACTGCCTTCACCATGCGCGCCACGGAATCTTCATCGGCGATATCCACGTCGACCGCCAGCGCGTCCAGTCCTCGAGCACGCAGTTCGTCAGCGGCCGCCCTGACAGAGTCCGGATTGATGTCGGCACACGCAACCGTGGCCCCGTCGTCGGCAAAGCGGTCGGCGATGGCGCGACCAATGCCGGAGCCCGCACCGGTGACCAGTACTGTCTTGCCGCGCAGATCGCTCACAGCGCGGGATCTGCGGCAAACAACTGCGGGTACATAAAGCGCATCGCTTCCTCGTCCATCTCCACCTTGAACTCGTGCCGGTTCGGCAGGTCCCTGGCGCGCTTTGCCGCGGGGCGCGCATCGATCTCCCGCATAAAGCGATCGAGATTCGGGTAGCGTGCCATGATGTCATCGTCCGCCAGCATGTAGGTGAGACGATCTCCCCAGCCCCACACCGCCATATCCACGATCGTGTAGGTATGGCCCAGCATGTAGCGGCTCCGCGCCAGCCGGTCATCGACAATCTGCCAGTGACGCCGCGCCTCGAAATCGTAGCGTTTGATGGCGTAGGGCACGGTTTCCGGTGCGAACTTGCGAAAGTGCACGGCCTGCCCGGAGAACGGGCCGACCCCCGAGGCGATAAACATCAGCCAGGACAAGAGCTGACCACGTGCGCCCGGTTCATCCCCCGGCAGAAACAGACCTGTCTTTTCAGCGAGGTAGAGCAGAATCGCGTTGCTGTCGAAAACCGGCTGTCCCTCATCGATGATGGCCGGGACCTTGGAATTGGGGTTGATGACCTTGAAGGTCGGCGTGTGCTGGTCACCGCGCTTGCCGTCAATGGGGATGGCCTCGTAGTCCAGGCCCGATTCTTCCAGAAAGAGCGCGACCTTCATGGGGTTGGGCGCAGCGCTGTAGAAAAACTTCAGCATTCCCTGTTCCTTATTGTTCTTGCGATGTAACTATTCAGGGGTATCTCTGCGGCAACGCAACAAATAGCTGACACCACCGAAACGAAGACACCGCCGCCCGCTTGACAGCATAGGCGCGCTGACCTATCCTGCGGTCACTCTATCGAAGAATGTTCCGCAGTCATGAGCAGCTATTTTGGCTCCAAAGCAACGTCAGGTCTATGCCAGCCGATCATCGCCCTGATGCCACCCCACGATACCTATATCGAGACCCATCTCGGGGGTGGCGCCATTATGCGGCGCAAGCCGCCGGCATTGCGCAATATCGCCCTCGACCTCAATCCCGCGCCACTGGACCGGTTCGAGTGTCACTATCCGGTCGAGAAGAGGCATGGCTGCGCTCACCGGTTTCTCCGCACGTTCGATTTTCAGGGTCGTGAACTGGTCTACTGTGACCCGCCTTATCTGCACCATACCCGCAGCTCCAAACGCCGTTACCGTTTCGAGTACGAGGAGCAAGATCATGTCGAGCTGCTGGAACTGCTCAAGTCGCTCCCCTGTGCCGTGATTCTCTCCGGCTACCCCTCGGCACTCTACGACGAGCTGCTGGGGAATTGGCGCACCCTGGAACTGCAAGTGATGAACCAGGCCGGGGTCAGAACCGAGAAGCTGTGGTTCAACTTCACCCCGGACCGGGTCCACTGGCCAAGCCACGCAGGTCGCAACTTCACCCACCGCCAGAGCATCAAGCGCAAGGCGCAGAACTGGGGGCGGCGCTATCAGGCCATGCCCCCCGATGAACGCCTGGCCGTACTCGCCGCGATCATGGCGGTGGAGGCAGGTGAGGTGGTCGAGTCGCCCGGCCAATGACAATAGACAACATCCCGGTCGAACAGACCCTCGCGGCGGTCAAGCGCCAGCTCGACGAGGAGGAAAACCTGTCGCCGGCGCTACGGGCATCGCTGGAACTGCTGTTGACCCTAGTCACGCTGCTGCTGAATCGACTGGGGCTCAATAGCCGCAATAGCAGCAAGCCACCGGCCAGCGACCCCAACCGGGAAAAGCGACGCAAAAATGGCACCGACAAGCCGCCCGGTGGACAGCAGGGCCATGCCGGCAATCACCTGGCACTGGTCGATGATCCGGATCATGTCGAGTCGCTCAAGGTCGATCGCAGCACACTGCCCGCCGATGGCGCCTTCCGTTGTGTCGGTCATGAGCGCCGCCAGGTGTTCGATATCCAGATCGCCCGGGTGGTCACGGAATACCAGGCCGAGATTCTGGAGGATGAGCAGGGACGGCGCGTGGTCGCCCCCTTCCCGGACCATGTGAAGGTCAGGACCCAGTATGCCGCCGGGGTCAAAATCCATGCGGTCTACATGTCGCTGTTCCAACTGCTCCCCTACCAGCGCATCGAGGAACACTTTGCCGATCAGTTCGACATTCCCTTGAGTGCCGGCAGCATCTACAACTTCAACAAGGCTGTGTACGAGAGGCTGGCCCCGTTTGAGGATTGGGCCACGCGGGAACTCTCTCAGGCGCTGCTGCTTCATACCGACGAGACCGGGATCAACATCGGCGGCAAACGCAAATGGCTGCATGTGGTATGCGGCACCACCGCGACACTGCTGATGCCCCACGACAAGCGCGGTGGTGAAGCGATCGCGGCGATGGGTGTCCTTCCCGACTACGCAGGCACCCTGGTACACGACCATTGGAAGCCCTACTACCAGCTTCCTTGCCACCACGCGTTGTGCAATGCCCACCACGTGCGAGAGCTGGAGCGCGCCTGGGAGCAGGACCGACAGCAGTGGGCCGAACCGATGCAGGCGCTTCTGCTGGAGATGAACGAGGCCGTCAACGCGGCCGGCGGCCTGCTGAACAACCCAGAGGCCGACGCCTTCAGGCAGCGCTATCGAGACCTGCTCAGACAAGCCGAGACCGAGTGCCCGCCACCGGATGAGTCGCAGCGCAAAAAGGGACAGCGAGGCCGGCTGAAAAGATCTAAATCCAGAAATCTGCTGGAGCGGTTGATCCGCTACGAGGCCGATATCCTGCGCTTCATGGTGGAGCGAGAGGTACCGTTTACCAACAATCTGGGGGAAAGGGATCTGCGCATGACCAAGGTGCAGCAGAAGATCTCCGGTTGCTTCCGCTCAGAGCTTGGTGCAAGAATCTTTGCCCGGGTCCGCAGCTATCTCTCTACCTGCCGGAAAAACGGGGTGGCTTCCGAGGAGGCTTTGCGTCTCCTTCACGAGGGGCGGTGGCCTGAATTTATGGGTACCCCTGAATAGTTACAAAAAGAAATATACAATATACTCAATCCTCCTGTTCTGCACGATGAAAGAAAAGTATGCGACAAGCGCTGGCGAGCTGATGACTTTCTGCGGCCGAGCGGGTAATGCGGAGGAGTAGAGAGCGCTGTCCGCGTGGGCGAGAGGGCGAGAGGGCGAGAGGATGAGTGAATTTTTTGAGTCTCCGGTCGAGATTGTCAACTGTCACGCCGAAGGAGAGGTTGGAGACGTTATTGTCGGTGGCGTCGCAACGCCCCCTGGCGATACGATCTGGGCGCAGGCGAGATACATTGCCAGCGATAACAGGCTCAGAGACTTTGTCCTGAATGAGCCTCGCGGCGGTGTATTCCGCCATGTCAATCTTCTGGTGCCGCCGGTTTCCCCGGGCGCGGCCTGGGGCTTCATCATAATGGAGCCGGAGGACACGCCGCCGATGTCCGGTTCAAACTCGATATGCGTGGCAACCGTGCTGCTGGAAACCGGCATCGTGACGATGGAGGAGCCCCAGACCCGCTTCGCCATAGAAGCACCGGGTGGTATCGTCAAAATAGTCGCCGAGTGCAGGGCGGGCAAGGCGGAGCGGATAACACTACGTAACGTCCCTTCCTTTGCTGACCGACTCGATGCGGCGATAGAGGTTGAAGGCATCGGAACGATGCGGGTAGATACTGCCT
>JBHEOO010000054.1:0-284 GCA_046260765.1 Chromatocurvus sp.
GGTCGTGGCTGATCCGGACAATCTTGCCGCACTGGGACAATCGCTGGGCCGGGCAAACAGCGCCTCGCTCGCGCACCAGAGCGAGAAGCTGGTCGCCATGCCGCTGGACCGGGTAGTGACACACCTGCTCGACGCCCGCGTGGTTCATGTCATCGGGCTGGAAAGGTCCTTTGCCGTGGCGGCATCCCTGTCTTACTCGCTCAAGCGCTCAGGGATCCAGACCATCCACATCACCGGCATGGGAAGTGCGCGAGGCGATGAAGCCGCTAACATGCAACCTGGGG
>JBHEOO010000054.1:294-16012 GCA_046260765.1 Chromatocurvus sp.
CAGAGAGACCATAGACATCACACGGCAGGTGCGCGAGGCCGGGCATCCCGTGATTGCCATCACCGACAGTGCAGTAAGCCCGATCGCGGAGCGGGCATCTGAAACATTGCTTGTGGAGGATGCCGTCCTGCACGGATTCCGCTCGCTGACGGCGGTGATGAATGTAGTGCAAACGCTGACTATCGGTGTTGCCTATCGCAAGCGGCGTCTCACCAACGATCTTGATCTTGACCAGATTGAGGCATGAAGCGCGAGATATTTATCAACCACCGGGCGCGAATACGTTCCTACCCGCAGCAGACCAACGGAGTATTCTTATGAATCGAAACAGACTTTCCCGGGCGATTGCCCAGTTCTCAGGACGCGTCCTTCTTATCGGGCTGATAGCCGCACCCGTCTCACTGCTCGCGCAGGACCGTGAGGCATTTCTGCCCCAGGCGATTGAGGTGCTCGAACGCGTCCCACTGATAGACGGCCACAACGATCTCCCAGGGCAGTATCGCCGGCGTGTCGACTACAAATTCTCGGAACTCGATATCTTTGATACGACGCAGAATGACGATGGGCCGACGGTTCACACGGATATCCCGCGCTTACGTGAAGGTCGCGTCGGTGCTCAGTGGTGGTCTGTTTATGCCACGGCGGATACATCCGAACCGGAAGCCCTGCAGACGACAATGGAACAGATCGACTTCGTCCATGGCCTGGCAGAGCGCTATCCGGACCACTTCGAAATCGCCCTCACGGCAGACGATGTAGAGCGCATCTTTGCCGATGGCAAAATCGCCTCCCTCATCGGCATGGAAGGCGGCCACTCCATTGCCAACTCACTCGGCGCACTGCGCATGTTTCACAGCCTCGGCGCGCGCTATATGACCCTCACCCACTCGCGCACACTCGACTGGGCGGATGCCGCTGGCGACTTTCCCCGCCACGACGGACTCAGCGAGTTCGGTGAAGAGGTCGTTCGCGAGATGAACCGGCTCGGGATGATGGTCGATATCTCGCATGTGGCGCCTGCCACCATGCGCGACGCCCTCGCGGTCTCTGAGGCACCTGTCATGTTTTCCCACTCGAGCGCGCTGGCGCTCAACGGGCATCCACGGAACGTTCCCGACGATGTTCTCGAACTGACCCGCGACAACAACGGCATCGTCATGGTCACCTTCGTTGAAAACTATGTGTCGGAGGAACGGCGACAGATGCAGGCTAAAAAAGAAGCCCATCGGACGCAGGTAGAGTTTCTCTATCCCGGCATGACCGATGCCATCGAGCGTGAAATGGCGGCCTGGGAAGCCGAAAA
Source organism: Chromatocurvus sp. (assembly GCA_046260765.1). Taxonomy (GTDB): domain Bacteria; phylum Pseudomonadota; class Gammaproteobacteria; order Pseudomonadales; family Halieaceae; genus Chromatocurvus. The sequence continues at coordinate 1,598 of JBHEOO010000054.1, forward strand.
TGAAATGCCAAAGTCCACGCTGGAGCAGGTGGCGGACCACATCGACCACATCCGCGGCATGATCGGATCGAACCACATTGGCATCGGCAGTGACTACGACGGTATCCGTTCACTGCCTTCCGGCCTTGAGGACGTGTCTGCATTACCGAGCCTTTTTGCGGAACTGCTCGCGCGCGGCTATACCGAGGAAGAGCTCGAGAAGATTGCCGGACTCAACATGCTGCGCGTGCTGCGCGAGGCCGAGGCTGTGTCCGAGCGACTGCGTGCGTCGCGGGCGCCTTCCGAGGCGGTAATCTCGGATTTTGAGCAGGCAAGCAACACCACCGAGGGTAATGGAGAGCCAGATGCCTGAACAAAACGACCGCGATTTTGTCGGCTACGGCCCCAGCCCACCGCACCCGCGGTGGCCGGGCGACGCGAGAATCGCGCTGAACCTGGTCGTCAATTACGAAGAGGGCTCTGAATATTCCATCGGCGATGGAGACGCACACAGCGACGCCGCCCTGACCGAGTTCAGCGCCTTCGGCGCCAACGTCAAGGGACGGGACCTGGCCGCCGAATCCATGTTCGAATACGGGTCGCGGGTTGGATTCTGGCGCATCCTGCGCGCCTTTCAGGAGCGCGGGCTGCCGGCGACGATATTCGGCTGCGCGCTGGCGTTGGAGCGCAATCCGCTGGCCTGCCAGGCCATCGTGGAAGCCGACTACGACGTGTGCTGCCACGGCTGGCGCTGGATCAATCATTATGATCTCAGCGAGGACGAGGAACGTCAGCACATACAGCGGGCAGTCGCGTCACTCACCACCACTATCGGTGAGCGACCCTATGGCTGGTACTGCCGTTACGGGCCCAGCGTCAACACACGACGCCTGCTCGTCGAGGAAGGTGGTTTTCTTTACGACTCCGATGCCTACAACGATGAACTGCCCTACTGGGTCGGGACAGGAAGCGGCGAGCCCCATCTCGTTGTGCCATACACTTTGAGCAACAACGACGCCAAATACGGCTTCGGTACCCTGGGCACATCCGATGACTTCTTTCGCTACTTGAAGGATAGCTTTGATGTGCTGTACCGCGAGGGTGCAACGCAGCCAAAAATGATGTCGGTGGGACTGCATATGCGCCTGGTCGGCCATCCCGCACGTATCGTCGGGCTGGAGCGCTTCCTCGATTACGTGATGGAGCATGAACAGGTTTGGGTCTGTCGGCGTCTCGATGTCGCCCGTCACTGGCGTGAGCACCATCCTTCCGGTGAGGCGACTTCACTCAGCTCGCCTGAAGGCATGTGACCTTGACCCAGACCCGCTTGGAACCGCGGTTGGAATCGACGAACAACTTCGTTAGGGTATTCAGCCACTTCCGAAAAGGAGGAAACGTGACAACAGCAAATTTCACCGTACCCGGAATGGACAAATCCACCGCAAATGAAGTTATCGATATTCTCGATAACCGCATGGTGGCTCTCGTTGACCTGGCGCTGACGCTCAAGCACGTGCACTGGAACGTCGTCGGACCTAACTTCATTGCCGTTCACGAAATGCTCGACCCGCAGGTTGAATCCGTGCGCGCCATGGTCGATGCAACGGCGGAGCGCATCGCGACATTGGGCGGAGAGCCCGTCGGCACGCCCGCCTCTATTGCAGAGCGACGCAGCTGGACCGATTATTCCCTGGGCCGCGCACTTGCTACAGAGCATCTGGCAGCGCTGGACGTAGTGTATGACGGCGTCAATGGCGATCACCGCAAGGCGATTGGCAGACTTGGCGATATCGACCCGGTCTCCGAGGATCTGCTGCTGGGCCAATCAGCGGATCTGGAGCTGTTTCAGTGGTTTATTCGCGCTCACCTGGAATCGTCCAGCGGGAAACTCGCATCCGCTGGTGCAACGTCGGAGAAAGAGGCGGCCAGAGCGGCAAGAGCTGTTGGCTGAAGATCGCCTTTTGCCGACATGGCGCCTGTGACGCACCTCCTGGTGCGTCACCATACTTCACACCCCGCGGCATCGTGCTTCTGATGTCGCGCCCCCATTGTTATTTCCTGCTTTGTTTCTGCCATGACGTTTTTCAGGTCAGGCGGGATGTCGCTCTCTTCAATATTGCTCACCAGTGCAGCCGCGCGCTGTACACAGCCTTGTCCGAGCAGCAGGTCTGCAAAGTTATTGCGCGCAGCGAGGTGATCGGGATGACGTTGCAGGAGCATACGGAATAACGCAGCTGCGGATTCACTGTCTCCACCGCGTTGAAGCGCGTTCGCACTACCAAAGATAACGTCCGAATCTTCGGGCCAGCGCGCCAGCAGACGCTCCCAGGTAGCAAGTACTGCATCGTGCTGCAAAAAGGGTTCGGCATCAGCGAACGCGCGGACAACGGGTGCTGCAGACGGCTGACTGGCGGGCAACTGCCCGGGCTTTAGAACAACCAAGCCCCAGTAGCCGGCCCGCTTCCAGCTGCTCATGAAGCGCTGCACCCCCTCGCGGCGCGACCTTTCAGTCCCGGAACGAAGAATAAAAGCACCATCATCGGGGTCGTAGCCCACCACAACGGCATAATGCCAGCGCGGTAGCGTCGCAAGACCCAGATTCTGGAGAACAAGGACGGGATGTCCCGCGGCCAGCTCAGCGCCAATGGCCGACGGCTCAGCCGGTATTGGATAGGGAATACGCCCAGAGCGGCGTGCAGCCGCAATAATCTCCGGCTGCAGACTGCCCTGAAGCCCGGGAAGGTAGACACTGGAAACCATAGCCGGCAGGTCAACGTCGGCACCACTCCAGCCAAGCACGGTCGCCAGTGCCGCAGGACCGCACTGATAAGCGTCCTGAGGGTAGAAAGGGACTGACGTCAGCTGAGAGGCAGGCGGCTCGGAGAACACTACCTGGCGCCCCGTGCAGCCGGTGAGGACCGCCAGCAGCAGGGCGAGCAGACCGTACTTAGATAACGGTAAAAATATCCGTGACACCTACCAGCTCAAGCAACAGCAGGATAATGAAAACCACCCCAACCGTGCCAATAACACCACCTGCGGGTAGTTCATTCATTCTGTCCGCCAGCAGCTGCAGTTCTGCCTGAGACAGTGCTGCGACACGGGCCAGTGCATCTTCACTGGTAACGCCCAGAGCGATCAGACCCTCCTGCACCGAGTCGCGTAGCTGTGCTCCGTCCACTGTCACCAGCGGTGAGGACTGAAGATGCTCTGCCGTGCCAATCACGGCCGCCTGGCCCGATGTCGCCCACGTAGCAACCACCATCACCAGCACCTTTAGCCAGACCACCAATCTGAGCGCTTTCATCGTTGAACTCCTTTTCATTGTTCGCCTATGCTTACTGGCAAACAGTATACCTGAAGCGACCTGAGTATTTTCGGCGACACGTCAATTCAGCCACTATTTGGGCCATTCTCTCAGCTGCTCCTTCAGCCGCTCTCTCAACCACTCTCTCAACCACTCTCTCAACCACTCTCTCAACCACTCTCTCCGCGCCACTCTCTCCGCCACTCTTTCAGCCGCCAAAGCCGCCGCCCGCGTCTTCCGCGGCCAGGCGCACCAGCCTGCTGTCGGCGACCGCCACCTGCCGATGAATGACGATCGCCTGGTAGTCGGGGTCCGTGACCATGGCCATGAAGGCAGCCGCCGAGGGATACCGCGCGACAAAGGCCACGTCCCAGGCCTCTTCTGCAGGGCCGATGACCATGCACTCGCCGCGCCCGCGCCAGAGAATCTCGCCACCGAGTTTGCGGAATATGGGGCCACTGTGCTTACCGTAGCGAGCGTAGGCCTCGGCGCCGGGCACGCGCTCACCGTCCGGGTACACCGCGGTGTCGTTGAAGCGAATCAGGTTGAGCATGTTGATGGGCGTATCGCGTGGCAGCGACTTGAAGGCGTCGAACTGCTCGCGGGTTGGGTCGATCGAACTCATGGTTGGCGCTACCTTTTCAAATTCTATGCCACTGAAAAATCGCATGCCTGAGCGTAAATGACAAGCTGAAGACGGCAGAGCCCAAACACGAGGGCTGACGCCAGTCTGTTAGACTCCCGCTGATTCACGGGGCGCTCACACCGACCGCCCCACGGCAGCGGGTAACACAGTGGCAAAGCAGAAATTCTACGTGGTCTGGCGCGGGCTCGCGCCCGGCATTTACACAAGCTGGCCGGATGCGGAGAAGCAGGTGAAGGGTGTCGCCGGCGCCCGCTACAAGAGCTTTTCTACCCGGGGAGAGGCAGAAGCCGCGCTACAGTCCGGACCCGGCAAGTCAGTAAGCGCGAAAATCGCCTCAAAAGACAGGAATTCGCGAGCATCTGCCGATAACGTGGAGAAAAAAGCACCGCGCTGGCATGAGGTGGACATCTACTGTGACGGTGCCTGCGATCCCAACCCGGGGCCGGCGGGGACGGGTCTGGCCGTGTACCGGGATCACGCCCTCAGCGAGCTCTGGTATGGCCTGTTCAACCCGGCAGGTACCAACAACACCGCAGAGCTGCAGGGTCTGCTTCACGCCTTGAAGCTGGCAAAAACAGCAGTCGAAGAGGGCAGGCAGACGGCGATTCACTGCGATTCGCGCTACGCCATAGATTGCGTGACGAAATGGGCGTTTGGCTGGAAGTCACGCGGCTGGACGCGCAAAACCGGGCAGATCATGAATCTCAAGCTGATCCAGGATGCACACGCCCTGTATCTCGACCTCGTCAACAACATTGCCGTCCTGCACGTACAGGGGCATGCGGGTATAGAGGGGAACGAGCTTGCGGACCGTATGTCCATGCTGGCTATACAAAAAGCAGAGACGGATCTTGTGGCCTGCCCGCCACCGTTTGACGTGGCGGCACTCCTCGCGCTGGAGCGAGGCTGACCGCTACTCAAAACCTGGCTCGATACTAATCCGCCGACAAACGGAGGTAGACCCACGCCACCTCGTCATTGGCAAGGGTTGCCGGCACACGCTCATAGCGAATGCCGAGCCGCTCGTAACGATCGAGGCGGGCGAGAACGGAGGGCTCCACCGTGAACACCTCACCTTCCGCCTGCGCGCCGGAGCTGCGCTCAAGATCGAGCCCCTGCTGTTCAAATCCGGGCAGAAGTGCCGCCCGGGTATCAATCCACTGCCCGGTTACCAGGCGCCGCACCAGCGGCTGGCGCAGCGTGCCGTACACGAAAACCCGGTGCTCACGTTCAGCGTCAATCACGGCAAGACCCGCGGGCGCTTCATAACCATAGGGGCTGAGCCAAGTCAGCCAGCCAAGCAGGAGGGCCAACGAGAGGGCAATCGGGAACAGCCACAGCATTCGCCACGCCAGGCGCCGCGCGCCGGGCTGCTGCCGCGTCATACCAGTTCCCCTATAGTCCTTGCCCTGCTCACTGCCTGGCCACAGACTCTCTCCGCTGTCAGCATCCGACACATTAGCTACTTTTCCTGTCCGCCGTCTGGCAAGCTTTCCGGCTTCTGCTCTCAGGACCAACACCAATGAACAGGCCAACGCGTGACCGCTTCTGAGCATGACATCCGGCGTCACACCGAGCACTGGGTGCAGCGCGTCGTCGTGGCACTCAAACTGTGTCCTTTCGCAGGCCGCGAGGTTGACGCCGGTCGCGTTCGCTACCGCGTCACGTCCTCCGATACCGAACTTCTACTGCTGCAGGCACTGGAGGAGGAAATCGGCTACCTTCAGGCGAACAGTCATACCGCCACCAGCCTGCTGATCCACCCACAGGTGCTGCAGGATTTCGACGACTACAACCAGTTTCTGAATCTGGCAGAGGGGCTGCTGCATACCTGCGGCGCCGTCGGCGAGCTGCAGATCGCCAGCTTTCATCCCGACTACCGCTTTGCGGGCACAGACGACGATGATGCCGAGAACTACAGCAACCGCTCGCCCTACCCGATGCTGCACCTCCTGCGCGAGGCCGATGTGACAGCAGCCATTGATCACCACCCCGATCCGGATGCCATTCCCGAGCGCAATATTGTTCACCTGAACCGGCTGGGATCGCAACACCTTGTGCGCCTGCTGGCCAGCTGCCGGGGCGACTGACGGCAACGCCAGGTCGACCCGGTAGGGATCGCAAGTTATTTACTTCTTTGGACCGACCCAGATCTGCTGGGCATTGACGAACTCATGAATGCCGTGGGGGCCTAGTTCGCGTCCGTAGCCCGAGCGCTTGATGCCGCCGCTGGGCAGGCGCGGATCGGTTTTGACGATGCCGTTGACGGCCACCTGGCCCGTTTCCAGCTCGCGGGCGATGGCCTCGCCCCGATCTGCCGAGCTCCACACGCTGGCCGCGAGGCCGTAAGCTGTGTCGTTGGCCAGCGCCACTGCGTGCTCGGCGGAATCGGCGCGCATCACCACGGCTACGGGGCCAAAGGTTTCTTCACAGCCAGCGGCCATCTCGTTGGTCACATCGGCGAGCAGCGTGACCGGGTAGAAATAGCCCGGTGTGGTCGGCAGGGTGCCACCGAGCAGGCAGCGCGCGCCGGCGGCGACCGTTTTCTCCACCTGTCGGTGCAGTTCATCGCGCAGGTCCGCACGCGCGATGGGCCCGATGTCGGTATCCTGCTCGCGGGGATCACCCAGCTTCAGGCGCCCCAGCCGCTCGGACAGCAGCTCGAGCATGCGCTCATACACCGGTGCCTCGACAATAATGCGCTTGGCGGCGATACAGCTTTGGCCGGCGTTGATCGTACGCGACAGGGTGATCACGTCCGCTGCCTGCTCGAGGTCGGCATCCGCCAGTACCAGACAGGGATCGGAGCCCCCCAGCTCCAGCACGGCCGGCTTGATCTCCGAGGCGGCGATCGACGCCACCGCCGCGCCGCCGCGGTCGGAGCCGGTAAACGACACCGCCCGCACCCGCCGATCGCGGATCACCGCTTCAACCTCCGGCGTCTGCAGCGGCAGATTCTGGAAAATACCCGCCGGCGCGCCGGCGCGTTCGAAGAGTGACGCGATCGCCTCGGCACAGGCGGGCACATGCGGGTCGTGCTTCATAACGCAGGCGTTGCCCGCCATGAGGGTGGGCGCGGCAAAGCGGAATGCCAGCCAGAAGGGCGCATTCCAGGGCAGGATGCCCAGAATCACCCCCAGCGGCAGGTATTGTACATAGCTGTGCGACGCATCTGATTCGAGGGTCTCCGTGGCGAGATAGCGCTCTGCATGCTCCGCGTAGTGCTCAGCGCACCAGGCAGATTTCTCCACCTCGCCCCGCGCCTCGCGAATGGGCTTGCCCATTTCGGCAGTCATCAGCGGGGCGAGTGTCTCGACCTCCTCGCGCATCAGTGCGGCGACGGCGCGCAGCACCTGTGCCCGCTCGTCAAAGCGAGTGTACTGCCAGGAGCGATAGGCAGACGCCGCGTCTGCCAGAATACTCTCTACCTGTGCGGCATCCGCTACCGGACGCTCATGCAGGTCGTTTCCCGTGGTCGGGTCAATCACTTTCAACATGGTTTGCGGCTCCCTGCCTGCCTGTTATTCAGGATACTGTGTCCCTGGATGATTCCACAGACTTCAGCCCCGGTGCCGGTTCGCGTTTCTGGTTTTTCCCTGCCGCTGCGCCGTCGGGCTTGACGACGAAGTCGCGGTCGAGCGTGAAAAAAGACTCGCAGCCTGTTGCCGTCACCAGGATCGTGTCGGAAATACCCACGGTCTTGTCGCCCTCAACACCCCACATCCAGGGCAGGATGTGGAAGGTCATGCCCTCGCGAAGCACCCGCGAATCGCCCTGTTTCAGGCTGATGATATAGCCCTCATCCCAGCTCGGTGGAAAGGCGATACCGATGGAGTAGCCGGAGCGCGTAATCAGTCGTGCACCGACCATATTGTCGGTAATGATGTTGCGCACCAGGTTATCGACGTCCGAGACGGTGAGGCCCGGCCGCAGCTGGGTATGTACCTCATCCAGCGCGAATTTCATGCGCTCCTGGGCACTGTGCATCGCCTCGCTCAGTTCGCCGCAGACCACGGTCCGCATCATGGCCGTGTGGTAGCGGCGGAAGCAGCCGCCGACCTCCAGAAACACATGCTCGCCGGGCTGCACGGTACGCCCCTCCCAGGTGGCGTGACCGATCATCGAGCGCGGCCCGGACGTGACATAGGGCATGACGGCGGGGGGCTCGCCGCCGGCCCGGAACATGGCGGATGAAATGGCGGCGCCGATCTCGTTCTCCGTTACGCCCGGGGCGCAGGCTTCAAAGCCCGCGCGCATTCCGGCCTCGGTCGCAGTCGCCGCCCTTTTCATCACTTCGACTTCCGCCGCGGATTTGCACACCCGTCCCTCCTCGACAATACCGAAGCAGTCGATAAGGCGCCCGTCGAGGAAGGTCGTGTGGATGGCATCCTGATGGTAGGCCGGGAAAAAATAGCTGTTGCGCTCGTAGCCGATGTTCTTGGTGGACAGGCCAAACTCGCGCAGGGCCTCCACCAGCATCTGGATGGCGTCGCCGGTATCCGGATAGGGCCGGGTTTTTTCCAGCCAGGTGCGGGCATGGATGTTCGACTCCTCAAGGTGCCGCGTGATCATGAAGGGTTCGTCCTCCAGCGGCACGACCAATGCCTGGAAAAAGGAGTAGCCCGTGGTCTGGTAGTCAGTGAGGTACATCAGGTTTTCCGGATCGGTAATGACCACGGCGTCGAGCAGCCTGGCGGCCATGCGCTCCCTCAGCCCGGTTAGCCGGCGCACGTACTCATCGTAGGGAAAGGTCATGTCATCGCGCTGTCTCATGCCGCTTTGGCCTCGGCGATTTCTGCCGCGATCGCCTCCTTGAGGGTGTTCATGCCCTCCTGCAGGTCGGCATCGGGAATGGTCAGCGGCGGAATCAGCTTGATCGTGCAGCCGCCGGTGCCACAGCCCCCGAGCAGGGTGCCGTTATTGAAACAGCGCGTCGCAACAGCCTTCACCAGCGCGCCATCGCCCAGATCGATCGCCTGCATCATGCCTTTGCCGCGCACCTGGAAGGTGTGTTCCGGATAGCTGTCCACAATGGCCTGCAGCTGTGACTGCATCTCATCACCCTTGCGCCTGACGTCATTCATGAGCTCGTCGTCGTCGAAGTAGCGCAGCGCCTCTACCCCCGCAACAAAGGACAGGCCCTGGCCGCGGAAAGTGCCCGTGTGCTCACCCGGCAGCCAGTGCTTGTCGTGCTCTGGCTTGGCCAGGTTCATGGCCAGCGGAGTGCCGAAACCACCAATACCCTTGGCCAGGGTAATGATGTCGGGATCCAGCCCCATGCCATCGAAGCTGAAGTAATTGCCGGTGCGGCCACAGCCGGCCTGAATATCGTCGATGATAAACAGGGCGCCCAGGTCTTTCGCCAGTTTTTCAACGGCTTGCAGCCATTCCGCGCTGGCGACGTGGACGCCGCCCTCGGCCTGTATCGCCTCGACCAGGAAGGCCGCCGGCGGCTCGAGGCCGCTGGATGAGTCCTCATACTCGGCGCGCAGGCGCTCGACAGAGTCCATGCCACAGCCGAGCGTGCAGCCGATGCAGAGCTTTTCGCAGCCGAAGGGCTGACGCAGGATATGATTCAGGGGTACGCCCGCGGCGTTGCGAAAATAGCTGTTGGCCGTGGCAGCCAGGGAACCCAGGGTCATGCCGTGAAAGCCGGAGGTGTAGGCCACCACGGTCTGCCGACCGGTGACCTTGCGTGCCAGCTTGAGGGCGCTTTCCACCGCGTTGGTGCCGGTGGGACCCATGAACATCATTTTGTAGTTCCAGCCGCGGGGCTCGAGGATGGTTGCGGCGAAGCGCTCGATGAACTCACGCTTGGCGGTGGTGTGCATATCGAGGCCATGGGCAATGCCATCGTTCTGGATGAACTCGATCAGCTTTTCCTTCATCCGCGGGTTGTTGTGGCCGAAATTCAGCACCCCGGCGCCGGCGAAGAAGTCGACATAGGACTTGCCGTTCTCGTCCACTTGCCGCGCGTTGGAAGCGGATTTGAAAACAGTCGGGTAAAGGCGGCAGTAGCCGCGGATTTCTGATTCCCACTTGGTGAATGCGTCCATGATATCTCCTTGATAATCGTTTAAAAGCCATAAAAAAGTTGTTGGGTGATCGGGGCCGCGACTGACAGTCTGCCTTAGCGGCTCCCGCTCAGCCTGGCAGGGGCGCCCCGGCGAGACGCGCGTAAACCCGGGCCACATGAGCAATGAGCGCGTCATTGAAGTCATAGCGCGAGCTGTGGCAGGGCACCTCATGACGTTCCTGCCCGTCGCCCGCGCCGATAAGCGCGAAGGCACCGGGAATGTGCTTCAAGTAGTAGCTGAAGTCCTCCGAGGCCATGATCGGCACCCGCACCGGCGCCTCCAGGCCTGCAGCGCCAAACTCATCGACCAGCGCACTGCGCATCGTTGTCGCCTCCTGCGGATGATTCACCGTGGGATCGTAACGTCTGAAGATTGTCACCTCGCACTCGGTGCCATAGGCCCGGGCGGCGGACTCGGCCACCTCGGTGATCATGGCCGACAGCGGTTCGCGGTCGCGGGGGTCGGTAATACGGAAACTGCCCTCGAGCACCGCAATATCCGGAATGACGGTAACGCCGCTGCGCGCATCGATGGAGGTGATACTGACCACCGTCGCACCCTGGGCCGGCAGGCGCCGACTCACGACCTGCTGCATCGCCTGGACAATCGCCGATGCGGCGAGCACCGGATCGCGGCACAGTTCCGGCTGGCTGGCGTGGCCACCCTGGCCGCGCACCTCGAGGCGAAAGGTGCCGTTGCCCGCCATCACGGCGCCGTCGGGGCACACGGCGTGCCCGATCGGGATGGCAGGCCAATTGTGCCAGCCGAAAATGGCGTCCACGCCCTCGAGAGCACCCTCACGAATCATTGCCTCAGCGCCATGCCCACCTTCCTCGGCGGGCTGGAACAGCAGCGTGATGGGGCCGGGCAGCTGCTTTTCATGCGCCTTTAGCCACTGGGCCGCGGCGAACAGGGTTGCCGTGTGGCCATCGTGACCACAGGCGTGCATGCATCCCGGATGATGGGAACTCCAGGCCATGCCGGAGTTTTCGGCGATGGGCAGGGCGTCAATATCTGCCCGCAGGGCGATGTGGCGACCGCCCGAGGCGGGCGCCAGCGTCGCCAGCGTGCCGGTATCGGCGCAGGCTCGCCAGGGGATACCCAGGCTGTCCAGTCGTGCCCGTATCAGCGCTGCGGTCTGGTGCTCTGACCAGCTCAGCTCGGGCAGCTGATGCAGCTCCCGGCGCAGATTGACTGAGGCCTCCAGCAGACTTGACCAGGTGTGCTGTATTTCTTCCCGGGTCAACATTCCTCACTTGCCGCGAAGGATCGTACCACGGCGTCAAAAAACCAGTGTTAAGCGCACAACCGGCACGTGCTCGTACCGGTGCGCTTAATGATACCACCTTAAGGTCTGCCACCCGCGAGTTGCAAGGCCTTTCGGGATCACCCGCGGACGCAAGTCCGACAGTCGAACAGCGCTAAACCACAGGACACCACAGGTGAGACCTATTTTCCCCGCCGGATTGCGCTATAACGTACAAATGGAAACACGACAGCAACGCAGGATTCGGGAAATCGTCGACGGCCCGGGTGAGCAGGCGGATACCTCGCTGCAGCGACAGGCCCAACAACACACCGACGAGACCTATGTGCCGCGCACTCTGACCCCACACGAATGGGAGCAATGGTACGCAGAGCATGGCGTCCCGCCGGGACATCTCAGGGCGGGCGCAGCAAAGGCTCCACGCGGGAAATCGCTTTGGCAGCGCCTGCTGCCGCGATGGCTTCCCAGGCGCTGAAGCCGCGAAGCAAAATCTGATGCAGCGACATCGATCTGTCGCTGGTAAAACCGTGCTCCTGCGGCTATTGTCGCGACATGACAATCAGCACTGAGCCCCGCCCCGAAACTATCGCCCACGCGTCTGTGAGGCCCCTGCAGAGCCTCGACCTGCTGTCGCAGCAGGAAATGGCCAGCCTGGCCAGCGCCAACCGCGATCTGCATGAGCTGTTCCGCCGCTGCGCTCTCGCCGTGCTCAACACCGGCGGACATACGGATGACGCCCGGGCGGTCTACCAGCGCTACCGCGATTTCGATCTGCGCGTCGTCGCCGAGTCCCGCGGACTGAAGCTTGAAGTCATGCACGCACCGGCAGAGGCCTTTGTCGATGGCCGCATGATTGTGGGCATACGCAACCACCTGTTCGCCGCGCTGCGCGACATTGTCTTCACCCAGCACAAGATAGAGAACCAGCTCGCCTTTGATCTGCACAGCTCCGCCGGCATTACGGACGCGGTGTTCCGCATCCTGCGCAACGCCAACATCGTGCGCAGCGATGTGCCGCCGAAGCTGGTTGTGTGCTGGGGTGGCCACGCGATCTCCCGCGAGGAATACGACTTTACCAAGCAGGTTGGGTATCAACTGGGTCTGCGCGGCCTGGACATTGCCACCGGGTGTGGCCCGGGCGCCATGAAAGGCCCCATGAAGGGCGCCGCCATCGGCCATGCCAAGCAGAACACCCGTGACAGCCGCTACGTGGGCATTACCGAACCCGGAATTATTGCGGCAGAGTCACCCAATCCGATTGTCAACGAACTGGTCATTCTGCCGGATATCGAGAAGCGTCTGGAGGCGTTTGTGCGCCTGGCTCACGGCATTATCGTGTTCCCCGGCGGGGTTGGCACCGCCGAAGAAATCCTGTTTCTCCTCGGTGTGAAACTGCACCCGGCCAACGCCGGCATGCCGCTGCCGCTGTTCTTCCTGGCTCCAGAGTGCAGCGCCAGCTACTTTGAGGAAATCGACGATTTTCTGCGCAGCACACTGGGCGACGAGATTGCCGCCCACTACGAAATTATTACCGGCGACCCGAAAACCGCGGCAAGACGGATGAAGGAGCGGGTGAAGGAAGTGCGCCGTCACCGGGTCAAGCGCAAGGAATCCTTCAGTTTCAACTGGGACCTCGTGATACCCGAGCCCCTGCAGCAGCCCTTCATGCCGACCCACGAGAACATGGCAGAGCTGCGCCTTGAATCGGCCATGCCGACGCACGATCTGGTGCGTGCGCTGCGCTGCGCCTTTTCAGGGATCGTTGCCGGGAACGTCAAGGATTTCGGCGTGCAGGCGGTAGAAGCCCATGGACCCTTCCTGCTCCACGGCGACCCCGATATAGGCGATCGCCTGAACCGACTGCTCGAGGGTTTCGTGGCACAGGGGCGTATGAAGCTAGACGCAGACAGCTACACGCCCTGTTTTGAACTGCGCCAGTCCCCGCCCGGCAGCTGACGCGGCGGCAGGCCTCGCCTAGACGATTTCCACCAGCTCGATATCGAAGGTCAGCGCCTCGCCGGCAAGGGGATGATTGGCGTCGACGGTAATGCCATCGTCCTCGACAGCCGTTACCGTCAGGTTCATGACCTGGCCCTCGGGGCTCTGCCCCTGCAGCTGCATGCCGATAGCCGGCTCGATGTCATCGGGTAGAGCGCTGCTCGGCACCTGCTGAACCAGCTGATCGTGGCGCGGTCCGTAAGCGTCATCCGGCTCGATGGTGACCGACTTGTTCTCTCCGACCGCCATGCCCTCAACCGCTTTTTCAAAGCCGGGAATGACGGCGCCGGCGCCGAGTGCAAATTCCAGAGGATCACGACCCTCTGATGAGTCGAACTGGGTACCGTCGGTCAGCGTGCCGCTATAGTGTATTTTTACCGTATCGCCGGATTTGGCCTGTGTCATGCCAGATTTAACCTGTGTCATGGAAGTTGCCTCCTGTTGGTTTTCTGCGTGCCTGATAGCATCGAAGACGGCGGCAACGCTCTGGACGGGCCATGACCCAGGCGAAGCAGGGAACGGAACGCACCGAAAACCATCTTGATACCGTCACACTAACAAATTCGACGCGCCAGAAAAACCGCGGTCAGGAGTAAGAACAATGGCGAAAATCACAGAACCCGACGGCACCACGCGACTTGAGAGTGACGCTTTCGGCGACATTGCAGTGGCAAACGACCGCTACTGGGGAGCCCAGACCCAGCGCGCCATCGGCAATTTCGCCATTGGCACGGAAACCATGCCGACCGCCCTGATACGCGCGCTCGGCACCGTCAAACACTGCGCTGCACGCTGCAATGGCGAGCTCGGTGAGCTGGCACCCGATATTGCGAAGGCGCTGGCGGAAGCCGCCGCAGAAGTCATGCAGGGCCGCTGGGACACGCACTTTCCCATTTCAGTCTGGCAGACCGGCTCGGGCACCCAGACCCACATGAACGCCAACGAGGTGATCGCCAACCGCGCAAGTGAAATGCTCGGCGGTACACTCGGCAGCAAGCAGCCCGTGCACCCCAACGACCACTGCAACCGCGGCCAGTCCTCCAACGACAGCTTTCCCAGCGCCATGCATATCGCCACCGCACAGGAGACCCATGGTCGCTTGCTGCCTTCACTCGAAGCCCTGCAGGCAACCCTTGAGAGT
>JBHEOO010000055.1:0-256 GCA_046260765.1 Chromatocurvus sp.
GCAGAACAGACGTTTGGGGATGTCTGCTTCCCGCAGCAGGCGTAGACCCAGCGGATACATCGCGAAGATCACCACAAACACCACAACGCCACCATAAGTGAGCAGTCCGCAGGCGAGCACAGTGATCCACAGGGCGCGGTGGGCACCCAGCTTGCGCACCAACGCCATGGCCACGCTGGCTGCAGCGTGGCTTTCGCCCATAAGACGTCCGAAAACCGCTCCCGCGGCAAATAATAGAAAGAAGCGACCGGCAAAC
>JBHEOO010000055.1:341-15389 GCA_046260765.1 Chromatocurvus sp.
CCATGGCATCGCGGAATTGCTGTACGAACTCGCTGCCGGTGCTGGCACGGCTCGCCCGCATGCCGAGTCCCGTGGCGATGGCGCAGAAGTCCATGTCCGGGCGTGACAGATCGAGCAGCGACCGGGTTTTCTCATTATCGCTGCCTGCGCCCACCCTGTTGAGCTCAATGGCCAGAATGGCATAGCTGCGATTGTTCAGGAGCACCACGGTCACGTCTGTTTTCTCGCGGACCATGCTCCACAGGGCCTGCACGGTGTACATCGCGCTGCCGTCGGCCTGCAGAGCGATGACCTTCTGCGATGGCCGTGAAATGGCTGCGCCCAGGGCCACAGGCAGACCCTGGCCGATGGCTCCGCCTGTGAGTGTGAGCCAATCGTGTGGCGCTGCGCCTTCTGTCAGCAGATAGACGGCGAGGCCACAGGTCACTCCCTCGTCAACAATAATGGCATTATCCGGCAACAGGGCTGCCATGGTGTTACCGATTGCCTCGGCGCTCAGTGGCGCCGCGCCGGGAAGGTCCGGGACGTGCCTCGCACGGACCACCGGTTCCACGCCTGCCGGCAGGCTTTGTGCGACGTACTCCAGTGCGCCTGCAATTTTTTCATTGGCGCTGGCCAGGGTGATGATCTCGCAGCCCTCCGGCGTGAGCCAGCTCTCCTTGCCCGGATAGGCAAAGAAGCTGACCGGCGCAGCACTGCCTACGAGTATCAGCTGTTCGAGGCCGCTCAAGGATGCTGTGGCCTGCTCGGCAAAGTAGGGCAGGCGCTCCACCGGTACCCGCCCCGCGCCACGCTGGAGTCTGGCCGGAAAGGTCTGGCACACAAGCCGCGCGCCGGTTGCGGCGGCAATGCGTCCAAGGAGATTCAGGCAGTCTTCACGCAGTGCGCGCCCTCCAAGAAGAAAGGCGCGGGGCCGGTCGTCCTGCAGTAGCCGGACAATACGATCGAGCTGATCCGGATCGACGGCGGGCGTATCCGCCGGGACGACTGCAGACACAGGCGCGCTGCTGTGCTCCCAGGCACAGTCTGCGGGTGCGATAAGCGTCGCAATGGCGCCATTGCCAGTGCGGGCGGCGCGGACTGCCTCCGCACCCAGTGTGGGCAGATCATCTGCAGACGTCGCCACCCGTGACCAGTCTGATATCCAGGCTGCCAGTCCCGGCAGGTCCGAGGTCAGCGGGGCATCGTACTGCAGGTGATACGTGGCGTGATCGCCCACCATGTTGATCACCGCGGACCCGGCGCGTCGGGCGTTGTGCAGGTTGGCGAGGCCATTGGACAGCCCCGAGCCCAGGTGCAGCAGTGTCAGGGCGGGGCGGTCCGCCATGCGGGCGTAGCCATCCGCGGCACCTGTTACAACCCCCTCGAACAGGCACAGCACTGCGCGTATTTCCGCGGTTTCGCCGATGGCAGAGACCAGCTGCATTTCAGAGGTGCCGGGGTTGGCAAAGCAGGTGTCGATTCCGCTCTCAGCCAGGGTCTTCAGCAGGGCCTGTGCGCCATTCATGTCAGAATTCTCCATTCAGCGGATATAATTACCAAGAGCGGTAGTGAGTATCGGCCCCGGCGCTGCCGGGTTCAAGTCGGCTTGCTATCTGGGCGTTCGCCCTATAGAATCCGCGTCCCTGAAAAAGTGTGCCTGTCCCTTAGGTATTACTCCTTGCTGCACCGCCGCGTCGGGCAGCATCTACCCGTAAGGAGCTCGTCAATGCGACATTACGAAATCGTATTCATGGTCCATCCGGACCAGTCAGAACAAGTGCCCGGCATGGTCGAGCGCTACACTGCCACTATCACCAAGGACGGCGGCACAGTGCATCGCCTCGAAGACTGGGGTCGGCGGCAGCTTGCTTTCCCGATCAACAAGATCCATAAGGCACACTACGTTCTCATGAACGTCGAGGCCAGCAACGAGGCGATGGAAGAGCTTACAACGACCTTCCGCTTCAACGACGCAGTGATCCGGCACATGGTTATGCGTCGCGACCAGGCTGACACGATCGAGTCTCCTATCATGAAGGCAGAGAAAGAGAGCCGCGAGCGCAAGACGCGTTATGAAGAGCGCCAGTCGAGCGAAGGCGACAGCAAGCCAGAACGGTCTGATGAGCGCCCGGCCCGCAGCGAAGAATCCGCTGACGCCTGATTCCGCCTAACCCAACAGCAGGAGATTAAGTCATGGCACGTTTTTTCCGTCGTCGTAAGTTTTGTCGCTTCACCGCCGAGGGCGTGAAGGAAATTGATTACAAGGACCTCGAGACACTCAAGGCCTATATTTCCGAAACCGGAAAGATTGTGCCGAGCCGTATCACCGGCACCAAGGCACGGTATCAGCGTCAGCTGTCTACCGCTGTCAAGCGTGCGCGCTTCCTGGCGCTGCTGCCCTATACGGATTCGCATCAGTAAGACTGCTGCTCGCCGGCCTCTCTTAATGCCGCCTGAGGCGAGTCTGGTGCCGCCTGAGGCGAGTCTGGTGCCGGCTGGAGCGAGTCGATGAAGGGTCTGGCCAGTTTTGTCATGAGTGGTCGCTACCGGGCGTTACTGGTGGCGATGGCTAGCTCGGGCAGCCTGCTGTTCTGCTGGATTGGTGCAGCGGTTGCGGCACTGGTTACGCTGCGGCGGGGACCGGCGCAGGGCGCATGGATTGTGTTGTGGGCCTCACTGCCGGCCCTTGTCGTTGCACGAATGTCGGGTGATACCACGCCTCTTGCACTGCTGGCGGGAACATTTGTACTTGCACTGGTGCTGCGCCTGTCTGTCAGTCTGGCGCTCGCGGTGCTGGCCAGCGCGCTGGTGGGTATTGCCACCGGTCTGCTGACGCTGGCGTTCGGTGGCGCGATCCTCGAGCAGCTTTCTGCTGTCTTCGCGGATTTTGTGCGCGCAATGCAGGATGCCAATAACGTTGAAAACGTGACGCTGGTAGCGCCCAGCATTACCCAGCTGGCGGGTATGATCGGGGCTGCAAACGCCGCGCTCTCCGTGTTGTGTCTGATGCTGGCACGCTACTGGCAGGCGGCGCTGTACAACCCGGGAGGCTTTGCAAGTGAGTTTCGCGAACTGCGCTACCCGGTCGGTGTCACGGCAAGCCTGGTGGTCGGTGCGCTGGCGCTGGCAAGCATGGGGTTGGTATATCGCAGCTGGTCTGTGAGTCTGCTGATCCCGGTGAGCGTCGTAGGGTTTGCATTGTTGCATGCCTGGGCCGCCGTTAAAGGACGAGGCACATTCTGGTTGACGGCGATGTACGCAGCGTGGCTGTTGTTTGATGCGGCAAAGCTCATGCTTGTGGTGCTGGCCTTTGCGGATGCCTGGGTTGATTTTCGGCAGCGCTGGTTGGGCGGGGGCGGTCGTGATCGCGACGACGATGCATCGGATCGCGATGATTGAATGCAAACAGTGACGGCGATGGTGCCGTCATTTGATTTTTCAGGGAGCCTGGCTCCCAATGCGTAGAGGATTGCAGGATGGAAGTCATTCTTCTGGAGAATATCGGCAACCTGGGTGGACTGGGTGATAAGGTCGATGTCAAATCGGGATACGGTCGGAACTTTCTGATTCCCAAGGGTAAGGCGGTGCCAGCCACGAGCGAAAATGTCGCCGCGTTTGAAGCACGTCGTGCCGAGCTTGAGCGTGCCGCGGCGGAGGCACGGACAGCTGCGCAGAAGCGTGCTGAGGCGCTGCAGACGCTGGGTACGATCACCATCGGGGCGAATGCCGGCGAAGAGGGCAAGCTGTTCGGTTCCATCGGCACCCGTGACATTGCAGATGCGGTAACCGCGGCGGGCTGTGAGATCGACAAGTCCGAAGTTCGCCTGCCCGAGGGTGCACTGCGTGAGACCGGCAACTTCGACGTTGCGATACAGCTGCATGCAGAAGTCATGGTGGACATCAGCCTGGCAGTCGTGCCCGAGTAAGTCGCCATACCGGGTTGCCACAGGGCATCCCGGCTTTTCGTGGGAAGGAGAGTTGCGCTAGGCTGTGCAGCCCCCTCTGCATTCAGGCCGCTCATGATCGACCCGGACTACGCTGACTCTACGTATTCGTCGCCTGCGCCGGACGATCGCGATCTATCCCGCATCAAAATGCAGCCGCATTCCATTGAGGCGGAGCAGTCGGTCCTCGGAGGACTGTTGCTGTCTGCAGACGGCTGGGATGGCGTCGCTGAGGCAGTCACCGCAGAAGATTTCTATCGTCCGGACCATCGGCTCATTTTCCGCCAGATATCGCGTCTCGCTGAGGCCGGCAACCCCGTTGACGTCATTACCGTCGCCGACAAGCTTCAGGCAAGCGGCGAACTGGAGCAGGCCGGCGGCCTGCCCTACCTCACCGAGCTGGCACAGAGTACGCCCAGCGCATCAAACATACGCGCCTATGCCCAGGTGGTCAGCGAACGGGCCAATCTGCGTCGATTGATCGTGGTTGCGCAGGACATTGCGGAGAGCGGCTTTTATCCCGAAGGGCGAAGTTCGGATGAACTTCTCGATGAGGCCGAGCGGCGCATCATGCAGATTGCCGAGCAGGGGCCAAAGGCGGGTGGTCCACAAACCCTTAAGCCGCTTCTGCAGACTGCACTCGGTCGTATCGAGGAGCTTTTCCAGTCTGGTGGAGAAATTACCGGACTCAGCACGGGCTATCTGGATCTCGACGGCATGACGTCGGGGCTGCAGCCGTCGGACCTGGTGATCGTTGCGGGACGTCCCTCCATGGGCAAGACCAGTTTCGCGATGAACCTGGTGGAACACGCGACCATGAACCAGGATAAGCCGGTGCTGGTTTTCAGTATGGAAATGCCGGCGGATCAGCTGGTCATCCGCATGTTGTCGTCCATCGGTCGCATCAACCAGACACGTATCCGCAACGGCAAGCTGGAGCAGGAGGACTGGCCGAAGCTGTCCACCGCGGTAGGCAAGCTCAAGGATGCGAACCTGCTGATTGACGATACGCCCGCCCTGACGCCAACGGAGCTTCGCAGCCGGGCGCGCCGGGTGGCGAGGGAACACGGCGAGATCGGCATGATCATGGTTGACTATCTGCAGCTGATGCAGGTGGCCGGATCCTCCGAAGGCCGCACCGCTGAGATCTCTGAAATCTCGCGGAATCTCAAGGCCATTGCGAAGGAATTCAAGTGCCCGATGGTTGCCCTGTCACAGCTCAATCGCTCCCTTGAGCAGCGCCCGAACAAGCGCCCGGTGAATTCCGATCTGCGTGAGTCCGGCGCTATCGAGCAGGATGCCGACGTGATCATGTTTATTTACCGGGACGAGGTGTACAACGAGGAGACCCAGGACAAGGGCGTTGCTGAAATCATTATCGGCAAGCAGCGCAACGGTCCTATCGGCACCTGCCGCCTCGCTTTTATTGACCAGTTCACGCGCTTTGAAAATCTTGCCCGCGGCTCTCAGCAGTCGCAGTAGCGCTGGGCATATCGCGTTGCCGATGCCCCGCTGGAGCGTGAGGCGGCATACTGCCATACTTCGACAGATCCAGACCCTGATTCACGGCGGATAGGCCTGTGTTCCTCACTCTTGCGCAGAACGTCGGATTGATCCTGGCGGCCGCTCTGATGCAGCGTTTCATCCGGGATCGCTGGCCCGCGGCGCCCCCACGCGGACAGGTCATGTCGGGCCTGCTCTTCGGTGCTGCTGCGGTCATGGCAATGTCACTGGCGTATACGCTGCAATCCGGCGTCATCTTCGATGCACGCACTGTCGTGCTTTCAACCGGCGCGCTGTTCGGCGGTGCTGTGGTGGGCGTCGTGTCCGGAATCATCGCTGTCGTTTACCGGGTCTTCTATATCGGTGGCGCAGGTGCCTGGGTGGGCGTTGCGGTTATCATCACGGCGATCGCAGCCGGCTGTGGCATGCGTTACGCCTGCCACGGGCGGATTGCAGCGCTGCGCTACTGGCAGTTTCTCGCGCTGGGTCTGTTTGTGCATGTGTTGGTGGTGTTTTGGTTTGCCTTTCTGCCTCTCGATTATCTGAGTGACATTATTCTGGGTCTGGCGCCGGTGTATATCCCCCTGCTGACCCTTGCCACCCTTCTCATGTCGCTGGTGTTGCGTGAGCTTGATGCGATCCGCGACTATGAACGCGCGCTTCTCGAGTCGCGTGCCCGCGTCCAGTATCTGTTCGAGAACGCGGGCGTCGCGATCTACGATGAGGATTTCTCGGGTCTGCTTGAAGCGCTGTCCGCGCTAAGGGACTCCGGAGTCAGCGATATTCGCCGTTACCTTTCTGAGTGGCCCGACGAGATAGACAATCTGGCCTCGCTGATAAAAGTGGTGCAGGTGAATCCCGCTGCGGTGGCTCTGTTCGCCGTAAAATCCCGCACCGAGCTTCTGGGATCCGTCAATCATTTCTTCTCTGATGATGCAAGGCGCATGTTCGTCGACGAGCTGGACGCACTCTGGAAGGGCGAGGAAGCCTTTCAGGCGGAAGCCACGTTTATCCGCACGGATGGGTCCTCGGTAGACGCCATGATCGCCATGCCGATCCCCCAAACTGCCGAGGCAGCTCAACACGTGCCAGTCAGTCTGGTGGATATGACATTGGTGCGCAGCAAGGAGCGCCAGCTGCAGCGCGAGAAGCAGAGTTTAGAGGAGGTTATCTGGGGTACCGGTGTCGGAACCTGGGAGTGGAATATTGTCACCGGCGAAACAATATTCAATGAGCGTTGGGCGAATATCATTGGTTATACACTGGATGAGATTTCACCCACCACCCTGGAAACCTGGACGCGGCTGGCGCATCCGGAAGACCTGGTACGATCAAACCATGCCCTGTCACGAGTGTTTTCCCGCGAAACGACGGCATATGAATGCGACGTCCGCATGCGGCACCGCAATGGCGAGTGGATCTGGGTGCTGGATCGGGGTCTGGTGGTGGAGTGGGATGCGGACGGGAAGCCGCTGCGAATGTCGGGAACCCACCTGGACATCACGGCGCGAAAACATGCCGAGCAGCGGGCCTCTCGCCTGGCCGGAATGCGGCAGGTTCTGCTGTGTTGCCATGCCGACCTTCTGAGTGCTGACAGTGAGGATGCCCTGTTTTTTCGAACCGCGGAAACGCTGGTCAGGGAGCGCTATTATGCGCTGACCTGGGTCGGGATTCCGAGGGACGATGCGCGCAAGCGGGTAGAACCCGTTGCCGTCGCAGGGGAGGCGGCGCAGTACATGGAGGGTTTCGAGGCGCTGTGGTCAGATACGCCGCTCGGGCGCGGGCCGGCCGGTACGGTTGTGCGCAGCGGTCAACCGCTGGTGATCAGGAATCTGGCGCTTGAAGATGCGTTCACTCCCTGGGCGGATCGTGCTGCCAGGGCAGGACTACGAACGATGATGGCTGCGCCGATCCCGCGTGAAGAGCATGATCGGCCCGCGATTCTGTGCCTCTACAGTCGTTCTGATGATGCTTTTGACGATGACGAACAGGCGATGGTCATTCAGCTCAGTCGCAGCCTGGCCCTGGCCTGGCGCTCCCTGCGTCTGCAGGACCAGCGGCTGTGCGCGGTCAGCACCAGCTCTACGCCGGCAGAAGGCGCCCCGACCTAGCTGGCCGCGTCTCATGCGTATCGAGCACTTGCATGTTACAGGCCGGTTTCGCGTCGCAATCTGTCCATTTCTGCCTGTTGCTCGTCGGGTGCCAGTGGCCTTGGGGTATCCCGCTCCAGTGCAGGTGCTGCAGGCACCTCCAGTGTCTCGCCACGCATGACGCTCACGCAGTGGCGCTGGTAATGGTCACGGAACACCGGCCAGGTTTCCCGCTCGCTGTGAGTCGACAGGAAAAACCAGTCGCTGTCGGCACCGGCGTGGTAGACCGCAGGGTGTGACCAGTTCTGTGCCCGGCGTGGCGAGGGCGCATTGCAGGCCTCGCGATAGGCATCCCGCGCGGGAGGCAGCCCATGGGCAGACGCGCTGTCCTCGCAGCAGCGGTGCATGCGGTTCAGAGTCGGCAGATACTCGCTGGTCTCAATGGCGTGTCGGGCACCCAGAAGAACCTGCGCAACGGAGTAATCTGACAGCGACTCCAGCCAGAGTTTCTTGATCTGGCTGAGCTGTGAAGCATCGGGAAAAGCCGCGTAATACTGGTTGTGGTAATTCAGGCGGAACAGCGCGAATACCTGGTTGATTGCTTCGATGCGCGCCTGCCCGTCCTCGCGCTGCCGATCATTCCGCCCAGGAGGTGTCTCTGAGGTCCTGTTCGAGGCTGCGATCCCGCGTGCGACCTGTTCCACCAGCGTTCTGCTGTCCGTCATGGCCTGCACTCCTGTTGTTGAACTGGTTCTGTCTCGCCCAGTGGTATTTTACATGCTGCAGGAACTTGGTGTTCCAGGATGTATGCAGCTGGTTACTGTCGCGCCAGAAGAGAATGAATTCCGGCACGAGGGTCATGGCGAAGGCGGGGTCGATGTGTGACATGCGCAGGATATCCAGAACGTCGTTGTTCGGTTGCCAGTCCTCAGGAATCCGCTGCGGTTCTGTACTGTGGCGAACACTGGAGGTGTACTTCGTCCACTGCAGGCGGATGTGCTGGATAAATCGTGAGTTCAGCTCCCTGGGCGCGCTGCCGCGCTCGCGCCAGTACAGAATGAATTCCGGTATGGCATCCTCGATGAACTGGCGGTCGATGCCCGCACGCAGCATAATCTCCATGGCGTCGGCGTTGGGGTGCCATTGATTGTCGAGTGGACGCTCGGGTGTCTGGAACGTTTCACCGGCATTCTGCTGCTGCCGACGCCAGCTGCTGAGCACGTGCTGGCGGAACTTGTTTTCCCAGGCATGGCTGGTTTCGCCGCGCTCGCGCCAGTAAAAGACGAAATCTTCCAATTGATCCAGTGCAAAGGCCCGCGGTATGTTGTGGTTCAGCGCGAGGAGCTGCAGCAGATCCTCACTCGGCGCCCAGCCCGAGGGCAGCAGCCCTGCGTGCGCGTGTGAGCCTGTTGCTCCGCCGGTTTGCAGTGCTCCGCGGGTTTGCAGCGCCGCGATGGACGCGGCACTTCGGGCTGCTGCTGGCGATGGCTTAGCCGTCGACGGCGACTGACTTGTGTCCAGTGACGTTTCGTTCAGGGCATACAGGAGACTGTCCATGCCGACGGCGGGGTCCAGCAAAAGAACGCCCTTGGCTGCCAGGCTGGCGCAAATGCGCTGCAGGTCGTGATTTTTCCAGAATGGCAGCTGTCTCAGCAGCTGTGCGCGCTCCACACGCACCCAGTCACGGTTATCGCGACGTCTGACGGGCAGGTAGTTCAGCAGGCTGTGAAGAAACTGCAGCAGCACAGCTTCTTCCAGCCCTAGCGTGGCAGCGAGGCCGGGAGAGAATACAAGCTGTTGCTCGGGAACGAGCGACGATTCGGCCATCGTGATACCTGAACGCGGCGGACGGCCGGATAGGATACCTAGCCCCCTGCTGCAGTTGAAGGTGTCACCGGTTTTTATTGCGGGAGAAACATGGCAAAACAGAAAACGGCGTTCGTGTGCACGGAGTGCGGCTCGGATTACCGCAAGTGGCAGGGCCAGTGCAATGACTGCGGCACATGGAACACGCTCAGCGAGGTGCGACTCGGGAACGCTGGCGGTAGCGCCACTGCGTCCGCCCGGAGTTCGGCGCTGGCCGGGCGTCGTTCTGGTTTCGCCGGGGCGATTCCGGAGTCGCGCCTGCTCGACGATATTGACTGCGAAGCGGTAGCGCGCTTTACCAGTGGCACCGGTGAGTTTGATCGTGTGCTGGGCGGAGGGCTCGTTCCGGGCTCGGCCATTCTCGTGGGCGGCAGTCCCGGCGCGGGAAAGAGTACGCTGTTACTGCAGACGATGTGCCACCTGGCGCAAAGTATGCCCTGCCTGTACGTCACCGGTGAGGAAAGCCTGCAGCAGGTGGCCATGCGTGCCCGGCGGCTGAGCTTGCCGACGGATCAGCTGCGCCTGATGTCCGAGACCAACCTCGAGGCGATGCTCGCCGCACTGGACGAGCATCGCCCCAGGATCGTGGTGATCGACTCAATTCAGGTGGTGCACAGCGATGATATTGCATCCGCGCCGGGCAGTGTGTCTCAGGTGCGCGAGTGCGCGGCGGCCCTGACGCGATTTGCAAAACAGTCCGGCACGGTGCTGTTGCTGGTCGGGCACGTCACCAAGGACGGGTCGCTGGCGGGCCCCAAAGTCCTCGAGCACATGATTGACTGCTCCATCCTGCTGGAGGGCAGCGACGATTCGCGCTTTCGCACGCTGCGGGGGCAGAAGAACCGCTTCGGGGCGGTTAACGAACTTGGCATTTTTGCCATGACCGACGGCGGCCTGCGGGAGGTGCGCAATCCTTCAGCTATTTTTCTGGATCGCAGCGACGAGGTTGCAGCGGGCAGCGCTGTCATGGTGGTCTGGGAGGGAACGCGGCCGCTGCTGGTCGAGATACAGGCCCTGGTCGATGATAGCCAGCTGGGTAATCCGCGTCGCGTTGCCGTTGGGCTGGAGCAGAATCGCCTGGCCATGCTGTTGGCAGTGCTGCACCGCCATGGCGGCCTGCAGGTCGGCGACCAGGATGTGTTCGCCAACGTGGTCGGCGGCGTGAAGGTGCTGGAAACCAGCGCCGATCTCGCCCTGCTGATGGCGATCGTGTCCAGCTTCCGCGACCGCGTGCTGCCGCGTGACATGGTGATTTTTGGCGAGGTCGGCCTGTCCGGAGAGATAAGACCCGTGCCAGGCGGGCAGGAGCGACTGGCGGAAGCCGCGAAGCACGGCTTCCGTCGTGCGCTGGTGCCCAAGGCCAACGCACCGAAGCATGCTATTCCGGGTATGCAGGTCTTGCCAGTCGGCAATCTGGGTGAGGCACTCGAGGCGTTAGAATAGCGATGGCCTGGCGGCACTTCCATCTGCTGTCAGCGCTGCGATAATGCGCGGCAGGTTCAATAGGGAATTTATCTATGTACAGGGATTTGTCGCTCGAGAAATTCATGCAGGGCGTTATTCGGCGTAACCCCGGAGAGCCCGAGTTTCACCAGGCGGTGCACGAGGTAGCGGAATCCGTGGTTCCCTACGTGATCGAACACCCGGCCTATCGTGAGGCCGGTATTCTCGAACGGATGACAGAACCCGACCGCACCATTATTTTTCGGGTGGTGTGGGAGGACGATTCAGGCAATATCCGGGTCAATCGGGGTTATCGCGTGCAGTTCAACAACGCCATCGGCCCCTACAAGGGCGGCCTGCGCTTCCACCCCTCGGTGAATCTCAGCATTCTCAAATTCCTGGGCTTTGAACAGACATTCAAAAACAGCCTCACGACGCTGCCCATGGGTGCCGGCAAGGGCGGCTCTGACTTCGACCCCAAGGGCAAGTCTGATCGCGAAGTCATGCGCTTCTGCCAGTCATTCATGACAGAGCTGGTGCACTATATCGGGCCCAATATCGATGTTCCCGCGGGAGATATTGGTGTCGGCGCACGGGAGATAAGCTATCTGTTCGGTCAGTACAAACGTATGGCGCGGGAGTTCACCGGCGTTCTCACGGGCAAAGGGCTGGAGTATGGCGGCAGCCTGGTGCGCAAAGAGGCCACCGGTTACGGTGCCGCCTTTTTCCTCGAGGCCATGCTGCAGCATCGGGGCGAGCAGGTAGAAGGCAAAACCTGCGTGATCTCCGGGTCGGGAAATGTTGCCCTGCACTGCGCAGAGAAGCTGAGCCAGCTCGGGGCCAGGGTTGTCACGCTGTCGGACTCATCGGGCTTTGTGTACGACGCCGACGGTATTGATGAGGAAAAGCTCGAGTACATCAAGGTGTTGAAGGGCGAGCGTCGCGGCCGCATTGCCGATTACGCCGAGCGCTATGGCTGCGAGTATCACGCCGGCGAAGCGCCCTGGGGCGTCGCCTGTGATGTGGCGTTTCCCTGTGCCACCCAGAATGAACTGGATCAGCAGGATGCCCGTGATCTGGTCGCGAACGGCTGCCAGGTGGTGGTCGAGGGCGCGAACATGCCGACCACGGTGGAAGGTATCAAGGTCCTTGCGGGCAGTGGCGTGCTGTATGCCCCTGGCAAGGCGGCGAATGCCGGCGGAGTAGCGGTATCAGGGCTGGAAATGACCCAGAACAGCATGCGCCTTGCGTGGAGCGCCGAAGAGCTGGAATCCCGCCTGCAGGACATCATGCGAAATATCCACGGCAAGTGCGTGGAGTACGGCAAGGCGGGCGACCACGTCGACTATGTGAAAGGCGCCAATGTGGCGGGCTTTCGAAAAGTGGCCGATGCCATGCTGGCCTACGGCGCCGTGTGATGCATTGAAAGGCGGCGAAGGCCGGCCGCATTTAATCGCCCAGCCGCTGTATCTCCGCATCCAGTGTGGCAGGATCCTGCACCTGAGTGGCCAGCAGCGCTCGCAGAGGCTCGATATTTTCCTGATCAACATGTTGCACTGAGAAACCCAGGCGACCGTTTTCAACGTGTTGCAGGTAAGCATGCAGTTCAAGCTCTCTGGCGTCGCCCAGGTGTATGATCAGTGTGAAGGGCTGATTGTACTGGGCGTCCCAGACGTCAGGCTGATCGGTGGCGACGCCCGCAAGAGAAATGTCCAGCAGTCGCTGATTCCAGACGCTGCCGCCCTGATGCACGTCCACCGCTAAATCGAAGCGGCCGCGCAGGAACTCTCGCCGCTCATTTCTGAAGTCGCTCATGGCATCTCGCTAATGGCTCTTGATGGCCGGACTATACCGGGGGGATTGCGTGAAATCGACAGCGGCCTTTACTTCAGTTTCCGGTATTTGACCCGATGCGGCTGATCCGCTGCCGCGCCCAGACGCACCTTGCGATCGTCCTCATAGTCGCTGAAATTGCCTTCGTGGAAAATAACGCTACCGTCATCTTCGTAGGCGAGGATATGGGTGGCGATGCGGTCCAGGAACCACCGATCGTGCGAGATGACCATCGCAGCACCGGGGAAGGTGAGCAGCGCCTCCTCCAACGCGCGCAGAGTCTCCACGTCCAGATCGTTGGTGGGCTCATCGAGAAGCAGCACGTTGGCGCCCTGTTTCAGCAGCTTGGCAAGGTGCAGGCGGTTGCGCTCGCCGCCTGACAGGTCCTTGACGTATTTCTGCTGGTCTGAGCCCTTGAAATTGAAGCGGCCGACGTAGGAACGGGAGTTCACCTCGTAGCTCCCGATACGGATCACGTCCTGTCCGTCCGAGACTTCCTCCCAGACGGTCTTGCTGCCGTCCAGATCGTCCCGCGACTGGTCGACGTAGCCGAGCTGGACGGTTTCGCCCACGTCGACGCTACCGCCATCCGGCTGCTCATGGCCCATGAGAATGCGGAACAGAGTGGACTTGCCCATACCATTGGCGCCGATGATGCCGACAATACTGCCCTTGGGCACTGTAAAAGAAACGCCTTCAAACAGCAGTCGATCACCGTAGGCTTTCTTCAGATTGTCCACCTCAATGACCTTGTCACCCAGACGTGCACCCGGTGGAATGTAGATTTCATTGGTCTCATTGCGACTCTGGAACTCCTGGGATTGAAGTTCCTCGAAGCGCTGCAGTCGCGCCTTGCTTTTGGCCTGTCGGCCCTTGGGGTTACTGCGCACCCATTCAAGTTCCGACTTGATCGCCTTCTGGTGTGAGGCTTCCTGACGTTGCTCCTGTTCGAGGCGCTTCTCCTTGGCTTCAAGCCAGTCGGAGTAGTTGCCCTCGTAAGGAATGCCGCGGCCGCGGTCAAGCTCGAGAATCCAGCCCGCCGCGTTGTCGAGGAAATAGCGGTCGTGGGTGATGGCCACCACGGTGCCCGGGAAATCGTGCAGGAACCGCTCCAGCCAGCCCACGCTCTCGGCGTCCAGGTGGTTGGTGGGTTCGTCCAGCAGCAGCATGTCGGGTCCGGACAGCAGCAGCCGGCACAGCGCGACGCGCCGCAGTTCGCCCCCGGACAGGGTGTCGACGTTCGCCTCCCAGGGTGGCAGGCGCAGTGCGTCCGCCGCGACTTCCAGCTTGTGTTCAAGATTGTGGGCGTCGGTGGCCTGGATGATGTCCTCCAGACGCGCCTGCTCCTTGGCCAGGGCGTCGAAGTCCGCGTCGGGTTCGGCGTAAGCGGTGTACACCTTGTCGAGGTCCGCCAGGGCGTCGATGGCGTCTTGCAGGCCCTCCTCGACATTGCCACGGACATCCTTCGCGGAGTCCAGCTGTGGTTCCTGCGGAAGGTAGCCAATCTTGATGCCCGCCTGGGGGCGCGCCTCACCGAGAATGTCGGTATCGATGCCCGCCATGATGCGCAGCAGTGTCGATTTGCCGGATCCGTTTAACCCCAGCACGCCGATCTTGGCACCGGGAAAGAACGATAGGGAGATGTCCTCGAGGATTTTTTTCTTGGGCGGTACGACCTTGCCCACCCGGTTCATCGTGTAGACGTATTGGGCCATTGCGTTGTTTTCACCTGTAATTAAGTAGGAGTTGAGTCTAGCAAAATCGGGATGTGCGCACGAATCCGGTCCGGGCGTGTGGCCGATCATCTCACGCCGGTCGCGGCATCTGCCCGGTCCAGGCGCAGGTCGGCCCCGGGACGCCGGTCGCGGCGGTGCATACAGCAGCGGCCGCTGCGCAACTCGCCCAGAATCGCTGCGCGATGTCTGGACTCAGACAGTGCTCGCGGAAGGCCCCGCTGCTGTACGCACCGCCAAAACGCGACCTGATCGGCGTCCCGGAGCCGACCCGCGCCTGGACTCTGACATAGTGCCACTTGCAAAATTTTTAGGCGCGCTGACAGAAGCACTGGACGTGGTTGCGGAAAAGACCTGGTATCGCGCTCTGCGCGAAACCTGCTCCGGTTCTGGCGGCAGAAGACGTGAATGCGTGAGATGACCGTATGCTGCCAACATTGCTAACCACTGATCCGATCCAACGACATGCTTCGTGAAGTGTCGTCAGACGTCTCACGACCGGAACCGTGCATACCAGACGCTGGCACAATGCCGGAGTGGGCCACCTCCGCCCCGCACCTGGTCCACCGCCATGACCGGCGAGCCACCTCCGCCCCGCACCCGGTCCACACGAAGCACCTACAACGAAGTACCCACCCACTTACCGCACAGCCC
>JBHEOO010000056.1:0-14565 GCA_046260765.1 Chromatocurvus sp.
ATCGTAGACCGGCCGGTTCAGCGGGTGCGCGAGGTTTCCGACCAGGGTACGGGCCGCGTCGCGCGGCAGCTGGGTGTCGGTATCCAGGGTGATGACGTACCGGATCGAAGCCAGAAGGGACTGATCGCCGACGATATCCGAGAAGGCCGTTTGCGCTTCGCCCCGGAGCCGGGCGTTGAGCTGCTCCAGTTTGCCGCGCTTGCGCTCGTAACCCATCCACACCCGCTCGAACGGATTCCACAGCCGTGGCCGGTGAAACAGATAGAAGATGCACGGGCGATCCTCGCGGTAGGTCGCGTTGAGCGCCTCGACCGCGGCACGCGCATAGTCGAGCAGGGCTTCGTCGTCCGGCAGCGTTTGCTCCGGCGCGTCGGCAAAATCCGTCAGCAGGGCAAAGAACAGATTGGGGTCGCGATTGCCGAGGTAGCGGATCTCCATCGCTTCGAGCAGCGTGTCGACATCCTGCGGTTTCGTCAGCATGGTGGGGACGATCACCAGGGTGCGGTGGCTGTCCGGAATCCCCTGGGAGAAATCCAGTCGCGGCAACACCTGCGGCTTTAGAACCACCGTGACCAGCAGGTTCACCAGCGACACGGCCAGCGCCGAGGCGCCGATGACGAGGGGCAGCGCCAGCGACCAGATCCGCCAATCAGTCGCATCGACCCCGCCCGGTTCGAGGTCGATCAGGCTCAGCCCGGCCGCGGTCGCCAGCAACGTGAGCAGCAGGATGGTGCCGAGGTAAAGGGGCAGTCGGTGAAGCCGGCCCATCCGGCTGACCCTGGATTTCCACGGCAGCCGGCAGTCGACCGCATGCTCCAGGTTTGGTCGACCCTCATCGATCAGGTAATAGCCCACATGCGCGCTGCGATCATGCACGCCCTGTTGCGCGGCGGCGGCCTGGGCAAGCGCGACGGCTTCGCGTGCCACCGCCATTTCGCTGCGGATGCTGCGTCGCGCCACATCCTCGATGACGTGTCGATAGCGGTCGCGGGTGGCGAAATCCTGGCTGGCGTACATCGCCATTGGGTCTTCGCGAAGGATCTGTTCGACGACGCTGAGCGACTCGACGTATTGCTTCCAGTCCATCACGCCGATGAAGCGCAGGCTGCCGATACTATTGGCGATCGATATCTGATTGGCCGCAGCGGTGCGGCCGGCCGCCTCCGACAAGCCCGCGGCGGTCACCCCCTGTTCGAGCAGTTTGTGCTCGACCCAGGTCTGAACGAAGGCCATGGCCGGTCCTTGCGCCTGCAGCCGGTCGTAAAACTCCTCCACGAACGACGCGGTCAGCGGGACATCGGCATGGGCAAACTCCGCCAGCAACTGGATCAACTGTTTCGGATCGGTCTCGGCCGCATCGAGCATGCGGTCCGCCCAGGTGATGGCCGCATCGCGCTCCTCACGCCGCTGGGCGATGCGCACCCCGACGCGGCGCAGGTTTTCCAGCAACGCCAGTTGCAGCATGATCGGGAAGGCCCACAATTCGCCCAGCTTCAGGGGCTCGACGGTCTGGTAGGCGGCAATGAACTGGCTGGCGTTGTCGCTGTCGACGCGGCCGTCCATATGGGAGATCAGCTCCAGCGCCAGATCGTAGATGCGGGGAAATCCGGCCGACGGGCCATCGGCCAGCCGCGGCAACTGCCGGCTGTAGCCGCGCGGCAGGTGCAGACGCGCCAGCGTAATCTGCTGCTCGATCAGATAGAAGTTGTCGAGCAGCCAGGCCTCCGCCGGCACCACCCGTTGTCCCTCCGTGGCGGCGGCGGTAACGACGTCGTACGCCGCCAGTAGAACCCGCGCATTGTCCGCCAGCCGCGGCAATAGGCCGTCCGGCCCGGGACGCGGATCAAGCCGATGCTGGCCTGCCAGCGTGACCGCGTGACGCTTTAGTTGCTCAATACTGAACAGCTCCGCGCGCAGCAACTCGGTATCCCGGTCGTGCTGCGGCGCATTTCGTGCGCGCGCCGAAAATTCGAACGATTTAATGGCTATGACATGCTCCTTGCCCGGCAGGAGAGGTTTGGCTGTGGCCAGTGTTCCTGCATCAGTTTGTGCTTGATCTTCCAGGTGGTGTTGTCGCTAAGGTTGCTCTAAATAAGTCCGTTCGTAGTGAGCCCTTCGGCATGCTCAGGACAGGCCTGTCGAACCACGAACGGACGAATCGCCCTCCGTATCACGGTATTCCGTTTGCCCCCTTCGACGGGTTCAGAACAGGCGTCGACAAGCTCAGGGCGAACGGGGAACTTGATCAGGGCTTCTCTAACCCCGATTCGCGCATCAACCCCTACGTCAGTGGTCGCTCGATCGAAGATCACATCGCAGCTCTGCGCAGTCTGCGTGCGGCGTTGAAGCTCGCCCTTGGCATGATTAGCGCATTCCGGTCACCCGAAGCCGTTCGGCCAGCACGCTTTAGAACACGGCAACACGCGCTGGTATTCCGTACCGTAGAGCGCATGAAATTCCGACAAACTACGCTCTTCATGGAATGGTAGCGAATCCTTCGTCCTGATGACACATCCGCAACCTATTGGTTATCCAGACGTTCTACTATAGTCCATCCGGCGGAATCGTGGCTGACTTTCGTAGTAATCAAGGAGATCAATGGCCAGGCCAAGACGATCTCTTAGAAAACCCTGAGGAACCCTGGATAAGTCTCCCGTTTGCCCTGAGCATGTCGAAGGAGGCAAGCGGGAACTACCGTGATTGCGTAATGGCGGTTGCATGAGTGCCCGCAGAAAGGGCAGATCCCCTTCAGGCTCTACCCGTCCCCTGTCGGGATGGTCGGCCAGGGCATCGAGATCGTAGGAAGTGGAATCTACTCTGGAGGGCAAGCCGTTCTCGGTCAGCGCGAGCATCGGCCCTGGTGCCGCTCTCGGCAACCAGCGGCAACGTATCCGCCGCGCTCGCCGCCGCCGATGTCGCCTGCTACGCGGCGAAGCAGCAGGGCCGCAACCGGGTGCACCTATACCAGCCGGACGACGCACTGATCGCGCAGCAGCACGCCCAAATGCAATGGGTGTCGCGCCTGACCCATGCACTCGACACCAACCGCTTCCGACTCTACCAGCAGGTCATCGAGCCGCTCGGTCAGGACGGCCAGAAATGCCCACACCACGAGATCCTGCTGCGTCTGCTGGACGAAGAGGGGCAGGTGGTTGAACCAATGGCCTTCGTGCCAGCGGCGAAGCGTTACAACCTGATGCCTGCCATCGACCGCTGTTGGTGCGTGAGGAAATCAGTCACCACGCCTTGCAGTCGCGCCACGCGCCCGCGGCCGAGCGGCCGATCTTCGCTGTGAATCTCTCGGGCGGTTCGCTTGCGGACGAACACCTGGCCGAATTCGTGTGCGGGCTGCTAGCCAAGCACGGCGTGCCGGCCGACATGCTGTGCTTTGAAATTTCCGAGACTGCGGCCATCGCCAACCTAAGCCGTGCCACTGACTTCATTCAGACGCTCAAACGCGAGGGCTGCCTGTTCACCCTGGACAACTTCGGCAGCAGCATGTCGTCGTTTGTCTATCTCAAACAACTGCCGGTGGACTATCTCAAGATCGACGGCATCTTCAACCACGCCCTCGCCGAGGACGGACTGGTGTGAGCCATGCGATGCTCAAGAAGGAGTCTTATCGCCTGCTCCCGGAGGTTGCATCCGCTGTCCCGGTAGTGCTCGCGCACTACCTTAGAATGGACACCTCACCGCGAGGTCGCGCCAGTATTCTCAATGATGACTTCGACGCGGCGGTTCAACTGGCGCCCGGATGCACTGTCGTTGCCAGCGACCGGTGAACTTTCACCCTTTCCGGATGCCACCAGACGCGCGGAATTCACACCCTGGCTCATCAGCCAGGCCTTCACCGAATCGGCGCGACGCTGCGACAAGCCCAGATTGTAGTCCTCGTTGCCGACGCTGTCGGTGTGACCCTCGATAAGTACGGAGCGGTCGTGGTACTGGTTGAGGAAGGCAGCGAGTTTGGCGAGATTTGTGGCCGCGCCGCTCTTGAGTTCCGCCTTGCCGGTGTCAAACAATACGTCGCCCAGCGTCACAACCAGGCCGCGCTCGGTGGCCTTGGCATTGAGCTCTGCGATCTGACGCTGTAATTCAGCCGTCTCCTGTTGCGCAGCCAATGTGTCCATACGCGCGGATTCGGCCTGACTGCGGGCGCTGTCGACTTCCCGTGTGCGGGAATCGAGACGCGCGCTCTCGCGTTGCTGGCTCAACATCGCTCGCTTGTCCACTAACAGGCGGCTTTCCGCCAGTGCCTGGGCGATATCCACCTTGCGATCAGCGATGTACACCAGGTGTTCACCCTTTTCTTTGTCCCCTTGCGGTTCTTCGGCAGCACGCACCGCGGCCTCCGCTTCCTTGATCGCGACCGGCGCTAGGCTCGCAAGCTGCGGGTCTGACTGCAGTCGTGTCAACTTGCTGCGAGCAGTGTCGGCGCCCTCCGGCTGGGTTGGCGCCGATGAGCACGCCACCAGTAACATAGATGCCACGGCAGTAGCTATCATCGTTCTAGCATTTCGTACTGGCGTTTTCATTATTGATCTCCTGTCGAACGCTGCATTTCCTGCTTCAGTGTCTCGGTGCCCTTTTGCATCTGCTCGTTGACCACACGGGCCTTGGCCACTTCGGCCCGGGCGGACGCGAGTTCAGCGTCGACGCGCGCTTGCTGGGCGAGGCGCTGGGCCTGGTTCATTTTCTCTTCCTGCACCGCGCTGCGGGCCGCCCTGAGTTTGTCGCGCGCCTCACTCAGCTCGACCGAGGCGTAATCAGCGACACGCGCGCGTTCGGCACTCGCAATTGCCAGCTCAGCGGCTTGCAGATCCGCCGTCGGCGGCAGCGGCGCCGAGGCACAGGCGCCAAGCAGCAGCAGGCCGGCCACTGCGGCCCCCATGGGTTTGTACGTAGTTGCCGTTGCCCGGCGCCAGGACCAACCGCGGTCACCCTTTACCGTTGATACCTGCCTTGTCTGAGTCATGTGTTATTCCTCGTTTGATTCGCGGTGTCCAGTACCGCGACATCGTAGCGAGTATCACGGACTGCAATGGATTGTTCCGTACGCTGGCATACATAGGGAGAAATGCGGCAGGCGGGATTCAGAGGCAGGAATCGCACCAAGCCGGGAATTGACCGGGCGGTTAAGCCGTTAATGGTGAGCGGCGTTTATGCGCGAATTCTGATAGGCGCCACCTCAGGCAACGCATCGATCAGGGAAAGGCGGGGATGGTGGGCTCCGTGCCTCCGAAATCTGCCTCCGGATGGTGCTGCTTAATAAGATCCTGGATGCGGCTCATACGATCTTTGGGTACGTCGACGAGAACCAGGATTTCACCGGACTGGACAGCGTCCTCGAATTGCGCAATATGCGTATTGCCCACGTCCAAGCCTTTCATACCGCCGGCCCAGGCACCCACCCCGGCGCCTGCCAGCCCGGTCGCAAGCAATGCGCCTCCGCCGATGACCATGCCCGGAAGCGCAAGCGCCACCAGGCCGGCCAGGACACCGGTGGTACCACCCAGGGCGATACCACGTTCCATGGCGGGGACAAAATCGCTTTTCTGGACCAGACCCGCCTCCGGGAGATCCTCGAGCGGTGTGCCTTCCTTTGCAATGATGTGGATATGACGCTCATCGACCCGCGCCAACAAGAGTTCGTCAACCACGGTACGGGTCGCATCGAGGTCCGGCAGTAGAAAATAGAGTCTCCTCATAGCGATGTCTCCTGCGTCAGGTCGTGACCGTTACCCATAGCATAGTCCGAAGTGCGTAAATCGCTATAGGACAGGCGTCCCCGATGCGCCGAAATATGGGCAGCGTATATCGCAGGTGCAAATCACCCGGGTCGCACTAAATCCACCGCCTGCCCCGGTGAACGGGAGACACCCCTTAGGAAAATGGCTGGCAGGAAAAACCATAGCGAGTTCGATGTGACGCTCGTCGACCCGCGCCAGCACGCGTCCGTCAATCACGGGAGGAATGCCTGCCTGCCAGGCAGGGCGTCAGTGGAATCGGCCGACGGGCGGCGCGTCTATTCGGTGCCGAGCGGGCGGCTTGGGGTCGCCAGGTGATTCAGATTGACCAAGGCCAGTAACAGCAGCGCTGCAAGGGCGTTGTGTGTGGTCACCAGCAGCAGCGGCAAATCGCTGAGCACGGCGCTGACACCCACGCCGACCTGGATCAGCAGCAGGACCATGATAGTAATGGCGGTAACGCGAAAACGCGCGTCAGCAGTCATTGTGCGCACTGCGACGGCGATCAGGAAAACCAAGGTTACCAGCGCCCCGAGACGGTGGACCATGTGCAGGCCTTGCTGGACGGTGCCGGTAATGACTCTGCCGCTTTCATCGATTGCAAGCCGGGTGGTCAGGTCGAAACCCTGACGCAAGTTTTCCAACGACTGCCAGTCGCCACCGCAGCCAGGTAGTTCGGGACAGGAAGGCCCTGCAAAATTGGCGCTGGACCAGGCACCGAGACCGATCTGCACAATCAGCAGCACTAGGGCCGACAACGTCCAGATGCGCAGCCCGGGCGGTGAGTCTGGCTCCACCGTTTCGACTGCCCGCTGCCCCATCCACCACAGCAGCGCCAGCATGGCCATGCCGCCGCCCAGATTGCCGAGCGTGACCGCCGGCAGATCCGGTGACGGCGTGCTGTATCCGAGCACCGACAGGAAAACCGTGAGCGCGAATACCAGCAGGGGTACCAACACTCCGACGCCGCGGGGTCGGCGCCCGCGCAGCGCCATCAGCGTGATGACCAGCACCACGACGCCGAGCAGGCTGGCGGTGATGCGGTGCACGGCACCCGCCGGTGAGGCTGGCACCAGACCGGTGGGGCGCGTCTGCGCGAGGTAACCAAAGCAGCTCGGCCAGTCGGCGCAGCCGAGACCGATGTTCTCCAGACGCAGGTAGGCGCTCAGCACCACAGCCGCGAAGGTCAGCAGCAGGGCCAGAAAAACCAGCGAGCTGAACAGGCCACCTTTTGTTTTGGCGTTTGTCATGCACCAGTTACCTTAAGGGCAGGATGCTTGCGGATGCGAGCCTCGTGTTTCATACACAGGCTGCAGCAAAATGTCAAAAAATCTGGCGGCAAGCTGCCGGTCGGTGCTGTAGCCGTAGCCGGCCAGAGCGATCATGCGCGCGTGCTTGACTCGATATTGATACCGCCTAAAGCGCCTACGTGTGGTGGGGACACACCTGGCCGCCACCGCTGAGACATGATCCGCAGCCCTGCGCGCTGTCCAGCGGAACGCGATGGGTTCAGCTGGGCGCTTTACGGGCAACGTCACGCGACCAGATGGCGCGGTAACAGACATAGATAAAAAGAAATCCGCCGGCGACGGAGACCAAGCCGCCAAGCCCCATCAGACCCATGCCGAGGACGCGACCGGTGGTATCGAGCGCCTGTTCCGCCCCGGCCACTTTGCGCTGCACGCCGTAGCCACCCGAAATCACGAGACCCGTCACATGCAGCAACTGGCCGCCGCCATACAGATATGGCTGAAGGCGCGCGAGTTTCATCTCGGGCACGCCAAAGCCGAACAAGGGAAGCAGATGATAAGTCAGCCCCATTAAGGCGAGCGTCACGCCCACGATACTGCCGTGGTAATGCGCGGGGATCGTGACGTTGGCGCCGCTGATCATAAATCCGATCACACCGCCCGCGCCAAACAGGATCATTGACATCGTCAGCGCCGCGCGCAGCGGCTGGCCGTTGACTGTAGCGACGGGCGCGCACCACAGGCCGTGCAGCAAAGCCAGACTTAGCGGCAAGGCTGCGAGACTGCCGCCATATCGCATGAGCCAAGTGAACAGCTGGATGTGTTCCACGGCGGTCACGGGATAGGCGTAATAAATGATCGGTGTGAAGAACACGGCGACTAACCCGAAGCCAAAGAAAATCAGCGCCACGCGTGGCGTGATCGCCAGCTTCACGCCCGAAGCGGACGCCAGCCACAACCATGCCACGAGCATGAGCAGCGTATAGGTGAATTGCAGCACATGCCCGCCGCCCCAGAACAACAATTCATAATACGGCTTGCCATGCAGTGAATCCGGCACCGTGAAATATGACCAAGCAAAAGCAATCAGCGCCAGCATGACCGAAACCGCTGCCGTGTTCAGACCGAAACGCAAGGCCGCGGAGCCGGCCATGACCTGCCCCACCGGCGGAATCACACCCATCGCGCGCAAGGTCAGCAAGGCCATTCCGGCCGCGAACGACAGCAAGCCAGCCAGAAACAGCGGGCGGGGCAAGATGGGAATGTAATTGCTCATAATCGCTTCGCCGCTGCCAAAAAACGGTGCGGCCGTCATCAGCAGCGCGCCCAGTGCCGCCAGCAACAAGGCCAAGCGGCCCACGCCCAGAAACCGCGGTGTGGAATTGATGCTCCACAACACACCACCAAAGGCGAGGAACCACACCAGCACGGAAAGATCCACATGCACCACCAGCGCGGTATGAAAAAAATCCACCCAGGGGAAATAATTCTGGACGTAAGGCGTACGCGCCAGCACCAACAACACCGAAAAAATGCCGGAGAACATCAGCGATGCCAAACCCAGCATCAACCAGCCCGCCGCCAGCTGGCGGCGGGTGTCATCGGGAACAGCGAGCGAGTAGTCAGATGTGTTCATCAGGAAAGCTCTTGAAATAAGGAAAGCATAAACGTCCATTTCCGTGCTGGTCAACGGGTAATTCACGAGCGCCCACTGGGCACCCAATCCGGGGCATTCGGATCGGCCTCGTCGAAATGAAGACGGAGCGCCTCTCGCCACAGGCGGTTGACGTCAGAATCAAGAACGGTAGGTCGTCAGAGAGAATGGAAACCGTGATCTGGGGCGAGCATCTCAGCAACAATGACGCAACCGCTCACTACCGCACTGGCTCTAAGAAATCTTCCCCCACTTGCACCGGTACGCGTCAGTGCGGAATCCGGTCTCAAGACTGTCTATACGGCTGCACAGTGTCGTCGTCATCGGCCGCCTTCACCAACCCGAGCGCACGCCGGGTGATATCCATACCCACGCGTTCGGTCAGATTTCCGGTATCGGTCTCGCCGGTGAAAGCCAGCGCAAACCGGCATGCAACACAGACTTCACAACATATCCACAACATCGTGCGCTGCGCTGATACCAAGTTAGGATTCCGGCGTATACCGGCGCACCGACGGGTTGGATTCGCCGTGCAACCGGCGCTAGGAACGCGCACTCCGCGCCGCGCCCGCGACGACGAGATCCAGGCGCACAAAATCGACAGGCTTTTCCAGAAAATCATATGCGCCAAGACGCAGCGCGCGCACCGAATCGGCCGCTGACCCGTACCCGGTCAAAAACAGCCATTCACCACCGCCGGTGCCCAAATCTTCGAGCAGGTCCAACGCATTGCCGTCCGGCAGGCTCATATCAGAAATCACGACTAAGGGCATCTGCCCTTCATCGGACAACAGGCGACGCGCCTCCGCACAAGTAGCGGCGATCAGCACGTGCCACTTCTCACGCTGATAATGACGCCGCAGTTCTCTGGCGAGCAGGACTTCGTCTTCGATGATCAAAAGAATCTTAGCCATCGCAGCCGGACCCGCAGGGAAGTTCCAGGGTCACCCGCGCGCCGTGTGGCTCACGATTTTCCAGGCGCATCTGCCCGCCCTGGTCGCTGACGAAACGGCGCACCATCACGAGTCCAAGGCCGGTGCCGCCGGAACGCAGCGAGCCAAAGACCCGTGGCCCTGAAGCGAGTATCTCTTTGGGGAAACCGGGGCCATCGTCCTCCACGGACAACCGCATCCACGCATCCTTCATGCGCAAACGCACCACGATATGCCCGGGATTTTCATCGAGCATCTGACCGGCGTTGATGACCAGATTGAGAATACATTGCCGCATCTGTGCCACGGGAATCCGGCAGACGCTGCCTTCTGGAACATCGACCTCAAGGTTGATCTGTTCGTTGAGCTGATAGCGCACCAGATTGATGAGGTCGCCGACGACCTCGGCCATGTCAACGCGGGTCACCGGTTCAGGCGCCTGACGGGCACTGTCCAACAGATGGTTCAATTGCCGGGACAGCCGCTCAATCTCTCCGATCACCATGACTACCCGCTCGGCATGGTCTTGGTCAATCAGATCGCCGCGGAGATTCTGCAGGGCCATGTGGATAGCGGTCAGCGGATTGCGCAATTCATGGGCGACACTTGCCGTGATCTCGCCGACGGCACCGAGGCGCTCGGCCTGAGCAAGCCGACGATGCTGCTGCAACAGGAGCCGGGTGGCACGGCGCACCGAATCCGTAAGCGTTTCTTCGCGACGCTGGTGCTCCTGCTCCAAGGCTGCCAGGCGGTTCACCATGCGATTGTAATTCACAAACAATGGACGCAGCATAGGATCGACATCCTGGACCGCGGCAGACGTATAGTCGTGGCGACTCAGCAGCATCATCAGGGAAGCGAGATTGTCCAGCGGTGCCAGGATGCGTTGTTTAACGAGCATGCCCAACGGCAGCGTGAACA
This sequence comes from Chromatocurvus sp., assembly GCA_046260765.1. Taxonomy (GTDB): domain Bacteria; phylum Pseudomonadota; class Gammaproteobacteria; order Pseudomonadales; family Halieaceae; genus Chromatocurvus. Next base: position 10,505 of record JBHEOO010000056.1, read on the forward strand.
GCACCAAGCCGACCAGGATACCCAGGGTAATACGTAGTTCACGCTGCACCCCAGCACGTATCTTGGCCGTGAGCACGGCATGCGCATCAAGCTCGGCGGCTAGCGTGTCATGCAAGGCACGCAAGGCCTCGTCGAGCGGATTGCGAGTGCTTCCGTCGAAGTTTTCCAGCTGATATTCTGCCCGCGCGAGTCGCGTCGGAGTCTCAGGATCGAGATGCCTATCCATGATTCCCAGCATATCCAGCTGCTGCCGTGCACTGTAGAGCAGCGGCGGATCGGCGTTGTCGGTTTCGACCGCGGCGTAGTTCACGGCCAGACTGCGCAGTTGTCTGCTCGCCGCATCGATGTCAGCGATATAGTACATATGCCACTGGATCGGCCGGAGGTGTACATCATGACGCCAGGCACTGTAGAAAAGCAGCCCAAAACCCAGCAACAGAAGGACTGCGACGCCGCCGGACAGCAACCAGACCGGCCGCGCCAGCAGTCTCTTCCATACCTGTCTTTGCATAGCACCCCCAAAGCCGGCGCCAGCGGCCTTCGCCGCTGACCACGGTCATGGGTGGAGTGTACATAAATCCACGTCCGGGTGCCGCGCGAGCGCTCTCAGACGGGTGGCCGACTGCGACCCATCACCAACATCACGACGAACAGCACCAGGAATACGAAGAACAGGATCTCCGCAATTCCCGCCATCGCACCGGCGATGCCCGTGAAGCCGAGTACGCCGGCGATCAGCGCAATTATAAAGAACGTCAGAGCCCAACTAAGCATAACGACCTCCTTTGCATCGATTGCAAGTGTTACGAACTGCGGCCTTGCAACCCCACGACATGATTCCCGTCGGGAGTGTTTGTCAGATGATCATCGCCAGCCGCGTTCTCATTGACCCGGTCGATGCCGGGATTCATCCGAACCAGTAGCAGGATCAAGGCCAGCTTGTACGTTTCTCTACATTCAATCAGTTAGCCAGAATGTACGCTTGCCAGAACACGAGATCTGGGCCACTATCCCCGCGGGTGGGTGATAAACCCCAGTCACGGTCTAGACGCAACTCGCGCGGTGCCGTGAATGAGATCCGATATCAACGAGTTGCCGGATTGGCATCAGTCCTGCAAATTACCCCAACAACACATAGTCACTTTCAACACCACAACGACGACACAACACGGAGGAAGTAACATGAATAATACGATTCTCAAACCCGTCTATTTACTGCTGCTGGTCCTGGCCTATGCAGGCGGGATCGCCGGTTGCAACACCATCGAAGGGGCCGGTGAGGATATCCAACGCGGCGGCAAAGCCATCGAGGACGAGGCGCGGGAACACAAGTAGCCGTGGACGCGAAGGGTGACAAGGAACCGCTTATCAGATTGGTCTGGAACGGCGCCGCGACCACCGCAGAGATAGCCGAACTTCTCGACCTGGCTGAACAGATCGAGATCACTCTGCCGGCCAATTACAACCATGCCCTGTTCCGCACCCTGCATCCGGACGCTCCGGTCTCAGCACTGGAAGACCTTGACACCCGTGCTGGACCGGAGCTGCTGGCCGATATCGCCACTGTCCGTGGCCTGGAGAATCTTGCAGCACTTACCGACACACTGATTGACGCCCAGGCCACACTGCATCTGCTTAGCCCGCCGACGCTGTTGATAGATCTCTCCGCTAGGGCATCACCGTCTGAATAAACGACCGGCCTCGATGCCGATCATCGACCCCGACAACCGACACAAGATTCCATTTCACAGGATTCGACGACAGCGACATGCTGCATGCCGCCCGGTTCAAAAGGTATCGCTACCAGTCGTCGTGCACCGTCCTTCCGAAACATGATTGCACAAGCCGCCCAGCGTTCATGAACGACGCTCTGCAACGCAATAAGCATGAGGAGTCTGCAAATGTCCAAGGGAGATAAATCCGCATACACGGAAAAACAGAAGCGCCAGGCGCGGAAGATAGAAGATGGCTACAAGGAACGCGGCCTCAGCGAAGAGGAAGCGGAGCGGCGTGCCTGGGCCACAGTCAACAAAATGCACGGGGGTGGCAACAAGAGTGGTTCCGGCCACGGCCACGCCACCGACAAGACACCTGCCGAGACAGGCGGCCGTCGCGGCGGGGCTGCAGCGGCGGCGCGCAGTGCCGAGGAACGCTCAGCGTCGGCCAAAAAAGCAGCGCGTACCCGCGCTGAAAACGCGAACAAGTGACCCGGCGCCAAAAGCTGCATGTAATAAATGCATGACCGCGGCCGCATCACTGTAAATCCTACAGGATGCGTGGCCGCCATCGAGGCAAACGGGGTGACCCGGCATCTGAAATCCAGGATTTTAGCGCTGCTATCAGTCGGTTGTCGCCCTAGCGGATATGTTGGCATGCCGATTGCGAGTCATTCGAGTGCAAAGCCCTGCAGCACCCTATCAAGCTGCATGACATCAAGCCGTTCGGCATCTCCGGACGACCAAGCTTACCAGGAGAACTACTATGCTATCCAAACTGACTGTTTCAATTCTCGCCGCCTGCTTTTCCGGTGCCGCCGCTGCCGCGGGCTCGGGTTACTCGACAGGCACCGAAGGCGCTGCGTCCTCCGTCGACTTCCAGAATCTGGATAAAAATCAGGACGGCTCACTGAACAAAACTGAACTCGACGCCCAGCCTGCACTCAAGGAAGATTGGGTTCGCATGGATACGAACAGCGATGGTGTCATCGATCGTGCCGAATTCTCCAAGTTCGAAACCATGCAGAATCCGGGGAGTGGCAGAACTCCGAGCTCCAATCCGGGTACCGGCATGGAAATGGATCCGCCGAGTGATCAGGGCGTAGGGAGTGGCGGTAATATCAACTGATCAATATTTCAGCTTGGGTTACCGGGGCGCGTGGAGTTCGGTAAGATTATCCACGTGCCCCATTGCCTGATGTACCCGCCGTCACAGCCAGCAGGTCAGTTAGCCTTCTGACAGCATAACCTTCTGGCAGCATGCGATTCCGGCTTAAGACCCCGAACTTCTTATTAATCCAGCGCCACCACCTGCAAAGCCTCCACATCGCGTTCGAAGCGCTGTGTTGAATTCCGCTGTACGCAACGCAACATATGGCCGCGTTTGAACTCTGCGAGAATCCGACTGACGCTCTCAGGCGTTACACCGAGCACCGCCGCCATCTCTTCGCAGGTCAGCAATTGGACTTCCGTTGATGGAACAGTTTGTTCTATCTCTGATAGAAAGTTGACCAAGCGCGCGACCCGAGCACGTATGCTGCCAGTCGAAAACTGGGTGATCCAGGTATCCGCCACCCGCATCTGACTGTTCCAGTTCTCCAGAAAACAGCAATACGCCGAGGGATCTTCGCTGCGTATCCGCATCAGAGAACGCACAGGAATGCACTCCGCCTCGACGTAGCCAACAGCGACCGCCGTATGGTCGTATTTCGGATCATACAGACTGCTCAGACCAACCAGTGAATCGCCGCCATGCAGGCGCACTATCCGTGCACGGCCGTTTGGCATATAGCTGATGAGTTTCACCAGACCTTGTTTTATCAGATACACGGAATCTGCGTCTTCCCGTTCGCGATATAGGATATCCCCTGGATCGAAACAGCAAACGCGCGAACCCTTCACAGATAGTGGCAAAGATGACGCGTGCGACGCCATGCACAGATACTCACCGTTGGAGGCCGGTTGCACTCTATCTGGTTGATCGTTTTTAGTTCGCAGCATGCTGTATTTCTCCTGACCGACTGATCGCAAGCACTATCGACGGCTTTTTAAAAATAGAATCCATGCGGTAAGTGCATGGACACTGAGCAGTATTCATGCCGCCAAGCACGTACGGCCGAACAGACAGGATATCTCTCGTCTGATTATGCAGTTATGCATATAACTTCACAGTGATAAGCAATCATCATTGCATGTCAATCATCACGGTATATGCATATTGTGTGTTTTCGACTGTAATGTTTACAAATGCGTCGCTTCACCTCATCGTTTCGTGTGACATCCGCGGAAGGAATGTCGGGGTGACTTCACGCGGGTGATGGACATTTACAATGTGCCTGTAAGCAT
>JBHEOO010000057.1:0-13369 GCA_046260765.1 Chromatocurvus sp.
TCAAACAGCTTCCGCATTATTGGTGCGTCGGTAATATCGTATTCCAAAAACAGGAAGTCCGACGCCTGCTGCGGCTGGACAGCCCGGACGCGAGCGCGCTTCAGCGCCACATCGTAGTAGTCGTTCATGTTGTCGACGCCCACAACGCTGTCGCCGCGCGCCAGCAGAGCGCAGGTTACGTGGTAGCCGATAAAGCCGGCGGCACCGGTTACTAGCACTTTCATTGCTTTCGCAGTATCTCGCGTTGTGGTTGTTCTTTAATGCGCTGTGATGGTACCAGCAGGGGGCATGGCCGGCACGGCAAAAATACAGAAGTGTGACAGCGGTATCGGGGTTGCGCTTCCGGCATCAGTGGCCTGCACGTACACTGCTGTGCAGATGCCAAGCACGCAGTGAGGAATAAATGGCGGGTAAAAAGACAATCGTACTGACGGGCGGCGCGGGCTATATCGGCTCCCACACCTGTGTCGAGCTTGCCGCTCACGATCTTGACGTGGTCGTGCTGGATAATATGAGCAACAGCAGCCCCGCTGTTTTCTCGCGCCTCGAGCACATAATCGGGCGACCCGTGCGCTTCTATCCTTGTGATATCCGTGACGCTGACGGTCTGGAGACAATTCTGCGCAGGGAGCGGCCGGACGCTGTCGTCCACTTTGCCGGTTTGAAGGCCGTGGGGGAGTCAGTCGCGCAGCCGCTGGACTACTATGACAACAATGTCACTGGAACGCTGTGCCTGTTGCGCGCGATGCGGGCGGCCGGTGTGTCGCGGCTGGTGTTCAGTTCCTCGGCTACGGTGTACGGAGATCCTGCCAGTGTCCCGATAAAAGAAGATTTTCCGCTGTCTGCCACCAATCCATATGGGCGTAGCAAGCTGATGATCGAAGAGATGCTCGGTGATCTTTGTGTCGCCGAGCCGCACTGGCAGGTTGCGCTGCTGCGGTATTTCAATCCGGTGGGGGCCCACGTCAGCGGACTGATCGGTGAGGATCCAAAAGGTATTCCCAACAATCTCATGCCTTATATTGCGCAGGTTGCCGTCGGTAAGTTGCCGCGGCTGTCGATATTCGGCGGGGACTACCCCACGGTCGACGGCACGGGCGTGCGCGATTATATCCACGTGACCGATCTGGCACGCGGCCACGTCGCTGCGCTAGTAGCCCTTGAGCAGCGAACGGAGCCCGGGCCGCTGGTGGTCAACCTGGGGACCGGGCAGGGCTATTCAGTTCTGGAAGCTGTGCAGGCCTTCGAATCAGCCTCCGGCCGCCCGATTCCCTACGCGATCGTTGACCGCAGGCCGGGGGATGTTGCGTCATGCTATGCGGATCCTGCCTATGCGGCTGATGTCCTGAGCTGGCGTGCCGAGCTGGATCTGCATCGCATGTGCGAAGATGCCTGGCGCTGGCAGCAGGGTAACCCGCAGGGCTACCCGGAGGAAAAAACCCATTAGCGCGTTTCCTTCAGAATCTGGCGCGACTGGGTGTCATTGGCGATGGCATCCTGCGTGAACAGCGCATCCCGCCACTCGCGCTGGCGAAAAAGGGCTGTCTGGCTGTCGAAGTAGGGCGATCCTGGGTCGCTGGACTGGCCGTAGGTCAATAGCACCTGCGCGCGGGGTCCCTGATCGTCAAAGGTCAGTCCGAGTATGAAACTGCTGCCATGTAAGACGGTATAACCCGCTTCTGTCAGCAGAGAGCTGCCCTCAATGGTGCCCGATGCCTCCGGGGCGAGCGGATAGTCTGGCTGTCCCGAAATGATGAGATTGGTGGTGCCTTCATGGCGGTTTCCGCCATGTACCGGCGTTTCGCGTCCGGCGAATCGCGCGAACTGCGTGCTGCCGAGGGTGCTGTCCAGCGGCCGGTTGGCGGTCTCGAGTATTTTTCCGGCCGCGGCGAGCCTCTCCCGCGCTGTGTCCGCGTTGGCGAGTCCGCCCGGTGATGTCAACGGCTTGCTCACGTCGAAAGGTCTGGCAAAAAGTTCACCGGCGCGGAGTGTCTCCTGGTACTCGAACTGCGCGAGCCATTCTCTGAAGAGCACGGCACCGGCGCTGTCTTCGTTCATGTGACCGTCAAAAGCCAGTATCGCACTGCAGGCGCTACGCAGGTCAGTGCCGGTGTTCTGCGTCGTTTCTTCTTCGCTGGTTCTGGAACAGGCGGACTGCAGGTCTGCGAGCAGCAGATCAGCACTGAAACTCCGGTTTGCCAGGATGGCGTGCTGCGCCTCATCCAGATTAAAGCGGCCGTTGTCGCCTGCGTAGTCGTAGGGTGAATCCAGTGCAAGAATAGACCCGTTCATCCGGGTTCGCAGGCTGCGGGCCGTTTCGGTGGGCCCGTAAAGCGGTGAATAACCGGTCAGCGGATGCTCGACGTTGCTCAGCCAGTAGCTGTCATTGCTGTTGAAGACGTAGTCGGCCCGTTCCAGCAGCGGCCTGGCATCAAAGGGGGCTGTTCCTGGAAGTCGAGTGCCGTGTGCCTCCTGCCATTCGTTGCGGCTATCGCTGCCGTCAAGCAGAACAATGCCGCGTTCGGCGTACAGATTGGCCGTCAGTGGATCGCTCTCGCGTTGTTCTTTCCAGTGCGCTATTGCCGCGTCGCTGAGGTGACCGACAGTCGAGCTGTCCAGGTACACCGCGCGGCCATCGTCGCTTGCGGCAATCGTGTTCACCCAGGGCAGGGCGTTCCAGGTCCTGTGAGCGTCGATAAACTCATCCATGTTCCCCGCGCTGTTCATGGCTTTCCACTGTGCCAGCAGGAAGTGATTGCCCTGATTCGCATCCCGGGCAGTGAAAGCCTGGGTCTTTGTCCACGGCATCCCGGGCATGCTCAGCACCGGGCCGTAATGCGAGAAGTACATTGTGTGCGTCGTGCTTCGAAGGGTGCCGTCATCCTGGAGAACGGGCACGGCCACGGTCCTGCGCTGCATCTTTCTGGGTTCACCGTCCACCAGATAGCTGGTCGGATCCCCGGGCACCAGCTGCAGCCTGTAGAACACCAGTCGCTGGCTGTCGGATACGGTATGGCTCCAGCCGACGGACTCTGTGAAACCGATGGCCACGCCTGGTGCGCCGAGGAGGTGCGCGCCGTACACGTTGAGTCGACCGGGAATCGTCAGGTGCTTTTCCCAGAAGCGGCTGGCACCGTACCAGGGATAGTGCGGGTTGCCGATCAGCAAACCGCGCCCGTTTTCTGTGCGCTCGCTGCCGAATGCCCAGGCATTCGATCCCATTTCGCTGAGCTTTACCGCGTCCCACGCCGCTGCAATCTGCCGCCCGGGCACGCGGATGCCCGCCAGTCCCGCCACTGCCTTCTCTGGCGGGGCTGCTGCAGCGATCGCGCCCGCCAGGCGGGGCAGTGTCTGGGCAACCAGCACCATGCGCGCCATGAGGTCTCTGGCGCTGATGGGTTGAACCCAGGCCACGCCAGCGCACCACGCGGACGCTGAAACGCCTTTGTTCTCTCGCAGATATCGATTGAATCCCGCCGCGTAACCGGCAAGCCAGTCGAGATCCTCTTCCGTCTGTGCGTCCAGTGCGATGCGGGTCTGGCTGTCGATTTCCATTGCGAGAACAACCGCATCCTGTATCAGGTTCGCATTATTCTCACCGGCGCCGAGGTAGCGGGCCATCTCTCCACGCGCCCCCAGCAGGCTGTGCGATATCTCGCAGGCATTGTCTTCTGCGGCGGCAAAGCCCTCGCCATAGCCCAGGCCAGCGAAGTCTTCTGCGGTGATATGTGCCACGCCATGGCTGGTGCGGATGAGTTCGGCGCGATAGTGCGTTGACTGCACACTCTCCGACCATTGCTGCACGCGCTCCTCCAGCAGGTGAAGGGGCAGCGCGCCACCGCCGAGAACCGCATCGTGGAAGCCCCGGATGTCAAAGCGCTCACCCAGGGTTGCCTGGGCCTGTTGCCGCAGCTCCAGAATTTTCAGCATACCAACCTTATAGGACGTTGCCTGACCGGGCCAGGCAATGTAGCGGCGTATCTCAGACCGCACCTTGCCCTCTGACAGCGCGGAATTCTCAAGCATGTACTGCACGGCCTGTTCTTCGCTCCAGCCGAGGTGATGTAGGCCCGTGTCCACAACCAGGCGAATTGCGCGGAATAGTTCTGCGGTCAGCCGCCCAAAATCATTGTAGGGATTGGTGAGAAGGCCCATCTCGGCGGCGACCTGTTCCGCGTACAGGGCCCATCCCTCGCCGTAGGCGGAGTACCAGGTATTGCGCCGGAACTGCGGCAGTCGCTGATTTTCCTGGGCGATGGAAATCTGCAGGTGGTGGCCGGGGTTGCCCTCGTGGTACGCCGTAGTCTGTAGGCCGGTGAGATTGTTGGAACGCATGTCGGACAGGTGCAGGTAGTAGACTCCGGGTCGATCGCCATCGGGCGTACCGTTGACGTAGTGCGCGGCACCGCCATCTGTCTCACGGAATGACTCGACGCGGCGGACGACCAGGTCTGTCCGGGGTAGCAGGCCAAAATAATCCGGCAGTCTCTTCTCTACGTCGTCAAGAAAGGTTTTCGTTTCAGCAATGTACTGCTGTCGCCCCGCATCGGTGTCCGGCTTGTAGAACTGAGGGTTGTCGCGCACGAAGCCGAAGAATTCCTGCAGTGAACCCTCGAAATCGACGCGCTTCAGAACGTGGTTCATCGCGGTTTGCAGGCGTTTGACCTCCGCTTTGCCGATGGCGTGTATGTCGTCGGCGCTCAAGTCTGTTGTTGTGTAGTAACGCAGGCGCTCCGTGTAAAAAGCCTCGCCGCGAGGCAGGGCGTGGGCGCCTTGAGCCTGCGCTGCTGTTTCGGCGCGGTCCTCTTGCAGCCAGGCAAGCATGTCGCTGTAGCCTGCCAGAAAAGGTCCCAGCAGTGCGTCTCTGGCCTTTGTCTCGTACTCTCGTGCAGCGCGAGCGTTTATCACGGATGTCTGCAGCAGGGCATCAATCTTTCCCAGAGCGTCGGCCCAGAGTGCAGAGTCGTGGCCACTGTCATCAAAGGGCGCACCTGAAATAACGCGACCGGCCTGATCGATTACCATGTCATAGGCAAACCGCGGTGCACGAATACTGCGATCAGCTGCCGTTTTTGCGCGCTTAAGGCTCTGGCGCAGGGCCACTCCAATGGCATTCAGCCGGCGAATGTAGTCCTGAAGATCGGATTCCGTATCGACGCGGTGGTCATTGATCAGCAGCTTTGGGAGCTGCACGTGCGGTGCGTTGATCTGTGAAAACGCATAGCGATGGTCCGAAAATTCCAGACTGTCTTCGGCCCGCTGCAGCCGGTACGCCCAGAAGTCGAAGGAGAGTCTTCCTTCATTGCCGAGTGTTTCCCGATCGAAGGTCTCGCGCATGCTGGCGACACTCTGTCGCAGCCAATCCAGCCTGCGTTGCTCTCCGGCAAGGCTGTAGTCGTTGAGTCTGTCGTAGAGCGCCTTGCTGCCGAGGCTGGTGAGCTTCTCGGGTGTAAAGCGCAGTTCCTCTGCGTATTGTTCGTCAAGCCAGGCGTGCAGGCGATGCGTTGCCTCGTCGGGCGACTGCGCGAGCGTGACGGGCACGACAAGACACCCTGCGATCAGAACCAAACGGCGGAGGACCTGCAGCATTGTGTTTATCGGGCTTTGTGAGGGCATGGAAAGATTCCGTTTGTCGTATTTCGTCAGTTTGCCAAGTGATAAGACGGGATGCATCCCCCAGGGGCGTCGCTGGAGAGTTTCCTGTGCTTCATCTACTATGCGTTTCTTTTCCACGAGAAGTGAAGATCTGATGCGCGATTGTATGACGCAGATGACCAGCCTGCATGAGGTGCGACTGCAGCGGGCGGTGGCCGTGCTGCGTGACACAGGGGCGAGACGTATCCTGGACCTGGGCTGTGGCTCTGGCATGCTGCTCTATCGACTGCTGGCAGAAACGCAGTTCACGGAGGTGCTTGGCCTGGAGCAGTCGGGCGTGTCGCTGGCTCAGGCCCGCCGTATGCTGGATGACCACTTGAGCGTCACCAGCCCTCGGCTCTCCCTGCTCCAGGGGTCTTACGCCGTTCGCAATGCGCGCCTGACGGGGTTTGACGCGGCCGCAATGGTCGAGACGATCGAGCACATGCCCCCGGGGGAACTGTCGACGGTGGAGCGAGCGGTTTTCGGACATTACCGCCCTGGATACGTCTACATGACCACGCCAAACAGCGAGTACAATCCACTGCTTGGCCTGTACGACGGCGAATTCCGCGAGGAAGACCACAAGTTTGAATGGTGTCGCGCGCGATTCAGGCGCTGGGCAACGGGGGTAGCCCAGCGCAATGGCTATCGCGTTGCCTTCTCGGGAATCGGCGATTACGACCCCGATCTCGGATGTCCTACGCAGGCCGCACTTTTCAGCCGCCTCGACAGCGGCGTGGCCGCGGCCTGAGGTTCGAGCAGTCTCTGCCTCGCTTATACGGAAGTCTGCTCCAGTTCCTCGATAAGCGCCTGGGTGAATTCGGTGGTGCTCGCCGTGCCGCCCAGATCGCCTGTGGTTCGTTCGCCTCTCGCAATGACGCCGCGTAACGCTTTGCGAATTCTGCTTGCCTTGTCTCCCATATCCAGATAATCGAGCATCTGGCAGGCGGCGAGTATCACGGAGGTGGGATTGGCGATGTTCTGGCCGGCGATGTCCGGTGCGCTGCCGTGAACGGCTTCGAAAATAGCGCAATCGGTACCAATATTCGCGCCCGGCGCCATGCCGAGCCCGCCTACCAGGCCGGCACAAAGATCTGACAGGATGTCACCAAACAGGTTGGTGGTCACAATCACATCAAACTGCTCCGGATTCATGACCAGCTGCATACAGGCGTTATCGACAATCATTTCGACCGTCTCGATGTCCGGGTAGTTGGCAGAGATCTCCCGCGCCACGCGCAGGAACAGGCCGGATGTGGATTTCAGGATGTTCGCCTTGTGCACTACCGTCACCTTGCGCCGTCCCTCACGCTGCGCCAGATCAAAGGCGAAGCGGAGAATACGCTCTGCGCCGCCGCGGCTGATCACGCTCAACGCTTCGGCGACCGTATCGTCGTCCGATACAGTCTGACCGCGGCCCGAGTACATGCCCTCGGTATTCTCGCGTACGGTGATGATGTCGATATTTTCGTAGCGTGCTTTGGTGCCCTCAAAGGAGATTACCGGGCGAACGTTGGCATAAAGCTGGAACTGCTGTCTGAGGCTCACATTTATCGAGGAGAACCCCTTGCCGATCGGCGTTGTCAAGGGCCCCTTCAGCGCGACCTTATTGCGTTCGATGGCATCAAGGGTTTCCTGTGGCAGAAGCTCGCCAGTGTTCTCCAGCGCTGTCAGTCCGCCCTCGGCATAGTCGTAGGAAAAGCCACAGCCGGCATGGTCGAGCACGGCGATTGTGGCGTCGACAATGCTGGGACCGATGCCATCGCCGCGAATGACCGTGATACGCCTCTGTTCCATATGACCTCTCTGTTCTGTTTGCGAAAGGCCTGCATATTATCTGATTCGAGGCGATCCGGCACCCGCCCTGTCTTGTGATGCAGTCTTGTGATGCAGTCTTGTGATGTGGTCTTGTGATGTGGTCTTGTGTAAGTCCCGAAACCCCTTAGAGTGGAACCTTAACCGGGCCGCGCTGCCGTTTACGCGCATCATTTCAGCCTGGTGTCACGTGAGCGACGGAGCATGTTTAGAAAAAACCTCACATCGGTAATCCTGGTTCTGGTGCTTATACTTTTGTTTGCGTTGTGGCATTGGCTTTCACGGCAGGGTGAGCTGGACGTCGCGACACTGGTGGCAGACGTCAGGCGTAATACCCGGACGATGACGTCGTTGGAGATTGCCGCCTGCCTGCTTCCTGTCTATCTGGTACTTTTACATCTGATGTTTCCCCTGACCGTGCTGGTCGCCGCAACCGGTTTACTTTTCGGTCCCTGGGCCGGGTTTGTTTTCGCGGGTCTCGGCACGTTGCTGTTTTCCGCCACATCATTCTGGCTTGGTGACGTGATTGGGCGCGACGCACTGTTTCGCCTGGGTGGGGCGCGCTTGCATACTGTTTCCCGGTATCTCTCAGCGCGAGGTGTGCGCGTCATTTTTCTGATCAGTCTGCTGCCTATTGCCCCCTTTGCCCTGACCAACATGCTGGCTGGTGCCTCTCACATTCGCTTTCGAGACTATATGCTGGGTTCTTCCGCCGGTCTTCTGCCGGGGGTAGCGATCGTGACGGTACTCGGCGGCGAACTTGGCACTGTCCTCGAGAGTGGTGGCGCGAAGGAGTTGATTCTCTTTGCCGTCACGGCAGCGTGCCTAATCACTGCGTACCTGGTATTCCGTCGCTGGTCGCGCATTCGCTACGGCGCTGATCAGTCCTGATTGCTGCGGCGCCTTCTGCGCCACGAGTGCAGCAATCAGTGCGAGCGTCAGTCAGTAAACCAGTGACAGGGTTTTTTCTCGCGCAATAGCCAAGCGGACAGTATCCTTGCAAGCGTATCGCCTCGGTTGCAGAACCTGAGCGCCACTGTAGCAGTGATGAAGCTTCTCGTTCCGGGAAAACACAACGAGACTTCCAAAAAGGTGTCCGTGGAATGATTGCCTACCGACCGGAGATTGATGGCCTGCGCGCGGTCGCAGTGATCCCGATCGTGCTCTTCCATGCGGGCGTCGATCAACTGTCGGGCGGGTACATCGGCGTCGATATCTTCTTCGTGATCTCCGGTTATCTGATTGGGTCTATTATTCTTGGCGACCTGAGTCGCGGGCGTTTCAGCTTCCGCAGTTTCTATCTTCGACGGATGCGCCGCATTCTTCCGGCCTTGCTATTCACCGTGGCTGCCACCCTTGCGAGCGGCTATTTCGTTTTACTACCCGAGGAGTGGATGGACCTTGCCAGGTCTGCGGTAGCGGCACTGTTTTTTATTCCCAATATCAATTTCTGGATGGCTTCCAGTACCTATTTTGGCCTTGATGTCGCCACTCAGCCCTTGCTGCACACCTGGTCTCTGGGTGTCGAGGAACAGTTCTATCTTCTTGCCCCTGCATTGATTGTTGGTTTCTATCGACGTTACCGTGACGTTGCGCTGCCGCTGATGCTCCTCGTGCTTTGTTTCATATCTTTCCAGGTGAACCTGTACTGGATGGAACTCGACAGCAAGTTCGCTTTTTACATGTTGCCAGCACGAGCCTGGGAGCTACTTACAGGCGTGCTGCTTGCCTGGTGGCTGCCGAGTCATGTGCCGCATCGTCGAAGCGGCGCGGCGCTCTCGGCAGTGGGCCTCGCCCTGTGTGTGCTGCCTGTCTTCCTGCTTGATGAGCACTCACCGTTTCCGGGCGTCAACGCCCTATACCCGGTGTTGGGCTCTGCAATGATCATACTTGGCACGGCGGCCGCGCCGGTGGGTCACGTTGCACGCTTGCTCGCGACCTGGCCCTTCTTGGCCGTCGGCCGCATTTCTTATTCACTCTACCTCGTGCACTGGCCTGTTGTGGTTTACATGGGGCTGCTGCGTCCCGGCGAATCCAGCCCATTGTTGGTGCTTGTGATCTCCGTTTGCCTCGCTACGGCCTCTTACCGCTTTGTAGAAGAGCGTTACCGCCGTCCCCCGCCAGCAGGGGTGGCGACTCCGGGGCGTCGAAGGCGTGAGCTGCAGGGCTTGTTGGCATCCTGTCTGGTGGCCTGTTCTGTCATTGTCATTGCTGAGGGATTTTCCTGGCGCGTCCCGGATGCCGCATGGAGCGTCGCCGGATCAACGGCTGCCGGGGAAGACTACGGACACTGTGAGGTACTAGCGGATGATCCGTCGCTGGAAGCGGTACGCTGCCGTCTCGGGTCTGCGGAGGCGCCTGTCAGCGTGGCGCTCTGGGGTGACTCCCATGCCAATGCGCTGGCGCCGGCGCTCGATACAGCGCTGCACCAGCTGGGGCAGGGGGGTTACCTTTATTTCGGCTCTGGCTGTCGTCCGCTGCTTGGCGTTGCCCGCCCCGGGCGCAGCCGTTGCCCGCGCTTCAATGCAGAAGTGGTAAGTGCTATCGCCGCCGATGCAGGGCTGGAAACGGTTTACCTGGCTGGCTACTGGCGCCTGCCGCTGATGGGTCAGTCCTACGATAAGGGTAACTTCCTGGTGCAGGATGAACTCTCCACGGAGCGATCTCCGGCGGAGAATCGCGCGGTTTTCCAGCGCGGGCTTGAAAGAACGCTAGCAGCACTCCCAATGAAGCAGGTTATTCTGGTGGAGGATATTCCCGAGGTGGGTTCGCAGTTCGGAAAATCGGTTGGCAATCACTTTGTCCGTGAGCAATGGCTGACGTTAAAGCGTCGATCTGACTACAGCTTTGTCGCGCGCGATGATGATGTCTATGCTGATAGGCTCGATGCACTGCTGGCGACAGCGTTTCCGGCCCTGGCGGTTCTGCGGCTGCAGGAAACTTTGTGTGAGGATGCGCGTTGCCCCCTGGTTCAGGAGGGCAAGCTGGCCTACTACGACGGGGATCATCTGTCCGAGGCAGGATCACTGATGCTGGCGCCGGTTTTTGCGCAGGATCTCAAAAGGCGGGCCGCTGTGATCGCCGGGGACGTGTAACCAGTGCAGGCACCGGGTGGGGCATGAGCAATCTATTTTCATGGTGCAAAAACGTGGACGTGGGAAATAAATATGAGGCGTGGATGGCGCTAAAGTGACAGGAAGTAACATGAATCACGCTGGATTTTTCTGCCCGGGTCGATAATTGGGCATCAGAGTATGTCGTTATACAGAGCAATGTATGTCAGCCGCAGGACGAGACCGCAAGATGACCTGGTGCTCAAGGGTATTCTGGATGTAGCGTCGCTGAAAAACTCTGGGAGGGACATTACCGGACTATTGATCTCTGACGATGAATACTTTCTGCAAATACTGGAAGGCAGGCTTAGTCTCTTGTCCTCCTTGTTTGAAGAAATCTATAAGGATTCGCGTCATTGCGATGTGCGTCTGTTACTTTTCCATGCCGTTGAATCGCGCCTGTTCAAGCAGTGGGCGATGGGATCTTTACCTGCCGTCAGGGCGAGCGCCTATTACGAAGGCAAGGGTTACATGCAAGCAATTTTTCAATCGGATCCCGGAGACGACACGGTTATTGGTCGCGAGGAAATCGAGAAAGTGTTCCTCTGGTTCGCGGGTCAGAAAGAGGCGACGATCAAATGGGCCAATGTTCTTTAGACAGCGTCTCTTTGCGGATAGCAGTGCAGCAAACGGAGGAAGCAACGTGTCTAACCCAGTAGGGCGAAAAGCTGGACCAGTGGCAGGCAATTTATGCGGACCACGATATTCTTTTCTTGCAGTCAGTGCGCTTATGCTTATGGCGATGCTGGCGTCTCAGGTGCAGGCCCAGGCATTGCTGGGGCCAACGGAGCAAGCCTACGACCCTGAAACACGCCTGGCAGAGCTTGGCATCGCCCTGCCATCTCCCCCCGAGCCTGTTGCCAACTACGTTAATGGTGTGCAGACCGGCAGTCTGATTTTTCTCGCGGGCAAAGGTCCAAAGCGCGCCGATGGCAGTGAGGTGACAGGCAAGCTGGGCGCGGGCATCAGCATTGAGCAGGGCTATGACGCTGCACGGCTGACGGCGATTAACCAGTTGGCGGTTCTGAAAGCCATGCTCGGTGATCTCCGTCGCGTCAAACGCGTCGTCAAGGTGCTGGGAATGGTGAATTCTGATCCGGACTTCGTCCAGCAGCCGGCGGTCATCAACGGCTTCTCGGACCTGATCGTCGAGGTTTTCGGGGAGCGCGGTCGTCACGCCCGGGCGGCAGTGGGCATGGCATCGTTGCCTCGTGGCCAGGCCGTGGAGATCGAAATGATTGTCGAAATCGAGCCTGGCACCAGTTCCCTGTCTCTGGACGGACGGCCATTGCATCCGGCATCGCCGGGCGCGCAGACCGTGGCGAACCTCCAGCGGGCCCAGCAAGATTATGACTCCGATCCCATGGATCCGGATAACATCATCTGGCTTGGTCGTCGCGCGGCTTATGCGGGTGACTATCGTCGCGCCATCGAGATATTCGGTAAAGGTATCGCGCTATTTCCCGCGGATCCGCGTTTCTATCGCCATCGCGGGCACCGCTACATTTCCATCCGGGAGTTCGATCGCGCAATCTCGGATTTGCAGCGAGCCGCGGTACTGATGCACGGTACTCCGCCGAGCAAGGAACCGGACGGCATACCCAACGCTCTCGATATTCCGCTCACGACAACGCAGGGGAACGTGTGGTATCACCTCGGCCTGGCCTATTACCTGAAGCAGGACTGGCCGCTTGCACTGGCCGCGTTTCGCAATGACTATCGCCTCGGTGGCAATGACGACAACCTGGTTGCCAGCGGCCATTGGATCTACATGATCCTGCGGCGCATGGGTGAACGCGAGGCCGCCGAGCGTGCCCTCGAAGAGATCACTGTAGACATGACGATTATCGAGAACATGAGTTATCACCAGCTGTGCCTGCTATACAAGGATGAGCTGGCAGTGGACGACCTGATGGCAGTCAATGGCGATGACCCGAGCAACGCGGCGGTGGCCTATGGCCTTGCAAATTACTACTACTACAACGGAGATGTCGCCCGCTCGGACGCACTGCTGAGGCGCATTCTTGACGGCACGAGCTGGAGCGCCTTCGGCTACATCGCCGCCGAGGCGGATCTGGCTGACGCGGCGCGTCGAACGAGGGCATCGTCATGAGCACGAGACGCGAATTCCTGGGCACCTTGAGTGCGGGCGCTCTGTTGGCCGCGGCCCCGGGCGCCCAGTATGGTGCGACTGCGGCGCCGGCCGGGCCCTCGGCATTGCCCCGGCATCCGCAGGCAGTCCGGGCACTCTTCGACTTCGTCGAAGCGCAGGTGCCCATGAATGCGGCGAACCTGTGCCCCTCTCCTCGCATGGTCGCGGAGGCGGTGACCCGCTGGACGCGGACCATCGACCTGGACTGCTCTTTCCAGAACCGGGCGCGTTTCGGTGAGCTGCTGGAGACGTCACGCGGGGCCGTTGCGGTCCAGCTCGGCGTCCCCGCCGACGAGGTCGCACTGGTGCGCAACACCAGCGAGGCCAACAACATCATTAATGCGGGTCTCGATTTAGGTCCGGGAGACGAGGTGGTGCTGTGGGACCAGAACCATCCCACTAACGCCGTCGCCTGGGATGTCCGCGCCGCCCGGTACGGCTGTAGTGTGGTACGGGTATCGGTCCCGGAAGACCCCGCGGACGAGGATGCGCTCCTCGCTCCCTTCCTCAGGGTGCTGTCCCCGCGGACACGCGTGTTGGCGGTGACCCACATCTCGAATGTCAGCGGCATCAGGCTGCCGATCCATCGCCTCGGCGAGGCGCTCGCCGGTCGCGGTATTCACTTCCATGTCGATGGTGCGCAGAGCTGGGG
>JBHEOO010000058.1:0-12208 GCA_046260765.1 Chromatocurvus sp.
ATTTGTAGCCGGCCTGGTCGGCATCGGAGCGGATTCCCCACTTATATCCGGCTTGGTCCGCGTTGGAACGAATACCCCATTTGTAGCCGGCCTGGTCCGCATCGGAGCGGATGCCCCACTTATATCCGGTCTGTTCCGCGTTGGAACGAATGCCCCACTTGTATCCCGTTTGCTCAGCACCATCACGGAAGCCGATACTATTTGTAGAAAAGTATTCATTCTGTGCACTGTTAGACTTTCTATAATTCGCATCCCAATACATTGCTTTTTCTGACGCGTGTTCGATATTGTCAGATACATCGCTTACATTGGTAGCAAGCCTTGATTGTCTGCCCCACTTGTATCCAAAGTTTGTTGCTCCGACTGCTCCGTAGAGCTGTTCTTTTGCAAGTGCAGTCCGAAGGTTATTCTGGTCAGATGCCTCGCTTGCGAGCGCGATGGAGGATGTTTCCATAAAAAAGAGAGCAACAATCGATAATGTAATACCGCGTCTAGATGAGTTCATATTCCCACGCCACCTTCGTCTACAAAAATTTGGAAGTTACTCAAATATCAGGATTCTGCTGACCTATTGAGCTCTGCTTGTCCCCTCGTAGCGGGAAGCTGCAGACCAAGATAGATGAACGAAAAAGATGACTACAGACTAGGCCATACCCCCTTTGGGGTATAAAGTTCTGCGGGGATTGGAATTAAGTAGAAGGTGGAGGGCGGATCGGACGCGTGGATTGCGTCAGTTTTTGTCGCGTAGTTGCTGGATCGCAAATCTTTCTCTTTCGTAGATTTCTCTCCAGTCGGGTATCAGCTTGTTTGTGTTTTCTTCGTGACCCCTATTTTCTAGCCGCTCGACGTGGGCTTTCACGCCCCATCGTCTGTTTTCGCTTAAGCCTTTTTCTGAGGCACTGCCATCGTAGATCATCTCCAGGTCCGGCAGTGTGGGGTTCTCAATGTCTTCGAGAATTGCCGGACCATGAAAGAAATCGAGTTGCTGAATATCCTTTTGTATGTCCATTCCAGCGTTTCCGCAGCCGGTCTCGCCTAGCGTAATGGCACGCTGAATGTTGACGTAGCCTGAGCCTTGCTGAAACGGGCTATAACTCAGTTTGCCATCAACATTGATGGCAGGGTTGGCGCTGCTCGTGAGCATGCATTTCACGTCGTCAGGTGACAGCGTGGCGTCAACCTGTAGCAGGAGAGCGACGAGACCGGAAACTGCGGCAGTCGATTGCGACGTGCCCGTCATGACGAAATCCCCGGTCGATAGCAGATACTCGGGAAACTCCTGATGAAGCGTCGACCCCGGTCGTGTTAATCCAGACATGTGCCCGCCGGGTGCAACAATGTCGGGTTTTATGTGGCCGCTGGGAGTCGGGCCGCGCGAGGAGAAGTCGGGTATGTAGTCGTCGTTCTCTGTGTCGCTTGTCCAGGAGTCGGTAACGCTGCCAACGGTAATTATGTAGGGCAGGTTCCCAGGCGAGCCGATTGTCATGCTGTCCGGACCTTCGTTGCCGGCTGCGGCTACCACGACAATGCCGGATTGCCACAGGCGCATCACTGCCTGGTTGATTGGGTCGAGCCAGTAGGGCCAGCGTGGGCGCGCGGCGAATGACAGATTAAGAACGCGTATATCGTATCTCGCACGGTTGTCGTACACCCACTGAAGTCCCCGGATGATATTCAGGAAGTCGCCCTGGCCATTGGCCTCGAAGGCTTTTACGCTGATCAGATCGACATCTGGCGCTACTCCGCGGAAGCTGCCGCCCTTGTTGGTGGTGGCCATCCCGCTTTGCGCAATGATGCTTGTCATATGCGTGCCGTGACCGCTCTCGTCAAATGATTCGCCCGCAAGATCGCCAACTGCGTCATACCTGGCAAGAACTCTCATCTCTCCTCGAGTGTTTAAAACAATGCTGTCGTTTTCCCAGAGTCCGGAATCGAGAACTGCCACAGTCACGCCTTCTCCCGTGATCCCGTGCTCGTGCAGCAGGTCTGCGCCGGTCACCGTCGGGTAGTAGGTGTCGGTTCTGTTGTCGGGGTATCCGGGAATCAGCTCAACTGAGCAGTCTTCTCCGAATCGCGCTTCAATTGAGAAGTCGCGCTGCGGGTGTTCAGTGGCGCTCACGCTGTTGTTGAACACGAAGGCGAGCTCCACATTACTGCGACTCATGAGAGTTGCTGGCGTTGTGGGAACGAGGGACACAGTCCGGGTGCCGGGCTCCGCTGCGCCCTGCAGCACTGGCAGCGGCTCGCCAGACCAGCGTATCCCTGCCAGGCCACCGAGGGTGTCGGGTCCTGCTACTGAGATGTCCACTAATCGAATATCGCTGTCATCCTTATTATAAAGGCGCCAGTGCACTGCTGATTCGCGGTAAGCAAGCTCCAGCGATCCAGCGGCGGTGCAGGCATTTTCTTCGGTGGGTTTCTCGGGTTCCGACTGTATCGTATCGAGGTCGTCAATGAGTCGGGCGACCGCTGGTGAATCGATAATCCTGTCCAGTTGGCTCGCCGATACCCGTGCACCCACGGCATTTATGATGGGCAGTCTGTGGGTGATTTCGGCATCTGACGCTTCTACTTCCCGAATTATCTGTGCATAGGTATCCTCTGATTCACCCTGAAGCAGCACACGAAACGTCGCAGGATCGGCTATTTCAGCC
This sequence comes from Chromatocurvus sp., assembly GCA_046260765.1. Lineage (GTDB taxonomy): Bacteria > Pseudomonadota > Gammaproteobacteria > Pseudomonadales > Halieaceae > Chromatocurvus. Next base: position 2,655 of record JBHEOO010000058.1, read on the forward strand.
GATGCGGTGTTCGGTAGCAGGATTATGAAGCTCAAACACAGTAAGAGGTGATTCAGGTGTGCCGCCATTGGCCGTCAGGTCAGCTCCGTAAGCGCTTCACTGATGTCGCTCGCGTAGTTGCGTCTCAGCGCCTCCGGCACATCCTCAGGGTAGAGCGGTCGGGCGAAATAATAGCCCTGTAGCAGGTCGCATTTGTTCTGCACCATGTGACGCAGCTGCTCCTGCGTTTCAATGCCCTCAGCGATGGATCGAAGATTCAATGTTTTGGCGAGAACAATGATCGCGTCCACAATTGCGATGCCATCTGCGCTGGACATGTCGGCGACAAAGCTCTGGTCAATCTTGAGAGTGGTTATCGGGAATCGTTTCAGGTAGCTGAGGGAAGAATACCCAGTGCCGAAGTCGTCCACCGCCAGGTCGAGCCCAAGCGCTGCCAGCTCCTTGAGCTTCTCGATGTTGGCGCGGGCGTCCGTCATGATTGCGCTCTCAGTGAGTTCCAGCTCTATACGGCGTGGATCAAGCCCTGAGCGATCCAGAAAATCGCGGATGGTTCGCGTGAGCTCGGGCTGGTTGAACTGCAGGGGTGAAATGTTGACGCAAACCCGGAATTGATCGAGGCCAAGCGTCTCCCAGTAGGTGCAATGACGCGCCACCTCGTACATTACCCACTCCCCGAGTTCGATAATCTGCCCGGTGCGCTCGGCAACGGGAATAAAATCGCCGGGGGAAATCAGCCCGCGCCGCGGGTGCTTCCAGCGGACCAGAGCTTCCAGACTTACGACCGCACCGGTTCTCGCATCCACCTGGGGCTGGTAGCGAAGCTCGAGCTGGTTGTGTCGCATGGCCTCACGCAGGTCCTCCTCAAGCTTTAGCTGCTCGACTGAACGCGCATTCATCTCCTCGTTGTAAAAGCGGAAACAGGAGCGGCCGTCTGCTTTTGCGGCGTACATGGCGGTATCTGCATTGCGTACCAGGCTGTCGGCGTCGATGCCGTCCTGGGGGTACATCGCAATGCCGATGCTGGGCGTCACAACGGGATTGTGTGAATGCAGGGCGATTGGCTGTGACAGACTTGCAATGATTCGTGCCCCGACAACCTCTACGTCGCGTGTGTCCTTGACATCGGAAAGGACAACGGTAAATTCGTCACCGCCAAGACGCGCAATCTCGGTGTTTCTAGCCTCTCTGGCAACTTCGTCGCCAGCGGTGCCAGAAAAATAGTTGATCGCATCTTCTTCGCGCAACTCGTTTGACAGGCGCTTCGCAATTTCCACGAGAAGCCGGTCACCGCGTCCATGGCCGATCGAATCGTTGATGCGCTTAAAGTTGTCGAGGTCGATGAACAGTAGCGCCGCGCATGTGCCGGTGCGTTGTGCCCGTTTGAGTATGCGGTTGAGCTGTTCGTTGAAGCTTCGCCTGTTCGGCAGGTTAGTGAGTGGATCGTAATACGCAAGGTAGCGCAGACGGTCTTCCTGCCGCTTCAGGCTGTTGAACGCGTTACTGGCGCGCAACATGTATTGAATGTCGCGACTGAGAAGCGACCAGTTGACAGGTTTGGTCTTGTACTGCGTCGCGCCGGCTTCGAAGCCCTCATCTATGGATCTTCGGTCGTCAGAGCCGGTGACAATCATGATCGGTAGGTTTGCGCCATGCGGCATCCCGCGTATTCGCCTGCAGACCTCGAGCCCGGTCATGCCGGGCATTTCCACGTCGAGGAACACCAGGTCCGGGCGCTCGCGAATGAACACCTCGAGGGCCTGGTTGCCATCTGCGGCCTCGACCACCACCATGCCTTCCGCCTCAAGACATTGCCGGGTAAGTAACCTGACATTCATGTCGTCATCACTTACGAGGACCTTGGGGTGTTGGTCAGTACCGCTTGGCGCTGATTGCATGCTCGAAGCTGTTTGCATGGGAGTCACAGTGGTTAACCTGAGTCAGGTACAGAGGCTAACACTGATGCAAGTGTGTGCCTAGCAGCTTGATTATAGAGCAGATTGGGGGTCGGATCCGCTTGTGGTAGTATCGCCCGCCCCAAAGACACAAGTGATCGGCATTTGACCATGAGTCTTGCAACGGAAAAACTGGAAACGATTCGCCTTGATGTGCAGCAGCACCTGGATTCGGTGGAGGAGCAAACGCTGTCCCCCGCAGAGGAGAAAGCGCTCAAGGAGACTATTTCGACGCTGCTGAAGCAACATAATGCGGTCATCGTGGCACACTATTATACGTCGCCACAGATTCAGGCGCTGGCAGAGGAGACCGGGGGATGTGTTGCCGATTCGCTGGAGATGGCGCGTTTCGGCCACGATCACCCGGCAGACACGCTGATTGTAGCGGGCGTTCGGTTCATGGGCGAAACGGCGAAGATACTGACGCCGCATAAGCGCGTCCTGATGCCAACACTCGAAGCCACGTGCTCGCTGGACATCGGGTGCCCGGCAGACGAGTTCGCCGCTTTCTGCGATGCGCATCCCGACCGGGAAGTTGTTGTTTACGCCAACACCTCGGCGGCGGTCAAGGCGCGTGCAGACTGGGTTGTCACGTCCAGCATTGCCCTTGAGGTTGCGGAATATCTCTCTGACCGGGATCGCAAGATTCTCTGGGCACCAGACCGTCACCTGGGCGCCTACGTGCAGAGTAAGACCGGGGCCGACATCGTCATGTGGGAAGGGGCGTGTATCGTACATGAAGAGTTCAAGGCGCGCGGTCTGGCGGACTTGAAGAAAGTGTACCCGGATGCCGCTGTGCTCGTGCATCCTGAGTCGCCGGCTGCTGTTATTGCGCTGGCAGATGTTGTGGGCTCGACAACGCAGATCATCAATGCAGCGCGGGACATGGATAATCCTCGGTTTATCATCGCGACGGATCAGGGAATCTTCTACAAGCTGCAGCAACAGGCGCCGGACAAGGAGTTCATCATTGCCCCTACCGGCGGCAAGGGCGCAACCTGTCGCAGCTGTGCTCACTGTCCGTGGATGGCGATGAACGGGCTGGAGAATCTGTCCACGGTATTTGAGCGCAGTGATAACGAGATCCTTGTCGATCCCGATATTGGCGAAAAGGCAATGCGTCCGCTGCGACGCATGCTGGATTTCGCCGCGGGCAATCGCTACTGAGACGAGGATTCGCGGCGTAGTCTGAGGCACGCCATGCGCCGCCGCAGACCCGCACTCAGGAATCGAGTCGTTCGCGCATATCGGCAACGTCCCGCAGGCGCTGATTGATCCGGGCGCTCACGGTGTAATTGTCATTGACGGTGCGAAGGGCGTAGCGCAGCTGCTTTTCGGCCTCGTCAAGAACGCCATTGAGGATGAAATACTCGGCGCGGGACTGGTGCAGTCCCGTAATGTTTCCGGCGAGTCCCTGCACCTCCGCCAGCAGATACCACAGGTGAGGATCACCTGCTCGGCGCTTTGACTGCCCTAAAAGCACCTCTTCCGCCACGTGAGGCTGCCCGGCACTCATCAGCGCCCTTGCGTAGGTCATGACCAGCGCGTGATTGCCCGGCGAGTTAAGCAGGTGCCGCTTAAGCTTTTCCGCCGCCTGTTCCGGAGCATTGCGTGCGATATCGATTTCACTGTCGGCAATAATGTACTCCAGCCGGTCGCGATCACGAGACCAGAGGGAGTCCAGCATCAGTGCGGCCTCGTCGGCGCGGCCGGCGTTGGTGAGCGCGACCACCAGACCATAGCGGGAAGCCTCGGGAGCGCGCGGGGAACCATCCAGCTCCGTGCGGAAACGGGCAATGGCCTGCTCCGGTGTATCGGAGAGCTGGTTGATCACCCGTGCACGCATCAGCTGATAGTTCAGATCCACCTGCTGGATGCGTTTAGGGTACTGCCGGGCTCGGTTGCGGGTGTCTGCAATGCGGTTCTCTGACAGAGGGTGTGTGCGCAGAAACTCAGGTACGCGGTTGCCTATGGAATAGCGGGAAATCTGCAGCATGCGTTCGAACATGCTCGGTGCTGCGTGCGGATCCATACCTGCTTTGACCAGAGTCTGCATGCCGATGCGGTCTGCCTCTGCCTCGTTGCTGCGGCTGTAGCGCAGCGCGGAATCCTGGGCCGCCGCCTGGGCCGCGGACAGCGCCGCCATACCAACGTCGCCCCCGACCGTGGCCATGAGGACAAAACCTGCCAGCATGGAGGCGAGCGTGAGCGGCTGCTGCTGTTTCTGAAACTCTACCCGCCTTGAAAAATGGCGTTGACTAAGGTGGGCAATCTCATGCGCAAGCACGGTTGCAAGCTCGTCCTCGGACTGGGCGTGCATCAGGAGACCATTATGTATGCCGATCACGCCGCCCGGCACTGCGAAGGCATTGATGGTCGGGTTGTCCACAACCACGATATCGACGCGCCTGTCCTGCAACTCGCTGTGATTGACCAGGCGGAAAACCAGATCTTCGAGGTAGCTGTAAAGCAGGGGATCATTGACCAGCGGCACCTGGCCACGAAAAATGCGCAGCCAGGCCCGGCCAAGCTGGTACTCGTATTCCGCAGAGAACAGGCTGGTGCTGGCCTCGCCCAGGTTGGGCAGTTTCAGATCCTGGTAACTGTGGCCCGGCGTTACGAGCGCAAAACACAGGAAAAGTATCGCGGCGAGGCGCGTGATCTTTCCCTGGGTGCGGTTGTCTGGTGGTGAAAACACGTCCTGCTCGTTGGTCTGCTCGCGTGGGTTGACGTATTCTATGGTAACGCAGAGACAGGAAACACCCGTCCCGGAGCCCTGATCCGGCGTGCGGCTCCGAGGTCGATCTGCGGCTACCCAGAATCCTACAAGTCTTTTGAGAATACGCATCTATGACGAAAACGGCCGACACAGAAGTGGATGCAACCGGATTGCGCTGCCCCATGCCGCTTCTGAAAGCAAAGCGGGCACTCAACAGTATGCAGTCCGGCGAGGTGCTCAGGGTGCTGTCGACGGATGCCGGATCCGTGCGTGACTTTGCCGTGTTCAGCGAGCAGAGTGGGCACCCGCTGCTTTCGAGTGATCAGGCGGATGGCGTGTACACCCACCTGCTGCGCAAGGCATAGGGTCTCTGCGAGCACATATTCGGCGGATAATGGGACAAAACAGGCATGCTGGAAATCTTCAACAAGTGGTACCACCGCTATCTGCAGGATGAACAGTCCATTGTGTTGCTCGTGCTGCTCATTACCAGCCTGGCGGTACTGGTTACCGTTGGCGACATTCTCACGCCCCTGTTTGCGGCAATTGTTCTTGCATACCTCGTCCAGGGCCTGGCCAATGTGATGACGCGGATCGGGCTGCCGCAGTGGCTTGGGTTCACGCTCGCCTTCCTGATTTTCATGAGTGCTTTTTTCGGTGTGCTGCTTGGCCTGCTGCCGCTGGTGTGGCGCCAGTTGGTAGCGCTCACCGGTGAGCTACCGCGGATGCTTGAGGGCGGCCGGCAGATGCTCGCCGTGCTGCCGAGTGAGTATCCTCAGCTCTTCAATCAGGAACAGATAAATCAGGTCATCGCCGGTGCGCAGGTGGAAATCGCCTCCTATGGCCAGCGCATGGTCACACGGACATTGGCAGGCATTCCGGGTTTCATCACTTTTATCATTTACCTCGTATTGATCCCCATTATGGTTTTCTTCTTTCTCAAGGATCGCAGCCAGGTGATGAACTGGATAAGCAGCTTCCTGCCCTCCAGGCGACCATTGCTCACGCGCATATGGGAGGAGATGAACCAGCAGTTTGCGAATTATGCCCGCGGCAAGGTCGTCGAAATCATTATTGTCGGAGCGGTAAGCTATGTGGCGTTTACGTGGCTGCACCTCGCCTACGCCGCGCTTTTGGCGCTTATGGTTGGCGTGTCCGTTATAATCCCGTATATCGGGGCGTTGCTGGTTACCATTCCGATCCTGGTGGTTGCGCTGTTTCAGTGGGGTCTGTCGAATGAATTTTATTACGTTCTGGCGGTCTACGCATTGATACAGGTCCTCGACGGCAACGTGCTGGTGCCTCTGTTGTTTTCAGAAGCGGTTAACCTTCACCCTGTCGCAATCATTGTCGCGGTACTGTTTTTCGGTGGCATCTGGGGACTATGGGGCGTGTTTTTTGCAATACCCCTGGCCACCCTGATAAAGGCCGTTATCAACGCCTGGCCCACGCGCCTTGACGACGCGCCCGCCAGCGTCAACGTTTCAAGCGGAGAGTAAAACGATGTCTGATCCGTCCGTGCGCCTGTCAGGCGCCTGGTTACGTTATGTATTTGTCCTGGGATTTACCGTGTTTGCCGCGGCCTGCAGTATGGCCGCGGAGCCTGTCGATTCGGTCACCAGTCCCGTACAGAGTCCCAACGATGACTACGCCTATCGTCTGGTGACCCTCGAAAATGGGCTGCAGGCCTTGCTGGTTTCCGATCCTGATACCCGTAAGGCGGCTGCCTCACTCGATGTCATGGTGGGAAGCGGGGATAACCCGCGCGGTCGCGAAGGTATCGCGCATTTTCTCGAGCATATGCTGTTCCTCGGTACGGAAAAGTACCCCGATGCGGCCGAGTACGAGCGCTACATTACCGAGCACGGGGGTTCGCGAAACGCGTACACCAGTTTCGAGCACACCAACTATTTTTTTGATATCGATGCTGGACACCTCGATGAGGCGCTGGATCGTTTCGCGCAGTTCTTCATCTCTCCGAATTTCGATGCGGTGTACGTTGACCGGGAGAAGAATGCTGTAGAGGCCGAGTACCAAATGGGGCTGAAGAGCGATGGCCGTCGCGGTCTGGACGTGCTGCAGGAGGTGATGAATCCGGAGCACCCCTTCAGCCAGTTTTCGGTTGGGAGTCTGGAGACGCTGGCTGACCGACCGGATGCCAGCATTCGCAACGATCTTCTTGCTTTCTATAAAAAGCACTACTCCGCCAACGCCATGCGCCTCGTGGTGATGGGCGCCGAGCCACTGGACGACCTCGAAGCCATGGTGGCGAAGCGTTTCGTGCAGGTTCCCAACCACGATTACCAGCCGGACGCCATCGGGGCACCGCTGTTCGATCCGCAGGAGCTGCCCATGCTGGTCAAGGTGCAGCCACAGGCGGTCTCTCGCCAGCTGGAGGTGAATTTTACCCTGCCTGAGTACCGTCATGAGTACACCAGCAAGCCCACGTCCTATCTCGGCAACCTGATCGGCCATGAGGGCGAGGGCAGTGTGCTCGCGCTGCTCAAGAAAGAAGGGCTCGCCGATGGGCTGGGCGCCGGTGGTGGGCTCGACTGGCGTGGCGGCTCCCTGTTCAGCGTGTCTGTCTCGCTGACGGACAAGGGCGTGGAGGAGTACGAACGTATCCTGCAGGTTCTGTTCGCCTACTTGGAGATGTTGCGTGAGGAAGGGCCAAAGCAGTGGCTTTTCGAGGAGCAGTCGCAGCTGGCGCAGCTGGCGTTCCGCTTTCGCGAGCAGGGCGCGCCCATCGGCTATGTGAGCGCGCTGTCCAGCGGCATGCACTACTACGCGCCGCAGGATGTGCTCGCCGGGCCCTACCTGATGCAGGATTATCGGCCCGATCTCATCAGCGAGGCGCTCGCCGTTCTGAGGCCGGAGCGGGCGCAGGTAGTGCTGACGGCGCCGGACGTGCCGACGGATCGCCGCTCTGAAAAGTACGATGTGCCCTACAGCGCGAAAACGCTGGCTAAGGATGATATCGCAGGATGGCTGCCCGAGGATCGGCCCGACGCCCTCCGGCTGCCCGACCCCAACCAGTTTATTGCCGAGGATGTCGCCCTTCTGCCCCTGGCAGATGAGAATCCCGAATTGCCGGAAGTCAGGCACGAAGCCGAGCGCCAGCGCATCTGGTTCCGCCAGTCGGAGGAGTTCCGCGTGCCCCGCGGCGCCATGTACATCAACTTCCGCTCACCCGCGGTGGGCGAGTCGGCGGCGCAAACAGCGGCTGCGGTGCTGTATACCAACCTGCTCAGCGATCGCGTGAACACCTTTACCTATCCGGCGACGCTGGCGGGTCTGAATTTCTCGATCTACAAGCATGCGCAGGGGATCAGCATGCGCATCAGCGGCTATAACGACAGGCAGCTGACCCTGCTGGAGCGGCTGTTGGGCGTGATTGCTGAGCCGGCGTTCACCCAGGACCGCTTTGACAACGTGCGCGCTGACCTGGTGCGTTCCCTGGAGAATGCGGTTGCGAAGCGTCCATCGAGCCAGGTGCTTGATGATCTGCGTGAGGCGCTTCAGTACGGCGAATATGGCGAGGAGGTGCTCATTGATGAGCTTCAGGCCCTCGATCTCAAGAGTCTGATGGCCTACGCGGACGGGTTCTGGCGCGATGCGCAGGCCGAAGCGCTGCTTTATGGCAACTACCCGTCGTCTGCCGTTGGCGAACTGTCTGTCCTGCTCGATGCCCATTTGTCCGATGGCGAAGCCCCGGGGCTGCCGCCGCTGCGTGTCCTTAAGCTTGCGGCGGATGAATCGATCCGCTTTGCGACCGATGTGCCGCACGCCGATGCCGTTGTCGCCTGGTATCTGCAGGGTCCCGGCGACGCCGTAGAAGATCGTGCCGCGGCGTCGTTGACGGCTCAGGCCATGCGCTCCGGCTTCTTCCAGCAGCTGCGCACGGAACAGCAGCTGGGGTATGTGGTGAGCGCGTTCGCCTGGCCGCAGCACGATGTTCCGGGTCTTGTGATGCTGGTGCAGGCGCCGGGCCACTCGTCCGCGCATGTTGCCGATGCCATTCAGACGTTTATGGAAGGCCTTGAGGAGGAAGTGGACGAGGCGTCCTATCTGCGTCACCGCCAGGCGCTGGTGAATGACATCATGGAGCCGGACAAGAACCTCCTTGAGCGCGCGGAGTACTACTGGCAGTCCATTGCCCGCAAGCAGTTGGCGTTTGACCGGCGCGAGCGTCTGGCTGCGGCCGTCGAAGGCATGTCGCGGGATCAATGGCTGGATTACTACCGTGAGCATTTCCTCGAGCATCGACGCTCACTGCTGGTCGTCGCCCCCGGGGAGCAGGGCGATATGCCCAAGGGGCCGGCGCGGGAGCTCGACGCCGCTGATGCGGTCAAGGCAGGTCACGCGGTGTATACGATCGAGTGATCGCTACTTGAATGGTCGCTGCTTCCATGACCAGTAATTCAAGGGTCATTGATTGCAGGACCTTTGATTGCAGTGGTATTGGATGCAATGCGATTGCGTGCAGAGCGTTGTTAGTTCTGTAATAGAACTGATCTGTCGGTGCTTCGGTTTTTGGTGTAGCATGTCGGCATTATAGTGTTGCAGGCGCATACGCTTTTTATGCACCTGTAACACGTGCCTATAACAGTTCCACTATAGAATGATAAGTGGGGCGAATCACCGCCGGAGCCGGACGACCGCATGATTGAAGACAACGATCCCCAGGAAACCCGCGAGTGGCTGGATGCGCTCGACGCCGTGGTCAAGAACGCCGGCGAAGAGCGCGCTACCTACCTGATGGACGAGCTGACGAAGCGGGCCTTTGCAGACGGCATTCGACTGCCCGCCGCCATTACTACACCGTTCCGTAACACCATTTCCCCTGCCGAGCAGAAACAGATGCCCGGCGATCTGTTCATGGA
>JBHEOO010000059.1:0-10141 GCA_046260765.1 Chromatocurvus sp.
TTCATTCCGAATGACATTGAAGGCTGACCACAGGGTTCACCCACACGTCTGCCGTCTGATGTAATAAACGCGTTTCATGAGCGATAGCCAGCCACCTGCGGAGAAGATCGATTCAAACCGACGTGGTTACTCGCTGCGGGAAACCTTTACGGTGTTTCGCAGAGAGGCCGTGGCGAGTTCGACCATGACCGGCATCTGCGACAACTACCTCGGTGCCTTTGCGATAACGGCGGTGCTTGGTTACTCTCGGCGGCTCTTAGCAGCGTGCTTTTTGTCGATTTGGAAATCAATGCCGGACGTGTCATGGAACCTATCACCATCGTATTCCAACCCGTGCTGCTCGCCAGCCATGGGCGGGTTGCCGTAGTGGGCCGGCCTGTACGGTCGCGATTGCGGATTGGCAGAGTATGAGCGAGTCGGAGTACGGCGAGGCTGAGCTGCCACTGAACAAACAGCGGCGCGCATTCGGTGCGGTCGAGAGTCACTATCCGCTGCGCGACCTGGCAGGCTGGTTCCGGACCATCCTCGGTCCTGAGCAACGTTACTTCTGGCTCGCGGTGATCTACGGCATAGCCATCAGCGGACTCACGCTGGCGGTTCCCCTCGCGGTGCAGATGCTTATCGACTCGGTGGCCAACACGGCGCTCGTGCGACCCCTCGTTGTGCTCTCACTTCTGCTCTTCGGCCTGCTTGCGATTTCGGGGGTGCTCAGCGCGCTGCGTACTTATCTCATGGAGCTCTACGGACGCCGCGTCCACGCCCGGCTGATGGCCGACTTCTCCTTGCGCGCGGTTTACGCCCGGACGCCGTTCTTTGAAAACCGCAAGCGTGACGTGCTCTTCGATCGCTACTTCGACATCATGACGCTGCAGCGGAATGTTCCGGAGCTTCTTCTCGGCGCGTTCGCGATCTTTCTGCAGTCGGTTATGGGCTTCATCGTGGTCTCGCTCTATCATCCGGTATTTCTCGGTTTCAACCTGGTGCTCATCGTTCTGATCTACCTCGTCTGGCGGATCTGGGGGCCGGCGGCGGTGCGCACCAGCATCGACCTGTCGGATGCAAAGTACGAGGCCGCTGCCTGGCTCGACCATCTCGGCAGCGCCAACAGCCTCTACAAGTCGCGTACGCACATTGAGTACGCGCTGGCACGCTCCGAAACGCTGACCTCGCGTTACATCGAGCAGGAGAAACGCCACTTCAGGCGAACTTTTGCGCAGACCATTGCGCTGCTCTTTCTCTACGCGCTGGCCAGTTCACTTCTCCTTGGTCTTGGGGGCTGGCTCGTGATCCGGGGGGAGCTGTCCCTCGGCCAGCTGGTTGCTGCCGAGCTGATCATGTCGGCAACTTTGTCGGCATGTCCCAGTTCGATTCCTATCTGCGTCGCTTCTATTATGTGTGCATGGCCGTCGCCGAAATCAGCGAGCTCCACGAAATCCCGCTGGAAAGAGCGGACGGTGAGCGGCTATCTGATGACGGATCCTTCGAGCTACGCTTTCGTGATGTCCACCGGACGACGCGCAGCCGCGAAGCGAACCTCAACTTCACGATTCCCGAGGGCGAGACCGTGCGGGTAGATGCCGAAGAAGAGGTCCTTCAGCGCATGGTTACCAGCATGCTGGAAAGAAACGAAGCGCCGGAACATGGCTATATCATGGTCGGTGAGGTCGACATTGCCACCTGCGATCTCCACCGCCTGCGGCAGTACCTGATGGTCGAGCGACGACCGATGATCATGGACGGCAGCATCGCTGATTACCTTGTTCTGTCCGGGGCGGACCGCGCCTCCCGGGGGGAGATGTTCGAAATGCTGCGGCTGGTGGGAATAGAGGAGGTGGTGCGGGAACTCGACGAGGGTCTGGATACGGTGCTCTCACCGATTGGTCTGCCGCTATCGACGGAGGAGGTCTTGCGACTGAAGCTCGCGGCCGCGCTCCTCGCCTGTCCAAGGATCCTCGTCGTCGGGGAGGTCTTCGGGCTGGTCGACCGCTCGGTCTGGGACAGGGTTCTTGCGTATGTCGCCGAGCGGCCCGAGATGACTTTCATGCTGTTCTCCAAAGACGAGACGCTGCCGCACGTCGATCGTGTTTTGCGCCTCGGCTGGCATGATCAGGTGCTGGAGCCAGCGCTCAACTCAGCAGACGGTGGCCCTGACGGCACGGGGAGTCCGGGAACATGAGCGACGAGACAGGTAGCCTTATCTGGAAAGAGCATCGCTCGAACTGGGCGACGCTGGACTCTATCCGGGTCCCGGGGATTATGCGAACGCTGTCCAGGCTGATTATCGCCGCGATTATCATCGGCGCAATGGCCCTGTGGTTCACGCCCTGGATGCAGACGGTGTCGGGCCGCGGGGAGGTCACCGCGCTGTCGCCGGAGGACCGACGACAGGACGTTCATGCCCTCGTCGGTGGTCGCATTGACGAATGGTTTGTACGCAACGGCAGCACCGTCGAGGCTGGCGACCCCATCGTCCGTATCGTCGACAATGACCCACAGCTCGTCGAGCGCCTTCGCGATCAACGTGCTGCCGTCGAGCGCGATGTGGACGCCGCCAGGGATCGCGTTGCCACGGCAGTGCGCGATGCCGAAAGACAGCAGCTGTTGTTTGAGGAGGGGCTTGCCTCGCGGCTGGAAATGGAGAATGCGCGTATTCAGCTTGAGGAGCTGCGTTCACAGGTAGCGACTGCCGAAGCGCAGCTGCAGCGCATTGAGGTCGATCTTGCGCGCCAGTCAGCGCGGACCGTGCGGGCGCCGCAGGCCGGTACGATACTGGGTGTCACCTCGGGTGACCGCGCGACCGTCATCGCCCAGGGGCAGCGGGTAGCCTCTTTTGTTCCAAGCGGGGGTGAGCGCGCGGTTCGTCTTTACCTCGGCGGCCGGGATGCGGCACTTGTGGAGCCGGGGCGGAATGTGCGGCTGCAATTCGAGGGCTGGCCGTCAGTGCAGTTTTCAGGCTGGCCGTCCGTTGCCGTGGGTACCTTCGGTGGCCGCGTGGCCGTGGTCGATCGGAGTGCGAACGCGCAGGGGCAGTTTCAGGTGCTGGTGGTGCCGGATCCCGAAGAGCCGCCCTGGCCTGAGGATCGCTTTGTGCGTCTTGGGACCAAGGCGCGGGGCTGGGTGCAGCTGGAAACCGTGCGCCTCGGCTTTGAGCTCTGGCGGCAGATGAACAACTTTCCTCCGGAGTTCCAGGTTCGGGGTGGCAATGGTGAAGCAGGTGGTACGACGAACGCCGGGCGCTGAGGCCCCCGATAAAGCGGGGCCCCTGCCGACTGATGTCGCCGCTTAGCCGCGCAAACGCTCTGCAATACCATCAAGAGTCGTCGCCAGCCCCTTGATGGTTTTCGTATGGTCCGGCGCCGCTTCGATATTGCCAATGCTGTCTGCCATTGCGCCGAGCGTCTGTGCCAGTTCGGGATTGCCGGTGCCGTTGGCCATGGCAGTCTCTGCGCTCACGAGTGCGTCGCGGACTTTTTCCTGCATGTCATCCGGCAGGCCTGAAGCGCGCTGCAGCTGGTCCAGGTAAGCGAGGGCAACCGCCGGTGCAGCGGGCCAGCTCACGCGGAACTGTTGCTGCGGGTTGAACAGATCACCCTGATCAGCCAGCTTGGCCGCGGCGATCTCGTTTTCGCTGAGGTGTTCACTGGGCAGCAGTTGCAGTACGTCGAGCCCACGAACGATTTCTGTGCCGTAGATGTGGTTCTTATACCAGTAGGCGGACCAGAAGCCACCCGTGATGATCTCGTCGGCAAAGTAGGGCCCGCGGTCGAAGTACGCGATCTCAATGGGGTTTGAAGAGTCGGTGAAGTCCATTATTGAAATCCCGCCCTGGTACCAGGCCTGCACAAAGATGTCACGGCCCGGGACGGGAATGATAGAGCCGTTATGCGCTACGCAATTCTCCGACTCCATCTGCGGTGCCGGCATCTTGAAGTGGCTTCTGAATTCGAGTTTGCCATCGACGATGTCATAGATGGCGTTGGCACCCCAGGTCAGCGGATCCCACGCGCGACAGCGTGCCCGCGAACCACCACCCCACTCGTCAGTGAACAGGACTTTGGTGCCGTCATTGTTAAAGGTGGCGGAGTGCCAGTACGCGAAGCCTTTGTCTGTCACCACATCTATGCGGGTCGGCGCGGACGGATCGGAAATGTCGAAGATAATGCCGTTGCCAGAACAGGCGCCGGCGGCAATATTGGCCTCGGGGAATACGGTAATGTCGTGGCACTGATCCGTGCGTCGGGTTTCCTGGGTGCCGTCCCCGTGATCGCCGCCGCGCCACAGGCCTGCAGCGACACCGCTGTCAGCGTCCGCGAACACGCGCGGACTGTCCACAATACGGGCCTCCCCCGGGTTCTTCACCGGGACTTCAATCACATCGATACGGAACAGTGCCGTGCGCTCATCGCCGGCGATGTCCCCAATGCACCCTTCGAGTTCCTCTTCCTCGCGGACCTTTGACGTTCCCGAGTTGTATACCGTAATGATGCCGTTCTCGCCCGGTCCGGAAACAACAGAGTGTGTGTGCGAGCCGCGACAGGTCTGGACCGCGCCCACCTGCAGAGGCATTGTCAGATCCGAGATATCAAAAATGCGCAGACCGCGGAACCGGTCCTCGCTGACTTTTTCGGATACACCCTCGAGGCCGCAATCGAGTCGCCCGCGAGTTTCCTGAGCAGACATGAACAGCAGGTCACCAACGATAGACACGTCCCCCTGGCCTCCCGGGCATACCACGGAGGCCGTCAGGTCCGGAACGCCGTCTTCCTGCAGCCGGTACACGTTGAAGCCATGGTAGTTGCCGGCAACCATGATGTCGTCACGAAAAGCCAGGTCGGTGTTGGCGAAGCTGAGCATCGGGCGACGCCGGTCGGATGCCTCCTTCTCGATGGTCTTTGACCGCTCCTCGGCCGCGTCATTTTCTTCTTCCTCTTCAACGAGCTCCCTGCGCCTGGCATCTTCCTCGTCCAGCGCCCGGGCACCGCGCTCAGCGGGGTTGGCTGGATCAAAGAAGCCAGCGGGCTTACGCAGGCTGGCGATCAGTTCGAGATTGGAAATTGCCTGTTCAGCGTCAAATACGCCCGCCGCGAGATTGGAGCGGGGATCCTCTGAGAGCCCCACCAGCATGCTGTTCATGCGTTCAATTTCCACGGCCTGGTCGTTGGTGATGTCGTTGGTGAATTCGAACAAGACAGGATCATAGGCTGAGCCGTCCTGCTCCATCAGGTCCTTGACCATGGTGATGGCGCCATCGTGATGACGAATCATGAGTTCCAGGAACAGGCGGTCGAAGTCTGTGCCTTTTGCTTCTGCCAGGGCCGCCATCTGCGCCGGCGTTGCCATACCCGCCATGTCGTGGTGCATGTGCATAGCCTGGTGCTCAGACGGTGCAGGCGCGCTCTCTCCGCGCTCGGCCAGCCATTCCTGCATAAAGGCAATCTCGTCGGCCTGGGTGCCGTTGATACGCTCTGCGAGATCGACCAATGCCGGATTATTGGTTCTGTCCTTCACCAGGACCGCCATCAGTGTTGCCTGGTGATGGTGGGGAATCATGTCCTGCATGAACCGCACATCCGCGGGGGAATACGATGATTCAGCGACTGTTACCGCTTCTTCGGCCGTCATCATGCGACTGGCGGTTCCCGGTGCGCCGGGTTTGACAATCGGCGTCTGGGCGGCGGATACCGTGGAAAAAAGAGCGGCTGACAAAGCCAGACTCAAAGTCAGTTTGCGGTGGTCCGGTGAAGATCTGCGATGATAGTTTGTCATTGTTATCGGTTCTCCTGATTGTGGAAGCGTCTATGTGTGAGGGGTGATGATAGCGCAGGATAATCCGAATGGGGACTACGGGGAATTGCCAGGAGGATCGGAGCGGCCACGCGGCAGCGGAAGGGACTGGTCCGTTCTGCTAATCTAGGTAAAGTGTACTGACAGTCGCATGGAGACGGATCAATGAAGTGTGAAGCAGTGAGAGCAAACTGGAAAGCAGGGCTGGTGCTGCTGTGTGCAGGCATTGGCGTCCAGGCCCAGGACGGTGAATTTCAGGCGGGTCTGCCCCTGGGCACAGTCAATGAAGCGGGCGAGCGGGTAGCCATGTCATCCGACGTGAAGGTCTATGGCAGTTTCCGCTTCACTGAGAGCTGCACCTTCGACCCCGAACGCAATCTGATACTGGCGATGAATGCCGGCGTGCCGACGGCCCAGCGTGAGAACGATGGCTATGTATCGCTGATCCATCCGGATGGCAGTGTGCACACGTCGAAGTGGATCGGTGCGACGCGCGATGGTCTCTATCTCGATCACCCGCTGGGCAGCGCGATCAGGAATGGCGTGCTCTACACCGTTGACGGCAGCTTCCTGCGCAGCTTCGATCTGGCCACCGGCAAGCCGCTCAAGTCCATCGAGGTGCCTGGCTCTACCTTCCTTAACGGTATTGGCGTGGCCGAGGATGGCACGGCTTTTATCTCCAATACCCGCCCGCCTGAAACGCTTTTCCGGGTAACGCCAGAGGGTGAGACCTCGGTGCTTGTGCAGGGCGCACCCCTGGCTGCGCCGAATGGTGTGGCGATAAACAATAAGGGCAACGTCGTGGTGGTCAACATCGGCAACAACGACGTGATGACCTTCAGCCCCGAGGGAGAGCTGCTGATGACCGAACATGCCGCAGAGAGTGGCAGTGACGGCCTGGTGATCCTGCCTGACGGCACCAAGTATGTCAGCAGCGTCCGTTACGGCAGCGTCTCGCGCATTCGTCCGGGGGAGGATGCTGTTGTGATCGCGGAGGGCATCCCGAGCGCCGCTTCCATGTGCTATGACTCGGTGCAGAAGCAGCTGGTCATTCCGATGAATCCGAATGATGCGCTGGCTTTTGTTCCGCTGGGGAATTAACGCCAGGGGCTTGTGTGACCCGGCGTCTGACATCGTCAGTGCCGGTAGACATGCAGGGTCAGCGGTCCCATTTCGCAGTGATCTGTCGGACAATTGATCGAGGTCGAACAAGCCACACTGAAGAATCAGCCCAGGGATTGAGCCCATGTTTGAAAAAATTCCCGTGAGTGGCGGCTCAAGAGCCTGGCTGCTGATACTTGCATTACTGCCTGGTTCATTGTTCGCCTTGTCGTCCTCGTCTGCCGACCCGGGAAAGGTGTTTCCGGCTGAAATAACCGTAACCGAGGAAGGGGAGACGCACAGACTGGCGTTTACTGGCGAGACCGAGCGAGTCTTTCTGTTTTTCAGCGTCTACACCATTGCGCACTACGCCGAGGTCGATGATTGGCCGCTCCCCACGCTGGATACCGTGGTGGCGGATGGACAGGGCAAGGCCCTTGTGACCCGGTTCAGTCGCAAGCTGGGCGCTGAGCGAATCCGTAAAGAATTCGCAGATAGCCTCCTGCGGAACGCAGAGCCGGCATGGCTCGACGAGGCCGCCGCCACCATCACGGCTTTCATGAACGCGATCGATCGCGATGTTCGCGATGGCGACCAGCTGGTGTTCTTCTGGCTCGCTGGAGGGCGCCTGTTCGTGGAATTCAATGGTGAGCGCGCCTTTACGGCGACGGACGCCGCCTTCGCCAAGTTGATCTGGTCAATCTGGTTCGGCTCTGATCCCGTCTGCGATCGGAAAGAGCTGTTGGCACAGATAAGCGCTGAGGGTGACCTGTGAGTGCCGGCATCGAGGCTGCGGTCGATACTGCGCGCTACCGGGATGCCGGGGACATATTCCCATGGCGGCCGCTGGCCTCGGTCGCACACGCCGACGGAAGCGCTCTGCGCCGGGCAATACGAACGCGCACTCCGCTAGTCGTCACAGATCTCGCTGCAGACTGGCCCGCCCTCGAGCGCTGGACGCCCGAACGCTTGTCCGCTCGTTATGGGACGCGCATCGTACGCGTCTATGACGCCAGCTTCGGGACGCCGGGGCGGGATTACATGGCCAGCATCGACACAATGACCTTCGCAGAGTTCCTCGACCAGACACAGGCCCGGGGCCGCGATCTGCGAATGTTTCTCTACAACCTCTCACACAAGATCCCGGAACTTCTTGACGACGTGTATCTTCCCAGGGTCGGACTGCGTTTTTCGCGTCGTTTTGTGTTCAGTTTTTTTGGCTGTGCCGGGAGCACGACACCGTTGCATTACGATATCGACATGGGCGACGTTCTGCACACGGTGATTCGCGGGCGTCGGCGGATTCGGCTGTTTCCGCCAGAGGCCTCTGCCGCGCTCTATCGCCATCCCTGCACCGTGCGAAGCTACGTCGACCTCGATGCCCCTGACTTTGAACGCTTTCCCGCCCTGGCAAGTGCCCAGGGCTACGAGGCAATACTGCAGCCCGGCCAGACGCTGTATATGCCCGGCGGCTGGTGGCACGAATTCCACTACCTCGAGGCGGGAATGGGCGTGTCGCTGCGCTCCCCGTCACCGCGCTGGACTGAGCGGGCAAAGGGCATTATGAATCTTCTGGTGACCTCGCCGATTGACCGTCTGGCCAATCGCTGTGCACCGCAAGGGTGGTACAGTTGGAAGACACAGCGCGCTGATCGTATCGCGTCAAACTTTCTGGCCTCTGCTTCAGGCAGCACCACGCGATCGGGACACGAACCATGAAAAACGGCAAAGGCGTCATTGAACACGAGCGCTTCCACATTCCCTTCCGGCGTTACGGTGACAAGCCCAATGTCCTGCTGTGTGTGAGCGGAATCATGCAGACCATGGCGGTGTGGCGTTCGGTGACGCAGCGATTCTCGCCGCATTTCACGGTTGTCATTTTCGACATGCCTGGCGTTGGACGTTCGAAAATTCTGTCGGGCAGCGCCCACGTCACGGTACAGGAGCAGCTTGGCATTGTGCATGCCCTCGTTCAGCATTTCTCGCCCTGCGGGGAGCTGACGCTGGCGGGAAGCAGCTGGGGTACCGCGATTGCCGCAGGCTACGCGGCACAGTGTCCCTCTGCTGTTCAGCATCTTGTGCTGAGCAGTTTTGGTATGCAGCCAAACGCTGAAATGGAGCGTCTTGTCGAACATGCCCAGGCGCTGTATCACTCGCGGAACTACGCCGCCGGGGCCGATCTCATTATTGACATGTTTGGTCAGAGGATCGGCGCTAACTACAAGCGCCAGATCGCAGCGCAGTTCGAAAATCTCAGCGATGCCAATGCGTCTGCCTTCCACGAGCATTGTCTCAATATCCTCAAGCTCGGTCCCCTCCAGGAAGCGATTGATCTCTCACAGATTCGCGCGCGCACATTGATTGTCAACGGGTCCGAGGACCGGATCATTGATCTCAAAGACATGTGGGAGGCTGAAAAGCTGATCCCTGACTGCGAATGCCTGCTGGTCCATGGCGTAGGCCATTTTCTGCACTTCGAACGCCCGGAGATTCTCGATGATTATGAAGACTTTCTGGTTGCTCGCGCGGCGTCTTCAAAGAACAGTAAGGCGGGTCCGGTTGCCAGGCTTCAGACCATGGTGGTTTAGCGGACAGGGTACGCCCACGATGGTGCGTTCGTTGTGTGGCAGCTGATGACATCGACAGCCCGGCATGGCGCCTAGCGGCTGCAGGACAGTAGTGCCGGCCCGACGCTAGCCGATTGTGTCCTCGAACAGGCGCAGCCAGTTGCGTCCCAGCAGACGCTCCCGGTCCTGACTCGACCAGCCACGCGCCTCAAGCACCCGGTTGAGGTTGCGGAAGCGATCGGTCGAGTCGAGTTCGGGAATCCACGGCGGCCAGCGCAGCTCGTAGCTCTCTTTGAAAAAGCCGGTGCGCGGCGTATACCAGTTTTCGTAGGTCGCCCAGGGGGAAATTCCCTGGGGAGGGAAGTCCGTCGAGACCCCCACATGCTCAATGCCCGCAATATTGACCGCGTGTTCGATGTGGTCCGCGTAGTCCTCTATGGTTGTCTCGCCGCCGGGGTCCGGACCGACAAAATAGCCCAGTGCGACCATGCCGATCACGCCGCCGTTTTCAGCGCAGGCGCGAATCTGCTCGTCGGTCTTGGCTCTTGGGTGAGATCTGATCGCCGCGCACATGGTGTGTGTAATGCCAACGGGACGCTCCGATAAGGCAATGCCGTCCAGCGTTGTCTGTGGTCCGCAGTGTGACAGGTCGATGAGAACGCCAAGGGAGTTCATGCGCTCCACCACCT